>JBMOKG010000012.1:0-86089 GCA_049315385.1 Bacteroidales bacterium
TTATTATTGTTTTAAATTTTTTAGTTAAAGTATCTTGTTTACATCCGTGTGAATTGCTAGTTACTAAAGTAATATTTACCGAATCACCATCCTGTAACATTGTATATGTTGGGAAATTCGTTCCACTGTGGTAAAAAACACCATTAACATACCAATAGGAAGAATCATTGGCAATTGTATATTGTGTAAGATTGATGATAGCATTTGTAATAATAAATGGAGCGCAATTAACCGTAGTAGTAGGGTTAAAGTTTGATTTTGGATTTGGGAAAACAGTAATTGTTTTGGATAAAGTATCTTTACATCCATGAGATGATGTTGAAATAAGTCTGAGACTGTAAATTGAATCGCTTACTCCATTATTGACAAAAGAGAAACCAGGGTTTGTTGCAACAGAAGTTAATCCGTTGGATGCATTCCAGCTGAATGACATGGATGAAAGCAATTCACCATTATATGCTAAGGATGTATTGGTAGAAGTAACCGTTAATACCGAACAACTGTCGTAATCAGATAAATTAAAATCTGCCTTGGGCTTTGGGTAAACTATAATTGTTATCGATTCTGATAAATTGTTTAAGCAAGCAGGTGAATTCTGATAATAAACATTAAGTAAATTGTAGTTATAAGTACCTGGTATGTTTGTTGATGCTGTTAGCAAAGAAATTGAATTTGCAGATAAATTAAGAATTTGATTTGTTCCACCATTTACATTGTAAGTAATAGTTACAGGTGAATTCTGTAAATTTGTAAATGTAATTGTTGGAGCCGTTCCATTTTGGCATACTGTAGTATTTCCGGTAATTGTTACTAATGGTGTTGGTAAAACAATTATAGTAGCATTCCCAGCAATCGTATTTTGGCAAGCTGGGTTATTTTGATAAAATACATTTAGCAAATTATAGCTATAAGTACCTGGTATTGACGTTGGAACTGTTACGTTAGAATTGGAATTTGCTGATACATTAATCGTTTGATTTGCGCCACCATTAATATTGTAAGTTATAGTTACAGCTATATTCTGTGGATTCGTAAATATAATTGTTGGAGCCGTTCCATTTTGACAAACGGTCGTATTTCCACTTATTGAAGCTATTGGGGTTGGTAAAACCATTATCGTAACATTCCCAGTAATCGTATTTTGGCAAGTTGGGGAAGTTTGATAAAATACATTTACCAAATTATAGCTATAATTACCTGGTATGGATGTTGAAGCTGTTATATTAGAAGTGGAATTTGCTGCTATATTAATTGTTTGATTCGATCCTCCATTAATATTGTAAGTTATGGTTACAGCTGCATTTTGTGGATTCGAAAATATAATAGTTGGAGCTGTTCCATTTTGACAAACTGTTGCATTCCCACTGATAGAAGCAGTTGGGGTTGGTTTTACAATTATTGTAATTGTCCCGGCAACAGTATTTTGGCAGGTTGGCGCATTTTGATAAAATACATTTACTAAATTATAGCTATAAGTACCAAATATGGCAGTTGAAGCTATTAAGTTAGAAGTGGAATTTGCTGCTACATTTATTGTTTGATTTGTTCCTCCATTAATGTTATAAGTTATTGTTACAGCAGTATTCTGTGGATTCGTAAATATAATTGTTGGAGCCGTTCCATTTTGACAAACTGTTGCATTCCCACTGATAGAAGCAGTTGGGGTTGGTTTTACAATTATTGTAATTGTCCCGGCAACAGTATTTTGGCAGGTTGGCGCATTTTGATAAAATACATTTACTAAATTATAGCTATAAGTACCAAATATGGCAGTTGAAGCTATTAAGTTAGAAGTGGAATTTGCTGCTACATTTATTGTTTGATTTGTTCCTCCATTAATGTTATAAGTTATTGTTACAGCAGTATTCTGTGGATTCGTAAATATAATGGTTGGAGCAGCTCCATTTTGACAAACTGTTGTACTTCCAAATATTGTTGCCATAGGAGTTGGTCTAACAATTATTGTAACTGTTCCAGTAATATTATTTGTACATAAAGGAAGACTTTGATAAGCAACACTAACCATGTTATAGATAAAAGTTCCGGAAGTTGT
This sequence comes from Bacteroidales bacterium, assembly GCA_049315385.1. GTDB lineage: Bacteria > Bacteroidota > Bacteroidia > Bacteroidales > JACABE01 > JACABE01. The sequence continues at coordinate 2,054 of JBMOKG010000012.1, forward strand.
TGTTGGAGCAGGAACTGTAGCATTAGCACCGGCACTTACATTAATTATTGAGTTTGACCCTCCATTAATATTATAAGTTATAGTTACCGGGTAATTTTGAGGATTATTAAAAGTTATATTTGGAGATGCTGAATTTTGACAAACCGTATTCGTACCAAAAATTGTAGCTGTGGGTGTCGGGAGAACTGTAATTGCAACAATTGAAGTTACAGAAGGACAAGGATTCATGCCAGTTGTTGTCAATGTTAAAGATGCAATGCCTATAAAACCTGCCGGAGGAATCCAGCTTGCAGTTAAAGCAGTTGCATTTGGAAAAAAACTCCCACCTGAATTTGACGTCCATATACCTCCAGTTGCAGAACCGCCAATATTACCAGCTAATAAAGCAGATCCACCCTGACATATAGATTGAGTTGCTCCTGCATTTGCTGTTGGTGTAGCATTTACAATTACAGTAACTGTTCCTGTTATATTATTTGAACATAATGGAGTGTTTTGATAGACTACACTGACCAAGTTGTAAACAAAACTATCAGCAACACCTGTTGGCGCATTTATAGAAGCAGTAGTATTTGCACCTACATTGAGAGTAATGTTGCTACCTCCATTAATATTGTAAGTTATAGTTACTGGAATGTTCTGTGGATTTGTAAATATAACAAGTGGGGAAGCAACATTCTGACATACAGTTATATTCCCACTAATTGTTGCTGTTGGTAATGGTATTACATTGAAATTTGTACTTGATGGATTACTAACTCCACATTCATTGGAAGCTGAAACTGTAACTGTATAATTTCCAGCTGTTGTATAAGTGATATAACCTGGATTTTGCTGATTGGAACTAGTCGGACTTCCACCTGGAAACAACCAATTCCAGCTTGTAATACCTCCACTGCATGAATTGAAATTTACAAAAGGATTAATTGATTGATTAGCACAAATAGTAGGAATATTCGCTATCGTTAATTCAGGTTTTTTCTTTACAACAATTAATTGTTGGCTATTTGAAGTTCCACATCCATTGTTTACGTTTAGAGTTACTGTATAATTACCATATTGCGAAAACAAAATTTTAGGATGAATTGAAATATTTGAAGTCCCACCTACAAAAGTATAACCACCGCATGCTGGAATACATCCTCCTGTTGCACATGTAACTTGCCAAGAATAAGCAACTGGTCCACATTGAGATATAGCATTGGATGTATTGGTAAATCTTACAGTGTCTGGTGCACAGAAAGATGTAGTTTTATTCATAGTAAAACTGGCAGCTGGAATTGGTTTTATACAGATTGTTTTAGAATATGAATCTCTTGAACAAGAATTTATATCAATATTTGCAGTTCTTAATATTACAGTAAAGGTTCCTGGTGTAGTATATGATAAAGAAATATTGTTTGTTCCATTATAGTTTAATGAATCACCTAAGCTTCCTGAATTTACAATCCATCCTGAGGATGGTATTATTTGCCAATAAAATTTTAAAGAAGAATCACATAAGCTTGAAAATGAATCAATAAATGATCCATGTTGTGATGTTGAATTTGCATTAATTTGTTGATTTACACATCCAATACTATCCATATTAAAAGATGCAGTAGGTTTTGAATTTAACTGAATTGGTTCAATTGAGGTAATAGTTGACCCACAATAATTTTCGTTTTTTATTTTAATAAAAAACGAATTTTGATAATTACTTGAAGAAAAGCCACAAGAAGAAGTACTAAAAGTATGATAAATTGTATCTGGTGTAAAATCAGGTGGGTCGGGCATATAATAAATTATACTATCGAGAGATAAATCATTCGTAGAAACTGTATATTTATTTCCTGCCATATCTGTTGGAGAATGTTCAGCTTTAAAAGCATATGTTTTTGGTGCACATTCAGTTGTAGTACTTGTTATGTTTGTAAATGTTAAACCTGCAGGATTCGTTCCTATAAAAACTTTATACTTTGCAGAATCAATACATCCATTATAATCCGTGATTATAAAAGTTAAATCATAGGCTCCAAGAGAAGGGTATGAATGAGAAGGTAATGGTGAAAAAGATGTATAATTATTGCTAATACCATCACCCCATTTTATTAAAAATTGTCCAGAATTTGTTCCACCATTATTTTCTAAAGTTAAAATATGTGGAGCAGAACTTCCACAACGTCTAAATAATGTCGGATTAGAAGCAGGTGTATTTGTAAACTGAGAATTATTTGATTTTATTTTAGGGATAGGTAATGAATTCACATAAACAATAACGGTATCTTTATCAAAGCACCCTGTTGATTGAATGGTTTGTGTTAAAATAAAAGATTTCGTACTGTTTGGAGTAACAATTGGCTCAGAGTTTAATGAAGAAAATCCTAATGGATTAGAAACCCAAAAATAAGAATTCCCTGCTATTTGAGAACTGCCAATAGTTGTATTTTGGCCATAACAGATTATTTTATCGAGACCTGCATTTACATTCGGTATAGTGTTTACTGTTACAGTAAAAGTGAACAGATCTCCCAAGCAGCCATCTTTAGACGGAGTTATCAAATATATAGCATCGACAGGAAGTAAAGTCGTTTTGGTTAAGACTTCGTTTATAGGATTATTAGTCAGACCAGAAACTGCTAAATTACTTATACCTGTAACCGCTGCACGACTCCAGGTATTAGTTGTTCCACTTAATGAATTTAGAATAATATAGTTTAGTGCAACACCACTACAAACATTCGTTGTTGCAATACTTGTAATTGTTGGTTTAGGCTTAACTTTTACTGTATAAGTAAATTGAGAACCCACGCATCCATTTGAAGTAGGTATAATGTGATATACTACATTTATAGGAAAAGTAGTTGTGTTTGTTAAAGCTTCTGTTATCGGATTAGTAATCTGTCCTATTGCAGCTGCATTGCTTATTCCAGATACAATAGCTCTGCTCCAATTAAATGTAGTTCCAGCAACACTACTTAAAATTTGATAATTTAGTGCAACACCACTGCAAATTGAATCTGTAAATGCACTTGTTATTGAAGGGATGGAATTAATTGTGATAGCAATTGTATTACTAGAAGAATCTTGGGGGTTAGAACTTTTAATTCTTATTAGATATCCGTTACCTTGTATTGATACTTGAGGTATAGTGCCGATTATTGTACCAGATGAAGTATCTGTTAGTGTCCCTATTAAAAAAGGAATATTAAAACTCCCAGTATTATCTGATAACTGAGCTGTAAAAACATTCCCATTTGCAAAAGATCCTGTAATTGTGAAAGGGATACTTATAATACTGCCAGTACAATAGATGGTTGGAGTTATCGGACTGATAGTAATTGTCTGGGCTTGAAGAGAAATGCTGAAAATTATAAATAGGAAAAACAAAACTAAAGACTGGTAGATTTTCTGCATAATTTTCGTTTTAACAATTACTAAATTTTAGTTTTATCATAGGGATTAAAAAAACTAAATTACATTCTATAAAAAGCAGAGTCCTTAAAAAAATGATAAATTTTAAGTTTTTAAAAAACTTATTTTATTAATATTTAAGTTATACGCTAAATGTATAAAATAGATTCAGTTAAATATTTTTTAATTTTTAAATATTGCTAAACAATATTATTGTAAATTTTATTTTATTAATTTTAATTCTACTCTTCTGTTTTTTGCTCTTCCTGCTTCATTATCGTTTGATGTTATGGGTTTGGATTTTCCATAACCTATGGTAGTTAAGTTGTCAGCTAAACACCCTTCATTGCTTAAAAAAACTTTTACAGCCATCGCTCTTTGTTCTGAAAGTAGTTGGTTTTGTTCATCCGTTCCAACATTGTCTGTATGTCCGCTTATTTCTACTTTTAGTTTTCTTGATTTTATAATTTGTGCTACTCTTTTTAATTCTGGAATAGAATAAGGTAGCAATTCTGCTTTTGCATAATTAAAAAATAGATTGTTGACTGGAACTGCTGTTCCTTCTTCTATCATCTGTTTAAAAGAAACAATATCTGTCTTTTCTTCTACATCAACAGCTTTGTTCTTATTTCGTAAATCAATATTTTTTGATATCGGGAAGTATTCATCTTTATCCACATAATACCCATATATTTTGCCTAGAGGTAATACAATGAAAAAACTTCCATCAGTAGGGTCACTTTTGGATTGTCCAACATTTTTGCCTGTTTCCAGATCTTCCCATCGAATTTCAGCTGCTACTGGCTGATTGTTTTTATCTGTTAGCTTTCCTGAAATTGTTGCAACAAATCCTGGTCTTAAATGCTTAGGAATATTCAGCCAGAAAATATCGTCTTTTTCATCATTTGAAACTTTAGAGAAATAAGCCTTTTCTCCATCTGTTGAAATTTTATATCCCCAATCTCTTTCATTGGTGTTAATTTCTTTTCCCATATTTTCAGGTTCACTCCAACAATCCCAACAAGAATCAGCTAAGCGGGTTGTTTTATAAACATCTAAATCACCTAATCCTCCATATCCATCTGAACTAAAATACAGAGTTTTCATATCAGGATGTAAAAAAGGTGAACGTTCACAATAAAGCGTGTTAATTTTATTTCCTAAATTAAACGGCTCACCCCATTCTTGATTATCATTTAATAATGACACATAAATGTCAGACGAAAATTGATTGCTGCCATGATATATGCCATCAGATTGATATAGATTATAACCACCTTCTTTGGTAGAAGAAAATATTAAAGCTTTTCCATCGCTGGAAATCATTGCGTCTGCTTGCCAATCACCTGCATTTATTTGTTCCGGAAATTCTACAGATTCTGACCAACCTGTGTATGTTTTATCAGTGTAATATAATTTGCCAGATTTAAAAAGTAGCATCTTGGTGCCATCACTGGAAATACTCAATGGAGCATCGTTTGAATTGAAGAAAGAAAGATCGCTTATTATTTTTGAAGTACTCCAGTTTCCATTTATATTTTTTGAAACAAAAATATCTTCTCCCCAGATATTTTCTTTTTTGTCTCTTCCACAAAAATAGAGCAGTTTGTTATCTGCAGAGATTACTGGAGCGTATTCTCCCCCAGATACAGTATTAATTCCATTACCAACTGAATTGACTTTTATTGAATTATCCCAATTTGAATTTAAAATTGAAATGAGATTTTTTAGTTTTTGGGTTTTGCTTCCAAAATAAAATTGGTAACTATTTATTGTATTAATAGCAGATTTCCAGTTTTTAGTTTTTATATCATTTGAAATCATTTTTTGTAATGCTACAAAGGCTTTTTCAATTGGAGCTGCTAAACGGATATACTCATCATATTTTAAATAATTTACTGATTCATAAAGATGATTTAATAATAAATCATCGCCCAACTCTGCTAATTCGTAGTCTTTTCTTTTTATTTCATTCAAAAAGTCTTCATCATATTTGTTATAAAATAGATTTAATGTTTGCTTTTCTCCATCATTTGTATAAATATTGTGGTAAGCTAAGAGTGCATTTTCTCTCTTGTTTCCGGTAAAATTATCTATACAAAATTTTAATATTTCAAAATTTTCGTTCCTTGAACCTATCGCAAAAATACTATCCTGAGCTATTGGAACTAGTGAATTCGTTGGATAGCTTTCAAGAAATGATCTATATGTATTCCAGTCATCTTTTATAGTGTTTTCAAAAAACTGTTTTTCCTCAAACAACTTAAATGCTTTAAGATATTGCTTGCTTTTAGGATATTCCCTGATAAATGACTGAAAAGCTATAGCAGTATTTGCTTTTTCAGTTTGTGCATAAGCCAGTTCATGGATTCTTTCCCATGATTGATTTATTTCATCAGCATCAGGATATTTATTGACAAAATCTTTATAGTTTTGGATGTTATCAATAGCTTTAGCCTTTGCATAAGCCAATGCATTTCTATATTTGATTGCATCATAGCTTTGAATGGCATTAGGATACTTTAAAATAAAATATTGATAAGATGCTTCAGAATTTGTTTCTCTGGCAATTTTAAAGGCTGCAACATCTCTATACTGAACAGCCTTGTTTTTGTATTGAGAAGGAGCTGTTTTATAGTAATTGAGATAGGCTTCATAGTTTTCTTCTTGATTTATATTAATTGCATCTTCTAAAGCCTGCCTACTAATGCTGTCTGTATAATCTGTAAAAATTAGTTGATTGATTGGCACCTTGCTTAATTGCTTAATTGTATGCTCATCTGTATTAGTTTGGAAAATACTTTGAGATTTCATTAAATACTCATACGATTTTATCGTGTTGTACTTTTGATATTTCCGATTTAGGTATAAAACTGCCATTGAAAAGTTTACACCAATATCATCGGGCGATTCATTGATTGCTTCATTGATTTTTTTCTCGGCCTTTTCAAACTTTTCATTTTCAATAAGCCGTAAAAAATTATTTTGGCCAAAAGTATACCCTCCAGTGATTACACAGATAAGAAAGATGAATAGGTTTATTCTCATAATTTTATATTTCTTTTATTCTATAAAGAATTGAATATTTATAAGCCTTTCAAATATAGTATCCCTAGATTTATTAACAAAATATTTTTAATCTAAGGAAGAATCAGTTTAGGATTATAAAAATTCGATATAAAATTAATAAAATTTTAATAAAATTTCGTTTTATTTAATTAAAAAGCAAAATAAATGTTAATCGATAATAATGCTTTTAAATAAATAGGGGAGGTGTTACTTTTTTTAAAGGTATTTTGAATGTTTTTACTCTACTTCTAATTCCATCCATTCAGTCATTTTATTATTGATCTCAATTTGCCAGGTTTTAATAAAGGATATTACACTCAATGAAATAATACTACATTCTTTTGTACTTTCTATGTTTGTTTTTGGGTCTATGTATCTTCCGCTTCTATTTTTCATTTCTCCTGGATAAACCAATGCTACCTTTTTTGCATCATAGTATTCATGATACACATACATCTGCCGTAAATCCTCAGGTGATGGATTGTAGCCATTCATGTTTTTCCATTTTGTATCTAAAATTATACTTTCTTCACCATATTTAATCCAAATATCGGGTATCATTTTTGAACGATTTCCAATTTCAGGTTTCCAGAAAAACTTAGAGGTTTGAGCGGTAACCGTAATATCAGGTAGTTTGTTTTTTCTTAAACTCACATAAATAAACTGTTCCCACAATTTATTCATATCAAACATGAGTGCCAACAAATGGTTTCCACCAGTTCAGAGATTATCCGCAAATTAAAAATGGCTTAGAATGAAATCTGTAATAAAAAATTATTCCAAATTGGGTTAATAAAATTATTTCATAAATCAAACGTAAACTGATATATACACTCATATATTTGTTTGTAAATATATTTTTATCTGTTATTTGCATACATAATTGTAAATAATATCTGTATTTTACGGAAATAAATTGTATTTTTGTATTTTATTTGCTGATATTTGTTTGATATTGAAAATTATGAAAGAACTTATAAAATCACTTTTGGTTGAATTTCATCAAAAATTACCATTAAAATGTATTTCACGTGAAATACAGCTTCCAACAGATACAGAAAAAATAATATCTGTATGTGGAGTAAGACGATGTGGGAAAACTTATGTATTGTATGATACGATAAACAATTTAATTTATAAGAATATAGCCAAAGCAGAACAAATTTTGTTTTTAAGTTTTGATGATGAACGTTTAGAGCTAAAAACCAATGAATTGGATTTAGTTTTAGAATCATACAAAGAATTACATCCTAAGCAAAAAATGGAAGATGTTTATATTTTTTTTGATGAAATTCAGATGGCAGATGGCTGGGAAAAATTTGTAAGAAGAATATATGATAGTGTTTCAAGAAAAATTTTTATTTCGGGTTCAAACTCAAAATTATTAGCAACAGAAATTGCAACTTCACTAAGAGGCAGAACATTGCAATTCGAAATTTTTCCACTAAATTTTAAGGAATTTTGCAAGTTTAAAGATATTGACACCAATTATTATATATTGGAAAACAAAGCTTTAATTGTAAATGGTTTCCAACAATATATCTCCAAAGGGGGATTTCCTGAACTGGTACTTAATAACTATAATTATTTTGAAAATACTTTGCAGGAATATTATCATATAATGTTATACAAAGATTTGATAGAACGTTATGAAATACGCAATATAGCTGTTCTTAAATATTTTATAAGCCGTTTGTTATCAAATTTGACAAAACCCACTTCTATTAATAAAATATTTTTAGAAATAAAATCAGCAGGTCTTAAAATTGATAAAAACGTTTTATATGAATTGGCAAATATGTTGGAAGCCATTTATTTTATTCAACGCTTGACAAAATTTGACAAATCTGTCTTAAAAACAGAACTCTCAAATGAAAAGAAAACCTATTTTATTGACAATGGTATGGTAAATGCTTTAAAATATCAGTTTTCCAATGATTTTGGCAAACTTTTTGAAAATACGGTATTTCATTGGTTACGAGCACAAATACCTTTTCAGAGAGGTTTGTTTTTTTATAAAGGGAAAAAAGAATGTGATTTTGTATGGATGGATCGTGATAAACCTTTTAAAATAATACAGGCATGCTGGAATATAAAAGATAAAGACACATTGAAACGGGAAGTTGACGGATTAATTGAAGCATCAGCTTATTTGAATTGTAAACATATATCAATTATTACCCCTGAACACGAAGAAGAAATTAATACCGGAAACTTAAAAATTCAAATAATTCCGGCATGGAAAGAAATGTTGAAATAAAAGTGTTCGGTATATGTAAAACTTTTGGTGTATTTACTATAAGCTTTATGTATAGTGATGTTAATTTTAATCCATAAAAAAACAGATATAAGTTATTGTAAATTATACTGCCAACGACAGTATTTTTAAAAGAATACAGATTTCTATTTTCAGCATCAATGGGGTTAATGATATTTGTGCAATATTTTCTTATAAATTTCAGTAATTTCATCGGCAAGTTCAGGCAGACTGATTACTTTTACAGCTGCTTCATAGCTAAGAATATTTTGTTAAAGCTCATAATTGAGATAGGCATGTAATTTTATGGTAATACTGCCGTTTTTATTTTCAGTAAGCAATTCCTTATTTTTTATTAAGAGTTTACTCTTAATGTAATTTGCTAAAAACCTGTCAGCTATGAGTTCAATTTCCAATATATGGTTTGTCGTTCAATGTTTCTTCTGTCTTACTGAAAATTATAAACGATTACATTGTAAGCTTTAAGGAAATAGCCTTAGACATGATTGGATATGGTGCTGTGAAAGGGTGGTAAAGCCAGATTAATTAATTTTTACAAGGCTAATTTTTTATCTACAATAATTTGATTATTAATTAATTAATACCAAATTGATTTATTAATTAACTCAATCATTAATGGTATAATGACCCTTCAGAAAGATATTCTAGCTCCAGGATTGATAGTATATTGAACTATTAGATTTCATTCCAGTATAATCCTTATAAAAAAATCCTGAAATAAGCTGTTATTAAACAACTTATTTCAGGATAGAAGAATTTTAAGAACTACAAAATAAATGGAGTCCTATCTTAATTGAGAATATTATTTATTAACAACCATTTTCTTAACCAGACGTTTGCCTTTGAATTCAATAGTGTAATAATAAATACCTGTTGACAGATCTTTTACATTTAAATCGATTACATGTTTACCGGCATCCATTTTTTGATTGCTTGAGTAAATCTTTTGACCGATAAAATTGATAATATCAAATTTAATTTCACCTGAACTTGGCAAGCTGTATTCAATATTAGTAAAACCTGTAGTTGGGTTTGGTGTATTCTGTGCTAACCAGAAGTTATCAGCATCTATGTCATCTATGCCTAATGCAATTGATCTGCAAGTGCTATCATTCAAACCATAAGCATCATTTGGTAATACAGTATATGCACACAAATTGAGCGAAACACCATTAGGTACATTCATGATTGTTGTAAAAGTATAATCGACACTGGCACCAGCAGCCAAACTACCAACCCATGTTTCATTTATCGGAGTTAAAGTACTGCGACGATATGCAACAGGAATTGAAGTCTGTGTTGTTGTTCCATAGTTTTTGATTGTAACTTTAACAATTGTAGTTGTACCTGCTGGTACTGAAATACCTGGTTCAAGTATTTGTGTAATTCCAACATCATTAGCAGCAGGATTTACAGTTACTGTTTTGCAAAATTTATCGTTTTGAGTATATAAATCACCAACAACTTGTGTATATGCACAGATTGAATAATTTACAATACCTGTTAAGAACGTTTGTGTAAAAGTGTAACTGGTAGTTGCTCCGGGAGCAAGAGGTCCAGCTAAGATTCCGGATTGTATAGCTCCACTACCTATCTGGTATTTCACAGGAATGTTAGTTAATGAATTGGTTCCGAAATTTTTAACTGTAACGGTCACTGTATTATTATCTCCAACCTGAGATGTTGATGTAGGTGAAACAATTGATGTTACTCCTGCATCGAATGGAATTGAAGCCAGTTGTAATTCAAAGTCATCTATAGCCCAACCTTTCATTGTCGTTGTGCTGCTTCCTGAATTGAAAACATATCTGAACTGAACAGTACTTCCTAGATTTGTCAAATTTTTAACTCTGAATTTAGATAGTTTCCAGGTGGTATCAATACCAACCCACATATTAGTTACATCATTATACCAGTTTACAGCACTTGTATCATTTTGAATACCTAATGGCAACCATGCTCCGGTTGAATTTTTGTATTCAATCTGGCCGCTTGCTCCACTACCAAATTGATGCCACTGCCAGAATTTTAAAGTATCTGGTTGCATAGTTGAAATATCAAATACTGGTGTATACAAAATACTGGTGTTATTAGTTGTATAATTCGCACTTAGATTTGTTGCCCATACATTAAAAGAACTATGAGCAGCATTTAATGAAGGCGATGCTGAAGAAGGTATTCCCTGAGCCCAAAGATTTGGTACAGAAATTCCATTTACTGTATCTGTTGGGAACCAATATTTATTAACTTCAAAATTATCTGTATAAGGAGGAGTAGTTTTGTATTCCTTAAACACTTTAACGTTAAGTGTATCATTGTTATGATTACTATCACCAATTACCCCATTTGTGTATGCTTTAATTGTATTCATACCCGGAGTTAGTGTTAGATTCTGAATAACAGAATCTATTCCTAATGAAAGTAATGAACCTGTCCAGCTGTGTGTTATCGGAGCCGCATTGTTTAATACATAATTCATTGTAGCTGCTGTTAATAAAGAACTACCGTAATTACGGATAAAGAATTGAGGTGTTTGTGAGTTTGAAGCTGTATTTGCAAGAAATGTTCCAATGCCATTCATCTTGTTAATACCAGCATCATGAGGAATAGGTGGAATGATATTTACCCGGTAATCTTCTGTTTCACCCCATGAATAGGTTCCACAACTAGGTGCCATATCACTTTCATCTACTACGACTCTCATTCTAGTAAATCCAGGAATTGCATTATAAGGAACAACAACATTTCCCGAAACTGTTGAATTTATTTCATCATAAACAGATGTAAATGCTAATTCTTCAGGTAAATCCCAGATTCCGTTTCTGTTATAGTCAATGTATACATTACATAAACCTGTATATCCACCATTAGCAAATATTACACTTACTGAAATAGGATATGACATGCCAGGTTGAATCGAAGCTGTTTGTAAGCCTGTATAATCATTATACATCTGATTCGCATTTGTATTGTATAATACAGGAGTGGAAACTCCATTATTAATGCCTGCGAAATTAACATTACCAATATCTTCATCTCCAGTAGAAGTTGCAGTTGATGGACAATAAACAGGTAAGTTATTGATTACAGTTTTCTTTGTAGTATCATTTAATACTGTAGCATCATTGGTTAAAGTAGTCCATGCTTTAATAGCAAAACTTTGTGGTTGAGTGTTAGAGCTTAAATCTGCAGTTTGAGTAAATGATTTCACTAAAGTATCATTTGCATTGATAACATCAGTAATAACTTGATTTACAGTTAAGTTATTGCCTATTTTGTAGCTAATACTGAAATTGGAAATCGAAGTAGAACCATAGTTTTTAATTCTAACCTTTATCGTTTCATTATTAGTTAAATTCACAGCAGTTGAAGGTGAAATGATTTCTACAACTCCTGCATCTTTTGGAGATTGAGCACCAACATTTACTATAGATAGCATCCTTTGACTTGAACATCCTGCAACACTTGCAATAAACTTAATGTTTGGACGATCAGCATAAACACTACCCGAAGTAATATCTGTACAACCATTACCACTTGACAAATCAGTATGTCCATGATATACACAATCAGGTACATTAGTTGTATTAATTTCTGAATTGTTTGTATAAGCTGAATTATCGAAGCAAACGCCTACTAATACATTGCTTACACCATCCCAAACAAAAGGAGTTTGTAATTGAATAGCTTGCCAGCCGGTACCAGGTACAGAATAACTACTGCTATAAACTGTTTGCCAACCGCTTGAATGAAATCCTGAAATACTGTTAGGTGTATAATTTTGCATTTTAATAGTAAAGCCATTTAAGGTTGCAGGGTCGAAATTTGCAACATCAAAAGCAAGTGAAGTTATATTTCCTGCTACTAAATTCTGAGCTGTAAGTTCAGAAGCTTTATAAAGCATTTCTGTTCTTGAATCCATATAATAAGAATAGAATGGGTAACCGGTTGTAACAGTACCGTTTCCTAATGTAATGTTAGCTGAAAAACCTGTTCTGGCTTCTACAAAGAAAGTGTCAGTTACATAAAGTACAGGTGAAATATAATTAGAACCATTATTTAATAAATTACCTCCGATTAATAAATCATACCAATAAAGAGGATCATTTGTTGATGAAGTGGCTGTTATATTGGCAGATGTTCCATAAGGAATATTAATGGTAGTAACCAAAGGATTAGCTGGTGTATGCAATGATTTAACGTTAGTAAATGCTGTATCATTTGCATGATTGTTATCCTGATTTAAAGTAACCCAGGCTTTAATATGGTAATTTGAATCCTGAGATGTAACAGCTAAATTAACAGGTGTATTGAATGAATAATACAAACTATCACCTGAAATAATTGAGGTTAATACAGTTTCTGTAGTAATTGCATTTTCACCTATTCTTTTGTAACTTACAGAATATCCGCTGTTCATTGTATTGATACCTTTGTTTTTGATCCAAACCTTAACAATATCTGTAGTTAAATTACATCCACCATTTATAGGTGTAATTTTCACAATCTGTGCATCTGATAAAGGTATTCCAAATAGATTTTTACAGTTTTGATTATTTACCTGATTTATATCTCCTGCTAATGCAGTGTAGGCGCATAATGAATAGTTCCCTGCGGGTACTGTGAAAGAAGATAATGTTAAAGTATCAACTTTTAAAGAAGCTAAACTTCCGGTGTAATTAAATAAAACTGCAGTTCCATTATTTACTTTATAGTAAACAGGCATTGCTGTAATTGTATCTACTCCAAAGTTCTTAACGATTACTCTTATTGGTAAAATAACACCTTCTGTATCAGCAGCAACAGGAGTAAGAATTGCAATAACTCCGGCATCATGTTGATATAATGGGAATTCGACAGCACCAATAGTAGGAGCTGTTAAATGTCTGATTCCACCGTCGATATCATCTGTTACTTCTGCTAATGGTGTTGCAGAAGCACTAATTGTAGTTGTAAGTAAATGTAAATCATTATTAGAAACAAATGGTGGATTTAAGGCAATTGAATGTACATCTTTTGATGTTGCAGCCTGGAAATCAGCTAAAGTATTTTTGTTTGTATAATTATAAGAAGCTAGAATATTACCACTGGTATATAAATTATTATAATCAGATGTAGTAATACCGGAGTAGTCTGAATAATAAGCGTATCCACCACCATTATTTGCAAAATTGTTGTTAATAGCTTTAATTTCAGAACCTCCGCTTACGTAAAAAGCTGCAGAACCAGTAAATGCAGAAATCATATTTACTGAATTAAAATATAAATTCTGGAATTCAGAATAATTACAATACAATCCGTAAATTGAAGCTGTGGCTGTTCCACCTTCAATAGCAATTGTATTATTTGAAACAAGACCTTTATTAGTAGAAGTTGAAATACAATTATCTAAATTAATTCCAAATAATGAGCCCCATGTATAAGTAGAGTTGCTGTTTATAGAAATGCTGTTTTTTGAAATCTGAAAAGCATTATTATTGTTATAAGCATAAATTCCAGAACATGAATAGGAAGATGTAATTGATTGAATTTTGTTTTTTACAATTTGAATCGAATCCTGATAATAAGAATAAATACCATAATTATAGAAACTGGAGATTTTGTTGTTACTTATTATATTTCCTTTAGCACCAGATACGCTTTGACCATTAAGATAAAATGCATAGGAACCATTTAAAAGTAAATTGTTTTTAAATGTATTGTAATTCAATCCGGCTCCATTTGCATAAATAAGTGCATAATAATCACTTGTAGAGGTTGAAGGTATACCTTCAATTACACAATTTGAGATTTCAATATGATTAGCATTAAGAGCTAATTCCATAATTCTGCTATAAGTATTTCCACCTGCAACAGATAAAGTCATTTTGGTAAATTTAAAATAACTGGATCCATTGAATTTCATAGCCCATGCTGCAGAAGAAGAAGTAGTATAATGTAATACAACATCTGTGCTGTCTCCGGTTGCTGAGGTAAAAGTAACTCTGGCATTTGCATTCATTCCGGCTTTTGCACCTATTAAAAGTCTTTCATTGTATGTTCCTGAATCAACTAAGAATATAACATTATCACAAACTCCGGCACTATCAAGTGCTGCATTTGCAGATGTAAATGATGGGAAATCTTTTTGAACACCACCTGTAGTATCTCCAAGTGTATAAGTTCCATGTAAACTTGCTAAGAATGAAATAGTTAAAGTGTCATTTGAAGCAACTGTATCCTGGATATTGTTTGGATTGCTTGTCCAAGCTTTAATTTTATGTGAACCAGGAGTAAATGCTAAATTTGCAACATTTACTACTTTCGAAGAATCAAAAGCTAATGGAGTTGTAGCTGTCCAGCCATAAGTTGTAACATTTCCGTTATCAATCCTATAGTTAATATTCGCTGATGTTAACGAGAGCATACCAAAGTTCTTAATCTTAATATTAACTGGTTGTATAACAGCAGCAGGAACAGATAGGGTAGGAGATGTGATTTGAATAGTTCCCAAATCAATAGGTGGAGGAGGTGCAACACTAACTGTAACAGCAACTCTTGGACTTGCACAACCTGCTAATTTTATATTCAGTTTAACATTTGGCCGATTACTATTAAGCGATAAGTTTCCAGTTGGAGCTGAGTTATCCTGATGTACACTTTGATGAGTACCTAATAATGAAGAAGTATAATTAAAATATGGAGCAGGATATCCACCATAACCACCATAATTTGCTTCGCATAATATCATCAGATTTCCTGAACTGAAATTGTATGGTGTTGTTAATGGAATGTTTTTCCAGCCACTTTGATCAAATGTTACAGAAGCATCATATACCAAAACTGCTGATGTTGTTAAAGATGCCCAGTTTTCAGAATTCATTGTTTCTGGAGAGATTTCTTTTAAATAGATTTTTAAGGGAACAGCCGTTGAAGATGATGTTGCAACCTGATATTGAATTGCGCTTATCATACCATGTCCACCAATTTCCGAAGACTTATAAACAGAAGCACTTCTTGCATAACCATAAGATATATCAAATGGATAATATTGAGACGAAGTTCCAGTACCAATCTGAACAATAGCAGGAGAACTTGCTTTTGCTTCAACAAAGAAATTTGTTGTACTGAATAAAGGAACTGTTGTGTAATTTAATCCATTGTATAATAAATTACCAGCTGTAATTGCATCATACCAATATAATGAATCACTGGAAACGGCTGTTATTGTTACAGGTGAACCGTATGCACAATTGAAATTTGTTACAACAGGAGATACAGGCGTAAACGAAGATAATGTAGCAAGCATACTTGTATCATTTGCATTTGAAATATCAGCAATTAATTTAACCCATGCTTTAATCTGAAATATAGAGTCAATATGAGTTGCTGCAACAGAGAGATTTGCTTTAGTTGCAAAAGTATAATGAACAGTATCACCGGCGGCAATAGTTCTGTTTACAACTTCTACCGGAACGATATTTACCAAAGTATTATTGCTTCCAATAAACCCATAAGATGCTGTAAGATTAGCAGCTGCAATAGCAGCTGTCCCAATATTTTTAATGATTACTGTTACATTTTCATTTGTTGTTAAACCGCAGGTATTGCGTGTAATAACAGAAATTAAAGTTGCATCATTTGCAGGAGGCAAAAATTCATCAGCACCAATACAAGGAGGATTTGCACGTAAATTACCATCAAAATCATTCGTTATTTCAGAAATAAATTTTCCTGCACCACTAAGTAAGCCATTAAAAGTATGTAAATTGCTTAAACTAATAAAATATGGATTTACAGAAATTGAGTTGCTATCTTTCAAACTAGCTGCTCTTAATGTCTGGAAATTTGCATAAGCTGTATTATTCCATAAAACAAATACAGAACCAGTTGCATAGTAATTGTTATAATCACATTTCCCTGTATTGTTAACTTCTACATGTAACGGATAACGGTTACTTTGGAGGTTGTTATTTAAAATATCTATATTACTTGATGAAGTTGCAATATTAATACTTCTGGTATCTGACAGATTTGCACCATTAACAATGACAGAATTAAAATAAACTTTTTGATATTCAGTATATAATGTTCGAATACCATATGTATAGTTTGTTCCATTTGTAATACTAATCATATTATTTGCAATCAAACCTCTAGTTGTATCACTTGCATGACAATTGTCAAATAGAATACCATAAGTGTTACTTGCGCCATTCAAACTGATATTATTTCTTAAAACTTTAACTGTATCATACGCATAATGCATATTAATACCAAATTTATCAGTAGTTGATACATCAGATGTTATCAAATTACCTTCAACCAGCATTTTATTAACATATTCTCCAAAAATGCCATATTTAGTAAAACCATTAATTGTATTGTTTTTAATAGTTATATTACTTAATAATGAAGTGGTTGAAATACCTTTACACATTATAGCTGCTGAACCTGAATTAAACTGATTACCTGAAATGGTATTATATATAGAATTATAATCTTCTATTCTTACAGAAGCTAAATCATTAGTTGTTCCAGGATTTCCTGTAAACAGGTTTCCTGAAATCTGATTATGGCATGCTCCGTTTGTAAATACAATTGCATTAGAATAAGTTGTATTTGCAGGTGCAAAATTGATATTCTTAAAAATTATATAATCGGCAGCATTCAATTTTACAATCCAGTTATCAGTAGCAGATGAAGCAGAATAATTCATTATTACAGAAGTACTGTCATTATTGGCTGCTTTAAATGTAATCGTATTTGTTGCAGATGCACCAAAAATTTCGGGAATTGTAATTTGTGAATTGTATGTTCCGGGATTGACATTAAAAACAACAGCTCCATTAATTCCACATTGAGTTAAACCAATTAATGCGTCAGCAAAACTTGCAAAATTAGCTGTAGCACCTCCTAAAGTGTAATTTCCACTTAATGGAGAGGCACATGCGTAAAATGAAATATATGCAGTGTCATTAATATTGTTTAGATCTAAACTGTCGTTTGGTAATTCAGCCCATACTTTTAAGCTATGTCCACCAATTGGTAAATTTAAAATTCCGGCAACAAAAGTTGTAGATACTGAATCTTTGTTTAAACTACCATTCCATATATAAGTTGCAGGATTATTGCCATCAACTGAATATTTTACTGTGGCTTTTGTCAAAACTGAATTGCCGAAATTTTTAATTTTTGCTTCAACATTAAAAGCTGAGTTTGCAGTAACTCCTCCCGCTGGATTTATTATCTGAGAAATTCCGGCATCCTGTGTTAAACTCAATGATGAAGTGAGCAGGAATTTTGTATTTGGAAGATAATTACTTATACCATTAGCTGTTGGAGGTGAAGCTGGATCAGGAATTGTATTGTCATTGAAATAAACAATGCTAACATTTCCACCGTTTGGATATTGTGTACATTGAAAGTCATCACCGCTATTATGGTAACCTGTTGTAAATTCTTTAGCTCCTACAACAAGACTTCCAAGTCCATTGTAATTAAAAGGTGTTGTTAAAGTTAATTCAATCCAACCTCCACCTGCAGGAACTGTTAATGTTCCGTCATAAACCAGTGTTAGATTTGAAACTGGCTCCCAGTCTGTAGAAGATGAAAAACTTGTTTTAGTTGAATTACCCATATATATTCTGAAGTTATCAGGACCATAACCAGAAGTGCTTACAGCATAATATGAAATTTTAGAAATTATTCCACTGGTCTGAAGAAATGAAGCATTATATAATGACTGTGAATAGGTATAACCATAATAAGGTTCAATTGGTAAATTCATATCAACAGAAGTACCATTCCCAATAGTAATCAAGCCTCCACTAGGGAATTTACTAAAATATGATTTATATCCTGTTACTGGAAAGGTGGTTGAATTGTGTGCACTGGAAGAGTCAATTGCAATAATATAATAATCTGTTCTTTTACCCCAACCCCCAAAAGGAATAGTGGCTGTAAATAAACTATCAACTGTTGTTGAACGGGTCATTGATAAATTATTGAATGAGCCATTTCCATGTTTGTAGTATAATGTAATAGATTGAATACCAGAAGCATCCCTTGAATAAGCTGAAACATTATTTGGGCCTGTAGTATATACAGTATCATTAGGTGTTGAAACCAATGTTATTGAAGGAGGGTTAAGTTCAGAAGGACTTACTGAAACTTTAATGTCATCTAATAACCAGCCATATCTGCCTGTACCAAATGGTTGGCCAGTGCTGGTATATTTAAATCTTACTTTTACATTTGCCTTATTGGCAGCTATTGTAGAAATATCAAATTTCTCGGTTTTCTACCAGCTATTAGTTGGAATTGTGTTAGTTCCGGCTAACCATTCAGGGTAAGCATTATCAGAGAATTTAGATACATTACCAGATGTAATCAGGTTTCCAGTACCCAAATATTCTGCTGCACCTATAGGCGTCCAGGTATTACCTCCGTCTATAGAAACTTCAATGATTCCACCATCTGCAAAATATAATTTACAAATTTGTGAAAACTCAAGTACAACAAAGGCATTTCCTGTAGTTGCAAATGAATTTGTTGTTAGGTAAATTGTTTTCC
Source organism: Bacteroidales bacterium (assembly GCA_049315385.1). Classification (GTDB taxonomy): domain Bacteria; phylum Bacteroidota; class Bacteroidia; order Bacteroidales; family JACABE01; genus JACABE01. The sequence continues at coordinate 21,348 of JBMOKG010000012.1, forward strand.
CAACTTGCAACGCATTTGAATCTGATTTCAAACCAGATTTGTAGAGTTGTGTTGAAGCTGCCCATGCTTGAAAATTACTGATTGCATATCCTGCTGAATCTGCAGAAGATACCAGTCCAATGGTGGGAGATTCAAAATTTTCCTGAAAAACAATTGTTTGAGCAGAAACGAATAATGTCATCATTACTGCCACTAAAAAAAGCAATACTTTTTTCATTTCGAAGTAGATTAATAAATTAATAATTAAAAATTAGGGGTTTATATATATTGAAAAATTTGCTTAATCATCTGACAAAATTATCTTTATAATTCCATCTATCAATATATTTTTCTCGTATTAACGTAGGTTTAACGCAGGATTAACAGAATTAGATTCTCTTTTTTTGTTTTCAACATCTTTTATAAAGTAGGTTTTTACTACTTTTGAATATAATATTTTCAAAAAAAAATATTGATAAATGTCAACACAAAAGTGCTGTAATATCCAGTTATTGAAAATTATAACTATTATTTACAAAGAATAGTTTCAAGAAATATATTAACTAAACTTTGTTTTTTATTTAAAGTATAGTAGGTTTCAAAGGAGTTTGGAATTTTTTTAATTTTTAGTTGTATTCATCTTTAATTCAGTTGTATACAAAAGAAAAGGTATATGTTGCATAAGTAAATTAACTTATTTTAAAAAATGAATATTACATTAAGTTTTTTTAACATTTCTTAATTGTCTTTTAGTAAAATAAATTTGAATAATGAAATTTGAGCTAAATTTTTAATATCTATTCAAATGCTTCTATTTTAGTTGTATAGATCCATTATATAATGGAATTTTTTTTTGCTTATTCTTAGTTTAACCATTAGTATAAAATCAAAAAGAATATTTTTAAGAAAATTTGGTATGAGAGAGCATGTATTGGATTCATACTCTCTCATAAGAATATTTAGTATACTACTACTTTTTTTACAAATACTTCCTTTTCATTTGTCATTTTTATAATATAAACTCCATTTGAAGGGATGAAATTATAATATCCATTTCCTTCTATTGCGCCATAAGACTGAATTAATCTGCCGTTTATATCATATACAGATAATTTAGTTTTTTTATTCCATGGATTAAAAGCATTGATAATATGATTGTTATAACCTATTGAAGGAATTTTAGCTATAACTTCATTTACCTTGTTTGGACTAAAATGCAGTAAAAAGCGGTTTGGATTATCTGTAATAAGTCCATAAAAAGAGTAATCATTATTTATGGTTAGATATTGTGAAATACCTGTTTTTAGGTCTTCCAGTAACACATTTCCGAAATTCTGAACACCATTTGCAGAGATTGTATAATTACCATCTGCACCAGCTTTAAAACCAACAGGAATTAATGAATTATTGTCAATTGATGTGAGATGATTAATACTCCAGTTTTTATTGTTTTTTATAGTGTATAAACCCGGAGCTTCAGGATTCAGGCTGAACATTTTCTCAGCACCGCTAAGCATATTTCCACTACCATATTTAATGAGAATTTCATCACTAAATGAGTTAACTGATGAGTTAACAGTTAATCGGAGATAATCAGAAGTTGTGGAGTTTTTTAAATATGTCTGATCGGAATGGATTCTAACGTCATTGTTCATGCCAAGGCTGCCTGACATTAGTGATTTTACCCAAAATCCCTGAGCTATGGCAATTCTGGAACTTACTTCGTTAGTACCATTTCCTGCACCGGCATTTGAAATATATACTCCATAATTACCTATACTTGCATTCCAGATCCATATTGCATTTTCTCCGCCTCCTGCATCATCCAGATCAAATCTTGACCATCCACTTGCAGCATCCCAGTTGATAGAAGAGGGGTAAGGATTTCCGACAAAATTCCAACCTGCATAAATTCCAGGATTATAAATTAGCGGAATGTTAATGCTTCCCTGATTAAGTAAACCGGCAAAATTTTTGATTGTAGAGGCAGGGTAAGAAACTGCATAAGCTTTTCCAGGAATAAAATTAAGACTTCCATTAGTAGTAATAAAATTTGTTGTATCTCCATATTCTACCCAGGAACTGTTTGTTAAATTCCAGCAGTAGAAGCCATCAGTTTCATTAAATTCTGGTGCTATTGTTTGCTCTGCTACAGGTGAAGCAAGCATATGGAATTCATCCGTATTGTTGTGAGGAATATAACGTTCAACTGTAGCATTGATTGAATTTGTTGAATGTAATAAAGAACCACTACCATTGATTCCCGATTTTAGAATCAAACCTGTTGTTCCTGAATAATTTGTTATTGTTCCTCCAACAGTTAGTGCTTTTCCTGCATCTATTGTTAAAACAGCTCCGGAATTAATAGTTAGATTCATACATATAGCAGGATTTACAATTGAAGATGTAATATGAGGCTGATTAATTGCTGAAGCCGGAATTACAACGTTAACATTAGAAACAGGAACTAAACTATCACTCCAGTTTCCTGGAACTTGCCAGTCAGTACTGACAGTACCAGTCCATAAACCCGGAATCGCAATTGAAGCAGTAGTAAATTCACCTTGTGATGACCAAGTACTTACATTGCCGGAATTACAAATCGCTTTCACTTTATATTGATAAGTCGTAGCAGGATTAAGTCCAATCATTGTATAAGAATTTGATGTTATTCCTGTTTTTGTTGCAATGCCTGAAAAAGAGTAAGGTGAAACCCCATATTCAAGTTCAAAATCTGTTGCTAAGCCTGTCCATCCGACTTTTGCATTATCAGTTGCAATACTAATTGTATTAAGTGAAGAAGGAACAGGACATATTGTTGTAAAAGATACAGGACCTGTCCAAGCACTATATGAGCCTGGATTGCAATATTGTCTGATATATAAATCATACATACTACCTGCCGTCAGTCCACCTAATTTGTAAGAATTAGAAGATGAGATACCTGTTATTATTGTTCCAGATCCTGCAGTATGTCCAGTAGTCCCGAAGTCTATCTCAATATTGTTTGCTGCATTCCATCCAATCATTGCTGAATCAGCTGTAATTCCGCTTACTGAAAGAGATGTAGGGATTGGGCAAAGTGTAGTAATTGTAATAGGTCCAACCCATGCACTAAATGAGTTTCCACAATTCTGTCTGATAAAAACATCGTAAGAAGTTGAAGCGGTAAGTCCTCCAAGTGTAAAGGGTGACGAAGAAATGCCGGAAATTAATGTTCCTGAACCAGAATTATGTCCAACACTTCCATAATCAATTTGAATTGCTGAAGCTTGTGTCCAGCTTATTGAAATAGAAGAAGTTGTAATTCCTGAAATAGCAAATTGTGTTGGATTTGCACATAATGTAGTTGAAGATTTAACTACACCTGGAGAATATGAAATTCCATCGTAAGAAAATACTTTATAATAATAAGTGGTTGCAGATGAGAGTAAACTGTGGTTTACAGGCGAAGTAATACCATTTGATAATAACAATCCTCCTGCAAATGCATTTCCAATTGCAGGTGGCGTTCCTGATGGTGAAGTAAATATTCCACTCAGATTCCAGGTAATAATTACATTGTTATTATTTGAATTAGGACTAAAGCTGAGGTTAATCTGAGAAGAACTAACAGTAGTAGCTGATATAGCTGTTGCATCAGCAACTGGTAAAGGTGAAAAGGTATATTCATCTGCACCTATATCGGGAGTTGAATATCTTAGCTCTCCGTCTATATCAGTTGTAATTGTTGAAATAGTAATTCCTGCATTATTTACAGGTGAAATTACAGCTGATTGAATATGTAAATTTGTATCGGAAACAAATTTTGGATTTCCAGAAACACTGTTCGTGTCTTTGTTTGTAGTTGATTTCCAAGTGGCAAGGTCACTTATAAAAGATGATCCATTATGAGCTATATTTGAACCACTCGAATAATAATCATTATAATTAATAGCAGAAAAAACTAAAGGGTTATTACAAATAACAGCACATCGATTAGAACCCGTTGTTGCAGGAATTGAGAATATATTATTTCTGACATCAAGGGAATTTAGGGTAACAAGTGAATCAATTTTAAGACAAGCCGGTATTCCTGAAGAAACTTGATTAGTTCCTAAGTTTACAGAATTGAAATACAGTTTATAACCACCTCCGGTATAAATATTAATTCCGTAAGCATTGTCAGATTTTATTGATTCAAATCCATAAGAAGCTATATCATAAATGAAATTATTCGAAACTGTTATATTTGCATTTGTTGAATCTGAAGATAATGCCAATCCAACTGCTGAATAGCCTATTGAGTTTGAATTTTTAATATTGGAAATTTTGTTTTTTGATATACTTAAAACTTTACTACCTCCCTGGATTCTTATACCATTTGGAACGCCAAAAGAAGTTGTTGTTATTCCTGAGACTGTATTTCCTGAACAACTGGAATTTATAGCACTGTTTTGTAAAATCCCCCAAAATGCATAATTTCCTGTTTGAATAAGATTTGAGATATTGTTGTTTGTTACATTCGTATTAGGACTTAAAGTAAAAATTCCACTAAAACTTGCACCTGAACCAGCATTGGATAGTGAATTTATAGTATTATTAGTAATATTTATACCCGTTGCTGAATTACCTGGAGCAACATAAATACCTGTTATAGAATAAGCACCTGTATTTGTTTGTGAAAGATTAGAAATTGTATTTCCTGAAATAGTACCACTGTTGCTAGCTGTAGCAAACCATATACCTCTGGGGCTTTCGGCATTTGCATTTACAATGTTTGCTATCATATTATTTGAAACTGTAGCACCATCAACACCCTGTACATAAATACCAACGAGTCGAATTGAATTTGTTCCTGCAGTATTTAAATCATTTCCGTTAATTAATAATCCGCTTCCATTACCGGAAGAAATACCAGCAATTGCATAAATACCAATATAGGCTTTCTGTATACTATTATTTTGAATTGTGATATTATTGAAATAGCCGGCAGTACCTGAATTATCTGAAATAACCAAAGCTGAACTCGCATTGGAGCCATTTATAATATTACAATTTTTAATACTCACGCCATTAACAGCTATAGTTCCAATTGAATTTATAGTTAATACCTGTGGTGAAGTTGTGCTTGTATTTGTAAAACTAAGATTTCGGGATGTGCCACCTATTGTGTTTGAACCATCTATAATAGTATTATTGTTTAAAATTTTGATTAAAGCTCCTGAGGACATTGCACCCGAAAAAGATACTGTAACTCCGGTTGCCGGTTTTATAGTCAGTGTATTACTAATACTGGATCCTGGATTCGAATTGATAATAATTGGAAAAGTTTCAGAAGGATAATTTGAATCTAACAAACTAAAAACCACTGGACAGGTAATTTCCTTTGAATTAAAGTCTGCAATAGCAGCTGTTAATGTTGTATAGTTACCACCAACACCAACAGTTTTGGTTCCACAAATAGATCCAATATTGTAAGTGCTTGGATTTGATGGACCTGAGGTAGCAATAGGTGGATTAGCTGTTACGATAGCTCCGTAAGGATAAGATCCAATATTGGGTGTAAGATTTGCATCCTGAGCAACAATAAAGTAAGATACTACATCATTAATACTTACACCACCACCAAATGAAAAAGTATATACATTAGCTGCTATTGATATAGGTGCTATTGGTCCAGTATAAGATAATGCATTTTTTTTCCAGTAGAGAACAGGTTGATTAGCTCCACTCCCTACACCTGAAATATCCGTTATAGTAGCTACTAAAATACGATCACTAAGGCTGCTGGTATTAGCTAGTGGAGAATATGAAATTATAGGAGCTGAAAAGTCCTGAGGAATCGCATTAAATTCATCAGCTCCAATATCAGGAGCTGTTCCAATTCCGTTATATGCTGTGTTTCCTTGTCTGATATCTCCATCATAATCGTCGGTGAAACCAGCAATATTGACTGCTCCACTTTCAGCCAGTGTTGTTACGGAAGTGTCTATGTGCAAGTAATCATTCCCTGAGCCAGTGCTTGAATTCAAAAAACTTATATTTTCTGTAACACTACTGTTTTCACGACCGGGTCCAACTAAAGTTTTAAAAGAAGCAATTGAGTTTTTTTTATTGGTTAATGCATTTACTGTTCCATCAGCATAAAATAAATTTAAAGTATCTGATGTATTCGTAAATAATAAATTGTTATTGGATGAAGTTAAATAGGAATTTGATAATGTACCACTAAAAAAATAAACCAATTGTTCACGTCCTCCAGTTGCCATCACATGGTTTATAAATATATTATTTCTCAAATTTGCATTAGAAGTTGTACTGGATTTATAGAAACAATAGGAAGAACCATCACAATTTCCATCCAGATAAATAGTATTATAATAAAAATTTGAAGTATTCCCAACAGAATTACTTAATGAAATTCCAATAACAGCCTGAATGTAAGTGCTATTCTCTGAGTAAATTTTACCAATATAATTATTGTAAATATTTGTAACATTTAATGAATTAGTCTGAGAAATCCATATTCCATAAGATGTACCTGCACTAGAGGCTTCACATGAAATATCATAAATCTTATTTTTTAAAATATTTATTACAGAGCAACCGGATTGAATTAATATTCCTTGCGCTCCACCTGCTCCTGCAATAGTATCGAAGTTGGAAGTTGTTCTGATATTATGAATGTTATTATTACTTATTGTTATAGAGCTATTTGCGTTTGTACTTGCATTTCCTCCATAAATACCAATAGCATTTCCTCCAGCTGCATTAAGATTATAAATATTATTATTGGAGATAATATTTGCATTTCCGTAACTTGTAAGAATACCATAAAGATCAGCTTTTTGACCTGCCGTTGATCCAACTCCTGTATTTGAAATATAAGCAATTGTATTTCCTGTTATAATTGAGTTGTGATTACAACCGGGAGTGTTTCCAGGATTCCAGTAAATTACAGCAGCATAACTTGTTGTTGTCTTAAAATTAATATTTGAAAAAATATTATTTGTAATATTTGAGTTACCACTTACTGGTAGGCCCGCATTGTATATTGCAATATTATTTGAATTACCTGTTGGGTTTATATTTGAAAATTGAGTACTGATATAATTTCCATTTATTGATACATTAGGAGTAGCACTGGAAGCATAAATGAGAAATCCACTTTGTGATGCTGAATTATTTATCGTAAGATTGTTAAAGTTATTGCTATTGATGCTTGATGAAGAAACAACAGCTTGCTGATTAATACAACGGAAAATACCACTTCCAGGAGTATTATAAGTAAATCCCTGGAAATTATTATTACTTATTGAATGTACACAAGTTGCTGCACCACCACTATTCAAAATACCTACTACCTGATTAGTAGTAGGTGCAATTAATGTAATAGCGTTTCCACTTCCATTTCCGATTTGATTATTGTCAATATTACAACTACTTACAATAGCTCCTGAATTTGAAATTCCTGTAAAACCACCAGTAGTTGCTGTAGAAGAATTTCCACGAATAATATTATTATTCATATTAAGTATCCCACAGGCTGATAAATTTGTAATAGCTGTTAATCCTGCAGAGGTTGCATTGCTTCCGTTAATTGAGCAATTCAATACAGTATTATTATTTATATTTACTGTAGCAGTAATTAATGAAGCAAGACCTTGATTGTTAATTCCAATCATCCCTCCAGAGCTAGGAGCATTAACTAATGTAACAGTATTGTTATTAATATTGCTTGTGAAAGTGCCTGTTGGCTGTGCCACTGAATAATTCTTTAAAATACCTCCAAAAGTAGAAGTTAGTAAAGCTAAACCTGAAGCACTTGTTATAGTGTTAAAAGAAATATTATCATTGATTTGTTGATTTGAAAAAATACAATAATTGCTGGCAGTTAGTGAGAGATAAGCAGACAATGCAGACCCGCCACCCCAGTTGCTTATGGTATTGCCTGTAGATAAAGAGTTACCGCCAATATCATTACCATTGTCAATTGCTGCAATAGTTGTCCCGGCTCCAATAAATACAACACCAAAATTTACATTACTTATTGAATTTCCATAAATTTTATTAAAACTATTTGAACCACCTGAGTTAGTGACTTCAGCTAAAGTAGTAACAGCAGTAGCATTATGTCTTGTGTTGCTGTATATTCCAAACGAATTAAAATAACTTCGGTTTAAAGATATCGTGTTGTTCTGTATAATATTATTCTTTGAACCATTTGTCAAAGAAGCATACAATAAAGCCACTCCCCATTCTGTCATATTATTAGCAGCAACAGCAATTGTATTGTTCGCTGTATTTTCTTTCATGACAAAACCTTGAATAGTAATATAATCACCACCTATTATTTTGAAAATAGCATCATTCAGACTTCCTGAAGTTTGTGGTGAGAATGCAGTAATAATACTGCTACTGCCTTGAATAATAATTGTATTTATAGCAGTACCACCGGTTTGTGTAATGGAAAAGCCTCCGGCAGGTGCCGTTTCATTGGCTGCTAAAGTAATAACTACAGGGCTGGTTATTGTTGCTGCATTTAATGCAGAAATAGCATTGGCCAGAGATGTGTAAGTGCTGGCTAGTCCGGAACCACCATTTGTAGTAACTTGTGAATATATGTTTTGTGAAAATATACTGATTATCAATTGTACAGCGATTATAAAATATATATTTCTTTTCATCCTTAAAAGTATTATTAAATTAGTAATTATGAAATATAGCATACAAAAATACAACAATAATAATATTGTTTTTGTTTTTAACAAATTTGTTTTGTTAGCTGTATTGAAAATTTAAATGATTGGAGATTTCAAATCTAATAGTAACACATAAATGAGTTGTAATTTAGATTATTGAATGAAAAGTATGATGTAGTTCATGAAGATGGTGTAATTCCTTGTATAATAGAAAATTGTGCTGCTACATATTAATCTGCATATTAAATTAAATAATAGAAATTTAGGGTATAGTTATTTTAATATGAGTTGTTTCTAAGATTTTAAAGTTGAAAAATTAATCATAAAATCTCCAGATAATTCCCAGTTTTAATGCAGATGATTGTTGTGGATAATGAGGAATCAAATAAAATTTAAAATCTTTCCAACCACTATTAATATGTTGGTATTTTAAAAATATGTTAGCACGTTTAATTTGCATATTTATAAAAACATCTGAGTATAAATAATCGCCGATCATTTTATTATTCTGAGTATAGAACATCCGCAGAGCTGGCATATAATTATCAGCAAAATAGGAAGTATTGTAGAAAAAGCTAAATCCTGGCTGTAAATAAAGATATTTTTTAAATAAATGTAAATTTAAATACCACGATTGCATAGCGGAAAAATTAGGAATTTTAATTAAACTTTTATCTGCAGTATATTGATAGACGAAATCATTATCAATTTGTAATATTCCCCATTTGATATCTTTACTGAGTTTTACAGATAAAACATGTATCATTTTATCATGCCAGTCGGGTAAAGCATTGTCATTAAGGTATACATAGTTGTTAATCTGGTGCAAAGTGACAGAAGTTTTAAAACTACCCGTTTGATAAGCTATAAATGATGTTAGTATATCTTGCTTATCAAAATCATTGTTCCATTTGAAGTAGTTTGAATAATACCATGAATAAATCCAGTCTGCTTCTTTTTTTGTATAATATATCCCTGCAGTTAATGTTCTTTTTCCGGGAATGTTCTTTATAAAATCAAATTTAGCAACTGCTTTTAAACTAAAATCACCACCATTGTATTTACCAATAACATATTCTCCGTTCAGATTTAAATGAAATTTACCAAAAGCAAAAACAGAAACAGCTGCATATGGTGTAAACTGATTAAATGAGAAGTTTTTTAACGTATCTTTAATATCAATATATTTTTGTTTTATTCCGAATACAAGATTGAATGCATCCGGCGAAAGAGGATTTTCACTTATACCATTAGTCCAGGCAAAATTATTTTCGAAAGAACGGAAATAGATTGAATCATGGGTAGAAATAGAGTCAAAATATATATTTGAATAATATTTACTATCTCTGTTATTATCTGTATACGTTTGTTTTTGAGTTGTATACTGAAACGAATGAGAAATTGTTCCGGGGTTAAAAGTCTTACGTATAATGCTATCGCTTTTTATTCTTTTGAAATTATAAAACTGTTTAATAAAAATACCAGTTTCTTTCCATTGATTGTTAGCTGATTGTAGATTAACAGGCACTGATAATGTTTGACTTGAGATTTGATTTTCAAAAATTGAGTCAGAGCTTATTCCTCCATTCTCCTGAATTTCAATACTGTTATGGTAATATGCAGCCATAGCACGATATTTTCCAAGCGGAGAGGAGTAATTGGTATTAAGTATAAGTTGGCGATTATCGCAAGCTTGCCATTGATAGGTTCCCCAGGAATCCATAACCCTGAAATTTATTCCGGCATTTAGTGTATTTGTGATGTTTTGGCTATGAACAATCTGTAAAATATCCTCTTTTTCAGGTCCCGATACATAATATATAGAAGTATATGGCTTTCTGACCTGAAAATATGCTTGTGAATAATTAGTAAACATCAGATCATCAAAAATATTCACTCCAAAATTCATGCCTGTATTGTGTATTGGCTCATAAATCATTGATTTACCAGGTCTGCCAATATTTCCACTCCATTCTGAAAAATGTTTACGGTTAAAAGATGAATTGTATTGTTCGAATCCTTTAATATTTGTATCAATTATAATGAATTCAGGTAATTCAAATGAATTGGCTTTATCATAAAAATAAGTTGTTTTGTTGCGAGCTAAAGCAACAGAATCTAGCTTTTGTGCAAAACCACAGATAGTTGAGAAAAACATTAAGAGTAATAATATATTTTTTTTAAATTTCATCATAATTTAAAAAATCCAGTTCATTGATTGTTGCATTTTTACAAAGATATAATTTAATAACTATTCTTCTATAAATATTCATTCATATACTCATACTCATGCGTGAATTTTCCTTTATGCAGTATTAATGCTTTTTTTAATGATTTTGGTAAATCCAGATCTTCAAAAGGTAAATCATAATCAGCAAAGACAATAGGTTTTATAAAATTTGATAAAGCATCAGCAAATCCATCTGATGAATCACGGGGTAGTTCGCTTGGTAATATGTCAACAGCCATATCGAGTATGCCATCACCTTTATATCCCATAGTGTATTTATTTGTTAATGGATTGAAAACGAAAATTGGATCTTCAATTTTCGTTCCTTTATGCGTACATTCGACAGAACCATCAGGATCACAGGTAATATCACCGATTACAGTTAGCTTTGGATTTCCATTTTTATATATTTGTTTTAGAAAATCTTTAGTCACAATTCTCGGATAACGGGAATCCCAATACATACAGTTCATCAAAACAGTGAGATGTGGAATGTATTGTTCAAATTTACTCTCATAGTTCTGAGGGTTGCGATAATAATCATATAAATCGAATTCAATGTTTTTATTAATATGCTGTGAGATATGTTTCTCTTTAAAAACAACCTTAAAAATGATATTATCAGGTAATTCTTTTCGGTTTTTCAGTTCCAGTAATTTTTCTGTTGAAATTTCTTTTACTGGCAATAAACCGCAGATTTCCTGAGCTCCCATCGAAACATTTCCGTATCCTGTAAATCCAATTACTAGCGGTTGTATTTCTTTTGGTAATCCTTTTTCTGCAATTTCCTGACCAATCTGACTTATAGCATCTTTAGCATCTCTTAAAGAATTATAATGATGTGCTTGTTTCAATTGTAAAAAAGGAGTGTCAAAACCCAGATGTTTTAATCGTAATCCTAAGGACCAGAAAGAATTAATCATACCAGCCAATCCTGCATATTTCCCAAAAAAAATCAGTCTTTTGTTTTGTTCATCTACAATGCGTTCATAATCAATTAAATTACAGCCAAGTTCCATCATGCGTTTAAGCATAGGAATATTATACGATTGTCCTTTTATAACATGTGAGAAAAAAACATAAGTTTTATTAGCTTCAAAGAAATCAATTGGCATTTCTTTTACACCTAAAATTACGTTGCATTTTTTTAAATCATTCTCTACCAATGCACCAGCATCAATATATTCCTGATCAGAAAAAATTCTTTTTTGAGAAGTTTGAACAATAAAATCAAGTTTTTGATGCTCTATTAATCGTTTTACATGTTTTGGTGTTAATGGTGCTCTCCGCTCCATCAAATATTTATCCTCATGCCTGATTCCAATGAAATTGCTCATCTTTAATAATTTATATTTAGTGTCTGTATATTTTTAACAATTGCAAATTTATAAAATAACTTTCAACAAATAGCTTAATTTATAAATATTTAATGATTTACCTGTATTTGTCTTTTTTATAATAGAATATTATACTTGAAAATGTGATAGAAATTTTAAACTTAATTTATATTTATTGATTAAAAATTACTATCTTTGATGTATATTTAATAACATTTAATTACAAAAATTATGATTAAAAAATCTATTGTACTTACGGTTTCATTTTTTTATTTTTTGTTCTCTTTTGGTCAAAAATCTGATTTAATATTTTATAGTGAACAAGGTGAAAATTTTCATGTTGTTTTAAATGGAATAAAACAAAATGTTGATGCTCGATCTAATGTAAAAATCAAAGATTTAACAGCTCCAATTTATAAATGTAAAATTATTTTCAAAAATACAAAATTAGGTCAACTGGACAAATCAGTTACAACAAAACAAGGCTTTGAAACTACCTATGTTATTAAAAAAAATGATAAAAACAAATATATGATTCGTTGGATAAACGAAAGTTCATTAACAAAAACTGCAATAAATAATTCTGATAATAATAATCAACTTTCCACTTCAGAATCTCAATCTGAGAAAAGAACAAAGAACAATTCAAATCATCATGATTTAAAGGATGCTGATGATCAGCATATTTCTTCTAATGCTAATATTGATGTAAAAATTTCAGATCCTGTTAACGATGAATCATTCAGTATGAATACCAAAATTAAAATGAATACTAATACTAATACTTCTACTCAAACTACCAATATACAAAAGAAGAAACAAAATGATAATCATAAAAATGAAAATAAATATGCTGATAATCATGGAAATAAATACGTAGATGATTATGATAATAAAGATGAGCATAGGAAGAAAAACACTGACAATCATGGGAATAAACACAACCAGCATAATCAAAATAATAATCAGCAACAGATAACAAATGCTGTTCCAGGTTATAATGGTCCTTTCGGGTGTAATTATCCAATGAGTTTTGAAAATTACGCAAGTGTTAAATCTTCAATAGCTTCAAAATCATTTGAAGATTCTAAAATGATTATTGCAAAGCAAGTTATTAGCAATAATTGTTTAACAACTAATCAAATAAAAGGAATAGTAAAATTATTTGACTTTGAAACTACCAAACTTGATTTAGCAAAGTTTGCTTATGGATATGTTTATGATAAAGGAAATTATTATCAGATTAATGATGTTTTTGATTTCGAATCTTCAATAAAAGATTTGAATGATTATATGAAAGATTTGAAATAGATTCATAGTTAATGAGCCATTGCTTATTGGATATTAGTTTATTTCGTTTGTTTAATTATAAATTATTCTTTAAACAATTTTAAATTAATTATTATGAAAAAGCTGGTTGTTGCTATCGATTTTTCTGAGCATACTAATATTACATGTAGTTATGCATTGGAAATTGCAAAAATAAATAAAGCTGAAATTTATTTATTTCATACTTTTATTGATAATATTATATCTTCTACATCAAGCATACCTGATACTTATGGTGTAAATCCTTATCTAAATCCTGAATTTTACATGGAAATAGAGGAGAATGCTAAAATTCAAATGTTCAATTTGAAAAAAGATATGTTATTAAAACTTCAGGCAGCTGATTTTCCCGAACTTCCTATAAATACCATACTTACAAAAAATGATTTTGAGACGGATCTTATTAATTTTTGTGAAGATTACCATCCTTCTTTAGTCATTATTGGAACCAAAGGGAAGGGTAGGACTTTGAATATTTTTGGAAATACGGCAAGTAATATTATAAATGAATTGAGATTTCCTGTATTAGCAGTGCCTGAAATAGAAGGGTTTACTGGCATTAAAAACATAATGTACGCAACGGATCTTCATGTTTCTGATGATTTATTGATCAGGAAAACTTATAATTTGCTTGAAAATTTCGATGTAAATATATTTAGCGTTCATATAGTTGAAAAATCAGAATATTTTAAAGCATACAAAAGTATGGAAGAATTGAAATTAATATATACAAAAGAGAGGGATGAAGGCAAATTCTATTGTGATATTCTTGAAAGCAATGATAAACAAGATGAAATTGATGAATTTATTAAATCAAATTCAATAGATTTAATAGTATTTTTGTCTCATAAAACAAATATTTTTCAGCGATTATTTGGTTATAATAATCAAATCAAGTATTTCTTTGAAACAAATCTTCCATTGTTAGCTATTAGGTTATAGCTTATAGCACTTTAGTTTTAACTGACAAACATTTGTGCAAATTATCTTTTATACATTTATAAAATTAAAAGCTATCTTCAAGATATTCTAGTAGGTCATCATTTACTTTGGATGTATTTAAATGTTTCCCTAATTTGAAAATTAATTCAAAGTTAATAAAGAAGACAGAATTGATACCGGATGAAAAATAATTTGTAGGTGCTTTATTTATTGTTGATTTTAAATCGGAAAAATATATTTTCCGGTTTGCTTCTCTTCCTATACTTCCTTTTATTGATAGATTTGGATAGATTTTGTATAAAATATTCATTGCGAATGTATTGGCTCTTTTTCTGAATAATAAAGTTAACGGTGCTTGAGTAAATATTGCTGTATTATTTGAATAATAACTGATTGCTCCTGCCGGGTGAGTATTTAAGATTAGTTGAATTTTTTCATTAACTTTATATTGAATACTACCATAAAAGGGGAGTGATAATAAAAATTTCCATCTATTTGCAAAGTCGTATTTTAAACCTGCAACTGGCAAAATAGCTGCAATCCCAAAAGAATAATGATATGTCAATCCTAAATGAAATGCAAAATCTGGATTTACAATCCGGTTAAATAATAATAAACCTGAGAATCTTGGGTGAGGTTCTGATATACTGTATTGATCTTCAAAAAAATTGAGACTTAGTTTTGAAAGCCATATATTTTTACGTGCATTAAAATACAAGGCTTTCATTCCAATATTCAGATTTAGCAGGGTATTGGTTTTGTTTATAAATTCAATATTCTGAGAAATAATTCCATTGTTACTTTGAATACTAATATCATAAAAGCCGGATTTATCTTCTTTGGTTTTAAAAAAATGAGTATACACAGGAATAGTTAATCCAAATCCAAATTCATTGGATCCATATTTACCAATAGTGTCAATTAATTCTGAATTAAAAACGCTTTTATAATTTGATTTAAAAGTAAATGATGAAATGTTAGTGTTTTGATTATACCCTTTGAAGTATAATGCATTGAATAGAATAAATATAATAATTTTAAGAGAATAATTCTTCACTTCTAAATTTTAAAAGGTTTAGATTGAAATGCCGACAAAAAGTTTAATTTAAAAGTAAGATTTTTTAATCATAATTATTTCTTTAGTACTTTCTGTGTAGATGTCTTATTTCCTGAAGTAATTCTAATAATATAAATTCCACTTTTTAAAACGAAAAGATTGTTGAGAGTAATAGAGTTGTAACCTTGATGACGCGGGATATCATTAATCGAGAATATCTTTTCACCTGATAAATTAAATATTTCAATTTGAACTCTTTGAGTATCGGCAGAATTGTAAGCAACATATAAAATGTCGTCGAAAGGATTGGGAAATACGTTAAAAGAGTAATCACTGTCGATGTTATGAATGTAATTACCTGTAAGTAATATACTGGCTATTTGAAAATTTGGGATTCCATATCCTAACAAACTATCAGGAGTATAATATTGACTTCCGCTTTGTTTAATTGCTTCAATAATAGACTGATTGTTTTTTTGAGGGAAAGCCTGCCACAAACATGCTGCCATTCCACACATTATTGGGGAAGAAAATGAAGTTCCATTTCCGGAACTTACACCACCTGAAGTTGCAAAAACAGCACCTTGCCCTAATGCTGCAACAGTTGGTTTTACTCTGCCGTCAAAAGACGGACCTACAGAGCTAAAAGATGCATAATCCATATTTGCATCCACTGCACCTACAGAAATAATACTATCCGCGTCAGAAGGGACTCCGATATATTTCCAGGAGCTTGATCCGGAATTACCAACACTGTTAACTACAAGTATACCTTTACGGGCTGCAATAGTTGCAGCTTTGCTCGCTCTGGCTGTTTTTCCGTCAAGTTCTGAATATGTATGACTCATTGTTGGATCATCAAAATTTGTATAACCCAATGAAGAATTGATAACATCTGCTCCAATACTATCAGCAAATTCTGCTCCACTAGTCCAGTTATCTTCTTCGATAAGATTTTCGGAAAGTGCATCTTCTGTACGAATAAGCCAATAATTTGCTTTAGGGGCAGTTCCTATAATCTGCCCGGGAATATTTGCACCCATAGTTGATAAAACCATCATCCCATGTGTTGCTTCATTAAAAACATTGTTGCCGGGATTTACAAAATCTTTTGTGCCTAATATCTGACCATTTATCCATAAACTGTCAAAGGCACTGATAACATCTACATTCCAGAATCCGGCATCCAGCACTGCAATTGTCATACCTTGTCCCATATAACCCTGATTATGCAGGAAATTACCGTGCAACATATTTATTTGTAAAAAGGCCTGTCCATAATCAATATTTTTTGTAACAAAAGCTTCTTTTTCATCTACAACATGCTTTTCATTTACTGTATAAAAATTCTGATAATATTGAGGTTTGAAATAAATATTAGATGGCGCAATATGTTCATCTGCCAGTTTGTTTTTTTTCTTTTTATTACTAACGGCAATTACAAGTTTGCATTCCTTAACAAAACTTAGATTATTAATTTGTTGTAAAATATTGGTATCGCTAAGGCTGATAATAATTGAGTTAAACCATCTTGATTTATTAATGATTGTAGCACCACAATTTAATACACTATCAATATACCATTGATTAACCGGAATGTCAAGCAAATTTATTGGAATCCCCTGATTGTTACGGCGGGTAATTGCTTTTTGTGATAGATATGCAATTGGGTTTGTAATTGTAAAAGGTGAATTTGATTTATCTTTAAAACTTATACGGTATTTGTAAATGGTGTTTTGTGAATATGCTGTAAATGATACAATTATAATTAATAGAAATAAGATTGATTTCTTCATTTTTCTCAAGTTAAATTTAATGCAAAGTAAGTATTTTTTTTTGTAAAATGGCATGCAATAGGATTATTTAAATAAGATTTTATATTTAAACTTCAGTAATTTGTTTAATTTTGTTAATTGTATCAGATTTTACTTTTTTAAGATAATAAACAACTAAACAGCTTTTTATGTTTAAAAGATTTTTTATTTTCATATTCATTTGTATTTTTACCTTCATGAGTTATGCTCAAAAACCCAAATCTAAAGAAGCAGATAAATCCTTTGCCAACGAATTATTCATAAACAGAAATTATAAAAAAGCAATAGATGAATATTTAATTTTGTTAAAAGCAGATACTAATAATTTAGAATTCAAACAAAATTTAGCTTTATGTTATCTTAGTTTAAATATCGAAAAAGATAAAACACTACGTTTGCTCGAAAATATTACCAAGCAGTCTAAATGTGATCCTAATGCCTGGTATGATTTAGCTTTGATAAATCAAAAAATGAACAACTTTGAGGCTGCGATAAAGTACTATAATAAATTTATTACATTAGCTGAAAACAAAGACAAAAACTACATTCCTGCTAAACGTCAGATTGAGATGTGCGAAAATGCAAAAGAACTTGTTATAAAACCTGTAAATGTCATTTTTGAAAATTTAGGTTCAG
This sequence comes from Bacteroidales bacterium, assembly GCA_049315385.1. Classification (GTDB taxonomy): domain Bacteria; phylum Bacteroidota; class Bacteroidia; order Bacteroidales; family JACABE01; genus JACABE01. The sequence goes on from JBMOKG010000012.1 coordinate 39,356, forward strand.
AGATAAATAGCATTGCTCCTGATTATTATCCTTATATATCTTCAGATGAAAACTTTTTGGTTTTTACTTCCAAAAGAACCGCAAATACAGGAAATATAATTGATATTGATGGTTTTAATACCGCTGATATTTTTTCTTCTAATTTTATTAATAAATGGGGAAAACCTAAACGATTAGCAACTATTATAAATTCACCACTTTCGGAGGATTGCACTGGTTTAACTGCTGATGGCAATACCATGATGATTCATTATGAACATGAAAAATTAATGGGAGATATACTAATTTCTGATCTGAAAGGGAAAAGTTTTCTTCGACCCATGAATGCAAGTCAGGTTATAAACTCAGAAAAAGAGGAATCAGCAGCATGTTTGTCTCCTGATAAGCAAACAATGTTTTTTGCCAGTAACAGAGAAGGTGGAGAAGGTTCGAAAGACTTATATTATTCCAGAAAATTACCTTCAGGTGATTGGTCGGAAGCAATCAATTTAGGTTCAAATGTTAACACTTTATATGATGAAAATTATCCATATATAGCACCTGATGGTGAAACCCTGTATTTTTGTTCAGTAGGCCACAACAGTATGGGTGGATACGATATATTCAAAGCAAAATGGGATAAAGATACCTATACATTTTCTAAACCTGAAAATATAGGATTCCCTATAAATACTGCAGATGACGAAAGAACAATTTCTTTCACTCAATCGGGCAGATATGCATATATGGATGCAAACAGGAAAGATGGAACAGGTAGTTCAGATATATACAGACTTGTTTTTAATGAAATTCCTCCTGCTTATACAGTTATTACTGGCAAAATCAATATAGGAGATACTACAAATACTGAAATGAAAACTAATGAAACCTCAATTATTTCAGGGAATGTAAAAATTGTAGTCATTGATAAAAAAACAAATACGAATAAAGGTAAATATACACCTAATAAAAATTCAGGCAAATATGTTGTAATTTTGCCTCCCGGTGAATATTTGTTCAAATTTGAGGGGAAAAATCTTAATGATTTTGAATTTGAAGTTTTATTACAGGACAGAGAAAATTCAGAAAAAGAGATAATAAAAGATATTTTACTAACAGAAAAATAATAATAAATGGAATTAAAACTAAGTCGCCCATTGGCAATTTTTGATCTGGAAACTACCGGAGTTAATGTTGGAACTGATAGAATTGTAGAGATTTGTATTATAAGAGCCAATGTCAATGGAACTACTGATATGAAAACAATGCTGATAAATCCAACTATCCCGATTCCGGCTGAAGCAACTGCCATTCACCATATAACCAATGAAGATGTAAAAGATAAACCTACATTTATTCAAGTTGCCAATGAATTGAATCAGTTCCTGCATAATTGTGATTTAGCAGGGTTTAATTCCAATAAATTTGATATTCCGCTACTTGTCGAAGAATTTTTAAGAGCTGATGTTGATTTTGATTTAAAAAATCGCCGTTTTGTAGATGTAATGAATATTTTTCATAAAATGGAACCCCGGAATTTATCTGCAGCTTATAAGTTTTATTGTAACGATAGTCTCGAAAATGCTCATAGTGCAGAAGCTGATACAATTGCAACTTACAAAATACTTAAAGCACAGCTTGATAAATACGAAAATGCCGAATATAAAGATTTCAATGGGAAAGTTTTTATCCCTGTTGTTAATGATGTAAAAGCTTTGCACGATTTTTCCTATCACAATAAAAATGCAGACCTTGCTGGTCATATTATCTTTGATGACAAGAATGTTGAAATCTTTAATTTTGGTAAAAATAAAGGAAAGTCTGTTGAAGCCGTATTTAAAGCTGAACCTTCTTATTATGATTGGATGATGAAAAGCCAATTTCCTTTAATGACGAAAAAAGTAATTACTGCCATCAAATTAAGAGGTTTTAATAATAATGCTGTTAACATAAATTCGTAAGCTAATTAGTTTTATTCTGTAATAGTTTTTTTTCAAATAAAACGATTGCTATATTAACTAAAAATAAGAAAATGAAGATAATTTGTATAGGCCGCAATTATGCGGAACATGCCCGAGAACTCAATAGTCCGTTACCAAGCGAACCTGTTTTCTTTTTGAAACCCGATACTTGCCTGTTGCCAAAGAATCAGGCATTCTTTTATCCGGAATTCTCTAAAGATATTCAATATGAAACTGAATTGGTTGTTAAAATAAACAAAGTTGGAAAACATATTCAGTCCAGATTTGCTCACACATATTATGATGAGATTGGGATAGGTATCGACTTTACAGCTCGAGATCTTCAGGAAAAGTGTAAACAAAAAGGATTACCCTGGGAAATTTGTAAAGCATTTGACAATGCAGCACCTTTAGGAAAATTTGTGGACAAAAATATTTTTACTGATATTCAAAATATTGATTTTCATTTGGATATAAATGGAAAAACCGTTCAAAAAGGAAATTCAAAAGATATGATTTTTAATATTGATACCATTATTGCTTATGTGTCACAATTTATTACTCTTAAAATTGGTGATTTGATTTTTACAGGAACTCCAGCCGGTGTAGGACCGGTTAAAATAAATGATCAATTAAAGGCATATATTGGAGATGAGTTTTTGTTGAAAGTGGACGTAAGATAATTTGATGTGGTTATTAAGTTGTTGTTTATTTGGTTGTTAGATTGTAAACCGAATTTTTATAATTCATCAAAATTTTAAAGCTAAAATATTCAATATTAAGTAAACCTTTAAATTGCAATGAAGCAATAACTTAATAAACATTCACCATTAACCAATAACTTAATTACTAAACGATGGCTTTATTACTGATAAAAAATGGGACTATCTTTAATGCCAATGATACTTTTGAAGCAGATGTTTTGTTGGAAGACCATAAAATTATCCGAATTGATAAAAATATTGTTTTGCAGAATTCGTCTGTAAAAGTAATAGATGCAACTGGCAAATATGTTATTCCCGGTGGCATAGATCCTCATGTGCATCTCGATTTACCTACTCCTGCCGGAAATTCAAGCGATGATTTTTATACTGGAAGTCGTGCTGCATTAGCAGGAGGTACAACTACCATTATTGATTTTGTAACACCTTCTCGTGGAGAATCGTTGATAAAAGCATTGCACGAAAGAAAAGACGTTGCTGCTACATCTTGTATTGATTATGCTCTACATGTGGGTATATGCTGGTGGGATTCTTCTCTGGCTGCTGAAATCGAATATTGTATACATCACGAAGGAATTACTTCCTTTAAAACCTATCTGGCTTACAAGGGAAGTATCGGCATTTCTTACGATGAGTTGTATGAAGTGATGAAAGTATTAGCCAGATTCAAAGCAACAGTGATGGTTCATTGTGAAAACGGGGATAAAGTTACTGCCAATCAAATGCAACTTTTCAGGCAAAGGAAAACGAGTGTTCGTTTTCATGCAATTTCAAGACCTGATAATGTAGAAGCCGAAGCTGTTGAGAAAGTATTGCAAATGGCGGCTGCAACAGAATGTAACGTTTATCTGGTTCACATTTCTGCTGCAAAATCAATAGAGATTATACATCAGTACCATAATAAAAATATATTTGTGGAAACCTGCCCTCATTACCTGCTTTTAAATGAAAAAGTTTATGATAATGATGATTTTGAAACGGCTAAGTATGTGATGAGTCCGCCTTTGCGTTCCGAAAAAGACAATGTAGTCCTCTGGCAAAATCTAACTGAAAATCATATTGATACTGTTGCCACAGACCATTGTCCGTTTAATCTGATTGGACAAAAGGATGCCGGCAAACATAATTTTATCAGAATTCCTAATGGTGCCGGAAGTATAGAATACAGAACCTCATTATTGTTTACCTATGGCGTCTTAAGCGGTAAAATCAGCCTTAAGCAGTGGGTTGCAATTACTTCATTCAATGCTGCTGAAATATTTGGAATTTCCAATACCAAAGGAAGTATTGCTGTTGGTAAAGATGCAGATATTGTTATCTGGAACCCGGATAAAGAAAAGCTGATAAGTCTTGAAAACCAGTTTCAGCATTGCGACAGCAATATCTATGAAGGATTTCAGCTGAAAGGAATGCCCGAAACGGTTATTTGCAAAGGAAAAATTGCATTCGAAAATGATAAACTATTTACTGATGGATCAAAGGGAGAATTTCTTTATAGGGAAATTTGATAAATAATCATTAAAAACCCGTAGCGATGAGTCAAAATCACCAATTTTAACTAATTTTGTACTCAGCTAATTTCTTGGAAACCCATCGGGTTAATTAATTTAATGTCATGGATATATTAAGTTTATGTACAATATATTAACCCGACGGGTTTAGCCAATTGATCTTCAAATTTTCAAATTAACCAATTAACCAATCATCAAATCCAATGCGCATAGATATCATCACTATATTTCCTGAAATGTTTGACGGTCCTTTTAATCATTCTATTGTTAAAAGGGCACAACAGAAAGGGCATGTGGAAATCCATCTGCATCAGTTGCGCGATTATTCCACCAATAAACACAACAACATCGATGATGCTCCTTTTGCCGGTGGCGCAGGTATGGTAATGATGATAGAACCTGTGGCACTTTGTATTGAGAAATTAAAATCAGAACGTGAATATGATGAGGTTATTTATACGAGTCCCGATGGAGTATTATTGAACCAGAAGCTTGCCAATAACATTTCAATGCTGAAGAATATCATTATTTTATGTGGACACTATAAGGGCATAGACGAAAGAATCAGAGAACATTATATCACATCTGAAATATCTGTCGGCAATTATGTATTATCAGGAGGAGAACTTGCCGCAGCTGTAATCACGGATGCTGTTGTTCGTTTAATTCCGGGAGTATTGAATGATGAAACTTCAGCCTTGTCCGATTCTTTTCAGGATGATTTGGTTTCACCGCCTGTATATACCCGTCCTGCCGAATTCAATGGATGGAAAGTACCCGATATCCTCCTGAGTGGCAATGAAAAACTCATCAATCAATGGAAACATGAACAATCTGTATTACGGACAAGAGAAAGAAGACCTGAAATGTTGGGGGAGTAAATAGGTATATATATTTACAAATTAGAACAAAAAAAAGGTTCACATATTGTAAACCTTTTTTAAGTGACCCCGACTGGATTCGAACCAGTGGCCCACAGCTTAGAAGGCTGTTGCTCTATCCAACTGAGCTACGGGGCCATTTTATGTAAAAAAAAAGGAACTTAAAGTTCCAATTTTTATATTTTGTAGTTGGGGTGGCAGTGTTTTTTAATTTTTCTGCGACCTTCCCGATACTTAATCGGGACGCGATATGCACTAGACAACTTTTGTCGGGGTGGCAGGATTCGAACCTGCGACCTCCTGCTCCCAAAGCAGGCGCGATAGCCGGGCTACGCTACACCCCGATAATTAAAGAACTTTGCGGAGAGAGGGGGATTCGAACCCCCGGTACCAGTTACCCAGTACGACAGTTTAGCAAACTGTTGGTTTCAGCCACTCACCCATCTCTCCAATGGGTATCTATTTTGAGAGAACTTTCTCTACAGTTTAGATTGCCTTCACTGTTTTCATTTCTTGTGAAACGGATTGCAAAGATACAAAAACATTTGATTTTACAAAAAAATAAATAGTTTTTTTATTTAAAAAATTCAATCGCCTTAAATATCTTATTGTCTTGTTCTTAGAATAAATAATTAAAAAAATAAATTAGATTCTTTATATCATAGAGCTTAAATCAATAAATTTTCTGTGATAATTTCAAGATATTTTGAGTTTAAACAGATAAAAAATGCAATTATATAAAATAATTTACCAATTCATCTGTAAGGAGAGTGATTTCATTTCCTGAATTCATGTCTTTCATTTTAATGGTTTTGTTTCTCATTTCTTCTTCACCAACAATAATTACATAAGGGATTTTCATTGTATCTGCATAAGAAAACTGTTTCTTAATTTTTGTAGCATCAGGAAAAATCTCCGTAGAAATTCCATTTTCCCTAAGTTTAGATGCTATCTCAATACAGTAATTAGTTTCAGCTTCACCGAAATTCACAAACATTATTTTAGTAGCAGTTTCAACTGCTGTTGGAAAAAGATTTAATTCCATCAAAACATCATAAATTCTGTCGGCACCAAAAGAAATTCCAACACCTGACATATCCGGCATTCCAAATATTCCTGTTAAGTCATCATAACGACCTCCACCACTGATACTGCCCATTTGAGCATCTTTTGCCTTTATCTCGAAAATTGCTCCTGTATAATAATTTAATCCACGTGCCAATGTTAAATCAATTTCATATTCAGCTTTTATATTCTGAATCTTCAGTAATTCAAAAAGTGTTTGGATTTCTGAAATTCCTTTCATTCCTGTTTCTGAATTTTTCAACAATTGACTTATAATATTAACTTTATCCTGATTATTTCCTTCCATCTTTAAAATAGGTTGAAGTTGTTCAACTGCAATGGAAGATAATCCTTTTTCTAATAATTCAGTATTAACTTTATCAATTCCTATCTTATCCAATTTATCTATTGCAACGGTGATGTCAATTATTTTGTCAGGAAAACCTACAATTTCGGCAATTCCAGCTAGAATTTTCCGGTTATTAATTTTAATAACCACATTTAATCCTAGTTTTGAAAAAATAGTATCAGAAACTTTTACAAGTTCAGCTTCATTTAAAAGTGAATTACTGCCGATAACATCTACGTCACACTGATAAAATTCACGGTAGCGTCCCTTTTGCGGTTTATCAGCTCTCCAGACCGGTTGAATCTGATAACGTTTGAATGGAAAACAAAGTTCGTTGCGATGCATTACAACGTATCTGGCAAAAGGAACTGTTAAATCGTAACGCAATCCTTTTTCTGAAATTATAGTTGTAAGTTTTTTATAATCCTGAATACTTTCTTCATTTGCTTTTTCAATAAAATTGCCAGAATTCAGAACTTTGAAAAGTAATTTATCGCCTTCTTCTCCATATTTTCCCATTAAAGTTGAAAGATTTTCCATACTTGGAGTTTCTATTGGCTGGTAGCCAAATAATTGGAAGACTGTACGTATAGTATCAAAAATATAATTTCTACGTATCATTTCGTTTGCACCAAAATCACGCATTCCTCTGGGTATAGATGGTTTCTGAACAGCCATATAATAAGATTAAAAGTATATAAAGTTTTTTTGAACGAATTAAAGTCCTTTTTAGCCCGATTTTTAAAATATTTGCAAAATTAAATTAAAAACCTGAGATTTTAAGGTTTAACTTATGAAGGATATTATCAATAAATTCCCTGCAATTTTCGGCTCCTTCTTTAGGCGCCCAGGAAGCGAAATTTTTGTCATCAATTGGATTATATGGACCATCTTTGCATTCGTAAGCTACTGATGATTTTTCTAATGAAATTATCGTATGCCAGGTTTTTTCGGGAATTTCAACAGCAATATTTCCAGTTAAGGCATCTAGAATAATATGGTCTGTAATTTCACCTTTTTCATCAAATTCAACTACAAGCAATTTCCCTCGTAAGACAAAAAAAACTTCACGTTTATCGGGATTTTCATGCTTGTGAGGCTGGATATAGGAAAAGGGTTCAATTGCATTCATTAATCTTTGAAAATTATCCTCATCTGATTTATGGAAATTGTAATTTTTTCGTTGACGAATACTTATCTGTGCTTCTTCTGATACTTTTTGAATAAGTAAATTATCAATTTTTATCATAAATTATGCTTTTTGAATTAATGCAACAGCATAAGCAGAAACACCTTCTTCTCTTCCTTCAAAACCAAGTTTTTCAGTTGTTGTGGCTTTTATTGAGATGTCATCCGTTTCAATATTCATTACGCTGGCAAGAATGTTTTGCATTTCAGGAATAAAGCCTGAAATTTTAGGTTGTTGTAGGCAGATTGTACAATCTATATTGGAAATCGAATAGTTTTTGGTTCTAATAATATCAACAGTTCTTTTCAACAGTATTTTGCTATCGATACCTTTAAACTCAGTAGATTTGTCCGAAAAATGATATCCAATATCTCTCAAATTAGCAGCTCCCAAAAGGGCATCGCAGATAGCATGAATTAAAACATCTGCATCTGAATGTCCTACACTTCCTTTAAAATGAGGGATTTCGATGCCTCCAAGGTAAAAAGGTTTCCCTTCCTGCAATTGGTGTACATCGAAACCAAAACCTATCCTGATCTTCATCTTATTTTACGCCTTTGTTCTGATCTCTAAAAGCATCAAAATCAAATGTAAGTGTAAATCTTAATGTGTTTCCTAATGGATTACGTTGTTCTGTTGGTATTAAATAAGCAAAATCCAATCCAAAAACATTGTAACGCAAACCTGCGCCCAATGTAAAGTATTGTCTGTTACCTTTTGACATACTCTCGTGGAAATATCCTCCACGAACTGCAAATTGATTATCATACCAGTACTCTGCACCAATTGAATAAGTTATTTCTTTTAATTCTTCCTTAAATCCATCCGGAGCATCGCCAAATGACTGGAATAAACCGGTTACAATTCCTACATTTGGATCTTTACCCGCAGCTATTTGTCTTACGTCGTTAATTATACTATCTCCGTTTCCTGTGCTATTTGGTAAATAAATAGGAGGGGTAGGTACTAAAAGTTTATTGAAATCAGCCATTATTGAAAATTTATTAAAATCGTCAATATTTAATGTTAAACAGCCCCCTAAACGTAAATTGGTTGGAATAAAATCTCTTTCAGTAGTTTCTGTATATGATATTTTAGCTCCAAGATTAGAAATATTGGCTCCAAAAGCCATTGTTCCTTTTAAGTTTCTATTAAATCTTACAGGTTTTTGATAATAAAAAGCAACATCAGCTGCAACTGATTGACCCGCATGTGATTCTTGTCCACCAACAGTCTGTCCTTGAGTAAGATTTGAATTGATATATCTTGCTGCAATAGCACCTGAGAAAACATCAGATAATTTACGGGAATAAGTTACATCTATAGCAAATTCACTGGGTCTGAAATTGCCTAATGAATTTCCGATAGCATCAGTAAATGTAATATCACCTAATGAAAAATAAAGTAAAGAAGCTCCAATTGTACTCATTTTGTCAATTCTTTTATAACCGGAAAGGTAAGCTAGGTTAATATCATTTACTAATTCCCTCAACCATGGGCTATAAGACACAGAAACACCCATGTCCTTTTCGATAAAAGCGTATTTGGCAGGATTCCAGTGCATTGAAGCAGCATCAGGTGTAGATGCAACACCCACATCTCCCATTGCTCCGGCACGTGCATCAGGTGCTATCATTAAAAAAGGGACTGCTGTAGTTATAACTCTGTTGCCATTTAATAATTCTTGTCCTAACCACTGACTTGTCTGTGCGCTTTGTCCGTTAGCATTTATAAACAAGGCAATTAAAGTCATTGCCAGCCATATTTTTTTTGAATATAATTTCATAAACTATTATTAATGTAAAATTTTGTGTGCAAAGATAACGAATTATTATAAAAATTATTGTTTAGCGTAAAAAAACTAATTTATCAGTTTTTTCAGCTTGTTTCCCTGATGGATTAGTGACTGTAATTCTATATATATAAAGACCTTTTCCTATTTTTTCTCCGCCATCTGTTGTTCCATTCCACTCAATAGGGTCAATTTTATATCCACTGGTATTGATGATGTTTTTAATTGTTTTTATCAAATTTCCATTAAAATCAAAAATCTGAATCTGAACATCCAAATCTGTATCCTGTTGATTGTGGTTAAAAACGAAATGTGTATTATCAAAAAATGGATTGGGATAATTCATCACATTGGTTAATGCAATCTGAGCTGATTGTGCCACAATGAATTCTGTATAGCCGGTTGCTGAATTATTAAATACATCCCAAGCCTTTACATTTATAGTATGTAAGCCATCCGATAAGCTTGATAAAGGATAATAAACTTTTCCTTTATCAAATCTGTTTAAATCTGAAATATAATAATCGTTTAATATTATCTGATTTTCCAGATTTCCGTCAAGATAAGCTACTATATCATGTCCGATACCATTTCCAACAGTATTAATTCCATTAGGATCACTTATTATTGCCAATAATGTAGGATTTTCATCAGTTATGCCTCCCATTATAAAATTGGTGTCATTCATAAAAAGTTTTATAACAGGACCTTTTTCGTCAAAAACAACATTGTTGTTAATTCCACCTACGATAATTTTTTTGTAATATCCATTGGCATCGCTGGTGTCATTTTTTGCATAATAGCTGATTTTCCCATAACCATAATTATAGGCAATATCTCTAGGGACAATAAATGAAAACATAAACTCACCATTTACAATACTTTCTTTACCTTTATATAATATAGCTTTGGGAAGTTCAAAATTTATAGGGCTGCTATCAGGGTCATTCCCCAATGAATTAACAATAAGAGGTTTGTCATAAATAGTAGGATATAAAACACCATTGTAGTTTGAAATCTTATTGTTTGCTGCATCAGTAATTATACCTTTAATAGTAATGGTAGACATTGCCTGAATTGTATCAGGAGTAACTCCTACAGGAATACCATTTATTTCTGTAGTTACTACATTATATTCAGGGTATGATAGTTTTAAAGCAGGGTCGCCAAGTAAAACAAAATTTCTTACATAAGGATCATTACCTCCATCGTTTTTTGAATCTCTTATTAAATCACCTAAAGTGGAATATTTACCATTTACTTTAGAGAAGACTCTGTTAAAAAAGCTGGTGTTTAATGTCATATTTGAACCTTGGTAAGCAACTCTTGATGTTGTCATTAATGCAATACCACCTCCATTTGGTGTAAGTAAAACCAATTCGCCTGCTGAATTTCTTTCAGGATCATCGAAACGACTGAATTCGCAGGTAGCAGTGAAGAACAATGGCATGTTATAAACATTTTTCCAGTTCATAATATCTGAAATTTCCAAAACTCTTTCATGTGCCCAACCCAATTCACCTCCGTGTCCCATATAATTCATTATTAAAGTTCCTCGTTCAATGCGCTGATTTATCGCATTGTTTGCATCAGGGTATCGGGCTCCACCGGAATTTGAAATTTGAGGATAGGCATCCAGGTATATTTTATCAATATTTATTACAGGAGCTTTTGTTTTTATTATATTTGCCAGGGATTCTGTACCACTTAAATATGCATTATTGTCTTGGTCATCGGCAACAAAACATACACTGTTTCTCCAATCTGCAAAATTGGAAACTATAGTTGATGAATTTGGAATGATGTCTGTTTTACTTGCATATCTGTAAATTTTATCAACTACAATTTTAGCTTCTGTAGCAGATTTTACAGGAAATCTTCCTATTCCTATATCAATACCGTCACTTCCAATTCCTGATTCAGTATCGTCTAAGAAACCGAAATAATCATCTGTAACATAAGAAAATCCACCATCGAATGAATTATCGGATTCATAAGTTACAATAAAATTCGTATTGCTGCCATTAAAGTTTTTATTGTCGTATGATCCATCACCAAATAGCAATAAGTATTTTGGCATATCTTCAGTCCCTGAAGCTCTGTCGTAAAACATCTTCATAAAGCTTCTGATTGCGATAGGATCCTGAGCACCTGATGAGAATTCATTGTAAATTTGCTCAGGAGTAACCACTGTGACTTTCATATTTGTTTGGTTTCTATGTAGATTAGCCAGTCTGTTAGCTTCATTAATAAACATTGGATGCGATACTATTATATAATCCTGTTTTGTCATTGAATGTAAATCCTGATTAGCAACAACTCCGGCAAATTCTGGTGTAAAAAAAGATAAACCATTAAAAGCAATAAATTCTTTTAAAGTATCTGAAGCAATTTTGAATGTTAAATTACCTCCATTTAATGTTGTATTTATTAAACTAACATTCAAAGGATCTGTAACATTCCATATTTTAATCAGTGAATTTGAATTCCCCATTACAAACTGGCTTATATTTCCATTACCAATACTTTCAATACTTCTGAATGCCATTTGGTTTTCAGAATATCTTAAATGCCTGACAATATTTAATTCTAAATAATTTAAAAAGCCATTTGAAGCATTAAGAGGATGGCTGTAGGAAATATTTGTGTTTATTAATGAGGCTGAACTTTTAAATGCAATTGTATTTACAGCGTTGGAAGCTAATGTTCCTGTAGATGAACCAGTAATGCTACCCATGATTTCTGTTTTTAGATTCCCGTTTACATTTATTGTAAACTGACTGCTTACAGTTGAACTTGCATAAAGACTGTACTTTATTAATGCAATAGAATCTGAATTAATATCAGGAAAATTATACGGAAAATTATAAGTAAATAAAGATGAATTAAATTTTTCGCCTAACATTATTTTCCCTGATTTTGCAAGATTGTATAACTCTCTGTGATGATATGCATAATCGTTGAAATTATAAATAGTTTTATTTGCAGCTATAAGTGGTTCAGATTCTGATTGTATTCTTTTTTTACTGCCTATTGTTGGGTCTGTTGTAATATAATAATAAGTGAAATCACTATAATAATTTATTTGATGTTCAAATGATTTTTTATTCGCATTCAATTTCCAGGTAACCGGTGACTGAGCATAAAATATTATATAATCATTTGCATCAAAAACGCCATCATTTCCATCATCAACAAATATTGCCATTTCATGTAAATCATCATTCCTATAAATAGCATTAGATTCGGGAAGCATACCAGCTCCGTTTCCAAATATTGAAATGGTATTTGATTTGATCGATTCTGCACTAAAACCCATTGAAATTAAGTCGGAATAAGTAATTTTATGTACACCGGTATTTTTAATTCTCATTTTATACCATTGTCCGGTTGCTAAAACAGAATGTGCAGCATAAGTTTTGTTGAGGTTTTTAGCTTCATTCGTAATTAGTAATTTTGAATTGAGTTGGTAACTAAATGAAGTAAGTTTTTCAAGTTTGCCACTTAACTGATTAATTTTAAATGGATTTAACTTTAAAATAGCATAAGCTTTTTTACGATCATAAGAAATACTAACTTCTTTCTTCAGATCAAAATTAGATATGCCTGCATCTTTTAATAATATGGCTTCATCTTGAGGAAGTTCTTCAAATATAAAATCTGAAACTGTAAAATCGGGTTGACTATTTTTGTTTTCCAGCTCTAAACGTAAAATTACCAATGGTAACATAACATTTTCTTGCTCATAAACAGCTCCATCAAAAAACAAGAAAGAATGTGATTCTTTTTCGTTTACTTTTTCGGTCTGAATTCCTTGCCATTTTATTTCTTTCGAAACTTTAATATTTTGAGAAAGTAATAAAAAATTGAATATCAGTAAATTGAAGATTGTTAAACAAATTGTTTTTTTCACAAGATAAAGTTTACTTATTATTTAAAATATGTATGATAAACAAAAATAATAGAAAAATATTGCATTTCTATAAAATTTTTAGAAAAAATATACAATTACATCTTTTGTAATTTAAATTTAACCAAAGTCAAACTTTGAATTAGATTATTCATTTGTATCTGTTTTTAAATTATAAAAGAAAATTTCTACAAGATTAAAATCCTGGTTTTAATATCATATTGTCAAAAAGCAGATATTAAACAATAAGCTTAAAATGTTAAAAATACTTAATAAGTATAATATCAAATATTTAAATGCAATTGTGCGGATATTAGGTAAAAACAATAGCGTTAAATAAGATACTTTCAAAAACAGTTTGGCAATTCTAAATAGTAATTTAAATAAAAAAGTAAACATAAGGTTATTAGCTTTATGACATGAGCTTTTAATTAACTTAAGATAAAATTGGATAATAATTAAATAGTAAATTCGTTAATTAGAAAATATAGAAGTTTGCAAAATATTGATTTTCATATTTTTTTTAGTGTTTTTATAAAAATGTGGTATTTAAAAGCTTTTGAACGAAACAAAATTTAAACTTAATATGTATAACAAAAAAGTATAAAAGCAGTTTCATTTCTTAATACTGATTCTTTTAAAAATGCATCTGTTAAAAAAAAAATTATAATTCTTTTAAAAAAGTAGTTTTATTTGAAAAATAATTAGTAATATTGTGTTCAAAATATTTCAATATGACAAAGATTTCGTCTTCTCACTTTAAGAAGTTGATTTTCTGCATTATTACATTCGTTTTTGCATCTAATTTAGCAGTAGCTCAAGACCCTGCTTTTTCACAATTTTATGCAAACCCTTTGTATTTGAACCCCGCATTTGCTGGTTCGGTAGTTTGTCCAAGACTAATAATGAATTATAGAAATCAATGGCCTTCAATATCAGGAACCTTTGTTACCTACAATGCCTCCTATGACCAGCATATTGATAAAATATCAGGAGGAATAGGCATTTTAGTTAACGCTGACAGATCCGGTGAAGGGACTATTTCCACTAATTCGTTTAGTGGTATTTATTCATATCGTTTGGAAGTAAGCCGTACTTTCTCTGTGAAAGCAGCTTTACAGGCCTCATATGTTGATCGAAGACTGGCATGGGAAAAGCTGACTTTTGGAGATCAGATAGATCCAAAGTTTGGATTTGTAAATACTACAAGAGAAACTGAGCCCGGTAAATTAAGTAAAGGTTATTTAGACTTTTCAACCGGAATTATAGGTTATACTGAAAATTTTTATGCAGGAGTAGCTATAAACCATCTAACAGAACCAGAAGAAGGTTTTATTACGATTCATAAATTACCTATGAAATTTACTGCACACTTAGGTGCTGTGATTGATTTGCAAAAACGAAAACACAAAACAAGAAGTCAGGATGACCTGACAATTTCACCTAACATTTTATATCAGCAACAATTACATTTTAACCAATTAAATTATGGCTTTTATGTTAATTGGTCACCATTTGTAAGCGGTGTATGGTATCGTCAGAATTTTCAAAATTCAGATGCAGTTATTTTCTTAGTTGGGATTCAACAAAGTAGTTTTAAAATTGGCTACAGTTATGATTTAACTGTTTCTAAATTAACAAATATTACAGGTGGAGCACATGAAATATCATTTGCTATGCAATTTCGTTGTCCTACTAAAAAGAAAAGGATAAGAACAATAAATTGTCCATCGTTTTAGTTATTAAAGAATAATATTTTATAAGAAATAATCACAATTTTTTTAGATATGATTAAGAACAATAAAAACACAATCAGTAGATTAAGTACATTTGCAGCTTTTTTATTACTGCTTTCTGCATGTAGTAGTAAATCTGAACAATCTACTACAACTGGTTGGGATTATAATAATCCTGAAAATGGAGGATTTGAAGTATCAGCTCTTCAAGAACAAGAAACTGGGCCAGGACTTGTATTTGTTGAAGGAGGTACTTTTGTAATGGGTCGTACGGAACAAGATGTAATGACAGACTGGAATAATATTCCAAGAAGAGTTACAGTTAGTTCTTTTTATATTGACGAAACTGAAATTCGTAATCTTGACTATCTTGAATATTTATATTGGTTAGGAAGAGTTTATGGTACCGATTTTCCTGAAGTTGTTAAAAAAGCACAACCTGATCAATTAGTATGGAGAAATGAACTTTCTTACAATGAAGACATCAGCGAATTCTATTTACATCATCCTGCTTACAGAGATTATCCAGTAGTTGGTGTTAGCTGGATACAAGCAAATGATTATTGTGCATGGCGTACTGATCGTGTAAACGAAGATATCTTAATTAAAATGGGCATCCTTGAAGTAAACCCTGATCAGACAAATGAAAATAATTTCAATACAGATGCTTATTATGCGGGACAATATGAAGGTCTTGTAAGAGAAGATCTTGAAGATTTAAACCCTTCAGGTTCTGGTACTCGTAAAGTGAGAATGGAGGATAATATTTTGTTGCCAAAATATAGACTACCAACCGAAGCTGAATGGGAATTTGCAGCTTTAGGTTTAATAGGAAATACATTGTATGAGAGAATTATAGAAAGAAGAATTTATCCATGGAATGGTCATCTTACACGTACTGATGATAAAAATGCATATGGCGAAATGGTTGCCAATTATAAAAGAGGAAGAGGAGATTACATGGGTGTTGCTGGTAACTTAAATGATGGTGCAGATCATACCGCACCTGTTTATGCATTCTGGCCCAATGATTATGGTTTATACAATATGGCTGGCAATGTGTCTGAATGGGTAATGGATGTTTACCGTCCGTTGTCTTCTGAAGATATGACAGATTTAAATCCATTCAGAGGAAATGTATTTAAGAAGAAATCAATTGATTCTGATGGTATGATTAAAGAAAAAGACAGTTTAGGAAGAATTGTTTATGAAAATGTTACAGTTGAAGAAAATGTAAATAGAAGAAACTATAGAAAAGCTAATAACATAAATCATCTCGATGGTGATTATTCAACAGTATTAGCAAGCGATTGGGTTGCTGATTTAAATAATGATAATACTACAAAACTTATGTATGAATATGCCGTATCTTCAATGATTAATGATGAAGCCAGAGTTTATAAAGGAGGTTCATGGAAAGATAAAGCTTATTATTTAAGTCCTGGTGCCAGAAGATTCTTAGATCAAAATCAATCAAATGATAACATCGGATTTAGATGTGCAATGACAAGGGTTGGGTCTCCATTTTTAAGTAAATAATGATAATAATATATTTAAGAGCCCCATTTACAGCAATGTAAATGGGGCTTTCATTTTATAAATATTCAATAAATGAATATCGAAGAAATTTATAAGATTTTTGAATTACATCCAAAAATATCTACAGACTCAAGAAATATTATTCCTGATTCTCTGTTTTTTGCTTTAAAAGGTGAAAATTTTGATGGAAATACTTTTGCAGAATTTTCATTAAATAATGGTGCTGCTTTTGCAATTATTGATAATGCAAAATATTATAAAGGCAAACAATATATTTTAGTTGAAAACGTGTTGAAAACAATGCAGTCATTAGCAGCATTTCATCGAAATACATTAACAATTCCTATAATTGGAATAACTGGCACAAATGGAAAAACAACTACTAAGGAGCTTATTAACAGTGTATTGTCTCAGAAATATAAAGTGTTGGCAACTATAGGAAATTTAAATAACCATATTGGTGTTCCACTTACGTTACTTTCAATTAAAGAAGAACATGAAATTGCCATTATAGAAATGGGAGCTAACCACATAGGAGAAATAAAAGAACTTTGTGAAATTTCAAATCCTGATTTTGGTATAATTACCAATATTGGCAAAGCTCACCTTGAAGGATTTGGTGGAATAGAAGGAGTAATACAAACCAAAAATGATTTATACAAAGCGATAAGGAAAAAGAAAGGTAAAGTATTTGTAAATTTCAATAATGAGCTTTTAATGAATTTATCTGAAGGAATTAAAAAAATTACTTATGGAGAAAATACTTCAGCTTACTGTAGTGGAAAGTTATTGAATGCAAATCCTTTTGTGAATATCCAATATTGCTGTACTGATTTATATGATGAAATACAAACTCAACTTATTGGTATTTATAATTTAGAGAATATTTTAGCAGCTATTGCTATAGGATTTTACTTTAATGTACCTCAAATACAAATAAAAAAGTCTTTAGAAGCATATAAACCGGGGAATAACCGTTCTCAAGTATTAAAGACTTCAAAAAACACCCTTGTTTTAGATGCATACAATGCAAACCCATCTAGTCTTGCAGCTGCTATCAGGAATTTCTCTGAGATTTATGCTGAAAATAAAGTAATTATTATTGGAGATATGCTCGAATTAGGAATTTACAGTAAAGAAGAACATTTAAATATATTAAAAATTATTGAAGAATTAGATTTTCAAAAAGTTTTATTGATTGGTAACGAATTTTCAAGTGTTTGTAATCATTCTCTATGGAATTGCTTTCAGGATTCAGAATCGGCGAAAAATTGGTTTTTTAAAAATCCTATCGAAAATGCCTTTATATTGATAAAGGGATCGAGAGGTATCAAAATGGAAAAAATCATTGAAGCTTTATAAGAAATTATATGAATGGTATTTACAGAGTTATTGGATTAATGTCAGGGACTTCGCTTGATGGTCTTGATATTGCTTATTGTCTGTTTAGAAATGAAAATGGTAAATGGTTTTTTGAAATAGAAAAATCTAGTTGCATTGCTTATTCTATAGAATGGAAAGAAAAATTAGCTAATGCAGATAAATTATCTGCATTAGATTTTATAGCTCTAAATAATGAATATGGTTATTTTTTAGGAGAAGAGTGTAAAAAGTTTATTGAAAAGTACAAAATCCAGGTGGATTTTATAGCTTCCCATGGTCATACCGTTTTTCATCAACCTGAAAAAAGAATTACATTTCAGATTGGAAGTGGTGAATGTATAGCTACTTCCAGTGGCCATAGTGTAATATGTGATTTTAGAACCATGGATATCGCAATGGGTGGACAAGGCGCACCTTTGGTCCCAATTGGTGATAGTCTCCTTTTTGCTGATTATGAATATTGTATTAATTTAGGTGGTTTTGCCAATCTTTCTTATCAATATAATAATGAAAGAATTGCTTTTGATATTTGCCCTGTGAATATTGTTTTAAACCCTTTAGCTCAGGAATTGGGATTTCTTTTTGATGACAGAGGATTGCTGGCTGAAAAAGGAATTGTTCATCAGGATTTACTTTATGAATTAGAAAATATTGAATATTACCATCGCAAATATCCGAAATCTCTTGGAAAGGAATGGGTAATAAATAAGTTTCTCCCAATTATTTCAAAATATGAACTTTCCTCTTATGATAAATTGAGAACAGTATCTGAACATATTGTATCTCAAATACTTAAAACTACTCAATCTAAATATGCAGTTAAACTTCTTTTTACAGGAGGAGGTACTTATAATGATTTTATTTTGCGTGAAATTAAAAAGAAATCAAAACATTCTATTTATATTCCAGAAAAAACTATTATTGATTATAAGGAAGCATTAATTTTTGCATTTTTAGGGGTATTGAGGCTAAGAGGAGAGACTAACTGCCTTCGATCTGTTACCGGCGCGTCAAAAAACAATATTGGAGGTAAAATAATGATGATATAAATCAATGAAATTATATCTTTTTTATTAATTTTGCAAAATAAATATAAAACTATTAATTAATGAAAAAGACTGTATTTTTTAAAATGAGTTTGCTTATTATGGGTTTATTTTTACCTGTAATTAGTTTTGCACAAAACTCAAATGGATTTGTTCCATCATTGGGAGGAATAAGAATTGAATTTATAATTTTTGCATTAACACTTCTGGGTGTCGCAGTAATACATCATAAAACTATGTATGTAGCCTTAACAGGTTTAGCTGCAATTTTGATTTTTAAATTTATTTTCCCGGGGGTAGGTCCAACTTCTTTTAATTTTATAGAACATATAGCTGGAAACCAACATTCAGAAGGTGAATGGAGGACATTGATTAACCTTTTAGGTTTATTGTTTGGTTTTGCTATTTTAGCTAAGCATTTTGAAGAATCTGGTGTACCAGATGTATTGCCAAAATTTCTTCCAAATGACTGGAAGGGTGGTTTTATTCTATTATTCCTTATAATGGTTATTTCTTCATTTCTGGATAATATTGCAGCAGCTATGATAGGTGGTACTATCGCTTTTGTGGTATTTAAAGGAAAAGTTCATATCGGGTATCTTGCAGCTATAGTTGGTGCAAGTAATGCAGGCGGAGCAGGTAGTGTTGTAGGAGATACAACTACTACACTAATGTGGATTGACGGTGTTAATCCTTTGGATGTAACACATGCATTTGTTGCTTCTATTGTCGCTATTTTTATTTTTGGAATAATTGCTGCAAAACAACAACATAAATATCAACCAATTGAAGCAGATCCTAAATTGGGAGCTAAGGTGGATTATAAAAAAATATTTATTGTTTTAATGATTTTAATTGGTGCTATTTTAACAAATTTCTTACTTGACTTCCCTGCAATTGGTGTTTGGATAGCTATTATAATTGGTGCAATGTTCTCAAAAACTCCTTGGTATGAATTAAAAAATGCATGGCAGGGTTCTGTTTTTTTATTAGCGTTGGTCTTTTGTGCTTCATTGATGCCAGTGAATGAGTTGCCACCTGCTTCTATGTGGACTGCTTTTATTCTTGGATTTGTATCAGCAGTATTTGATAATATTCCACTAACAAAACTTTGTCTCGAACAAGGAGGATATGATTGGGGCGTTTTGGCATTTTCAGTTGGATTTGGTGGTTCTATGATATGGTTTGGGTCATCGGCAGGTGTTGCACTTTCTAATATGTATCCTGAAGCAAAAAATACATATAAATATATAACTAAAGGATGGCATGTTACAATAGCATATATTATTAGTTTCTTTGTAATGATAAGTATTGTCGGCTGGCACCCACATACTCCTCATAAAAAGGGAAAAACAGAAGCTCAAACAGAAATGCCTGTTGCAGTTGAAGTTAAATCTGTAAATTAATATTAATTTTTAGTTAGAAGAGCTTTTTCTTAAAAGCTCTTTTTTTTAGAAAATGATTTTTTTGTATTATTTTTGGATTTTAAAATAATTCAAAATTAGAGATGGATAAAAGCATATTTACTGAGAAAGATAATATTCCTACAAATAAGGAATTGATTGATTCACTTCAGACAACTTATGATTTATGGATACAAATCCTAAATTATGTTCATTTGAAATTTCCTGCATCAACAGATGAATGGAATTATCCCGGTGAAAAATATGGCTGGAGTTTCCGTATAAAAGATAAAAAGCGGGCAATAATTTATCTATTGCCAAGAAATCAATTTTTCATAGTGGCATTTGTTTTCGGGCAAAAAGCATACGATGCTATAATGGAAAGCTCTGTTTCAGATTTTATTAAAACAGAACTGATGGCTGCAAAAAAATATGCAGAAGGAAGAGGAATCAGGATTGATATAAATGATGAAGGTATAATAAATGATGTTAAAGAATTAATAGATATTAAACTAACTTACTAAAACCAGAAATGAAAACATATATTTCAATGCTAAGAGGAATCAATGTTAGTGGGAAAAATCTAATAAAAATGAATGCTTTGCAGGAAATGTATAAAAATTTAGGCTACAAGAATGTAAAAACTTTTATACAGAGTGGGAATGTTATTTTTCAATCTGAAGAAGATGATATTTCAGCATTAACCTCTATAATATCAATAACTATACAAGAAGTGTTTTCTTTGGATATCCCCGTCGTTGTTAAAGAAAAATCTGTATTAGCTGACATATATTCAGAAAATCCTTTCTTGAAGGATGATGATAAAAATGCTGAAAACCAATATATTTGTTTGTTATCTAATGTTGTAGATTCTCAATTGATTGAAAAAATCGATGATAGCAAATATCTCCCGGATGCATTTTGTTTAAAAGAGGATGCAATCTATATTTATTGCCCGAATGGTTATGGTAATACAAAACTGAACAATAATTTTTTTGAAAATAAGTTAAAGTTAAACGCAACAACAAGAAATTTAAAAACTTTGAGAACCTTAATACAAATGAGTGAAGATATCAAATAATTTTCAAATGTTCTTTCATCATAATACTTAAAAAAATAATGTTTCCAATTTGTTTAAGTTGCTGTTAGATTTTAAATTGCCTTGATTTTCAATTGACATAAATAAAAATAATATGCTGAATATTGCATTGTTTGGTCCTCCGGGAGCAGGAAAAGGAACTCAATCAGAATTTCTGATAAAAAAATACAATCTATTTTATATTTCCACAGGTGATTTATTAAGGAAAGAAATTGCTAATGAGACAAAACTGGGGATAGAAGCAAGGAGTATCATTGCTAGTGGGGGGCTCGTTTCGGATGAGATAATTGTACAGATTATTGAGAAAACAATCACCGATAACCCTGATTCTAATGGTTTTCTATTCGATGGTTTTCCTAGGACTTATATTCAAGCTTATATTCTTGAAGGATTGATGTTAAAATTGAATACATCACTTAATTGTTTGATTAGTATATATGTAAGTGAAGAAATATCAGTCAGTCGTCTGCTGAATCGTGGCATTACATCCGGTAGAACTGATGACAATGAAACTGTAATTAGAAACAGATTGAAAGAATACAATGATAAAACCTTGCCGGTATTGCAGTTTTATAAAGATAAAGGCATTTTTTTTGAAGTAAACGGTATCAATAGCATTGAGCAGGTAAATCTCGAAATTACAGATATTATTAATCAGGAACTCAGTAAAAAATTGCTGAATATTGTATTGTTTGGTTATCCGGGTTCAGGAAGAGGATCACAGGGAAAAGCACTGGCCAAAGTTTATGGCTTGGAATATGTTGCTACAGGTGAAATGCTTGATCAGGAAATTAAAGATCAGACTGATACAGGAAAAAGGATACAGTATTGGTATGAAAATGGTCAGCTGGTACCTGATGAAATAGTTGTACAGCTTATTGAAAAAAAGCTTTCTAATTCAAAAGGGGTAAAAGGTTTTATTTTTAAGGGTTTTCCACGTACATTAGTTCAATCATATATATTAGATGGATTACTTAAGAAACATGGTTCTACTATTTCAAAAATAATTGAAATTCAAGTACCAACTCTTGAATTGATAAAAAGACTGGATAAAAGGAGCAAAACTGAAAATTGTATGCCCTATGATACCAGTACTGCTAAAATTGTGCAAAGATTGCAGGAACACGAGTCTAAAACGGTTCCTGTTATCGAAAAATACAATCAGTTGCATGGTGTGAGTAAAATTGATGGTATAGGAAGTTTTGAAGAAGTTTTCAAAAAAATTTCCTTTGAAATTGAAAATGGATTTAAGAATTTGAGATAGAAGAGAAGATAAATTAAAGTGAGAAATGAATAGAATAAATAAAAATCACTTTCAAAAAATCTTTCCTATCGGATATGAATTTAGTCGCTGATCCCAATAAAGTGTTTTACTGTAAAACCAATTTAGAATAGCCCTCGTATTATTTGCAAATTCAGGTTCTGATTTTTTTTTCTTTTCAAATTCATTTTTTAGCTTTGCATCATTGGCTAACATTTCCCTTGCCATAGTTTCAATTACATAGGACTCGGCATATTCTTTTTGCTCGAATATCGTGTTGAAAAAGCCCCAGAATACAAGCGAACCACTTGCTTTAGGTTCCAGAAGATAAGCAATAATTCGCGCTCCAGCTTGATTCATATCTATTATTACTGAACCTGCTGGGTAAATACGTTCTTCCTCAATATTTTCCATATCAAAACTTATCAGCGGAAGTCTGCCTTCATAGGATGTTGACTGCCATTTTGGGTTTCTGAATTTGTAAGATGCAACTTTCAAGGTCATTGCAGTTTTAAGTTCTTTCATAATAATACCGTGTAATTTCAGGATATCAATTACTTCATTCCATTCTGGTGCTATTATATATGCTTTTGGTAGTAAAACTTTTTGAGTAGTTTCAATTTTATTAAAATAAGGGACTTTAAAAGTTAAAGGTTTCGAATTATCATATTTGAACCAATCACCTCCGGATATATCACTTTTTTCAATGCTATATTCTACACCTAAGAAATCAATCATACTGCTGTCATTTTGAGAATCTTCAAAATTGACACTGAATTCAGATTTACGGAAGTCTTCACTTGCCGTTTTTTTATCAGCTTCTGATATTAGTTTTTTTAATTGCTGATGTTCTCGGTTAAGTATAATAATGGTATTTTCTATCATTTTATAAGTAGATTCAACTCGTATTTTATAGGATTTGAGCATGTGGGTTTCAATGAGTAAACCAGGACGGTTTCGTTGAATAGTATACCCTTGTGAAAGCATTGGTGGAGCAGCATTGCTAATCAGTCCGCTACGCGGATCGTGCCAGTTGCGGAAAGTTACATAAGGAAATATGGGAAAGCCCTGTTGAGTCATTTGTTTTGTAATGGAAGTAAGGTATTTCTCTTTCTGCCATTTTATCAAACCTTCATCCACATTACCATCTGTTTCTATACCATAAGTAATCACGTATTGATAATCGGCACCATCAGTAGTATGACAATCGATAAAAAAATCTGGCATATAATGATTGAAAAGCTTTAGCCAGTTTTTCATTTCAGTTGCATCAGCTTTCAGAAAATCACGATTCAGGTTAAGGTTATTTGCGGTAGTACGCCAGCCCATTTCGGTAGGTCCGTTTTGATTGATACGGTTGTATTTCCCAAATCGTTCATGTCCATCTACATTGAAAATAGGGATAAACAAAACGCTTACGTTATCCAATAATTCTGTCATTTTTTTATAGATTGCAATATCACGAAAGAGAAGCAAGCCGGCATCTTTGCCATCTGGTTCACCGGCATGAACTGCTGCTTGTATAAGTAAAATAACATTTCCAGATTTATGTATAGCTTCAGCTGTGAAATTTCCTTTTTTATCCAATATCAGTAAAGGCATTTCTCTTCCTTGCGGGCTTTTGCCAAAACTAAGGTATTTTATTTGCTTAGATGCCTGATCCAGCATTTTACAATAGGCAATCGTGGAATCGTAACGGGGTGTTTCTTTACATCCGGATTTTTCATAAAAGCTGCTAAGTTCTTTTGTTTGTGCGAATGTTTGTAAACTTAATTGGAGTAAGATGATTAAAAAGGTGATTCTCATTTGTTTTGTTTTTTATTTTTCCTAAACTCCAGATTTTAAACTGAAATTTTAATTGCTTGATAATTAGTAATTAGCTGTTGGTTTACAGTATGAATTATTTATATTCAATAATGATTTATTAATTTAAAATATAACGTTAATTATAGTTGGTAAAAATAATAAATTTCTCACCTTTGCAGACTTATTTTAAAAAGACTTTTTAAATGGAAATTTTTAAGACTATTGCAGCTATGCAAAACTTTCTTCAAAAGGCAAAAAAAACTTCTGTAAAGATTGGGTTTGTCCCTACCATGGGTGCATTGCATGATGGGCATCTTGCTTTGGTAAAAAAAGCAAAGTCTGAAAATAGTATTGTTGTAGTCAGTATTTTTGTAAATCCTATTCAGTTCAATAATAAGGAAGATTTACTAAAATATCCAAGAACATTGGAAAAAGATGCAGCCTTATTAGATGCTGTGGGATGTGACATTATTTTTGCTCCTGATGAAAAGGAAATGTATCCTGAACCTGATAATACTGTTTATGAATTCGGAAAATTAGCAACTGTTATGGAAGCTAAGTTTCGACCCGGCCATTTCAATGGAGTAGCAGTTGTTGTAAAAAGACTCTTTGATATTGTTCAGGCTGATAATGCCTATTTTGGAGAAAAAGATTATCAGCAATTGCAGATTATTAAATCATTGGTGAAACAAAAGAATATTCCGGTAAATATTATTCCTTGTCCTATTGTAAGAGAAATTGATGGTTTGGCCATGAGTTCCCGTAATATGCGATTGACTTTCGAGGAAAGGAAGATAGCTCCTTTTATTTATCAAACTTTATTTCAAGCAAAAGAAAAAGCAAAACTATTAACTCCCACAGATCTTACAAACTGGGTTTTACAAAGCATCAATAATCATAAATTATTAACCGTAGAATATTTTGAAATTGCTGATGCCACAACTTTATCTCCGGTTACTGACTGGGAAGATTGTGAACTTGCAATAGGTTGTATTGCTGTTTTTTTAGGGAATGTGAGGTTGATTGATAATATTGTATTAAAACAAAATTGATTTAATAATTGATTTTTAAGTAATCAGCCAAAATCAGGCAAAAATAAATAGCTTTTTTATCTTCATTGTTATAAATCTTATAATCTCTCTTTCTGGTTATTTAATTATTCTGTCTTTCACTCTTAACCTCTAAATCTCTAATTCACTTCGTTATTTAACCATTAATTTATTCTTTAGTCTCATCTATTTTAGTATGGAATCTGCTGTAAGAAAAGTAAATTACAAACCCAAAGGCCATCCATATTAATAATCTTATCCAGTTGGCCCAGCCCAAACCAAATATCATGGCACCACAAACCAAGATACCAAGTATAGGAACCAAAGGAACCAGAGGTGTTTTAAAGCCTCGTATTAGTTCAGGATTTTTAACTCTCATTATCCAAACACCAGCAGAAACCAGCATAAAGGCAAACAATGTTCCGATGCTTGTCATGTCACCCACTATATCCTGAGGTACAAAACAAGCAAATAATCCAACAAAAAGAAAGAATAATATATTTGATTTAAAAGGTGTTCTGAATTTTGTGTGAAGATCGGAAAATATTTTAGGAACCAGTCCATCTTTGCTCATAGAATAAAAAACACGGGACTGACCATATAGCATAACAAGAATCACAGATGAAAAACCAGCTAAAATTGCTATTGTTACAAGTTTTGCAAGCCACCCAAAACCAGTCATATATGTTTGAATTGCATAGGTAACTGATGCTTCTTTGCCGAAGGTTCTGAAATCTTCTACTGATGCAACTCCTGTTAATACATAAGAAAATAAGATGTACAAGACTGTACAAATAGCAAGCGAGCCGAGTATTCCAATTGGCATTGCTTTTTTTGGATTTTTTGTTTCCTGGGCCGCAGTGGAAACAGCATCAAAACCAATAAAAGCAAAAAATACTACTCCTGCTGCACCTAGTATTCCCAGTATTCCTCCAAAATGATGGGACACACCCTGAGTATCCACAAAAGTTGTGGCTTCAGGGATAAATGGGGTATGATTTACCGGATTGATAAATGACCAGCCAAAGACAATAAACAAGATGACAATACTTACTTTTGTAACTACAATAATTGCATTGACCAGTGCAGATTCACGTGCTCCCCGTATTAATAAAATGGTTAATAAAAAAACTATGAAAAGTGCCGGGATATTCATTATTCCATGAATACCTGTTGTGCTGTGCTCAAAAGGAGAATGACACCATTCATAAGGGATTTGTGTGTGGAAATAGCCTAATAGTTTATTTAAATATTCGCTCCATGCTATACTTACTGTAGCTGCTCCTAATGCATATTCCAAAACTAAATCCCATCCGATAATCCATGCAATTAATTCACCCATAGTTGCATAAGAATAGGTATAAGCACTTCCTGAAACAGGTATCATTGATGCAAACTCAGCATAACAGAGGCCTGCAAGTGCACAACCAATACCTGCAACAATAAAACCAATAGTAACTGAAGGACCGGCATTGTTGGCAGCAGCAGCAGCAGTCCTGACAAATAATCCGGCTCCAATAATGGCTCCGATTCCTAATGCAATTAAACTTACAGCTGTTAAAGAACGTTTTAAACCTTTTCCATCGTCAGCGGATTCTTCCATAAGTTTTGGTATGGACTTTTTTAGAAATAAGCGACTCTTCGTCATATTATTAGTGTTAAATGGTTTTTAGAAAGCAAATATACAAAGATTTGGCAATTCGATATTTTTTCTTCAGAATTATTTGCTCATTTTGCAATTATTTATTCAAAAAGTTCAAACATTGCGCTGCCATTGCCATAATTGATTTTAAAATGCAATAATTCAGCAATTGTAGCACTGATATCAGTTAATTCTCTATGATTATCTATAATTTTACCTTGTTTGAAATCAGGGCCATAAGCATAAAGAAAGATATGTCTGCAACCATTACAACCATCACCATGTGAAGCAAATCCATCGGCAATACTATCAGAATGTCTGCCATGATCATTTGTGATAAACAAGGTTGTATTTCCTTTATAAAATTCATCCTGCCGTATGTATTTCCAAACAAGGTATGCAAATGTATCACTGCTTTTTATTCCCTGAATATAATTTTCCCATATACCTGTATGTGCCATATAATCAGGATTTCTCAAACTAAACAATACAAGTCTTGGATGCCGAGTATTTAAAACTTCAATTAATTTCCGAAAACTAATACTGTCTTCTCTATAACCACTACTGTTTCCATTTATACCGCAATTTACAGAAGGAGTGTTTTTACCTTTCCACTCAGTTTGTTGACAGTTATTCAATATTTCAAGTTTATCCTTACTAGAAATTATCCAGGATAAATCTTTATTTGTTTGAAATTGTTTTTGCCAGTATTGGAATATAGATGGATATTGAGGTATTTCTACACCACTATTGTTTATTTCCTGGTAAAAACCTGTAGTTAATGCTGTGTGACCTGCTAATGTATA
Organism: Bacteroidales bacterium; assembly: GCA_049315385.1. Taxonomy (GTDB): domain Bacteria; phylum Bacteroidota; class Bacteroidia; order Bacteroidales; family JACABE01; genus JACABE01. The sequence continues at coordinate 67,485 of JBMOKG010000012.1, forward strand.
AGTAGGCCCGTTGTTATAAAATTCTTTGTTAATAATACCATATTCTGACATTTGATTTGCCATTTCAGGAATATACTGATGCGTTGAATCTCCCCATGTCTCTGCATACCTTGCCCCATCAATAATAACAACAATTACATTTTTAGTTTTGTACTGATATGGTAAAGATTCTCTTTTACAACTAAATAAAAAAGAACTAATGATAAATAGAAGAAATAGTAGTTTGAATAATTTATTCATTAAACATGGATTTATTTTTACTTAGATTAATGGCTTATTATGTTCAATTTTTGGATTATATTTTACCTAAACGTTTTAATTCCCAAAAACATTTTGCTGTTGCCTGGATATCAGCTGCTGCATTGTGTGCTTCCTCAAAACCCGTTTTGAAAAGTTTAAAATGTAATTCTGAAAGTTTTGGCCATTTATATCCATATGGACCACTAATTGCACAAAAATCAGTACTGCTTTGCATGGTGCAGATTTTCTTTTTATCCGGAATATTGTTTTGCATTTTGCTTCTTAAAAACTCAGCACCAAGAATTTTTTCGTCAAAACTCATATTGTGAGCAACTAAAACCATGGCTTCATCAATCAATGATATGAAATTCTGTAAAACATTGAGTAAGGGTTTTCCTTCAAGCATTGCTCTTTCTGTAGTTATACCATGAATTCTTGAAGCTTCTGCAGGAATTATAAATCCTTCCGGTTTAATAATATAGTCACCATTTTCTATTATTTTACCATTGATGTCAAAATACAAATAAGCTAATTGAACCATTCTGGGCCAATTGCTTAGATCGCTTACAGGTGCTTTCCAGTTTCGTGGAAGTCCAGTTGTTTCAGTGTCAAAAAAAAGGTACATATATTCTATATTTTAAAATTTGACGTTGGTTAATAAAACCAAAAATATTTATTATTTAATACGCTGGAATTTTTTTAACAAATATACAAACAATTACTTATGAAAATTAATAAAATTAAATTAAATATTTCCTACATTAATATTAATAAAAATCTATTTTTGCTGACAATAAATTTTAACAATATTAGCATGAAATCAACTGAAAATCAAAAAGATTTAAATTCTGATTTTATTATTTTACCAGATGTTAACTACAACAGGCAGATTGAAAAAATACCTACCAGAATTTTTTCAGATTATAAAGAAGCAGAAAAACTAATTGCTCGTGAGATAGTTAGTTTAATAACTAGAAAAAAGAAGGAAAATAAACTTGCTGTTCTTGGATTGGCTACAGGTTCCACTCCAACTAAAATTTATAAGGAACTAGTAAGAATGCATAAGGAAGAAGGATTAAGTTTTGAAAATGTTGTGACTTTTAATCTTGATGAGTATTATCCAATGCAACCTGATGCATTGCAGAGTTATGTGAGATTCATGAGAGAACACCTTTTTAATCACATTGATATTAAACCCGAAAATGTACATATACCTGATGGTCGTATTCCTAAAAATAAAATTGTTGAATATTGCAGAGATTATGAAAAAGAGATAGAATCATTCGGCGGAATTGATTTACAAATATTAGGCATTGGCAGAAACGGACATATTGGATTTAATGAACCTGGTTCAGCAGTTGACTCACCAACAAGATCAATAACTTTGGCGTATACAACTTTAAAGGATGCTGCCAGTGATTTTTATGGTGAAAACAATGTACCACAAAGGGCAATTACTATCGGCGTTGCAAGTATACTTAAAGCAAAGAGAATATTATTGTTAGCATTAGGTGAAGGTAAATCCAAAATTATCAAATTAGCTATTGAAGGCGAAATATCGAGTCTTATTCCGGCTTCTTATTTACAAAGTCATAATAATACAATTGCTATACTTGATAATGCATCTTCAGCCGATTTGCTTAGAGTAGAAGCGCCATGGTTATTTGAAAGCTGCGACTGGACAAATGAGAAACTTGTAAGGAAAGCTGTATTATGGCTTTGCCAGAAAGTTGAAAAACCTATTTTAAAGCTTACTGATAAAGATTACAACGAAAACGGTATGATAGATTTATTGGTTGAAGAAGAATCGGCCAGTAAAATAAATATAAAAATATTTAATGATTTACAGCATACTATAACAGGTTGGCCAGGAGGAAAGCCAAATGCTGATGATACTAACCGTCCGGAACGTGCTAATCCTTACCCAAAGAAAGTATTGATTTTTAGTCCTCATCCAGATGATGATGTTATATCGATGGGTGGGACTTTTATGCGTCTCGTTGATCAGGGACATGAAGTATATACAGCTTATCAAACCTCAGGTTGTATTGCTGTTCATGATGATGATGTATTGAGATATCTTGATTTTGTTAAGGATTTCGGAATAGAATATGATGTAAATAAAAACTTTATTGAAGATTTTCATAAAAAAATCAGAGAATCTTTGCATGTAAAAATACCAGGAGATATTGACACTCATGAAGTTCAGCTCATGAAGACATTGGTTAGGAGAGGTGAGGCCAAAGCTGCCTGTAGATTTGTAGGCGTAAAACCTGAGAATGTTTTCTTTCTGGATATGCCTTTTTATGATACAGGTGCGGTTGTAAAAAAAGAATTGAGCGAAAAAGATGTTGAAATTATTATTGAATTATTAAGAAAATTAAAACCACATCAGATATATGCTGCCGGGGATTTATCTGATCCTCATGGTACACATAGGGTTTGTCTGGATGCTATTTTCAAAGCAATGCATCGTTTGAAAAATGAGTCCTGGGTTAAGGATTGTTATATTTGGTTGTATAGAGGTGCATGGCAGGAATGGAATATCGGAGATGTTGATATGGCTGTGCCTTTAAGTCCAGATGAACTTTCAAAAAAAAGGAAAGCTATTTTTAAACATCAATCACAAAAAGACAAAGCTCTTTTCCCCGGATTTGATGATAGAGAATTCTGGCAACGTGCCGAAGAAAGAAACCGTAAAACTGCTCTTTTATATAATCAGCTAGGTATGGCTGAATATGAAGCATTTGAAGCTTTTGTCAGATATAAAATGGTATAGGTATATCTATTAAGTAAGAATTTTTTATTAATTTATGATTACTATTCTACAGATAACATAAAGGTTCACTTTGTTTTTTACTTTAAGAATTTGATTTAACTCTTTTTATACCCGATTTAGAAGTCTTCTTTATTCTGATTTGAGTTTGTTTTCAATCCAATTTACATCTTAATTATTTAATTATGAAGTTTGAAAATTTATTTTTTTTTGAACTTTATAGATAATTTTTGAAATAATTAAAGAAGGCAATTCCTGAAATTCAATTAACAGAATTTGAAATTCAGCAGCAACTCTTTCCTATATTCAATAATTATAAGATAAAATAATTCTTTAGTTGTATAATTAACATTTAGTTGTTAGGCGTATTAGTATTGATTAATTTATCAATATTCAACTAATATTTTATTTCTTGCGTTTTTTGTTAAAACCCAGTTAAATAAAAAAATATATTAGCTAAACCGATTTAGCGTCTATTTTTTTGTATATTTGTAGGCTGAAAAATATCTTTTATTTTAAAGAATTTGTAATAATTAATTGATAGGATGTTGGAATTAATAGTCTGGGAAATAATTTTTTAGGTTATGCAAACAATTCCATGGTCAGGAAAAGCTAAACTGTTTTTAATGTTTCAAATCTAATATTAAATAAATACAAACTAAACACAATAATTAAAATGAAAAAATTACTTATTAAATTGAAATTACTGCTTTTCGTTTTTATGTTTTTGGGAATCAGTAGTCTGAAATCACAAACAAACCAATATTTATCATTCGATGGTACTAACGATTGGGTAAGTGTTCCAAATGCATCTTCACTGGTAGTTAATTCAACTACAATGTCAATTACAGGATGGTTTTTTGATAATAATCTGAACTATGGCCAGGGGATTATGGGATTTCGAACAGGAACTGAATCTTTTTATTTGATTTCATTAAATTCAGGTCAGATTGAAGCCCGATTTATTAATTCATCCAATGTAACTTCACAGCCTCCAATTCCAGCCGGAACTATTATTCCAAATGTATGGCAACATTATGCTTTTGTTTATGATGGAACCCATACTTATTTCTACTTAAATGGTAATTTGGTGGGAAGTGCAACAGCTTCAGGAACTCTTACTTTAGGGACAACTCCATTTGCAATTGGAAAAAGTCCACTTGGATCATTCAATTTTTATTACAACGGTAATATTGATGAAGTTTCTTTGTGGAAGAAAGCATTATCTCAAGCTGAAATCCAGGATGTTATGCAGCATGAAATAAATACTGCCAGCAACCCGGTAGGATTATTATTATACTATAAATTTAATCAGGGAGTTCCTGCTGGTAATAATACAGGAATTTCAAAACTTACTTCTGAAGTTAATTCACCACTGTATGACGGTGATCTAACAAATTTCGCATTGACAGGAGCAACTTCTAATTTTAATGGAACATTAAATACATCTTTTCAGGCAATTTCATTTCCTCAATTACCCACCAAATTAACTACTTCTCCACCTTTTGCATTGCATGCAACTGCTTCTTCTGGTTTAAAAGTAAGTTATAATATTGTGTCAGGTCCTGCAACATTAAGCAGTGACTCTATAGTTACACTAACAGGTGCCGGAACAGTAAAAATAAAAGCCTTTCAGAATGGGAATGCTCAATATGACAGTGCTACATCTATAACAAATACATTTGATGTTGTAGATCCTGCTTTAAATTTACCTATAATTGAAGCACGTCATCCATTAGCCGGTAATGTTTATATGGATACACTTTCTAAGATTCAATTAGCTGCATTAGCATCTATTAATTATCCTTCAATATTCTCAGTTCAGGAATTGCATTTTAAAATTAACGGACAAACAATAAATGCCCATGATTTTGGAAATGGACATTATACTGCATGGTGGCAACCTTCAGCTTATGGAAACTATGCAATTGAAATAATATCAACAAGTAACTTAGGAGCAATTGGTTCAAGTATTGTAAATGTTAATATACTTCCTTCTTCAAATGATACTACCATTCAGGCTTTTAGCGGAGTTTTGATAAATACCGGTGTACCCTCAGTTACAATAGATGGACAGCTACCTTCATTTTTAGGTGCTTATGATACAATTATAGCAACTTTAACTGTAAGTTGTCCTAATGGTGGTTGTGGTGAATGGGATCATATTGCAAATGTTGAAGTTAGAAGTCATGAAGGTAATTGGTTTGAGTTAATCCGTTATATTACTCCCTATGGTACTGCATGTTCACATAAATTACTTGTTACTGACTATGCTTCATTGTTAAATGGAAAAGTAACTTTCAGAGTAAATTGTGGAACTTTAGATAATGGTTATTTATATGCATTAACTTTGAATTATAGGAAAGGGCCTGTAGTTCACAGATATAGCCAGATTACACAGATATGGAATAAAACATTTGCTTTTGGTGATTATGCTAATCTTCAACCAGTAAATATTTATAATTATACTTTTCCTTCAAATGTGAAAGAATCTAAAATAAAGCTTATTTCTACCGGTCATGGCTGGGGAAGTTTAAATACTGGAAATGCGGCAGAATTTTATGATGCAACGCATCATATTTATATAAACAATGTAAATACTTTTACTCAACATAACTGGGCTAATTGTAATCCAAATCCCGATAACTGTATGCCACAAAACGGAACCTGGCAGTATAATCGTGCTGGATGGTGTCCTGGTTCAATAGCCAGACCATTTGATTATAGTTTAACGTCATTTATACCAACAAATTCAATTGCTTTAAAATATGTATTTTATGAACAATATATCGATCAATGTCATCCTAATAATCCTGCATGTGTTACCGGTAGTACCTGTACTGATTGTAGTGATGGCTTCAATCCTCAATTGGTAGTTGCCTGTAATTTAGTTAATTTCTTTGATGTTGCACCACCTGATCCACAAATTCTGAATACAAATGAAATTAAACACAACGTTGATATAGCCGTTTACCCTAATCCTTCTAAAGGTTTATTTAATCTTTCTTCAGATAATAAATTGAGTAAGATGAGCTCTGTAGTGATATATAATTTATCAGGAAAAATTGTTCAGCAATTTGAATGGAGTGGTGAAAATATTTCAGTAAATCTAACAAGTTCTGCTCCAGGACTATACATAATGAAAATTAGTAATGAGAATTTAGTTGAAATTAAAAAAATAGTAATCAAATAATTATATTCATTTAAACTTTGTATTATGAAAAACGTATATTTAAAATTTAGTTTTATTTGTATATTGCTTTCCTTTGTTTTTAATAATAATTTAAGATCACAATCAAACCAGTATTTAGATTTTGCACCCGATGCTGTTACTCCTACTTTAAGTGATTATGTGAATGTTGCAAATGCATCTTCATTAGTTGCTGGTTCAACTTCAATGTCAATGACTGGTTGGTTTTTTGCCAATTCATTGGCTTATGGACATGGAATGTTTGGTTTTCGTGGAACCGGATGTACATTTTATATGATTGAACTAGGAAGTGGAAGTATTGAATGTCGTATTTATTTAGGTACTACACTTTACACTTATACTGCTCCTGCCTCAACTATTATTCCCAATATATGGCAGCATTATGCCTGGGTATATGATGGGTCTGCTGCAAAACTTTACTTAAATGGCAATTTAGTCGGAAGTGTTGCAGCTTCAGGTAGCTTTTCTACTTCAACTACTACACCTTTTATTATTGGATTGAGTCCTGTAACAGGTTATAATTTTTACTATAGTGGACATATTGACGAAGTTACACTTTGGAATAAAGCATTAACACAAGCTGAAATACAGAATATTAAACAAAATGAGTTAACTGGTTCTGAAACTGGTTTGAAATTATATTATAAATTTAATCAGGGGGTTCCAGCAGGTAATAATGTTAGTATTACAAAATTAACTTCTGAAGTTAACTCACCAACTTATGACGGCGACCTGATGAACTTTGCTATGACAGGTGCAACATCAAATTTTAATGGGACATTAAATACATCATTTCAGGCAATTGCATTTCCTCCAATTGGTCCAAAACTGACAACAGCTCCACCATTTAAACTAACCGCTACAGCTACATCAGGATTGCCGGTTGGTTATGTATTACTTTCAGGACCTGCGACTTTAAGTAATGATACTGTAACATTAACTGGTGCTGGTACTGTTAAAATCAAAGCTTACCAAAATGGAAATGCACAATATGATTCCGCTGTTTCCGTAATAAATACTTTTGATGTTGTTAATCCATCATTAAATCTTCCAATAATTGATCCACGACATCCTTTAGCAGGAAATGTAAATATGCCTGTATTGTCAAAAATACAATTAGCTGCTATTGCTTCAATAAATTATGCTCCTTTATTTTCAGTTCAGGAGTTGCATTTTAAAATAAATGGAACAACAATTCCTGCACATAATTTTGGAAACGGACATTATACTGCATGGTGGCAACCACCTACTTATGGAAGTTATAATGTGGAGATTTATTCAACAAATAATTTTGGAGCGGTTGGTTCAATAACTGTACCAATAAATGTTGTAAATTCTCCAAATGATACTACAATACAAGCATTTAGTGGAATTATTAATAATTCCTCTGTGATAAATGAAGTTGAAGTTGAAGGACAGCTTCCTTCTTTTATAGGTGCTTATGATACTATAATAGCCACTCTTACTGTTAGTTGTCCAACTGGTGGTTGTGGAGCCTGGGATTATGTAAGGAGTATTAAAGCAAGAAGTCATGAAGGAAACTGGTTTGAAATTATCCGTTACATTACACCTTATGGAACTGCATGTTCTCATAAAATAAATCTAGGTGATTATATGTCCATTTTAAATGGAAAAGTTAGTTTTAAAGTAGTTGGTTTAGATAATGGCTATCTTTATGCATTGTCTTTTACTTATAAATCAGGAGCACCACCTCATATTTATAGTCAGGTATCTCAGGTATGGAATTCAACTTATGATTTTGGAAATTATGCAAATCAACAACCTGTTAGTGTTTATAATCATACTTTTCCTGCAAATGTTAAATCTTCAAAAATTAAACTGATTTCAACAGGACATGCTGGGCCCAGCAATACAAATAATGCAGCCGAATTTTATGATGCAACACATCATATATATATCAATAATGTAAATACTTTTGTACAACACAACTGGACTACCTGTAACCCGAATCCTGATAACTGTATGCCTCAGAGCGGTACATGGCAGTATAACCGTGCCGGTTGGTGCCCAGGAACTATTGCACAACCTTTTAATTATGATTTATCATCATTTATTCCATCAAATAACATTGCAATAAAGTATGTTTTTTATGAACAATATATTGATCAATGTAATCCGAATTACCCAGGTTGTGTTTCAGGTACAACATGTACAAACTGCAGTGCTGATGCTCAACCAAGCCTTATTGTAAATTGTAATCTGGTTAACTGTTTCGATGTTCCACCACCAGATCCTCAGATTCTAAATGTACAAGAATTGAAAAAAGATTTTGGAATTGCGGTTTTTCCTAATCCTTCAAATGGTATATTTACTTTGGCTTCTAATAATAAACCAGATCATGTTTGTACAGTTGCTATTTATAATATAATGGGAAATATTATTAAACAATTCGAATGGATTGGAGAAAACCTTGATGTAAATCTTAATGGTTTTGCTAAAGGTGTTTATTTCATGAAAGTTAGCAATAAAGATGGTTTTGAAGTTAAAAAGTTAATGCTTCGATAAGAATTAATGAAATTATGGATATCAGAAAACTCCTTTTCTTTTTTAAAAAGATAAGGAGTTTATTTAAATTTTAATATTCTGATTTCCCATTAAATCGAAGAAATTAATCTTTAAGCAATTAAAATTAAACAGACAGATTATATACAATATTAATCTTTTCATTGTGAAAAAAAACATTTTTACAGTATTTGTAATCGTATTATTCATGTTTTCAGTATTCTCATTGAAAGCTCAGGTGTTGCATAATATTCCTTGTTCAGGATTTGCATGGGATGTAGTTGCTGATGGTTCAGCTAATTCTTTAACATCAACATCCAGAGGTGTAGATAGTGGAGGTATGGTTTATCTTGCTCCAAACTTTAATCCCGGAAGTGGCATTTGCCAAACCACGAATGTCTGGCCAGCAGGAAATCAGATAAACAGTTTGATAACTAACGGACTAACCTATACTTTACAAGCTCCTGATGTAAATAATGTTTTGTTATTGACAGCCGGAAGTTCAGGTACATTGACACTAAACAGTAATATTGCTGCATCCGTGCTTTATGTGCTTGCAAATGCAGGCAATGGACTAAGTACTGTTATTCCGACTATTACTTTTACTGATGCTACTACTCAGGCATTTTCAAGTATGACAGTTGCAGATTGGTGTTCTTCAGCGTCTCCTCCTGCAACCGGAGAATTTTACCGAACGGGACGAAATACTTCAACAAGTTGTAATGCTAGTCTTTGTCAATATATGTTTGAAATTAGTTTACCAATAAGTGCTGCAAATCAAAATAAAATGATTGCTTCTGTATCATTCTTTAATGTTTCAGGTGGAAGGCTCTGTATCTATGCGTTGGGTGGCTCAACTTCTTCAAATTTTCAAACAATTACATTTCCACAGATTCCTCTAAAACTAACTACTTCAGCTCCATTTGCATTACAAGCAACTGCAAGTTCAGGTTTGCCGGTAAGTTATACTGTCGTTTCCGGTCCTGCTACAATTAGTAATGATTCAATGGTAACTGTAAGCGGAGCTGGTACCGTAACTATTAAAGCTTATCAGAATGGGAATGTGCCAATTTACGATACTGCAGCAGCAGTAATAAATTCTTTTAATGTAATTGATCCTTCACTTATTCGTCCAAATGTTGAAGCACGACATCCTTTAGCAGGAAATGTATATATGCCGACACTTTCGAAAATACAATTAGCAGCAATTTCATCTATTAATTATGCTCCTTTGTTTTCTGTACAGAAATTAGAATTTAAAATTAATGGGCAAATAATTCAGGCTCACGATTTTGGGAATGCACATTATACTGCCTGGTGGCAACCTACAGCTTATGGTAGTTATACTATCGACATAGTTTCTACAAGTAATTATGGTGTTGATTCCACAGTATCAGTTAATATAAATGTCAATCCAACTTCAGTTGATACAAGTGTTCAAACTTTTAGTGCTGTACTTTTAAATACCAGTATTTCTTCAAATGAAAACTCTTTTCAGCTTCCTTCATTTATTGGTGCTTATGATACAATTATTGCAACTTTAACACTCACTTGTCCTACAGGTGGATGTGGCGCATGGGATAGAATTGCAAATGTTGAAGCAAGAAGTCATGAAGGTAACTGGTTTGAAATAATAAGATATATAACTCCCTATTCTACTTCCTGTTCACATAATATATCTGTTAATGATTATATGTCGCTGTTATGTGGTAAAGTAACTTTTAGAATAAATTGCACAACTTATGACAATGGCTATCTTTATACATTGTCTTTTGCATATAAATCGGGGACTCCTTTGTATAAATACAGTCAGGTTACGCAATTATGGAAAGGTTTTTATGATTTCGGTAATTATGCAAATTTACAACCCGTAGGTATTTATAATTATACTTATCCTTCTGATGTTCAAACTTCAAAAATAAAACTAATTTCTACAGGACACATGGGGCCTAATAATTCTAACAATGCTGCTGAATTTTATGAAACGACACATCATATATACATAAATAATGTAAATACTTTCTCACAACACAACTGGACTAATTGTAATCCTAATCCTGATAATTGTATGCCACAAAACGGAACATGGCAATATAACAGGGCCGGATGGTGTCCGGGTGCAATTGCCCGACCTTTTGATTATGACATGACATCATTCATTCCGACTCACAATCTGGCATTTAAATATGTTTTGTATGACCAGTATATTGATCAATGTAATTCCCATTATCCCGGATGTGTTTCAGTTACCGGATCCTGTGATTGTGCTGATGGTGCCAATCCATTTCTTTTTGTAGATTGCAATCTGATTAATTATTTTAACAATCCTCCACCTGATCCTTTGGCGCAAAACATAAATGAATTGAAAAAAGATTTTGGTATTGCTGTTTTTCCTAATCCTTCGGATGGATTGTTTAACTTATCTTCTGATACAAAACCTGAAAATAAATGTAATGTATCTATATATAATATAATGGGAAATATAATCAAACAATTTGAATGGAGTGGAGAAAGTATTGATATTGATCTGACAAATTTAGCTTCAGGGGTATATTTTATGAAAGTTAGTAATAAAGACGGATTCGAAGTTAAAAAGCTTATGCTTCGATAATTAGTTTAATATCAATCTTTGGTTTGATTAAGTAATTTATAAGTTCAATATGGTTTAGAAAAGTAACCGAAAGAAATTGATAAACGAATTTAGGGGATATAAATCTCTGATATTTATTATTATATATTATTATACTGTAAATAGTAGATTTAGATATCAATTAAATAGAAATTTAGTTTTTAAGCATTAAAAATAAAAACTAAAAAAGTGGAATATATATTATAAGGTTTATTTTGTATTAATAATTTAAAAATCAAAAATTATCATGAAAAAACTATTATTTATTTTGATTTTATCAACATTTGTAATCTCATGTTCAAAAGATGAGGATAATAGCGTTAATGCTGTTAATTGTTTTGTTTCAGGTGTTTCTCCAAATGGATTTATAATTACATATGAAAGTACTTATTCAAATTCAACGAATAAAGTAATTGAAGAAACAACAACTGAAAAATGGAGCAAGTCTTTTAATCCAAGTGGCTTTACATCGCTCAATATTACAGTAAAATCTAAAAGCAAAAATGCTTCAGTTAATATAACCTTATACAAAGGGACTGAATTATTAAAAGAGGTTAAAAGCGAAGGGGATTATACTTCAGCAGAAATTTCTACTGATTAATTTAAAAAGTAATAAGAATAAATTTAATTAAATTATCAAACCAATTCATATAATAAAGATGAAACAAATTTTACTTATTTTATTTTTCATTTTCGGGACGATTACTATCGTAGAAGCTCAGGAATTAACTGTTTCCGGAACTGTTACTTCATCAGAAGATGGTGTGACTATGCCGTTTCTAACAGTAGCAATAAAAGGTACAATAAAAGGTACACAAACAGATATTGATGGTAAATACATATTGAAAAATGTATCATCCAGAGATACACTTATATTTAGTTTTATTGGTTATGAAACTAAAAAAGTTGCTGTAGGCAAACAAACTATTATTAATGTAACCTTAAAACCAATAGTGAACGTTTTGAAAGAAGTTGTGATTACAGCTTTGGGTGTTAGCCGTCAGACACGTGAAGTTGGTTATTCTACTCAGAAGGTTGAAGGAAATGATCTTCAGAAATCAGATGCATCTAATATTATAAGTGCATTAAGCGGAAAATCTGCAGGGGTTCAAATTGCAAATCCTGATGGAGTTGATGGTGGAACAACCCGTATAACAATACGTGGGAATAATAATATCTCAGGTAAAAACCAACCTTTGATAGTTGTTGATGGTACTCCAATGGAAAACGATCCCGGATTTACTTATACCATTCCCACAACAAAAACAATAAGCAGCGGAACTGACTGGGGTTCATCTATTAATAATATTAGCGCACAGGATATCGAAGATATTAATATCTTAAAAGGAGGTGCTGCTTCAGCTTTATATGGTTCAAGAGGTGCTAACGGTGTTATTTTAATTACTACCAAGAAAGGTAAAAAACAAAAAGGTATCGGTGTTTCCTACAATGTAAGTTATAAATCAACCATACCTTATCGCTACAGAGATGTACAGAATAAATACGGTGGTGGAGGACCTACTTCCTTTTCTTCACCTACTATGAGTTTTGATTCAATAAATCCTTTTCCAAAATATGGGAATGATATTTTAGTTATTGATCAACAAGGACATACTTCATCTACTACTCAGGAATTTGGATATTATGGTTCATCAGTTTCATGGGGTCCTGAAATGCTCGGACAAAAAGTAAAATGGTGGGATGGAAGTATCAGAAGCTGGTCTCCTCAACCTGATAATCTTTCGTTACCATTTCGTAATGGAAACTCTACAACACACAATATTGCATTTGAAGGTGGAAGCGACAGAGGGAATATGCGTGTTTCAATTACAAGAGTGGACAATCAACCTATTGTATATAATTCTGATTTTAATCAAACAACGCTTAATTTAAACTCCTCATTAAAGGTTTCAGATAAAGTGAATATTGTAGTTACGGGTTCTTATATGAATTACCATCGTTTTAACTCTCCTACATTAGGTGAATCCGGTAATTCTTTCAGTAAAGGTTTATTGTATAGCTGGCCAAGAAGTTATCAGGGTGAAGATTTTGAAAATTATCAGTTAACTGATGGAACCAGAAATTCTAATTCCGGCTATCCTTTTTTATATATAGACCAATATATCTGGTGGAAATATTATAATAATAATACAACGCTTGACAGAAATAAATTATTAGGAGGTTTAGCATTAAACTATAATATATTGCCCTGGTTAAGTTTTACTGGAAGAACCGGTATCGATTTTCAGTTGGATGAATTTACAACTAAAAATAAACCGACTGATGTAGTGGGATTGCAAAACGGTTATTATTCAAATTCATTAAACAGAGACCGAAGCAATAACAGTGAGTTTTTATTTACTGCATCAAAAGATAGTATTTTGAATTCAACTTTTAATGTAAAATTTAATGTCGGTGGATCTACATGGGAAAGGACTATATATGGAATTAACGGAAATTCAGGAACCTGGTATTTCCCTAATATGTATACTTTCTCAAATTATACGCAGGCACAACCAACGGCTAATATTGCTGGTGATGCTTTATCAACAGTTAAGGCAGGAGAGTCTGTATGGAAAAAGAAACTTAATTCGATATATTCTTTTATAAATTTATCTTACAATAATTATTTGTTTTTGGATTTAACAGGTAGAAATGATTGGTCTTCTGCATTACCTGCCAATAATAATTCTTACTTTTATCCTTCAATGACATTGAGTTTTATTCCATCTGAAGCTTTTAATTACAAATTAAGTTGGTTAAGTTTCTTTAAAATAAGAGGTGGTGTTTCTCAAACTGCTACAGATACAGATCCTTATCAGACCTCATTTAACTATTCTTCAAGTCTTTTTGGCGGAAGTCAGTCAGCAGGATATCCAACAACAGTTCCCCCAATTGCATTGAAACCGCAACGTGTTAATTCTTATGAAGTTGGAAGTAATTTAGAATTCTTAAATGGAAGAATTTCACTTGATTTTACCTATTATTATGTTTATTCTTTCGATCAGATAATGACACTGCCAATTCCGGGTTCATCCGGAGCCGGATATATCAGAACGAACGAAGGTATATTAACAAATAAAGGTTTCGAAATTATTTTAAGTACAATACCTGTACATGAAAAGAATTTTACTTTTAAGACGGGTTTAAATTTTTCAAGAAACAGAAATCGTGTTGAAAGTCTTGGCGGAAACGCAGATAGTTATGAAATTGCAAATATATGGGGGCTTAACGGACCAGCTATGATTCTTCACTCAGGCGAAGATTTTGGAACTATTTCTGGCTATGATTATGTATACAAAGACGGAAAACCTGTATTAAATGATGCCGGAACTAAATATCTTATTACAGATACAAGAGTTCCAATTGGGAATGCTTCTCCAAAATTTACTGCAGGCTGGTCAACACAATTCAAATATAAAAATCTTTCTTTAAATACAGTAGTTGATACTAAATGGGGAGGTGATATATACAGCGGATCTTATGTTATTAGTCTGCAAACCGGTCAAAGTCCGGAGACTTTACTCGAAAGAGATGGTGGCGGATTACCTTATACTGATCCATCAGGACATACCAGTAATGTTGGTGTAATATTACCCGGCGTTCATGCTGATGGAACTCCTAATACAACAGTAGTTCACTATTATTATAAATATATGCCTAATGCAGGTGGATGGGGTCATCTGATATCAACACCCGGTATTTTGGAAAATACCTGGGTAAAATGTCGTGAAATTTCTTTATCTTATACAATGCCTGCTAGTCTGGTTAAAAAGACAAAAGTATTTCAGGAACTGACTTTTTCAATAGTTGGAAGAGATTTATTCTATATTTACACAACTTTACCTGATAATATCAATCCTGAAGGTGTTTTGGGTGCTGGTGATGCTCAGGGTTTTGAATGGGCTTCTATGCCAGGAACACGTTCATTCTCATTTCAGATTAATGCCAAATTTTAATAAATTTAAAAAATACAACAATGAAATATAAATCTATTTTAATTTTAATTCTTATAACTGTTTTTGTTAATGTTTCATGTACCAAAGACTTTGAAGAAATAAATAATAATCCTGCCGCTTTCACTACAGCCAGTGATGGATCACTATTTAATGATGTAATTAATTCTTTACAATCCGGATGGAATGAGCAATTTTATATTAATAATGAAATATTATATAAACAAACTCAGATGGCTGCCCTCTTTAAAGAAGCATGGGGCAACTCAACGATAGGTACTGAAGAAATCTGGGCTAATTATTATTCAAATCTGCCTAATATAAGAGAACTTCAGAGGAGGTTCAGTAATGCAACACCTTCAGCTGAATTAACCAATATGACAGCCATGGTGAAAATAGTACTGGCATATAAAACTTTTAAACTTACCGATTTATTCGGAGATATTCCTTATTCAGAAGCAGGTTATGGTTTTCAGGATGTTACTAAACTCCGTCCAAAGTTTGATACCCAAAGGAGTATTTATATTTCTTTGTTAGAAGATTTAAAATGGGCCGATGAAAATATTAATATTTCCAGAACAGGAGAGCCTTATGCTACTTTTAAAGGCTTTGATAAATTATTCTTTAAATATTCTAATCAGTTACTAATGTGGCGAAAATTCGCCAATTCTCTTCGTCTCCGTTATGCAATAAGAATGTCTGATAAAGAGCCTGTTCTTGCAGGTCAGATAGTAGCAGATATAATTAATAACAATAAACCTGTCCTGATTGGATGTGACTTTTCCGGTGCATTGTTAGAGAAAGCAGCTTTGTATCCTGCAGATTTAGGATTTAAAAATGAAGGAAAGGTATGGTCATTCAGAGAACATAAAAACTTGAGAATGGGATCAAATATGTGGAAGTTGTTATCCTCGAATGATAGTGCTGATGGTAGTGGAATTTTTGACGCAAGAGCTTATATGTTTTTTGATTCAAATAATAATGGTAAATGGGCTCCTTACCCTCAGATTCCTGTAACAGGGACTCCTGCTGAAAGTGGAGTGCCATATATGGAACAACGCAACTCTGCAGGAGGATACGCTGTTAAAGGTGCTGATTGTTTGTTTTCTCCATTCAATTATTTTTTAATAAGCGATGAATTGAATGTTCCTGAGATTATTATGACAGGTGCTGAAGTTCATTTTCTCAAATCAGAAGCATTTATGAGAGGAATTGGAGTGTCGCTAGATGTATTCAAAGCTGATAATGAATATTTATCAGGAATTCAGGCTTCATTGACTTTTTGGAAAAATACGATGTCTTCGACCAGTTTAAAGACTGATGGCTCTAAATTTGATGTAATGATAAACGTACCATCTTATCTTACATTAACTTATCTTCAAAATAAGGTTGGATTTTGGAATTTTTCTAATGATATTGAAAAACTAAATCATATTTATAGTCAGCAACTTATCGACTTTTTTAGACAACCGGCTGAAGCTTTCGCACTTGTAAGAAGAGTTTATGGTAAAATACCAAGAGAAGTTAATGGATCTCAGGGATTACTGGAATATATGCGTTTTGCAATTCCACCCAGTGAAGTGTCATACAATCAGGCTAACTGGGCAACTGCTTATGGCTCTCAGGATACAAAACAAACTAAAGTCTGGTGGATGAAGTAATTTGTAGTATAAATAATTTTAAATTATGAAATCATGTTAAGAAAATCATTACTGTTTATAATACTGCTTAGTTTTTTGCAGTTAGGTTTTGTGTCAGCACAGATGACAACTACAACTTATAATTTTAATAATTTAAGTTTAGGGAATCTCAATGGTCAGGATAACTGGTTATCAGTTATTAATTCTAATTCAGCCTGTACCGATGATTTTACAGTTGGATATAGTATGGGCGGCAATGCAAATACACCTGATAATAGTTTAGGAATTTTATATAACAGTAGTGGTGGTAATTTCGGGAGAACAGCATCAAGACCTTCTACAACTGCCTTTCCATTTAATTTTGCAATCGGAGGTGTCATGGAAATTCAGGTAGATATCAATACTGCTTGTTGGGGCGTTTTTTTTGGCTTTGGATACGATGCCAATAATAACGGTTATATTCTTAAAGGGCTTGAACAGGTTACACCCGTTTGGGAAGCCAATGAAGGCGGTATTGGAATTAATCTTAATGTTTGCTCTACCAGTGAAAGATATTTTATAAAACCTGATGGTAATAAAGCTGCTATTGTATATGATAGTATAAGTGGCTGGAATACCTGGAAAATGTTTATCGACTTTGATGCCTACAATGGTGCTGGTTCAATAAGCTTGTTTGCTAAAAAACCAAACGGAAACTGGAAAAGTATTCCTGCAGTACAGGACTTAAATTTAGGTTTAATCGCAGATACAAATTCAGTAAAATGCCCTGTAAAATGGAGAAAGATGTTCCTTAATGCATTGGGTGGTTATTCTGCTTTTGATAATGTTAAAATAAGTCAGCCAAATACCGGAGGTCTCATTTATCAATATCTTGTATTTAATAATCCTCCATTGAATCATCTTACTACAGATGCTCCATTTGTAGTTCATGCAGTTTCAAGTAAAGGCTTAGCTGTTAACTGTACAATTACAGGACCGGCTTCACTTACAGGAGATACTTTGGTAACTTTAACCGGCGATACAGGGATTGTTACAATTACAGCGCATCAGCCGGGAAATGCAACTGTGGCAGCAGCTCAGAATGTAAGTGTTTCTTTCAATGTGATTGATCCCTCAAGTATTATCCCTCAGTTGGATATCAAAAATCCGGTTAATGGAAATGTGGTTCGTTCTCCTCATTTGAATGCGGTTCCTTTATCTGTATCTACTTCTATTGCTCATAGCGATTTAATGAGTATAACACAGGTGTATTTTACCATTAACAGTCAGAATATAACAGCAAAAGCTACAAATAATGGTTATTTTATTGCTTATTGGACACCACCAGCTTTTGGAACCTATTCATTAAAAGCAACGGCTGTTAGTTCAGCAGGTGTTAGTGCTTTTAAAACCATAAGTTTTCAGGTGGTTAATGACTCATCTGCTATGATATTTAAAATAACGGATACCTTGCATTTTGCGAATGTTGTTAATAATAAATTAGATACGACCTTGAATTTCCCAGGTTTTTCTGGATGTTATACCAAGATAACAGCATTTATTAAGTATGAATGTCCATCGGAGGGTTGTGAACCATGGGAGTGCGCCCTGCATGAGCAGAGCACACCCACCGTAAGCTCTAGAAAAATGT
>JBMOKG010000261.1:0-1580 GCA_049315385.1 Bacteroidales bacterium
TCAGGAACAGGTTCGTTTAATAATATTGCAGCTTTACATCCTACTTATACACCAAGTGCAGCAGATATAGCTTCAGGTACAGTTATTTTAACATTAACAGGTACTTCTGGAAGTGGATGTTCAAATGCAGTTTCTTCTATAACTTTGACAATAGAAAAACAAGCTACTGCTAATGCAGGAAGCTCTTCAAGTATTTGTTCTTCAACTGGTACATATACAGTAAGTGGAGCTACAGCAACTAATTATTCTTCTTTATTATGGTCAGCTTCTGGTACGGGGATTTTAACTAACGAAACTACACTTACACCAACTTATACTTTTGGATCAGGAGAAACAGGTGCTATTACATTAACATTGACAGCACACAAATTAGGAACTATATGTATTGATGCAGTGGATACTGCTGTAATTACCATAATGCCAGCACCAACAGCTTTTGCTGGTACTGATACTATAATTTGTGAAGGATCAACATTTACACTTTCAGGATCATCAGCTTCAAATTATACATCATTATTGTGGTCAACATGTAGCAATGGATGTGGTAATTTCAGCAATTCTTCAACATTACATCCAATAATTACACCATCAGCTTCTGATATTTTGAATGGTTACGTAGTTCTTAAATTAACTGCAAATTCAGGAAATATATGCTCTTCTATTACTTCACAAATGACATTGAGTATTTCAAAACAAGCACGTGTAGGTGCTGGAAATGATGCAACAATTTGTCAGGGTTCAAGTTATACATTATTTGGTTCATCACAATCAAATACATCAAGTTTGAAATGGACGAGTAATGGTGATGGAATATTTACCGATAGTATCAGTTTGCATCCAGTTTACACTCCAGGTAATGCAGATATTGCTTCGGGTACTGTTTCTTTAATACTAACAGGACAGTCAGCGTCACCTTGTTTTGTAGCAAAAGATACCATGGTGCTTTCTATTATTAAATCACCAACAGCTTATGCAGGTACAGATACTATAATTTGCTCAGGTACATCTTCTGTTTCGCTTACAGGAACCTCGTCTTTAAATGCTACTTCTTATCAGTGGACAACTTCAGGTACGGGAACTTTTACAAATCAATATTCACTTACAAACGCAACCTATTTACCAAGTGCATCTGACAAATTATCAACACAACTACAATTGACTTTAATGGCAAGTAATAGCTGTGGTATAGCAACAGATGTTAAAGTTTTAGCAATATCACCTAAAGCAGCAGCTTCCGCAGGACCTAATGCTTCAATATGTTTTGGAAATGTATTTGTGATGTCTGGAGCAACAGCCGCTAATTATGATAGTATCACTTGGTCAAGTACTGGCGGTACATTTAATAATGTTCATTCTTTAAACCCAACATTTACTGCAACAACTACAGGTGCTATTACAATCACATTAACAGCTACAGCTTATGGTGGTTGTCAAAACGCAGTATCTTCGATGATATTAAATGTAACACCTTTACCAATACTAACTTCAGAAATTCTAGCTAATACCACATGTAATGCGTCAGTAGGCCAAGTTAAGTTAATTTCTAGCGATCATAGCTTCATTACCTTAAACAGTGTAAC
>JBMOKG010000148.1:0-6842 GCA_049315385.1 Bacteroidales bacterium
GTAGGGTGCAGTTCTTCTGAATAAGTCTATATAAAGAATGTAATTTTTGCACCCTAGGTAATAAAATAAACTAATACTATTAAATATGATAACAATACCTTGTGAATATGAATATGTAACTGATGATCCTAATATTAGGACAGTACCATTTGGTTATATAGATAAAACTATATGTGGATGTGGATTAACAAGTTTAGCTATTGAAAGTGAAGGAAATACAGTAATTACAGTTCCAACAATTTACTTAACTACTAATAAAGCAAAACAGTATCCAAGCACCAGATATACTGGTTCATTATTGCCAGTATGGGGTGATACATCAGTTTCATCAATAGAACAGTATGTTCAAAATAATAATCCTGCTAAAATAATGGTGACATATGACAGTTTGTTTAAAGTTGAACACTTGCTACCTAAGGCCCGACTAATAATAGATGAAAGTAATGAATTATTATCAAAATCTAAATTGAAACCTGAAGTAATTGATAATCTTTTTGATATTGCAGAACGATATAAAGATACAGTATCATTCATTAGTGCGACACCAATTCCGCTTGAATTTATGCCACGATGGATTAGTGATATTGATCAGGTTAAAATTACTTTTAAGGATACAATTAAGACAGTTCCTATACTTTGTAAAAGAACGTATCCGTTTAAATCGCTAAAAGATGAAATTATTAATCCATTACTGATACAGAATACAATTACATTTGGTGGTAAGACTTTTGATAAAGTTCTTGTATTTGTAAATTCAGTAATCCAAGTTGCGAAAATTGTAAAAGAGTGCAAAATAGATAAAAATGAATGTGGAATAATATGTGGTAATTCATTAGAAAATGATACTAAAATAATTGGAATACCCAGGTATAATGATGACACCCTTCCAAAGTTTTTGTTTGCTACATCATCAGCATATTGTGGGATTGATCTGTATGACGCTTCAGTGATGAGTATTGTTGTAAGTTGTACAACTAAGAAATGGCAGATGATAGATATGATGACAGATTTGAAACAAGCTATATCCAGACAACGTAATAAAGATAACCCAAACTATGGAAGCTACATTTATATTTATAACCAGTCAATTTTTGAAAAAACAGATGACGAATTATTGAAGATTTTAGACGATGTTCATAATAAAATAACAACAAATATAGGCGTATATGAAGATTTATTAAGACAAGGTAAGGCTAAATATTTTATGTTTGATGCGGATTTTAAGTCATATACAATATTTAAAGATAATAAATATGAAATAAATAGAATGGCATTTAATGCTGATAAATATTTTATTTTAAACACAAGGAAGCAATATACAAAAGGTTTTGATGTTCAAGGAAGTTTAGGGAAATGTGAAACAGTGGAAGCTATTGAAATTCCATATGATTTTGGATATCCAGATTTAGTTGAATATTTTAATGAAAACCATATAAATGGAACAATTGATTGGAAAATATATTCATCGCATTATGATTGGACAGTTGTAATTGAAAATTCTTTTAGACTGTATAATAAAACTTGGAAAGATTATACATATGCAAGGAAAATGATTGAAAATTTTGGCAATGTAAATCAACAAGTAATTATTGAAATAAAATCAAAATTCAGAACAGGAAACAGATATTCCAGAAAAGAGGTAAGAAGTATTCTTTCGGAAATATATTCCAGATACAATATAAAAAGAGTAGCAAAGTATACTGATTTATCTGAAATCATGACAGTAAAAAATATAATCATTCGTGGTGATCGAATAATTGAAATCATCAATAAATCATATTGAACTGATTTTTAAATGTATTCTTAGTGATTATTAGCAAGCTTTCATGCCTGTATTGCATATCACAAACATAGCTTAAAGCACATGCAGAACCCTTTATAATGAACCTGTACTTACCCTGGAATGATATGTTGCCATCCTATGCACCCAATGGTAGCGATGTAATTGATGACGCAGTTGGTATAACCATCATAAATCGCTTCCACTTGCTTCTATACGGGCATCAATAGAACCAATAAGGTAAAATTATGATTGGTTCCTGGTATAATGCTTTATGCAACCCTTAACATCAATTATTAGCTGTAGATGGTAATGATGCAGCAGTTGTATATTATACATGATCTGCATACACCTGCATTCCGGACATCATTATTATGGTGTGGCAGATGCTGATACGATTATTAGTGTTGGACGGGCGGGTAGATGATACACCTGTTTGTGTTTGGCGGTGATGCGGCGGTTGAATTGTTGCACCTGAATGTGGTTGTGGGTGATTATAGGAAAACAGCAGTTGATATAGATTGTGTAACAGGATTTTTATAATGTAGTTATTTAAATTATTTTTTAAATGGTATTGTGAATACACTTATAAAATGTTTACTTTTGATGGTGAATAAAAGAACTATTTGATTGGGAAGACACAAGTACAGATTTTTTAAAACGCTTGAAGCATTCTTTAGCAGAAATCTAATATATCACATTATACCCTAGGAATTTTATGAATAATGGCAAGAAATTGGAAAAATTTGTAAGAATTATACAGGAAGCCTTTAAAGACATTCCTAATACTGAAATATTCACAAATTATAAAATTAAAAATACAAGCGGAAGAAAAAGAGAAATAGATGTACTTATAAAATCGATGGTTAATAATTTTGAAATCATAATTGTAATTGAGTGTAAAGACTATAAGACAGCTGTACCTGTTGAAAAAATTGAGGCTTTTAATAGTAAATGTAAAAGAATTAAAGATATTTCGAAGAAAATATTTGTTTCGTCTAATGGATATCAAGCTGATGCTATTGAAGCTGCTAAAGATTTTGGAATTGACTTGTATTTTTTGGATAAAATTAAAATTCAAGATGTTATCCAATGGATTCCTATTAAGCAATTAAAAGCAAAATATTTACTTAAAACACCACATAGTATTATGTTTAATGCAAAACAAAGTGAGATTGAAAAAATACCTTCTGATGAAGAACTAATAATTCATTATTATGATGACAAAGAACCAATTTCATTGAATGGATTACTTTGGAATACAGCTGTATTTGAAAATCAAAAGCAATTAAAGACAATACTCCTTTATGATTTCATGGAAAATGGAAATAACTTGAATTACCAGACAATAATACCTTATAAAATGGATTTTTCGGGAATATATATTAATGGACAAAATGAAAGCAAAATTGACATATTAAGTGTTGAATCAGCTATTATTGGGTGGTTAGAAGAAACTCCTGCTAACATTATAGAAGCAAGAAGTTATAAAAAAACAAAATCTGAAACGATAGCTAATATTGTTTCTATTGATATTGATAAGAATGAAGTAGCAGATATTGTATTTACGAACAAAAATAATATTAATATTTTTCATACGGATTCAAATGGTCAAGTAAGGCAAATGGTTACTTTGTTTGAATATAATCCTAAAACAGAAAAGTTAATATTGAAATGAAATAATAACGAAGACTAATAAATAGGCATCATATACTGAGTATACCTAGCATTAATTACAAGTTGTAATAACTTATCATTCTGACTGTAATAAAATACAAATATATTAGATTTATTGCAAATTGCTAGAAATTATAAACATAGTTAGAATCAGCTTTTAAACGATGATTTGTAAAACTGAAATAGAAAAAATATTAAGAATTGATTTGTTGAAAGTATTGACAACTGATACTTTTTATCATTATACAAAATTTAAGACTGCGATTGATTCAATTTTAACCGATTGCACTTTACAATTTTCTAATCCAAAAACCTTTAATGATCCATTTGATTGTAATTTAAAATTACTGAAAATCAATTATAAAGACATTATGGTAAATGAAGCTATCAAACAATCATCAATAAATTTATCCAGACAACAGAGAAGAGAAGTTGAACGCACTTTTAACAATCCAAAAACTTTTCAAAATATTTTAAAAGCTGAAAGAGAGAAATATAAGATTGCCTGTTTTTCCGAAACAAACAAAGAGATATTAATGTGGTCGCATTATGCAGACAAACATTCTGGAGTTTGCATTGGATTTAATTTTCCACATAAATATGATGACAAATTTGTGATGTGTCCAGTTAAATATCTTAATGAACTAAAATCGATTGACGGAATGACTGATACACTGAAAGTAATATTGTATTGGTTGACAACAAAATCAGTTCGTTGGGATTATGAACAAGAGATTAGGGCAGTTACAAAAAGCAAAATGAATACAAATTATGAACTCATTAAGTTTGATTCGAAATATATTAAAGAAATTATTTTTGGATGCAATGTAACTGAAAAGGAATTGAATGATGGAATAAAGAAAATTAAGAAGAGCGGTTTAAATATCGATAGAATCATGATAAAACATATGAGAATTGACGAGCATAATTTTTTATTAAAAGAAGAATTAATAAAAACTAGCCACTAATCTGATTTTCAAAAGAAAAATGAAGAAAATTAATTATTATAAATATTATCAAATCAAAAGCACAATATGATTTATATCATACCAACTAAACGGGGAATGGGTGTTGAATTATGGGGAACTTATCAAGATTTAAATAACTTCTATGAGGTTATTGGTAAATTTTGGAATGATGAAAACAACCTAAACATAAAGGGATTTGAAAACCGAGATAAATTAATAAGTGGATTTTCTTATGAAGTCAGAAAAGCATTTGAAGGTAGTCGTTTAAAAAGAAATACAAATCATTTTTCATTTGATACTATTGAGTATTTTGGAGCACAAATTTCGTGGGTTCATTTTCTTTTTTCAATATCAGCATTGAAATTCAATATGCGTTATATTGAAACTAATAAGTTTGACATTTCTATGATTTTGCAAATTGAATTTTGGTTGGAAAAAGCAATGACTAATTATGATGAAATAGGTGCAAAATATCTGATAGGTTTTATTGAAGACGGAATTTATGGTGCAAATGATTATATTTACCAATTTATGAGAAGTATTAATCTTGACTATTATTTGCTTGGTGGTGGGAAAAAGGCTTTCAGGAAATTGCCAGAACTTTTAAAACGTGGAATATTTTATACCGATGAATATAAGGAATATATTGATTTCCTTGAAAAAGAAGCAAAAAGATTAAATTGTACGATAACGGATATGGAAATAAATGATGATGATATTGATTACATGAGTATAAAATGGTAGAAAAATTTGCTGAAATAAAAAAAAGCTGAAGTGTATAAGACTAATTGTAGTTAAAAAAACTTTGGAAATGCATTCACTGATTAGTAAAAGTAAGAAAATGAAAACAGAAAATCATTTTAACATACTTGAAGGATTTGACTTCAAACTATTGGATAATCCCGAATTTAAAGAAGATTCTGTTCGTGAAGAGATAATTGTTCCAATAATCAGAGGATTAGGATATTCATGCGAAAAGCCAAATTAAATTATTAGAAGCCGAAAATTATTACATCCATTTGTTTCAATCGGTTCTAAGAGAAAGGAAGTATATATAATACCAGACTACGTGTTTGAAGTTAATGGGAAACTAGCTTGGATTTTAGATGCAAAAGCACCATCAGAAAATATAACAAAATC
Organism: Bacteroidales bacterium; assembly: GCA_049315385.1. GTDB lineage: Bacteria > Bacteroidota > Bacteroidia > Bacteroidales > JACABE01 > JACABE01. Next base: position 5,566 of record JBMOKG010000148.1, read on the forward strand.
AAAAAATGTAGAGCAGGCTTATTCATATGCAATTCATAGTGAAGTAAGAGTGAATTTCTTTGCTTTATGCAATGGAAAAGAGTTTGTTTTATTCAATATTCAAAAAATTGAACCTATTTTACATTTCCCTTTAAAAGCTATCCCACTGTATTGGGAAAATTTAAAAAAATACATTGCACCTGATAGAATATTTGCAGATTATCACTTCAATCTGGCAAAAGACTTAGGGTTACATCTTAAACGGTTAGGCTTTGACAAATGCAAAAGTTTAGTATTCCCGAATGTCCCAATTTCCTTTATTGGACAATTAGATCATGATTTATTTTCACTATCTGGTGGAATAGAAGATGGAGAAATGAAATAGGTTGTAACATTTGACTTTGATATTGAAATTTTAAAAAAACTAAAAGGCAAAATTCCAGATGAAGCTATTGAAAAAATATTTCATAGAAACCCTACATTTAGACAAGCTATAAAGTTTGCTGACAAAGCTTACTTAATAACAATTGATTGCAGAATTGGAGAAACACTCCATGAAAACAAAGACGAAATATTTTTACCTTTAATAATAAATAACATAGTTGATTGAAATTGAGAAAAAAAGGGGGTAATCGACTTGATCACTTTTCCAATAATTAGCTGACAATAAATACAAATCATTTTACTATAAATCCACTAAAGTAAATACAATGATTTATTTAGCCTTGGACCAATTGGTCTAAGGTTGAAAATTATCGAAAATAGATAAAAATTCAAGAAAGGCTTTATAATAAAAGGTGTATATAGTATTTAAACTTAGAAGCAACATTCAAGAATTAGACAATATTAAACCGATGACAATATTCTGTTGCTTTTGATTGAAATAGCAAGAAAAAACATTTACTATTTTGATTACATATATCTTTCGGATTTATTTTTTACGATACTAAGTTTTTCATTAGTGTAAGTATAATAACAGAAAATAGACTGATGAAATACATCACCATCAGCATCAGCTTGACCGCCACAATTAGGGCATTGAATATGCTTACTGATAAAATCATAATTTTTGCCCAAGCATTCAGTTACATCAAATACAAGTCTGAATTTAATTCTTTTTTCGGATGAAGATATTTCTTCTACATAAAGAATATCATAGTATTTTCCTTCAATCTGTTTTAGTCCTTTTTGTTTTACACATAAGTGTTTTCCTGAAGACAATGCTTTAAGAAAAACAACAAAGTTTTCAAAATCAAGATAATTATCTTGTTCATCTAATTTAATCAGAATTGGATTTT
>JBMOKG010000149.1:0-6830 GCA_049315385.1 Bacteroidales bacterium
ATTTTAAACTTTATTTTCCTCGTAAAAGTTGCATTAATTACTTGAATTTAGGGTTTATTTCCATCTGTTTTTCCTGTAATACACCCTGAGATGAGCCTCCAGCTATTGGACTTCCGCCACCACCGCCACAACATTGTGCATATAAACTTTCTCCGGATAACATCAATAGTAGTATTATAAAAACTGAACTATTTGTTTTTAATGTTTGCATCATTTATAGTATAAATTTATGAAATAATTTAATGACTTACATTAAATTTCAATGTTCTGCTTCTATAAGTGTCACTTAGCTTGATAAAATAAATACCATTATTTAGCTTATTGGTATTTATATCCATTTTATTCAGGCCCTTATTGAATTTTTCAGCATTTGAATAAACTTTTTTACCTAAAATATCATACATCTCAATAGTTACCAAAGATTGTATTTCTATTGAAAATGAAAGATTTAGATTACTATTTACAGGATTCGAAAATATTTTAATTTCAGAAGTAATGTTGTCATTTTCTTCAACTCCATTTGCATTCAGTGCATTGCTGATAGCTGTTTGTAATTCTGTACCTACAACGGTTCCGTTAACATTGTAAAAAATTGAATGAGATGAACCTCCGATAACAGTTATTTTAGGCATTCCTATTGAGCCATAATTTGACATACTGATAGCAGAATTTGAAAACCGTAAAGAAGAAGCAGATGCCGGTATTGAATTACTATTTGCCCAACTGTTAATAGATGCACAAGGTGTATCTCCATAATCGTCGCATAAATAATAAAAAACTTTGTTTGGATTGGATGTCTGAAAACTCTGAACAACATTATAGGATGTTTTTGCTCCAGATATACATGAAGAACAAGGCATTACCCAGCAAACTACTATAACTTTTCCGGCATCAAGCTGTGCATACAAATCATAATTTGTTCCATTACAATCGTTACTGTTAAAATTAGGAGCAATCTGAGCTGTTACTAACACAGAGCTTATAACCGTTGCTATAATGAATATTATTTTTTTCATAGGTTTCTTTGTTTAAAAGAGATTTGATGAATGGAGGTTAAGTGATATGTATAAGTGCTATTTCTAATCACAAAATTACCAAATCATCAAATCTCCAAATTACTTACTTTTTATGTCCGCCTTTTTGGCAACAAGGCGATAGCTTACTGTATGCTTTAGGATCAGCTTTTACATCATCAGCATCATACCCAACTTTACTGATTGCTAATTTAATTTTCTCAGGTGTGGTTTTTGCCGCATCATATTTAACGGTCACTACTTTAGTGTCAACATTCAAATCAGAAGTTTTAACTCCTTTTTCAAAAGCCATTGCTTTTTCAATGGTTTCTTTACACATAACACATTCAGATGATGTTTTGATTTTGATTTCGCTGTATTTATCAGCTTTTTTTGTCTGAGCATAAATACTCTGTCCTAATAGTAATACAGCTGCGATTATTACTGCAATTAATTTACTGTTAATCTGTTTCATTTTGTTTATATTTAAGTTATTAAGTTATTAAGTTATTACTTCAATGTGAATCTCAAACCTGCATAAACGGTGGTTCCTATAATCGGACCCCAGGTCATGGTGGTATCGAAATGAGAGTGATAAGGTGCAAATGCTTCTGTAATAGGATCTTTTTGTGTGAAATTACCCAGATTTTCTCCTCCCACATAGATATCAAAATGTTTGAATTTTCTGGTAATCTGAGCATTGAAAATCACATATTCAGGAGTCGTTTCACTTCTTTTTAAACTTACAGGCATTACATTCTGATTTGGTAAGCGGGCACTTCCATTAAACTGAGTCGTAAAATCAAATTTCCACTTCTCAAATTTGCTAGCGTATGAAAGTGTGACCAGCCCTTTGTATTTATTAACGAAAGGACGTTGGATAAGTTCTCCGTCTACTGTTGACTGAACATCATTGATACGATAGGCAATCAGTAAAGTTAAACTTTTTACTGGTTCCATAGTTATTTGAGCCTGATAGCTGTTAGAAAACGATTTGCCGTTCAGATTATAAAAAGAAGCTACGGTAGGTGATTTTTCTAAATCTACAATAACCTGATTTTCAAAATTAGTTCGATACAGATCAATATTTAATTCAGCATTACGATTGAATAATGTAAAAGTCTTTGTCAGGTTTATTCCAAAATTCAAGGCTTTCTCCTGCTTTAAATCAGTAGCAAAAACAAAGGACCGCTGACTAGCTAATAATGAAAGATTTTCTGAAATTAAATTTGCAGTTCTGTATCCATATCCAACAGAACCTCTGATAACCATTGATTCATTAAAATGATAACGGATATTCAATCTAGGTGTATAGAACATGCCATATTTATTATGATGATCTGCTCTTATACCAGCTATAATAGTCAGTTTATCCTTATGCGTGAAAGTGTATTCAAAAAATGCTCCGGGTATGGATTCTTCGCGGTTAAGCTTGTATCTGTAATCAACAGTATGATGTATTGTAAACAAATCATTATTGCCAAAAAACTGATAATTATAAACAAATTGTGTTTGATCATACTGTTCAACATAATTGTCAAGCATATAACTCAAACCAGAAGTAAATTTATGATCTTTGTTTATAATAAAAGATGAGAAAATCAGGTTTGCATAAAATGTTCTTTCGCGGCCATAATAATTATTGATGCCAAAATATCCCTTTTGTTCATGATTGGTGGCATTTATAATTAAGGCCAGGCTGGTAAAGGGTCTGGCGAAAATAATGCCATTTTTCCAAAATGCTTCACCTCTGCGGGTTGTCAGACTAAAACCATAAGATTGTTTCCAATTATTAATTTTAGCAGTATCCAGTACAAAACTGTTTTTATCATAATCCATGGTTCCACCATCGCGGTGTTCTTCCATGTATTTAATGCCGAATCTTGAAGTAAACTTTCCTGGATTCATATAATCCCAACGATTGAAAATATTGATAGTATTCAATTTAGGAAGATCCATGAAATTATCATTATTATTATCAATCTTTTGATTGAAATTGTCGGTATGTAACATCAGCATTGTACTGAGTTTATCTGTTAGTTTAAATGCAGATGTAATATTGGATTCTAATCTTGCACGGTTATTGGCATATATGTTTACAAAAAGCTTGTCAGAATTTGAAGGTTTTTTGTATTCCACATTGATTTGCCCTGTAATAGATTCAAAACCATTTATTACTGATGAAGTACCTTTTGCAATTTGTATCGATTCCATCCATGAACCCGGAATATAATTCAATCCAAATGTAGAAGCCATTCCTCTGATGGAAGGGATGTTTTCAGTTTGAATCTGGCTATAGATTCCTGATAATCCTAACATTTGAATTTGTCTGGCACCGGTAATTGCATCACTATAGGAAACATCTACTGATGCATTGGTTTCAAAACTTTCTGAAAGATTACAACAGGCCGCCTTAAAAAGCTCTCCTGTTGTGATAACCTGAACGTTGCGGGCATTTAGTTTTGAAACATAGCTGTCATTTCTTTCTGAAATAACAACTGCACTCAACAGCTGGTTTTCAGTAATGAGCTGATGGTCAATCATTGAGTTCTCATTTTTTATAATCAAGGTGTCGGTTTTGAATCCCAGCATTTTCATAACCAACCGTTTATCATTGATTCCTTTATTGGAGATATTGAATTTACCATCTGCATTTGTGGTTGTGCCGATAGTAGTTCCTATCCAGTAGATATTAACACCTACTATAGAGTTTTTTTCCTTTTTACTATTAATTTCATATACACTTCCGCTTATATTCTGTGATATTACAGAATAATACGTAAGTAAAAATACTATTGATATTATTGTTTTTAATCGCATATTTTATAATTTTTAAATTGTTAGAATAAACAAATTCAGAGCATGACAAATGCTCTTAACTTCTGAGATCAGAAATAAAAATTATAAATCAGCGAAAGGAATCTTAAGATTATGAATGAAATGAATTAAATATTTACCAACCATTAGTAGGGGAGGTGGATGGTATAGTTGTTGATAATCCTGATATTTATTGTTATCGTCTAAAGAAAAATTAATATTAATAAAAACAGGAATTATTGAAATTAACTGTTTAACAGTTGAAACTCCGCTTTCATATTGGTAGTTAATCTTTAAAAACTGATAAGTATTTTTACAACATTCACTTTTACCCAGATGTATAAGACTTTTATCTTCGGATGCAGCATTATGTTTTTCGCAACAGCAACTAGCATGTGGTTTTTCTATTTCTGTTTCTGTTTTGCATTTATAAGTATCTGCAAAAAACTTTATATGTTCTGTTTGAGCAGTATAGCAATGATGAATAACAAAACTAATTCCGGTAGAAGATGCCAGAAATAGCAATATAGCGGTAAAGCTTATAATATTTGTTATTACTTTTTTCATATAGTGTACAAAAATAACAATCAATTTTAGATAAAGTTGTTAATCTGTGGTTAATTATAGAATATTAACGTTTTAACTGATAATGATTTACTGATATGTTATAATCTTAATTGTCTGATATTGTTCAGTTTGATTTGTTCTGCGCGTTTTATATAGTTGAATTTCTTTTACCCTTTCATCAACTTTAAAACTTTATTTTCACCATTCAATGTTATAGTTATAAAATATACTCCTGCCAACAAGTCTTTTTGTATTAAATCATTTAAAGAAATAATATGTTTACCAGAACTGAAATTATCAGTGAATAAGGCAAGTTGCTGTCCTGTAATATTTGTAAGCTTGATAATTACAGTTGATGATTTGTCTGATTCAAAGGATAAAACAGATTCGTTTGTTATTGGATTTGGGAATACAGAATAATTGATATCCTTTTTTGAAATATTTGCTATTGAAGTTTCCAGCCATTTATATCTTGCTACTCTTGCAATTGGATAGTCGTCTGAAGTTTCCAATATACCTTTACTTATCTGGAAAACAGGAAATCCAAGTCCTTTTGTATACCATTTGTAATAGTAATTAGTTGGCATATATCGTAATAATTCACCGCTTCCATTTATGTAAAGACTGTCAGTAACTGCTTCTTTAGTATAATACCTTATAGCATTATAAGTTCCAAAAGAAGTTATAATACTTCCCCATGCATCTGCTTTAACTGTGTCTTTTATGTTTCTTACAATCATTGAGTCTGGTGATTGTTGGATGACAATTCTGCAATTATTCGTTTTGCTTTGTCCATAAGTTAATAATGGAAAAATATTTCTGTATGTGCCGGTTTTATGTGGATTTGGAAAGTCTGAACCAAAATAATTCAGTCCTGTAGAATCTTTAATAAAAAAATCACGATAATCGCAAATCTCAGTTACAACATGTGTGGTTGTGTTATGATAAAAATAGCATTGTGTTTTTAAGGCAATGTTTGCTTCAGGGAAAAAAGCTGAATTAATTGAATTTTGAGGATATGTCCAGCGATAGTTTTTAAAATCCTCGCAACAATAATTTAAGTTGTTAAAGTCCCAGCTAACATTGGCTCCCGAATTACCCGGTGACAATACGCTGGCCATACTGCTGTCAACAATAGTAGTTACTTGAACTTCATTTGGTTTTGGCAAATCAGTAATGTCTAAAACAATCTGTGCATGACTCAGGCTATTGAATATGAAAAAGCCTATCCCAAATACTATTTTAATATTTATTTTCATGATAGTGAAAATAACAGTTAAAACCTTATTCTGTTTTTAATTATTGAAAATAATAATTCTTATTGCTTACAGATGGAATAAGAAATTTTGATTGTAGCCTTATTCTAATTTCTAATTTATCAAAGAAAACCCTTGCAGGCTTCCGGGCCTGCAAGGGTTAATATAATGTTTAGGATGAAATTTTATTCCTTCATAAACTTACTTACTAGACTTTGTTCATTATTTTTTACTTTTACTACATACATTCCTTTAGCAAAGCTACTGATATTGAGTTCTGTTAAAGCTTGTGTTAAGAGTTGTTGCAGTAGTAATTTCCCTTGTATATCGTAAATGGCGATAGTCGTATTTTGTAGCATACTAAGTTGTCGTAAATCTATGCTGAGAATGTCAGTCGCAGGATTTGGAAATAGACTGATTTTTCCGGATAATGTATGAGAATCTATCCCTAAGAATGTACCGGGTAATACGGATACAGAGATCATAGTATTACCTGATTTCTGTAAAAATGATGAATCACAGTAGGTTATTGTACAGTTATTGGCATCAGTAACTTTAAGACAGATATTATAGTTCCCGGCTGAGCTATAGGTATGGTTTGGTAAAGCTATTGTATCATGTGTTCCATCGCCCCAGCTCCAGTAAAAATGTAAAGGAGCAACACCCGAAGCATTATTTACAACATAATAAACATGGGGTATCGTGTCAGCTTGCATATTAAACTGTGCTGAACAATTGGGTACAACAGGATTAACGGTAATATACAAAGAAGATATTACTCCATTTCCACAGGAATTTACGCCTTTAACACTTAAATTACCTGATGTTGCATTAGCTGCGAACATTGCATCAATATTGTTTGTTGATACTGTTATTGCAATTCCTGTACCACTATATGTCCATATATAGGATGTAGCATTAGGTATTGCAGGAACTGAATAAACAACATTCGTTTGTCCGGCTAATACACTGCTAGTACCTGATATAACTCCGGCATTTGCCGGTACACTTGACACCGTAATTGCCATAGAAGATGCAGCACCATTACCATAAGAATTTACGCCTTTAACAGTAATATTGCCAGACAATGCTGAGCTGCTATAATTCACTGTGATACTGTTGGTTGTACTGCTTCCTGTAGCTCCTGTTGGCAAGGTCCATATATAAGAAGTCGCAT
>JBMOKG010000262.1:0-1565 GCA_049315385.1 Bacteroidales bacterium
CGATATGTTGCCCATAAGATATTTGAACAATGCTTATTATAATTAAGACTAAGTATAATTTCTTTGTCAAATTAGTTTTAAATTTTACTTCTCTTAGTAATTCTAAAATTTGTTTTCTTTTCATGATTTTTAAATTTAGTTTTTATATAAGTTCCCTCCTATTCATAAGGCTTTTCGGTTTCGCCCCGTTTTTAATGGTTTCTGGTCTCCACTATATATTTAGTAATACAGAAATGTTCGGCATTCGTTTTTTATTTCTTAATTTCATAAATTGTTTTAGTTTCCAATGCTATTTTGTCATAAAAATCAATTATAACTGGCATATAAGATTCAAGTTTAGGATATTTAATTCGATTATTTTCATATTCATACAAAAGGTTTACAAGTCCTTGCATCCAATAAAAGCCTTTCCCTATTTCTGAAATTAATTGATTCTTGGCAACTTGATAGGATTCGTATTTAAGTAAATATCGGATAACAGAAGCCCTAACTAATGATTCACTCATCATGGTTTTCCAATTACTATATGCTTGCCTTCCCATATTTCCGCTAATTGGTTCAAAAATAGCTTTCCCCGAATTTTCCAATTGCAAGGAATATTTATCAATTAGCGGGTTTACATAAGAATGATTAAACTCATGAATAAGTGTTGGTAAGTTATTTTCAATCTTATACACAGGCTTATTGCTACTATCAATGTCCCAAGTTCCCATTATTGCAAATGCTTCTTCTTTATTATCAGGATATACAACTTTTCCTCCGTAATTACCTCCCCCATTTCCCATACTTATTATGACATTAAAACTGCCTCCAGGTTTAACTCCGTAATATTGACTATACCAATTAATTTTCAAAGTTTTATAAACAGAACTAAAGCTTTCCTCCGCCATAGAATATAAGTAAGCATGTTCATTGTAAAATTTTTCAAAACCGGAAATGGTATAAAAATCTCGAAGTAATTCAAGAAATTTTATTGCATTCTCTTTACCCCATCTTTTTTCAGGAATGATATCTGAGAAATCAACTTTTGGAATAAATGCAGGAGGTTGACCAATATGAAAAGCCATTTTCATAACTGCATCATAGCTTACACCCTTTTCCATCCTTAGCTTCGAAGCATATGAAATCAATGGATGGTCTTTGAACTTGTCAAAATAATTATGAATATCCTGAGTATAACTCTTGAAATCTTCATTATTATATTCACTATTACCAGCTAATCTAAAAACTATACTTATTAGTTCAATTCTCTTATCAACTTTTGGTTGAGGGAAATATGTTGAGAAGTCTTTATTAATATTCTCTTGTCCAAATATCGCAATAGATATTAAAAGATAGGATATTAGCAAAATATTTTTTTTCATTTGTGTAAAACTTATTATTTATTTTTCCTACTCATAAGGTGTTTCAGTATCTCCCCGTTTTTGATGTGGTTTTTGGATTCCACTTTATATTATTTTAATTGTTTCTTCAACTTAAGCTAAGATTTGTTATTGTTTTTTTTAGTTTCTTTCTTTTTCCTTCTTGATTTTTTCATAGTCATGTAAAGCTATTTTTATACTGGA
>JBMOKG010000263.1:0-1557 GCA_049315385.1 Bacteroidales bacterium
TAAATAGTAAATAGAAAAATAAATTATGTTTAGTAACGCATCAAATTTTGTTCAGGGTGTAGATTCAGCATTCCTTATAATCACAGGAATATCTGTTTTTTTTCTTGTAGCACTCACAGCATTAATGATTTACTTTGTAGTAAAATACAATAGAAAAAACGGTAAACCTGCAGTTCAAATAAAAGATAATTCCATTTTAGAAATCACATGGATTACTATTCCGATGATTTTGGTACTCTATATGTTTTATATTGGTTGGGAGGGATTTATACCAATGCGACAGGCACCAAAAGGAGCTATGGAGGTTACAGCGCTGGGTTCGATGTGGAAGTACGAATTTATATATCCCGGAAATAAACAATCAGATACATTGGTTTTGCCGATTCATAAGGCTGTAAAAGTAAATCTTGCTTCAAAAGATGTTTTACATGGTTTCTCGGTGCCTGCCTTCCGATTAAAAGAAGATATGGTTCCTCAAAAAAACAATTATTCATGGTTTATACCTGGCGAGCTTGGCGATTTCGATATTTATTGTACTGTATATTGCGGATTGAGTCATTCATATATGAATTCAATCATACGGGTTGTAAGTCAGGAGGATTATGAAAAGTGGCTGGCTAAAGTGCCAGTAAAAAAACAAGACAATAGCCTTGGACTAAAAGTGTTGGAAAAAAATGGTTGTATTGCCTGTCATTCAACCAATGGAACTAAACTTGTTGGTCCTAGCTTTAAAGGCTTGTATGGTGCAACTATTGAAGTTACTACCAATGGTGCGAATCGAAAAATTACTGTTGATAGTGCCTATATTGAATCTTCGATTTATGATCCTAATTTAGATATAGCTGTAGGTTACCCACAGGGTGTAATGAAGTCATATAAAGGCATTATTAAAGCAAAGGATATTCAATTAATGACAGAATATCTGAAGACTTTGAAATAATGAAGAATTACTTAAAAATAATTATGGCCTTGATAAAATTCAAGGTATCCATTGCAGTAACTTTTACTGCCATAACCGGTTACATAGTTTATACCGGCAGTTTTGATATACAGGTTTTATATTTATTCGTTTCTGTTTTTATACTTGCCGGCGGTTCAAGTGCGCTGAACGAATGTCAGGAAAGTAAGTTCGATGCAGTAATGGCACGAACTAAAAATCGACCAATTCCAACCGGTAAAATTTCAATCAATCAAGCATGGATAGTTTCTACAATATTTGTTGTAGTTGGATTATTGTTATTGTACTTTATATTTAATGAGATTACTGCACTATTGGGTTTCGTCAACTTAATATGGTATAATTTAATTTATACAAATCTTAAGCGGGTTACTTCATTTGCAGTAGTTCCCGGTTCATTGGTTGGTGCAATTCCTGCATTTATGGGTTGGACTGCTGCTGGTGGTTCTGTTTTTGAAACTACAATAGTATTCATTGCTTTTTTCATGTTTATCTGGCAAATACCTCATTTTTGGTTGTTGATGCTTAAATATGGTAAGGAATATGAGGAAGCAGGTTTTAAAACCATTAATCAGGCTGTAAATCCAAAGAATCTTAAA
>JBMOKG010000264.1:0-1547 GCA_049315385.1 Bacteroidales bacterium
GCCTATTGTTTTTTAAACTATACTACTGTAAAATATGCTGGACAATCCGGTATGGGGGCAGTAAACTATGAAAGTGCCGGTGGGCGACTTAAGAATTCAACCCTATCAAATTCATCAAATTATGGTGTTTTTTGTAATGGCAATTCCACAGCAATTATTGATACTGTAATTATTCAAAATTGTAGCCTCGATCCGATAGCCATGTCATTAACCTCTAATCCAATTTTTAGCCACATTACATTTATTTCTAATTATAGTTCAGCAATAAAGATAATTGAAGGTACACTTTCAACAACAGCTACGCTAATTTCACGCAATGTTGCAGGTTTTAATAACATTGCCTATATTGTAGATCAACTGGTTATTGCAAGCAATGCTAAATTAATAATTCAACCAGATGTTGTAATTAAATTCAGAGGTTATTATTCATATCCAAGCATTACAGTATATGGAAGTCTGATAGCAAATGGCAGTTTATTACACAAAATATATTTTACTTCATTTAAAGATGATTCTAAAGGCGGTGATTCAAACAATGATGGGAACGTGAGTTCTCCCAATAAAGGTGATTGGGGTTATAGTGGTTATGCAGGGATACAATTTATAAATAATAGTATTGTGGCAGATACTGTTAATTTTTTAAAGAATTGTGAGATTTCTTATGCTTATGATGGTTTAAGATTTGAAAATTCTCATGCAACTATTGATAGTTGTGTTATTCAGCAAATTGCTACCTATGGGCTAACTATTATTGGTTCTTCGAATCCGGATATCCGTAATACTCAGTTTTATAACATTACCAACTCTCCAATTGAGTTAAGTATGTTTTCAACACCCGTTTTTACGAATTGTGCTGCTACCAATATTGGTTATATGGCTTTATCAGTTATTCCTGAAACGTATTCACAATCTGCTACAATTCCTGTAAGGAATTTTGCAGGATATAATAATATCAATTATTTTATGGAAGGAGTCTGTACAATTAATTCAGGAACTACAATTACGATTCCTGCAGGAATTATTTTTAAATCGAATAATGCAAATGGCTTTAATGTGAATGGTCGTTTAAACATACAAGGTACAACTTTAAAGCCTGTAATTTTTACCAATGACAGAGATGATAATTATGGGAATCCTGCTGATATGAACCAGAATGGTACTGCAACTATGCCTCCGAACGGAAACTGGGAAGGTTGGTCTGGAAACTGGATTACTTTTAATGATGTCAGCAACGATTCCAGTTTTGTAAAAAATGTTATCTTTAGATATGGAAATATTGGTATTTCTACTTTAAGTTCTTCTCCAACAATAGATTCAGTTCATTTTGAAAACCTTTATTATGGAGTGGATATGAATGGAGTATCTGCACCAAAAATTGATCATTGCATTTTTCATAATTTATTGTATTATCCAATGCAAATCTCTTTGGTTTCTTATCCAGCTTCTTCAGCTAATAATTTAATATCAGGTACTACTTATAAAGTTGTTAAGGTAAGAGAAGAAACATTGACCCAGGATGTAATTTTGCCAAAACGTTCATTTGGTGG
>JBMOKG010000265.1:0-1541 GCA_049315385.1 Bacteroidales bacterium
AAAATTCAATTTGTAAATCATTTGATTAAATATAATTCTGTTACATTAGAACAGTTATCAATAGAATTTAAAGAATTGCCTTTGTGTTTAATTATTAATATACTAGATGAAATGTTATTCGATAAATCACTTGATATAATTCCTTTGTCAAGTCCGAGAGCTTTTAAACTTAAAATGGGTGATGGTTTTTTAATTAATAAGATTTAAACTCTAAAATTTTTGAGTAATGAGCGATGCCAAATACTTAAACTTTCCAATTCAGCTAATAAGCGGACTGTTTACTAATAAAGATGAAACATTGACAAATATACTTTATTGTGGTTTATACTCACATTCTTTAAAGTTAGATTTGGGCGAAGATGAAATTGATAATTTTTTATCATCTGTAAAATTCTATAATGTTTCAATGAGTGGAAGTTATTCCGATAAAAAAAACAAATTCAATACCGGAAAAAAATTATTCAATAGTATTCCAACATCTTCGCCAAAAGTAGGTATGAATATGAATATCTTTTGGGACTATTACAAGAATGATAAAACAGACTTTGATTTGGCTTGTTTAGCTGCATTTTTAGCTATCAAAAGTATTTTAGGTTCTAAGCCTTATTGTAAAGTTACAAATGCTTATTTGTGGGCACGAATGAACGGAAACAGTACTTCAATAAAAGATATTAGTGAGCTATCAGAAACTATTCTAAAATATACCAACGAATATCAAACAGTAAAGATAAAAAACGAACTTCGAGAAAGTTGGGGACTTAATACTTACAGCCGATATACAAGAGGGTTTTATGTTTCATTTACTTTACCAATAGATGAATTGATTTATGAAGCAGAAAAAAAGCGAAAATCAACTAAGGAAAAGCAATATAAACAACTTGAAAAAGATGCTGTAATGAAAGCGATGGCACGATTGAATAAAAATCAATGAACACGACCAAAAAACGACCTATAGTAAGGACTTTTGAACATCTGTTTTATTTCTCTGTTATTTTTTTCAAGATGTACACGACCTTTAGTAAAATATTATAGAAAGGTATTATAGAAAGGACTTTTAAAAAGAAAATATAAACATGTTGTTTGTGCCAAACTGTATTTTTTCAAATAGCAAAATGAGAATTAATTAATATAGAATATATCAATATAATAACATTATGTATTGATATTATCTATATCTTTGCAGTAAATAAGTAAACAACTAAAAAATACTAATCATGGGACTTAAAGCAGGTATAAGAAACAATCCAAATGGTAGGCCAAAAGGTTCACAAAATAAGGTTACAACGGAACTTAAAGAAAAAGTATTAATGTTCATTGATAATAACTTCGACCAATTGCAAGCCGATTTCAATACAGTAGATGCAAAAGATAGATTAATAATAATGGAAAGGCTTTTGAAATATGCTATTCCTACAAAAATAGAGCAGGAAGTTATAAAAGATGAAGATGATATACCATCAATAAATATATCTATTGCCGGAATAGATATGAAGTTGAATGACTAATAACACCCCGCCCCCCTATTTTACGCAGGATAAACC
>JBMOKG010000150.1:0-6688 GCA_049315385.1 Bacteroidales bacterium
AACTTTATTTTCCTCGTAAAAGTTGCATTAATTACTTGAATTTAGGAAATAAAAAGGGAAAGGATTCAAAAAAAGGAATCCTTTCGGATTCCTTTTTTTAAAATTTTGGAAATTTATTTTTTCTTTTTTGATGGAGGAGCTGGTTCTTCAACTTTATCATCCATTTTTTTAGACCAATAGCAAGTATGTGTATTTTCAAATTGATCTGTTTGTTTAAGATTTGCAATTTCGAAGTAAATGTTTTTTGAAGTTCCTGCTTCCTTTATCATTTTTTGTAATTCTTCGATTGAAAGTTTAACTTTTACGATGTCTAAGTTTTCAACTTTTTTCCCTTTTCCGATGTAAATTTTTTCGAACATGATTTTTTGTTTTTGAGTTATTAATAAAAAAATTATACCAGTTTGTATGTTCTGAAAGCAGGATGGCAATGGAGGAATTGGAATACCGGAACGCAGTGAGGATATGCCGAGAAAATCCATTGTCAGGACTCCTGATGTAAGAACAAAACTTTGTATATATTTTTTAAAAGATAACACAAAAAAGTTGTCGGTTAAAAATACCGGATAGAAGGGAAAAAGAAAACTGTAGCTTAAAAACTTTCAGAATTTTAAAAATGATTAGCAGAACCAAACATTGAATTGCAAATTATTTCAAGCAGTTGAAAACATATTACTGCTGGTTTAAAAAGGAAGTAGCTGAAGTTTGGAAAATAAAGAAAAAGCAGTTCAAAAATAAAAGAGGGAATAAAGGTGAATTTGCTTTATCCGGACCATTTAAAAAAAACTGAAGCCGGGTAAAGCATAAAAAAGCCATGAAATCCACAGCCTTAATTATTTGGTATTATTTTTTTACTTTTTCGGACCAATCATCAATAAGTTTTATTAATTCAGAAACTTCCTTTTGATATTTCAATGGGATATCATTGGGCCGGATTCCGGACCTATCGCCATTTGTAAGAAAGCGGCTCAATTCACTCCAATTGATAAGGCTTTTTTTATAAGCAATTTTTGATTTATTTTCTTCCATACATTTGAAATTTATAAGTTAGATTTTAATAAGAAAATAGATTAAATCTGAATGCAAATTTAATCTATTTTCCTGCTTTGTGTTAATAATCGTCTGTTGATAAAAGTAATTTTGAGGGAGTATTTTTTCCCAGAAGGCACTTACCGTTTGAAACTATATGTAGTAATAGATTGTGAGCTGTAAACCTGAATATTGACACGAAATTTTATTTGGTGCAGAATGCTTGAATTACCAATGAAACCCTTATTGTATATAGCTTTTATTACAGGCTGGTGTTTATTCATTCAATACTTCCGCTTTTAATAAATCATTAATAATTTGTCTGCCTTGCTCAATTCTATCTTCTGTGTCAATACCTTCAATTTGTAGAATTGGATAGACGATTTGAAGTTCATTTTGAGAAACTACATATTTGTCATTCTTACTTTCTATCTCATAATTGGTATTTATTATCTTTAATTTGTCACCTTGATATGCGTAATCGCCTAAAGTTAACTTTCCAAAAAACTCAGGTAATTGATTCAATGTATATAAAAAGACATTCCAGTTCTTACCACCAATACTTTTTTCAGTATTCATCATAATCACGTTGTAATTTCTCTCTGATACATTTTTCCAATAATACATTCCAAAATTACCTTTTCTCATAGGACTGTATTTAATAAAATAATAACTCCAGTCTTTGGTAGTTTCATCATTTTCAAGGTATGTGTCGATATATTTCTCAATAAATTCATCGTTTATATTTGATTCATCAAGAGAGGTTAGCAGGTTGTTGAGAATCTTAAATGTTTCTTCAAAACCAGATCTTTGTTTTGTCGGGTGGAACAAATCATACCAAACGGATTCATTGTATTTTGCACCAAACTGGAAACGCCACGATATAAATTGAGAATAATCGCCAATGGTTAATAAAACTCTATTTATAAAGTCTTTATTGCAATTATTGAATAGTAGTCTGAATTTTTTAAAGTTGCTACTGTTGTTTATATCGACAATAGAAACACAACCCTTCAATAATGTATGGTCTTCTAAATGATACAATTCGTCTTCTTGCTCTTCATTATCAATTAGCCATTCAATTTTTTTACGTTCTTCCTCTTTTTGTCTTACGTTATACCCAAGTTCTCCACTTTCGGATATTGGAATTTCACCGGAAAGAATGATTATTTCAGATTCGTTAAGTAATGTTTTCATACGATCATCACGAATTTCATCGGTAGAATTCCAAATCAAATTTCTTATTATTCTTATCCTTTTGCGAAATTGGACATCGGAAATGGTGACTTTGTTCTGAAGATAAGTGATTATCGAATAAAGCAACAAAATCTTATTTAGCGGAAATCTTCTGTTTCTCCCAGAATATTCTCCGTAATTATCCAGACATTCTTTAAATATGTTCAAATCATCTTGGTATATCTTTACTTTACCACTTTGATATGCATTTTTCGAAAATATACCTCCAAAGAAACCTAAAATATCAAGCTTATGCCAGCAATCAAATGATTTTATTAAATATAGAATATTTTTTTCAGATTTATTATTTTTATAACCAACCGATTTGAGCTTATTAAAAATTTCATTGGATATAGTAGTATCAAATTGATTTTCAATAATATAATTTGTATTTTCAATATTACGTCTATAATATTTTAAAATGAAGTCTTTGTCGCTATTATTTAATAATTTATCTATAATGTTTTTCTCAAATTCGTCAATTCCAATTTCATTGGGTATATAGCTGTATAATAATTTAGCAACTTTAAATTCATCTCTTTCAAGTGCAATGTCAGATTTATATGCGAAAATATCGCTTATGAAATGAAAATAACGCATAAATTCATCATCAATTATATTATTGTCACCACGGAATGGGAATAACATATCCGTCCAGTCAATGTCAAATTTATGATTGATTTCCTTTGAAAGGTCTTCTGAAATATGTTTGATAATCTCTTCAAATTCAGCTTTGAAATGTTCAAAAGGAGTTAGTGGTTTGCCTCGTGAATTCATTTTAATATACAAATCATCGGTAAGTCCCATTTCAGTAAGTGGTAGAAAATAGAAGCTGATAATTTTATTGATTACTAATGAATCCCATAGACCAGAATGATTATCAAATTTCTTGTGAATGGCATCTATCATTACCATCATACTTTGAATTGTCGGATCGTTTTTCCATTCATAAGGATACCAAGACTGATCCTTAATAGCATCTGACAATTTTTCGTTACTAAAATCAGGAGTGTAATTTACCAATTCTTGACAAAAATCACGAGAGCTAAAACGGGTAGCGTAAGAGAAACAGTTAAGGAAGCCATATTCATTTACTCCAACATCTTCTTTTTTGGCAATGTACCAATGTAATAAGAACAACGTTGTTAATCGCTGCTGACCATCAAGAGGCGTTAAAACACCATCTTTCGAAACATCACCGTACACAAAATCCAACGTTATATGTTTATTGCCAACAATTGATTGAAATAAAGCATCCAAAAATCGCTCTCTGATTCTTTTTACTTCATCATTCTTTCTGCCTTGAGCATAATCCCTTTGAATGATTGGTATTTCAATTCTACTTAATGTTATGCTGTTGTCTTCGAACTCGAAAGTGCTGCCAAAAAGACTTTGAAATGTATATTCTCTTGTGTTCATAATTTAATTTCCTTTTGAATCAGATCTAAATAAACCCTTAATACATTATCCATTTCTGCTACATATCCGTCTCTATCAGCTTTGCCCCAAAAATGAACCTGATTTGATTCAGACGGTGTATAATACTTAAGAAAAACTCGTCGGGTACTCACAGGAATGTAATCACTTGTTTTATCCATTCCAAGTATCTTATTGCGCTTTACATCAAAAGTAGAGTTGTTTAACGCTGAATTGTCTGATTGTCCCAATAATGCTAAATTTGACAGCGAATGAGTGTATTCAATGCTACCATCTTCTGACAGAATAGTCGTAACTCGGTTGAACAAGGTTGAAAATTTATCACCAGTCAGTTTTTCATCATTCACAGCATCAGATATGTCCTGAATTATACTTGCATCTAACTCACAATCAATAGTCATTAATGAGTTCTTGTGTAAATTCAACCACTCCACCCACTGTTCTTTTTTATTCAAACCTTGCGATTGCTGAGCGTGTATATGCTCTAAGCTCCAATCTTCCTGTTTGTGTTTATCGAATGGGAAACGCATCGTTTCATCCGATTTTTGCCTAATTGTTTCCACATTGAATAAGAGTAATAACTTCTCAATAAATCCGTAATCCGTCTTATTGTCGTAAGACAGTTCGCAATAATCTTTCTTGAAATCAATGCTATTGGAAATTAATGTGTCTAACGAATTTTGAAAAGTTGTTTTGGTAATGTCCTTCGATTCGTTAATCAGTTCCTGTAGGCTTTTCGATTCAGAGGCTATCAGATATCCTATTTTGTGGTATAAACCAATGTTTTCGTACCATTCTTTCAATTGTTGATAGTAGCGTAATATCTCAGTCCAAATATCAGATTTTTTTTGCCTTTGTTTTATCTCTTTATCGAAATAAAAAAAAGTAAAGAACTTCTCTCGTTCCCCTTTTTGTTTATTAGCTATCAAATCGAAAATCAATTCGATACGGGTAGGATAAGCCGTTGGATTTTCATTTGTGATAAAATACCACAAACTATCGTTGTGTAGCTCTTTTTCAATAATATCCCATTCGGTGGCAATTTCCAATTGCTTATTTTGGTCAATACCGTTGTTACGACTAAGAAATAATGCTTTTACAAGTTCCGAATTCGTTAACGGGATACGCCCGATATTTAGACGAGTGAATAAGGAAACTGAATCTTCTACTTTTTCTGAATTAATCTCATACCAAATAATACGAATTCGTTCATTCAACTTTTTATATAAATTGAAAGCTGCAAGAGCCTCATCTTTTTGCTCTTTAAACCAAGCTGAAATAATCCGATAGGCTTCAATAATAAAATACTCATCAATATTAAGCGGGTCTTTGCTTAAGGTATCGGCACTAATGGTTTCCAAGAAAACTTTACTGCCAGTTCTGGTTTCATATTCTAATGAAAAATTGAGTTGAAATGGCAGACTTAATTGCTTCATATAGCGAAATATGAGATAGATTGAAGTCAATCGTTGTTGACCATCGATTAACTCAAATCTCTTTTCGCTGATTTTCCTGACAACGATAGGTTGCAAGCTATAATTTTTACCTTCACCAATTTCGTGAATATCGTTTAACAGCATCTTAACTTCCTCTTTCCAGCGATAGCCACGCTGATAAGCAGGTACATAAAATTCACCATCAATACTTCCTACTAATTTGGGTTCTAAATTTATATTGCTCATTATTTTACCTATCAAATATTAATTTTTCATTTTAAGTCACGTTGTTTAAGCACGAAATTATTTTTCACACTTTCCTATCGATTGAGTTTATGTGCCTGGGGATTGCGGAGTAGTTTCCTGTCCATTGACACATAAGTTTGAGCTGGCTATATATATTGCTTGAAAATCCACTGAAACCTTATGGAATATTCACTTTGTTATCGTTTCATGAATTATATTTTTTATTTTTTTTCAAATATAAAAAGAACTTTCCGCTACTTTAAAAAGCTTCTCTCTTAACTCAAATAAAAATTCTAAATCTTTTAATTCTTCTTCTTCTCCATGAAGTCTTTTTTTCTGTTCTTCGATTAATTTCTTATGATTAATAAACAATTTATCGGCACGCACAACCCAATCAGTATGTGTCATTTTTGCCTCAAGGTCTGCTAGTTCTAAATATTCAACACTCAATTTTAGTTCTTCCTCTCTGAAATTAAACCTTTCCTTTTTCCACAAATCTTTGTAATCACAGGCCATATTCCACCTGTCTGTTATAAGTGACATTGCAGCCGAAATGTATTGTTCTAATTCTTTCTGTGCTTTGTATATTTCTTGTTTTGTTTTTGTCTCTTTATTTATCAACCCAAATTGTTTGTTCAATAATTCAAAATCTTGCTTAAATCTGTCCTTTGTAATTGGTTCAGATTTTCTAATTTCATCATTGACTAGTCCTAAAACTATATAACCTCTACGTAATTTTTCAAGACGATCATTTTGTTCAGGGACCAATAAGCTTAAATTATATTCTCTAGCTCTTAACAATTTATCACGCGAATCCAGTTCAATTTGATTTTCACGAATCCATTCGAAAGGGTTATCTGTCATATATTATAATTTTAATTCAAAAGGTATTTGTCTTTTTTGCATGAACGATACATTATTATAACCTTCTAAAATGGAAGAAAAGTCTTCAATATTTGTTTGGGTAACCTTACAATTTAATACTGATTATTTTTCAACAAATATAAACTATTTTTTTATAAATCATCAAAAAGGATTTTTTACTAATGACAATCTCTTTTCTTTAAAATGTGTGAATATTATAGAAGATTTCAAACTGTTATTTTCAGATTAAAATTTTAATCATCTATTTATTTTTAAGCATTCAAATTATTTCCATTTTATTATCTATGCTTAAAAACAAATTCCATAAAAGCTTTCAGCATGAAAACCCCGCGTTAGCGGCGACCTGAAAAAAAAGACCTATCCAAAATTTGGATAGGTCTAAGGTTAAAGCTTAAATTATTTACAAACCTATGTCAGCATCA
>JBMOKG010000151.1:0-6606 GCA_049315385.1 Bacteroidales bacterium
ATGACGGAAGCTATAACTGGACTTTGCCAAACATCAATTCATTAAATTGCAAATTTCGAATCAGTGAATACAATAATCCAACAGTTTTTGATGAAAGTGATGTAAATTTTAAAATTTTTCCACCATTTATAATTCTTACATCACCAAATGGTGGCGAACTTTGGGAAGGTTGCACATCTAAATCAATTACATGGTCGTCTGGTGGTACTTCAGGAAGTTTTGCTTTGTATTATTCTGTAAATAATGGCAATACATGGAATTTCATTGCAAACTCTTCATCTTCTTCATATAGCTGGTCTCAGGTGGCAGATGTAACAACTTCCAATAATTGCCTGATTAAAGTACAGGATTACAACAATGCAAATGTAAAGGATTCAAGTGATGTAGTATTTACATTACAACAAAATGATGATATTATTATCAATTCACCTAATGGAGGCGAATTATGGCAGGCAGGCTCAACTCAAAATATCAATTGGGTATCTGCAAATACATCAATCAGATTTTATGTATATTATTCATTAAACAATGGAACAAATTGGAACTCATTATCATCATATACTTATAGTCAGAATATCAACTGGAGCATCCCAAATACACCAACAACTGCCTGTCAGATAAAAGTTGTGGATTACGATAATTCTTGTATAAAAGATATCAGCAATGCTAATTTTTCAATAATACCCGGTGTACCACAACTTACTTCGCCAAATGGCGGAGAATCATTATATTATGGTTCAGCATATACCATAAATTGGACCAGTGAATATTTTTATACAAGTTATGTAAGTTTAAGTTATTCTGTTGACAGCGGAGCTACTTGGTTGCCAATTGCGTGGGTTACCAGCAACAACGGGAGTTATACATGGAATGTTCCAAATAGTTTTTCAAATAAATGCCTGATAAAAGTAAATGAATACAACAATCCTGCAAATTTTGATATCAGCAATGCTGTTTTCAGTATAAAACCTGGATTGGTAATTTCTTCACCAAACGGCGACAATGGACTGGAAGACTGGAGAGTATGTACACAAACCACAATAAAATGGAATACAGGTGGAGGTTCGGGAAGTTACAAAATTGAATATTCCATCAATAACGGACAAAGCTGGACTACAATTATAAGTAGTTATAGTTCATCAGGTTCTAATAATACTTATGATTGGACTATTCCAAATACACCCTCAAATCAATGTTTAATCAGAATATCGGATAATTCATATCCTATCAAAACAGATATAAGTGATGAAACTTTTACGATAACTCCTGCAATTGTGATCAATACACCTAACGGAGGTGAAAGTTTACAGCCAGGCACAAACCAAACTATCAGCTGGACAGCCATCGGATCTTCGAGTTATTACAGTATAGACTATTCGGTAAATGGCGGAAGCACATGGACAAATATTGTATATAATCAGAATATTCCGACAAATTCTTACACATGGCTTGTACCCGCTGCTTCATCTTCAAATTGTTTGGTAAGAGTAACCGATTTTATAAATAGTTGTAAACTAGATAAGAGCGACAACGCCTTTGCTATTGGCTTGCCAGCTCCTACTATTACTATTTCTAGTCCGAATGGTGGCGAGTCGCTTAATGGATGTTCAACTCATAACATCAACTGGACTTCAAGCGGAACTTCAGGTAATTACATTCTTGAATATACAGCCGATAGTGGTTTAACATGGAATTCTATTATAAGCAATTACAGCACTTTAAGCGGTACATTTTCATGGAATATACCAAACATCAGTTCAACAAAATGCAAAATCAGGATTAAAGATGCAAACAATTGGAGTACAACCGATTTAAGTAATAATTTCTTTAGCATCAATCAAAGTGTAACTGCCACTATATCTGCAAACGGAGCCACAACTTTCTGTGTAGGAGGAAGTGTTATGCTAACATCTTCAAGTTTGAGTGGAAATGTTTGGTATCCAGGAGGACAGACTTCTCAATCCATTACAGTATCTTCCTCAGGATTATACTTTGTTACAGTAACAAATGCAGGCTGTGCAGCCGTTTCGAATAGTATAGGAATAACTGCCAATCCATTACCATCAGCACCTGTTGCAGCCAGCAACTCGCCTGTTGCTCTGAACGGAACTTTACAATTAACAGCAAGTACCATTCCCAATGCAAGTTACGCATGGACAGGACCCAATGGATTTACTTCAGTACAACAAAATCCGATAATACAAAATGCAACTCAGTCGTTAAATGGTGTTTACTCTGTAAAAGCATCTGTAAATACATGTCAGAGCCCTGTAGCAACTGTAAATGTTACAGTTACAAATATATCAAACAATGTGGTAATTTCAGGAAATGTACATACTGAACAAATGCATCTGATGAATAATGTAAAACTTAAAATAAATGGTTCGGGTATCAACGACTCTGTAACTACATTAAATAATGGTATTTACAGCTTCAATTTATTGCAGGGAAATACTTATACCATTACTCCTTCAAGGGGTAATGATATTCCTGCACTCAGCGGATTATCTACACTGGATTTAATTATGATTCAACGACATATACTTAATATTCTGCCACTGAATTCTGCTTATAAAGTAATTGCAGCTGATGTAAATCAATCGGGTAATATTTCTAATATGGACATACTGTTAATCAAATCGTTGATATTGCAAATGAATAGCAATTTCCCAAGCAATGAAATATGGAAATTTGTAAATTCAGATTATGTTTTTGGTAATCCTCAACAGCCATTTCCATACGAAAATAGCCGTTCATACAGCAGTGCAGCAAATCTGACAGATCAGAATTTTGTGGCAATAAAACTCGGAGATGTTAACAATAGCTGGAATCCGAATACATCCAAATCACAAATTGCATCTACTTTGAATTTCGATTTAGCAGATCAAAACGCAATTGCTGGAGATATCATCAGTATTCCGTTAAAAGTAAGTAACTTCAACAATATCAGTGGCTATCAGTTTACTATGAATTGGAATCCGAATGATTTTGAATTTGTTGGTATTGATAATAATGCTTTGACAGGAAATTACGGAACCAACCAAATTACGTCAGGAAAAATCACAGCTTTATGGAGTACAGAAAATACTAACGGACAAAGCCTTGTAGATGGATGCATCGCATTTACGCTGAAATTAAAAGTAATTAATCAGGCAAATGCAAATTCTCTGATTGAAATTAATTCAGCAATTACTGCTGCTGAAGCTTACAACAATAATTTAGATCAATTAACTATTGTTACAACTTCTGCAAATATCTCTATAAACAACACAACATCAATATCTGACAATCAAAAGGATAATTATTATCTTTTACAAAATTCTCCAAATCCATTCTCTGAAAATACGGTTATAACATTTAATTTACCCGAAAATCAGAAAGTAAGTTTGGTGATTTATAATTTATTGGGTGAAGAAGTTTATAATTTTAGTGGCAATTACAATAAAGGAACACACAGCATGATATGGGATGGTAAAAATCAGTATAACAAATCATTAAGTAATGGAAATTATCTAATGAAAATGCAGGCAGGTGATTTTATTACAAACAGAAAATTGATTTTAATTCGATAATTATAATAAATCAATTTAAAAAATTAAGAATGAAAAATATAGTAAATTTCATATTTTTATTTTTGTTTATTGGATTATTGGATGTAGATGCTGAAATTCAAACCAATCCAATTTTTGTAAAAATTGACAGTGTAAGTGCTTCTAATGGAGCTCAGGTAATTCTCAATATTAGAGTTTTTAACTTTCAAAATATCATTTCTGCTCAAGGAACTATAAGTTTTGATCCTGCAATTGCTACCTTTTCAACTATATCACAATTTGGTGTTACTGGTATGAATATTAATAATTTCGGGCTAGCACAAATTGCTTCAGGAAAACTTATGTTTTCTTGGAATGAAGCCAATTTAAATGGAGTTAGCCTTACAGATTCGTCAATTTTATTTTCAATAAAATTTGATGTAATTGGGGGAGTAGGGCAGCAAACTCTCATATCTTTGGTTAATAGTCCTACTCTTATTGAATTTGTTGACATAAACTTGAATTCAGTTGCAATAACTTCTACTACCGGAAAGATAATAATTCCTTCATTTTCTCAAATAAATAATCTCACTTTGTTTGCTGATTCATTAGATGGATTAATTGGTTCACAGGTGATTATGCCTATTAAAGTTAAACACTTTAATCATATTATTTCTGCTCAAGGAACAGTAACTTTTAATCAGAATATAGCTAGTTTTGTTGGAATTGAACAAATTGATCTTCCAGGAATGACAATGTCTGATTTTGGTACATCTCAAATAAACAATGGTAAACTGATGTTTTCTTGGTCAGATACAACCTTAAATGGTCAAAGTTTGCCAGATTCAGCTACAATTTTTAAGATAAAATTTACATTGCTTGGTAATGCAGGGCAACAAACTCCAATTGGATTTGCTAATAATCCTGTTCCTCTTGAATTTGTTAACTCTTCATTGAATACAATGTCGCTTACAACTAAAACGGGGGTGATTAAAATAACATCTACACCAGTTCCTTCAAATCTGATATTAAAAATTGACACTGTAAATGGTGTAAACGGAGGCCAGATCATTCTGCCAGTTAGGGTTATAGATTTTATCAATATCCTTTCGATTCAGGGAACCATTGCTTTTGATCCAAGTGTAGCTTCATTTGTATCTGTTCAGCAATTTGGTTTTAATGGATTGGATGTCAGTAATTTCGGAACATTACTAACTGCTTCTGGTATATTGACTTATTCTTGGTATGATGCCAATTTAATTGCTCAGACTTTAGCTGATTCTACCATTCTTTTTACAATAAAATTCAATTTGATTGGAAATCCAGGAAGTCAAACAAATGTTAGCTTTACAAACAATCCGCTTGCAATCGAATTTATCAATAGTAATTACAATAGCATTCCAGCAAATTTGATAAATGGAAATATAAAGCTCTATGGTAATATCAGTATTTCTACATCTTCATTAAGTACTAATACACTTTGTGCTGGACAAAATATTGTAGTTCCATTTACTACTTCATCAGCATTTGCTAATGGAAATATTTTTACTGTACAGTTATCAGACTCAAGTGGAAATTTCGGAAGTCCTTCTGTTATTGGCTCTTTAACAGCTTTTAATTCAGGAAGTGTCAATGCAGTAATTCCATCAAACTCAACAGTTGGCAATTCATACAGAATTAGAGTTGTGAGTTCGAATCCCATTGTTATTGGTAGTGATAATGGAAGTAATCTGATTATTGGTAATTTACCTGATAAGCCTATAACTCCTTCGGGTTTAGATTTACTTTGCGAAAACAATGCAAATACTGAATACAATATTACACAGCTTACAAATGCAACTTCTTATTTATGGACTGTAATACCTTCAAATGCAGCAATTATTACAAATAATTCAACAACTGCAATATTTGATTGGCTTAACTCTTTTACTGGAATAGCTAAAATAAGTGTAAAAGCAGTAAATAGTTGTGGAATCGGATTGTCATCAGATACACTGTTAGTTACAATAAACCCATTGCTAACTAAACCTAATACACCTACTGGGTTGACATCATTGTGTCAGAATGCTACAAGCATTAATTATTCAACGACTTCGGTAAATAGTAGTGGTTTTTTATGGAGTATTTTCCCTTCATTAGCTGGAGTAATTAGTGGAAATACCAACACTGCGAGTATAAATTGGTCAGATACATACAGTGGCATTGTAAAAATTTCAGTTAAAGCAATTAATAATTGTGGAAATAGTCAAAGCTCTGATTCACTTACAGTTAATATTAGCCCATTGCCTTTTAAACCAGGAACACCAAGTGGTTCAACAATTTTATGTGAGAATAATTTGAATTCAACTTACACAACTTCCGGAAGTGTTAATTCAATTTCATATTCATGGTCGGTATTCCCTTCAAATGCAGGAAGTATTTTAGGAACAACCACTTCTATGACCATTGACTGGAATAATTCTTATTCTGGGATTGCAAAAATTATAGTTAAAGGTGTTAATGATTGCGGAACTGGTATAGCATCTGATTCGTTGACAGTTACATTAAATCCCTTGCCTTCGAAACCTTCAACACCAACTGGTTCAGCTATTTTATGTCAGGGAAGTGCTGCAACCAATTATAACACAGGAGGAAGTATGAATGCAACTTCTTATTTGTGGAGTATTTATCCTGCCAATGCTGGTAGTATATCTGGTACAACTGCATCAATATCTGTTAACTGGAATGCAAGTTTTGCAGGAATAGCCAAAATTTATGTTAAAGGAATTAATATTTGTGGAAATAGTTTAAGTTCAGATTCACTGTCTGTTACAATTAATCCATTACCTTTAAAACCAATAACTCCAACAGGTTCTACTTCGCTTTGTGAAAACGATGCTAATACAAATTACACAACTACAGGAAGTAGCAATGCAACATCTTATCTATGGAGTATTTATCCTGCAATAGCAGGAAATATAGCAGGCGTATCAACTACGGCTGTTGTTGATTGGAGCAGTACTTTTACAGGAATCGCTAAAATTAGTGTTATTGGTATCAATGGTTGTGGAAACAGTATTTCTTCGGATAGTTTGAC
>JBMOKG010000152.1:0-6548 GCA_049315385.1 Bacteroidales bacterium
CAATAGTTTCAAGGTTTTTGTCAATTAGTTGAAGCAATTCTTTATTTGTAATATTACCTGTTGATATAATTATTAATTTCAAAGGAGTGTTATTAATAATCTTACTCTCATAAAAGTCAATATCTTTTGTTACAACAAATCTGTCTTCGTTGTCGGCAAACCTCATAATCTCAGAATCAGGAGTAGCATTCTTTGCGGGTAATTCCAATGTATGAACAGCATCATAGCCTTTCCATCTGAAAAAATCGGCTAATAATTTAGGTAGTTGTGCATCTATCAATAACTTCATGATGCCACTTTAAAAATACTTTTTACCTGAATTAATTTGGAAGCATATTCCAAACATGCTAAAATATCATCATTCTCAATATCTTCGTAATCATTAAGAATTTCTTCATGAGTCATACCCGAAGCCAATAAATCGAGTATCATTTCAACAGGATATCTTAATCCTCTTATTGAGGGCTTACCATGACAGATGTCTGGATTAATGGTAATTCTGCTTATATTTGACATATTTTTTTCTACAAAAATACAAAATTATCAGGCAATATTTATTAATTCCTGATTATTGCCCAAAATTTACATCATGTTTAAACGAAATGCTTGCTTTTTACCATACCGAACATATCGAGGTTTCTCAATTGCAATAGTTGGAGTGCGACTTCAAGTCGCACCCCGACTGTGTTATTTATGAAGTATATCTTTTGTATTTATTCCTTTACTATCTTCTTAAATTCATAGGTTTTGCCATTCTCAAGTTTGATTAAGAAAAATCAAGAACTTTAAAACCAAAATCCCAAATTAATTGTAAATTGATTTAGTGTTGAAGAATACTTTTTATTAGAATATATATCACTAAATGCTCTATAATAACCTAAAGAAATATCAGCATGACTAAAAAATGATACCATTTTTATTTGAGTTCCAATATTAATGTTAAACCCAGGAATGTATGTTTTTAATAATTTTTCATCATCAGTAGTTTCTGATATTTTTATTGAGCTAACATAGTTCACTGAAATATATGGTTTAAGCAATTTCTCAGACTCGTAATAATCTGAAAATTTAAGCCCTATAGGGATATCAATAAACTGACCTAAACGGGAAGAATCACCGTAAATATTCCCAACAGATTTATAAGAATACATAACAGCAGCTTTAAACGATAGAAAATATTCAAAATGATTTTGAAAAGCAATACCAAAACTTGGATTAAAAGACCCACTTAAATTATTATTATCATAAAAACCTTTACTAAGATTTATAACAGGCCCCCAACTAAAATTAACATTTTCCTGAGCAAAAGCTCTGTTGTTATAAAGGCTCAATAATAGACATAAA
Source organism: Bacteroidales bacterium (assembly GCA_049315385.1). GTDB lineage: Bacteria > Bacteroidota > Bacteroidia > Bacteroidales > JACABE01 > JACABE01. The sequence goes on from JBMOKG010000152.1 coordinate 1,345, forward strand.
ATTAAAACAAATTTTTTCATATAAAAGTAATTTAATGTTTTTAAAAGTAATTATCTAACCAACCAATTAACATGGTAGTTAATGGGTTGTTGGTGGTTACCATAAGCTACTCCAATATCTCTATAAGACTGAATCCTTTGAGATTCTAGACTTACTGAATCATTATATTTTTTCATCTCAAATTTCCAATCATCTAATACTTTTGCTTTAATTTCTTTAAATAACTGTTGTGCCTCATTGTAACATTTAGCATCTGGATAAATCTGAGATAAAAATTGACCTGCTTCATATGCACCATGTGAATTTTGACTAGCAGCCCAAGCAGCATTAGCCTTAGCAATATTTTCGTTACACTTTTGGTCAAGAAATGCCTGATATATGGGTTTTATAGCCACTAAAGATTTATTATAACATTCCCTGCAAGCATCTGGAATCATTGTCAGGTTATAAATAGCTTCATCATATCTTTTCATACCAGCAAGAGAATTCGCTGTATTAATTATTATATCACATTGATTATTATAATATTCAATAATTTTATTTTTCCCAGATGCTATGAAATTTTTAAACTTTTCATTTGCAGGTTTGATATTCTTAATAGCATCAATATATGCTTTATTATCATTAGTACCAACACCCTGTAATTCAAGTGTAATATTACTAAAAACCTTTTTGTCAATATAATCTGCAATGTAAAATGTTGCCTCAATATTCTGAGCAATTTGCTGTGGTGGACCTGCTACAATATCTTTTGTCATTATTGAAATATTAGAAGTAATAATGAAACGTTGATTCAACATTCCAGCTCCTAATCCATTTATTGTAGCAATTTGCTGTAGCTTATTTTTTAAAATACTTTTACCAATATCTGGTAAATTTTCAGCTTGTTCAGGCACAACTGCTGTTAAAGCAATTACTCCTGGGTTATTTGTATTATCTGGTTTTTCTTGAGCAAACCCTTTTAAAATAAATCCAGATATTAAGATTACTATTGTTAAAATACATTTTTTCATATAATTAATTTTAAAATTATTTTTCACCAATAACTAAAGTAGCTTTACCCAATCCTTGCGTCATTACTTTACACACAATATTATAAGGAGGAGCGTTCAAATATTTTTTCAATTGCGTAACAAATGCTTTTGTATCCATTGCATTTCCTCCTTCTTTATATAAATCTATTCTCACTTGTTCAAATTGAATAAAATTTGCGGAATTGTCGGAATTATTATATCTATGTCCTTTTGTATTAGCCGCCATCCAATTATCAATTATTTCTGAAAGCTCTTTTCCATCATATTCTTTTTCAAGATTTAAACCTGAACCATTGTCAAAGACCTTAATTCTAACACTAACTTCCCTCCCATTTTCCATCATATCCTGAAAATGAGCTTGGAGTCGAGAGTTAAAGTCTTCAATTTTTGCCAAAACTGCTTCTTCTAATAAAACTGGAATTTCTGATGCGAAAGATTTATCATTAGTGCCGGATGATTGAGCAATAGACTTCCCTGTATATGCATCTTTCCCTTCAAGGATAAAAGTAACAGAATTTTTAGGTCCTGTTTGATTTATTGTCCAAGTTAATTCCATTATTATATCAGCTTTAGCAACTGTTTTAAGTTTGTCTAATGGGCTTTCACTAAAAGTAGAACCACTTGATGAACTTTTTGTCATATTATCTTCAGCAGACTGTTGCTCTATAATTTTTAAAGTAGCCTCAAGATCTTTCAATGGAAATCCTCTATCTGCCATCATTCCATTAATTTTTGATATAACAAGTTTTAAATCTGTGCTGTTTTGAAATGCCTTTTTAAAGTCAGGAACAATTTTTTCAGTTCCTTGGTCATTAAATTTTTGTATATAATCATTTTTAACATACCAAACTTCGCTTGGCATAACCATAATAGTAGGCTTTTTTGCCTGACTGAAACTCATCTGACAGAATATGATTGTAAAAAGAAATATTAATTCTATTTTTTTCATAGTTTATAAATTTAGAAGATTAATTAAACTAAAACCCTGCATCAAGCTTTTTTATTACACCAGCTGCTTCAAGCTCTTTTCGAAGAGCAGAATGATTTACCGATACAACTATCGCACATTTATACATCTTTCCAACTTTTACTCTATCTTCAGCACCTTCGCCACTTATAGAAATAAATTTTAGATAAGGACCTCCATCAGTAAAGAATGTTTCATAGTATTCATTGTGTTTTTCTTCTGCTCCTGGTTCTGTAGATAAAGGTCTGGTCATACATCCAGGTTTTCCAGCTGTAACTCCCTTAAAAATAATGGCATGCACGGCATTTTTTTTTGCCTGCAAAATAGCATCATTGGGTTTTTTTGCGTATCCCCATACTTTAATTAGTTGAGTCCCATCCATGCCGGTCCCCATACATTCAACTTCGTAATTAGTAACCATCCAACCAGCTTCTTTTCTTTTTTTTGCTGACTGAGCTTCTGTATTTGTTGCAAAGAAAACAAATGCAATAAAAATAAATAATAAAGTTATTTTTTTCATTTTTTATAAATTTAAGATTTGAAATATATTATTTTTTTGTAAATATGTTATAAGTAAGATTTTGAGATTAAAGTTCTTCAATGATTAATTTTAAAACCATTGAAGAACTTATTAAACAAATTTAAACTTAAAATTGATATCTAAGTCCACATTCTATCGTCATCCCTTTTCTGTCTTTAAAATAATCAGACCATTTAATATCAGATTCAATTAGTGTTACATCTCCTTTAGATAAATTTACATTACCAGGAATGAAATAATTTACAGAAGTAATAAATTGTAAATTATAATGAAGATTTACACCCATTCTTAAACCTGTATGGAACATAAATGTATGATATGAATAAGGATCTTCATCTGTTTCATTAATTTTAAATTGCATCATTTCGTAATCATAAGCTACAAAAGGACAAATATGAAAATTCCTTAAAAAATAAAAATCTTTTTCAAATCCAATTCCTAATCTTATAAAACCATGTGATTTATCACCAATAACTTCCGGATACTTTTTGATGTCAATTCCACCTTCAACAAAAGCTCTCATGGCAGTAGGAGCATTAGTAGAACCAAAAAGCTGCGAAATATTATATTCGCCCCTTCCAGAAAGACCACCTATTTCACCTGCAAAAGTATAACCTATAAATACTCCCATACCAAGGTCATTTGATTGTTCTGCATACATTCCCATATTATCAATTTGCCTACCTGCTATTTGATAAAAAAATGAGGTATCTGTTTTCCCTCCAGTTACCTTACTGTTATCAATAACCTTTTTTGATCTGATAACTGCCATTCTTTTTGTATAAGCCTTACCATCATTATCCTCCCTTTTTTCTAAAACAAAATATCTTTGATCTAGTTTTAGACCTTCTTTGGTCCCTATTTTTATGCCTATGGGATTAGTAGAAATAATTGGAGCTTTAACTTTAAAATCACTATACACATTTTCTATTTGTGTAATAGCATTATCTATACCACTAGCTACTAATTGTGAAAATAATTCCTGTTTTGTCAATTGAACCGCAGGAGCAAAAATTCCTTGGTCTGCATTTTTCTGAGTCCCTTCTGCTTCGGTATATACACTGGTTATATTTGATACTGGAAAATTAAAACTATTGAATAGATTAATTCTATTATTTTTATCTTCAGTATTTTGAGGAAAATTATTATCAACCCATAGCTGATTATAAAAAATACTGCTTATTGAGTCGCCAAAATCAACTTTATATAAATATACAGAGATGTGCCCTTTAAAACCATTTTCAGTTCTTTTTACAGGTTTAAATTCTGTATTATTTGCAGATGCATATTTTCTATTAGCATCATCCATTGCATCGTATATTTCTTGCATTGTTCTAATTCCTGTATAATCACAAACAAAAATATAACTCTTTTTTAAAAGTTTTTCACCAGCATCTTTCAAAACAGACTCACCCCTTTTGCTTGCCTTTGCAGCAATATAATCAGCATCTTTTGCATTATTTATACCTCTTTGTTCAATTAATTCCATATTGAACTCACCATTCTGATTTCGATTAAACCATTTTGAAATTACTTGATTTGTAATTTTCTCTTCATATAAAAGATTTTTTATTCTATCAATACCAGAAATGGTTTTTTCTTTAGTAGTTGTACCATCAGCATTCTTAATTGTTTTTCCTCCTTCAATTTTATATATTGCCTCCCTACTCTGATTTGCAGAAATAGTTCTTTTTGCAAGCATATTGTTATCAAATTTAGCAGGTATTTGAATGTAGCTGTTAAAAACATTTTTAATTTCGCTGTTGTAATTATCTTTATTAAAATCCAATAATATTAATGTTAATGCATTTCTATTATATTCAGAAGAAATTGCATTGCCATTTTTCACTTTCTTTCCAGATTCAATATCCTGTGTGAATACATGCGAAATAGCAATAAGATTTAGTAATGTTAAAAGTAATAATTTTTTCATATGATTTTTTGTATTAATTTATCCCTTATTAAGGCTTTAGGGTAATGCCCCGTTTTATAGTGGTTTCAGGTCTCCATTTTTTGTCACTTCGGGTGGTCAGCCCTTTGGCTTTCTCAGACCAGTTTTTGGTTTAATTAGTTTTATATTTTTCTCAGTTTTACACAAAATAAAAAGGGCGTGAACCTCTGCTTTAATATTCAATTTTCAAAAGGTATCGCCAAACACCTTAAAGGAATTGAAATAAAGCAAGAGGAACAAACCCTTTTAGGTGTGCTGCCTCTGCTATTTCTCCCCTGTATTAAAATTGGCAATTTTATTGAAAGAGGAATATTTTAAGCAACGCTATTTTTTATAATGTTTCGACTTCTATATGATAATGTTATTGATTTATGAATATTGAGAACAAATGTACAACAATAAAAAAGTAAATTGCAAATAAAATGTAAAATGTTAGAAATATATAATGATTCTAAATAACATTGAAAATCATAATTACCAAATAACGAAGATGGCAAACTTTGAGCAAGATGTGTGTTACTAAGCAAAATAGGTTGGTTACAAAGTAAAACATGTTCGTTACTAAGTAAAACATGTCCGTTACTTTATGCAACATATATTTTTCTTTGTACAAGATGTCCGTTACTAAGTGCAGGATGTATTTTATTGAGTACAATACATTGCTATCTTTGTGCGGGATGTTGCTTGCTAAGTAAGCAACATTGCTTACTT
>JBMOKG010000153.1:0-6547 GCA_049315385.1 Bacteroidales bacterium
TATGCAAAAAAAAATGGAGAAACACTGGTTGTTGTCACTGGTGACCACGAAACCGGTGGATATACATTGCCAAATAATAACATAAAAGATGGTATTTTAAAAGGTAAATTTTCCACAACCAACCACTCAGCTGTTATGGTTCCTGTTTTTGCTTATGGTCCCGGTGCCGAAGAATTTATGGGATTTATGGAAAATACCGATATCTTCTTTAAATTCAGAAAATTATTGTTGGGATATTAAGGAATGATTTAAAACTTCTTTCTTCAATCTAAAATCACTATTCGTTGTTCTAAAATCAAATAATAGCGAATAACGATTAACGAATTAAAAAAATTATATTATCTGATATCCCAATATAAAAAATCAAACTACCCGATTTCCCGATATCTTTAAATTCAGAAAATTATTGTTGGGATATTAAGATTTTAAACTGATTGATTACGATACCTTCTGTCAAACAAGATAAAAGCCTACATCAGTTTTTTATTCCCTTTTGTTTCTTTTAATATTTTAGCACTTTGTGGACTGACAATTTTTTTTCCTGTTTGTTGTTCAATTTGCTTTCTGGTATCACCAGCAATTTCACCCCCTTTTTTTGCTATTCTTTTATTATCTTCAAATGTGATTGGATTGTTTTCTTTACTTATTTCTGTGGTAGTTGCTTCCGCTAACATATTTAAAACCAACTCCAGATTCGTCATATTATCCCTAAGATTTTCTTTCTTTAGTCCTTTTAAATCCTTGTACTGCTTTACCGTTTTCCCACTCCATGCTTGCGTAATAATATCAGTAAGTGTAGCAAATTCCTGCCCTTTTTTTACCCCTCTGTTTTCCCATTCATCTGTAAGTTCTTTCCTGACTTCAATACTTTTTAGCCGTTGATTGATCCAGGCAGAACTATAACCCAATTTTAAATAATTCTCCATTGCTCTATCAATAGACTTTTCTGGATCCTGGCTTTCTTCAACTCTTTCATAACCGACTTTTGCCAACCATTGCTTAAAAGGTTCTGCTTTGGGCGATGGAATTGATTGAATTAAACGGAATAATTGTTCAGTATCTGCTACGTCAGTCAGATAATACTTACCATCTTCTGATTGCATTTTCAGTTGTCCTAAATTATGGGACAACTCACTTCCCTCTGCTATTAATTTTGTTTTTAATGCATTCCAATACTTTCGGGGTCTTGGGCTATCGGTTAATACTTCTATAATATCAACAACAGAAAACCACCATTTTTCCTGTTCCTTATCCCATGCTGAACGTATCTTTTTATTTTCAAATACTTTTAGTGCTTTCATTACATATTAATTTCTTTCGTTAAACAAATTTAGTACAATAATTTTGTTTGGTGCTAAAAAGTTTAATTATTTGCATTCGTTTTTTAATCAGCAAATATGAAAATGAATGTTGTAGCTTAATCGAAAAAAATTAGCAAAACATTCATTTTTATTGGAATGAATGTTTTAATGGATATTCCCCCCCCTAATTCGCTAATCGGCTTTTTACCAAAAATTTTTCACTTTCCTCTAATAGAATATTTTTCTGTAATGAAACTATCTATTTTAGTAATAATTTTATTATTGACAACTTTGGTGTGAGTATTTTTTATCCAGGATATACATGTACTATCTTTAGTACAATCTGTCCATCTTTCAACATATAAACCTTTGATAAATGTAAGTTTATTATTCCGGTATTTTAATGTATCCCATTTTTCTTCCGGATAACCGGCTCTATAATGTTCAATAATATACTTAGATACAGTATCAATTTCTAATCCAAGTATTCCTGATAATTCTTTGTTATAATAAAACTTTTTATCTGTTTTTGAATAGTTCCATATCCAGTATGCACAACCACCTGAACCAGAATTCCATAAAACAGAAATATCTTTGTTTCCATCAAAATTCCAATCAATAAGTTCAAATGTCTTATTTTCAATTTCTTTATTTGCTTTAATGATCTGAAATAGTTTATTATAAGCATAAACTTTTATGCTTTTAAGCAAATATCCTGTTGAATCAACATTAAATTTCAAACTTAATTGCCAGTAACCATTGACATTAAATGCTGTAATGGAATCTTCTATTATTTTTTCTTTTAAAGGTGATGTTGATTTCTGTTTTATTGAGTCTTTAGGTGTATTGTTTTGAGTTGTATTATTTTCATTGCTATTTTTACAGGAATACAATAATAACAAAATAATAAAAAAGCAAATTGTTGGTTTCATGATTAATAAATTAAAAAAATTATCATTATTACTTAAGTTTTATTGATTCTTCAATTGCCCAAGGAGAACTACAATTAACATTATTGTATCTAATATAAACATAGCCTTTTTTTGTTGAATCTTTTTCAATAAGTTTAATTCCAGCCCTTCTCATACCTATTGTATTTGGAATATCAAAGATATATTTCCATTTATTATTTATTAAAGAAACTACGTAATAATTTCTGCATCCACTATTACCCCAACCAGGTAAAAATCCAATCTCATCTTTTCCATCTTCATTCAAATCGCCTTCATTTACTAAAAACAAACCTGTTAACTGGTCAAGATGTAATTTTGGAATTTTTTTATCGGAAAACATAATGTCACATTTTATTTCATTATCTGAATAATTAATTTTCCAATCCCATTTGGTTACAGCATATTCTTTTTTGCCGTCTCCATTAAAATCGCCTGTTATAGAATCAGTATTTTTATACCCCTTTATAGTGTTTGCAAAACGAGCTTCATCTCTTAAAAAATCCTTAGGATTAAAATAAGCTTCTTCAAATTGATTTATTTGATTTTCTTTTGATATTTCTATCTGCTTCATTATTTCTAAAAAAGGAAGCTGTAAACTTTTAGGTAAGGTCCTAACAAAATAAAACCCAAATTTCAAACTATCTATTAAATCTAATTTGGGCTTGAAAAAGTATTTAATGCTATCTTTATTGGTATAAATAGGGATTTCACTAAAATAATTCCTAATATATCTGTTTAATTGGTCATTTGCATCTTTTGACAAACTATCTTGCAGTAATGTATCTGATTTCTGAACAGTATTATGATTGTTGTTTTTACAGGAAAATAAAAACAGAAAAAAAATGATTATGTATGTTGATGATTTCATAAAATAAATGAATTAGCAGCAATAATTATACATTAAATCATCTATTAAAAAGTTATTATTTTAGTTCGCATATTGTTAAGACGTTGTGAGAATATAGCCATGAATTGCTGAATAATAGGAAATCCCAGAAAATATTCACCCCTAGCTAATCCTATAGACTGATCTAATAATTCATTTAAATTATAATATTTTAAAGGGGCACTGTAAATAAAATTAGTTGTACCATATGGAATATATGATTTATTTTTAAACGTATTCTCAATATCAATTGTATAAAATCTAAATCTTTCATATAAAAAATGATCCAGATTATCGTAGCCATTTTTTTTGATTTCATTAATTATTGTAATATCAATATGGTTTTTAAAATCAATCATGATATCTCCAAACATATCTCGTTTTTCTTTAGGAAGCATATTAACAGCACAAGAAAGGAATAAAAAATTACATTCGACTATTGAATGTTTTAATGTCAATGAATCTTTAATATATATATCTGAAACTCCAATTGAGCTATCATTGACTAACTGAATAATTTTTTGTGAATACATATAGATTTTTTATTTGTTATTATTTTTTTATAAAATGCAAATGTTGAATAATATTATTTATTAATGCTTAGATAATTATTGATTGTTCAATTTAAATGTTGGATAATAACATTTTCAAACACTCAATTATTTTACAAATTAAGTAAATAGTATAATTAAATTTTCTTTAAAATAAATCAAAATCATTTTTCAAATTATATCCAAGTTCTTCAAATTCATCGCTAATTTCTGATGAATTATTACGCAAATCGGGTTTTGAGTTTAAATAATCCAAATGCTTTTTTTTAAGTTCATAATTTAATAAGTTGAACCGTTTATTTGTTTTTAATCCCGTGTTAGTTAGTTTTGGGATTGATTCAATATTAAGATTTTTCGAATTTTTAAACCAAACTAAAAATTGTATCGTATCTACAATATCAAAATCTCTGATTAGTTGAATTGATTTTGGACTAAAAGAATGATTAACATTTCCACATAATTTTTTAGAAATAATCATTTTATTACTATCAAATTTTGAATATCCTGATTCACGAAAGTTTATATAATCTAAAATTACTGAATTAAAAAAACTTGATGTTTTGTAATTATAAATAAAAAACTTCAAAAAGACTATAGCTAAAATTGCCAGAATAATGTATAAAACAGTCATAATTTATATTTTTAAATTATTAAAATATTTTTCAATATATGAATTAGCTTCACTAAAACCAAGTTCTCCAGCTTTAACCAAGTCTATTTGAGCTCCATCTTTATCATTGTTTTCATACTTCGCAAGCCCTCGTATAAAATAAGCAAAAGGAGTATTTGGTATATTTATTAAAACTTGATTCATGTCTAATATTGCACCCATATAGTCCTTCATTTTAAATTTCAGATGACCTCTATTTAGATATCCATCTGTAAAGTATCTATTAATTTCTATCGTTTTATCAAAATCTAATATTGAACCATTAAAATCGTTTAATTGATTCTTAATAATAGCCCGATTAAAATAATATTGAATTTTATTATTAGAGATAGTTTCATGTTCAATGGATTTGTTTAAATCATTTAAAGCACCATTAAAATCATTTAGCTTTATTTTTGCAAAACTGCGACCATAATATGCCAGTGAATATCTTGAATTTAATTTTATTGCTTTATCAAAAGATGATATAGAACCAATATAATTTTCTAAAATTTGTTGAAATACTCCAAGATTATAATAAATTTTCTCGTCACTAGGATTATATTCCAACGCTTTATTTAAGTCGGATATAGCCCCGGAAATATCACCTAAATCTGATTTTAAAACTCCATTTAATAAAAATTCATCAGCTTTTCCCTTATTAACAGAACTAATAATTGGAATATCAATATTATCAATACTCACTTCCGGAAAATATTCCCCAGAATTAGAAATATTACAAACTGGATGAATTTTACAAAAAGAATTTATCTGTTCATCACTAATATAAGTATGATTAAAATTTAAAATTCTAAGATTAGGTAAATTTAAAATTGGATCAATACTGATAATTGGGGTCCTGTTGCATATTATAGATTCAATGTTAGTTAAGTTTTTTAATGGGGAAAGATCATTCACTAAAGTACCTGTAAAACATATCTCTTTTAGATTCGTTAAATTTGCTATTTGAGAGAGGTTATTAATTTTATTACAAGAACAATTTAAATATTTCAAATTATTAAGATTTTCTATACCATCTAAATTTAGTAACTGATTTTCCTCACAATCTAAAATTTCCAGAGAATGAATATTTTGCAAGGGAAGAAGGCTTTTAATTTTTGTTACACTTATTGATAGCTCTTTTAATTTATATAAATTTTTTATTGGATCAATAGTATCAATATTTGACCAAGAAACTTTAACTTTAACTAAATTTTCAACTTTTTTTAAAAAAGCATTATCTATTACAGGAAGCACAAATGCTTTATTAAAATATGCTTTGTAACAAGCATAGATGTCAGCCCAATAATCGAGATCCGTTGTTTCAATAATTTCATCTGTAAGATTTTCTGAAAAATAGACATTAATCGCAAATATATCTTTCCAATCATTAGTAAGTGTATTCCACCAATTTAATGAAAAGTCATTTGTAACTATCAGTTTTTCATGCTTAACCGAATTCGATTTAATAACTTCAGTTTTTTTCGATTTAAATAGATTGAATATATTCATAATTATATTGATAAAATGAAATTAATTAATTTAAATTAGAGGCACTGATACAATTTGAATTTCCAAATATATTTAAAAAAAAGTAATGCAAATAACTTCCTGAGAAGTCATTCGGACCAGAAGTGGACCATGGAAAAGGTTCTTTACAAAATTTTAAATTAAATTTTGAATCTTTAATTATGCTATCTTTAAATCTAATTAGTTTATCAGCGTTCTGAATTACATTATTATATTCTTTAGATGCTAAATAATAATTCTGCAAATTCATTAAACATTCCGCTTTTTTATAATGTAATTCAAAATTTTGTGGTGTTTTTGAGATTTCACTTTCTATTTGTAAAAGTAAACTTTCATGACGTCTAGTCCATGAGTTAAATTTTGAAAAACTGTTAAACAGTATAACTACAATTATTACAATTATTATTAATCCTATCATATTAAAAAATTTAAATAGTTTTTTCTTGTCAAATTATTATAAAAACAGCGTGGTCTAATTGCCAACCGTTATTGAGGTCCGTCCAAGAACCCTTACCACAAGTAAAGCAACGACCACGCCTTGACGTGGCGTTTTGCTTAATATCCTGTGGTAAAAAAAAATTTGGACGGTTTCAATACCAGAATTCAGCTAAACGCTATATTATATTATGTTTTAATTTCTTGCGATATAAAATTATTGGTTAAACAATATGATGACA
>JBMOKG010000266.1:0-1507 GCA_049315385.1 Bacteroidales bacterium
GTGTATGAATGAAGATATCATAATTAGAAAACGATACGATGACCAGTTACTTCCTTTTAGGGGAAAACCTGTTATTAAAGTTTTGACAGGTCAACGTCGTGTTGGAAAAAGTTATATTCTGAAGCAAATAATTCAACGAATTGAAGAAGAGGATACATTAGCAAATATTCTATATATAAATAAGGAAAACTTTGCTTATGATTCAATAAAAACTGCTTCTGACTTAAATGACTATGTACTTAATAACACCAAAGAAGGTGTAAGAAATTACATTTTTATTGATGAAATACAAGAAATTGAACAATTTGAAAAAGCAATGCGAAGCTTGTTGTTGAATCCTATTTATGATTTATATTGTACCGGGAGTAATGCCAATATGTTGTCGGGTGAATTATCTACCTATTTAAGTGGTCGATACATAGAAATACCGGTTTATAGCCTTTCATACATCGAGTTTCTTAACTTTCATAAACTTGAAAATACAAATTTCTCACTAAATCAATACCTTAAATATGGTGGACTCCCTTTTTTAAAACATCTTGAGTTAAAAGACGAAATTGTATATGATTATTTGAAAGGAGTTTATAATACAGTGATTTACCGTGATGTGATAATGCGAAATGAAGTGCGTAACAGTGCTTTTTTAGAAAACCTCGTTGTTTTTTTGGCAGATAATATAGGACAACTTTTTTCAGCCAGAAAAATAAGTGATTATTTAAAATCTCAACACACAAACATTTCTACCTCTCAAATAATTGGATATTTGAATCATTTATCGAGTGCCTATTTGATACATAAAATTAAGAGAATGGATATTATTGGGAAAAAGATATTCGAGATTGGTGAAAAGTATTATTTTGAAGATTTAGGTTTACGAAATGCTATTTTTGAATTTAAACAGTCCGATATATCAAAAATATTAGAAAATGTTGTTTGCAATCATCTATTGTATAATGGATATAAACTAAAAATTGGTCAGGTAGGGCAAAATGAAATTGATTTTATTGCCAGCAGGAAAGGAGAAATTTTATATGTACAGGTGTGTTATTTACTTCAGGAACAATCGACCATTGAACGTGAATTTGGAAATCTGGAGAAGATAAAAGACAATTATCCAAAAATGGTTGTTTCGATGGATGAATTTGAAGGAAATACTAGAAATGGTATTCAACATGTTTATTTACGAGAATTTCTTTCTATGGATTTATAGAATTAATAATTTACTATTAACTTTATCACTGTTTACTTATAATTGCTGACAAACATGAATTTAACCCCCGAAGATAAACTACTACTATCAGTTGTAAAGATACAGCCAAGTGTCGAAGAACTGGAGAATATTAATGCTTTGTTACATCAAATAAAGGATTGGGAAGGTTTTACAAACAATATTATTGCTCATGGGTCAGCACCCTTGTTGTATAAAAAATTACCTTTGTTAGGCAATGCTAATCTGATACCTGCCAATGTAAAGAACCAACTACAGCAAGCATATTATAAAACGCTT
>JBMOKG010000060.1:0-27155 GCA_049315385.1 Bacteroidales bacterium
AAAGGATTATGTTTACTATGAAAAGGAAAGTTTATTTTGTGACGGCTGGGGGTGCGGTAGGTATTCAATACTGATTGATTTTTAGCAAAATTACCATAAGTGCTGATTTTTTTGTTTCTTTTTTCATCAGGAAAAAAGAAAGATTAATAAATAATATCTCATTATATTAAGTCTTTTGTGAATTTTAATTACCAACGCTATTATAAACTACAGACAAAATCATTAAGGAGCTATTCTTTTGATTTTCCAGTTTTTTGCATCTTTGCTGCAATATTTAATACGATCGTGGAGACGGTTTTCTCTACCCTGCCAGAATTCTATTCTTCTTGGTATTACACGGTATCCTCCCCAATTTTCTGGTCGTTGAATGGGTTTCTCCCCTTGTTTCTTTATAAATAACTGATGAAGCATTTCCAGATAATTTCTATCAGGAATCGTTGCGCTTTGTTCAGAAATACAAGCACTTACCTGACTTTCAAATGGACGTATTGCAAAATACTCGTCGGATTCTTTTTTTGAAACCTTCACTACTTCACCTTCAATTCGGACTTGTCGTTCCAATTCCTTCCAAAAGAAAACAATTGCTACATTTGGATTGTTTTTAATATGATTTCCTTTTCGACTCTCATAATTGGTGAAAAAGCTAAAGCCTTTTTCGTCGAATCCTTTTAATAATACAATGCGTGCAGTAGGAAATCCTTTGGTTGAAATTGTTGCAAGGCACATAGCAGTTGGGTCTTCTACCTGGGCAGTAATTGCTTCTTCCATCCATTTGCCAAACTGTTTATATGGATTAGAATCAATATTGCTTTCGATTAATTGGAATTTTTTATAATCTTTCCTTATTTTTGCAAGCTCATCTTGTATCATGTCTCAAATTTTTACAAAATTACAATTTCAATGCAAAAAAATAAAATATTTATTTCAACAGTCTGCTTTTTAGTATTGTTTCAATTCAGCTTTGCACAGTCATCGGCATTTATGTATAATGATGCTGTAAATCTTATGCATCAGAAAAAATATACTGAAGCAATAGAAATGTTTAATAAAATAATTCTGAAAACACCATTTTATTACGAAGCTTATGCCGACAGGGGGAATTGTTTTTTTGAAATGGGTAAAAATACAGAGGCCTTAAAAGATTACAATACTTCTATTACTAAGAACAAAGATTATTATTTAGTATATTATTACCGTGGTATTTACTATTTAAGTCAAAAAGATTATAAAACTGCTTTAAATGATTTTAATAAAACAATTAGTATTAAACCCAATTTTGCAGCAGTTTATTATAAGCGGGCATTGATGTATGAAGAAAATTATGAATTTGAGAAATCGTTGTCAGATTTCAATAAATCCATTGAAATTGATAAGTCCAATGCGATCTTGTATTTTGGAAGAGGAAAGGTATATGCTCAATTAAAGAAATATACAGAAGCCAATAAAGATTTAAGCAAAGCCATAGAATTAAAGTCTGATTATGCCGAAGCTATTCATGAGAGATCTAAACTTAACTGGGAAAAAGGAAACCCAACGCTGGCAATCAACGATTTATCGAAGTTAATAATGATGAATTATAATGTAAAAGACGTACTTACCGAAAGAGGAAATGCATATTATCAGTTGAAAAAATATACAGAAGCAGTAGCAGATTTTAATCAGTTAACTATAACATTGAAAGTTAATTCGTCTGATATTTATATAAAGAAAGCAAATTCAAATGTTGCATTGGGAAACAACGATGCAGCACTGAAAGATTATTCAAAAGTAATTATACTTGATAGAAATAATGAAGATGCCCTTATACAACGAGGTGAATTATATGTAAAACAAAACAAGGCATCACAGGCGATGGCTGATTTCAAAAGAGCCTTGACTCTCAATCCGAAAAATGTATCTGCTTTAAAAGGCAGAGCTAAAATATATATATATCAAAAGAGATATGATTTTGCAATGGAGGATTTGAATGAAGCAATAAAGATCAAACAGGACGGAGAAGCATTTTATATGCGGGGAGCTATAAAAAGTATTCAAAAAGACCACAAAGGCAGTTGTGATGATTTAAAAGCAGCAGCTGCTTTGGGTTATGAGGAAGCTATTGCAAAAGTTGGCGATTTGTGCCCTTAATTTGAATAGGGAAAACATTAAATATTACCTAATTTATATGCAATTGAAAGATATATATAGGTGTTAAATAGTTTGTTGTCAGAGTTTCCTTTACTGATAAAAAAACCATCTTTATAAATTGAAATAAAACTTCTTGATAATTTGAATGTCAAACTTAGCTTTTTATAAATAGGAATGAGTGATCCGGCAATAAATCCGGCATCAATTTTATGAATAAATGAATAATTGTCAAAATCCTGATAAAAATCATCATAAAACCCACCATCACCAATCATAATCCGAACACTACCGACATCTTTACCTGAAATAATTCCTGAAATATAGGGCCCGATTAAAAATGAAGTAAATTTGGTTTTATAAGCCATCAATAAAGCAAAATCAAGGTAGTAAAATTTCATTTTTCCATTTACATAAGCCGTATAATAAGATGGAACTTCACCTTGAACTCCCATAATGTTTATCTTCACTAAGGTATCTCTTGTGTAGGTTTGTGAATATTCCGTTCCTTTAGTGGAAAGAAACAATTCAGAAATAATTGCTAATTTTCCTGAAATCTTAAATGTATATCCCAATCCTGAATTTATTCCTATTATTGGTTTTCCTGAAGAATTTGGAATAGAATTCGTTGGTATTGGTCCGCCATAATTTATTCCGGCAAATACATGCATTTGATTAATTTGAGCAGAATTATAAAAATATGAGAAAACAAAAATAATGCAGAAAAAAAATGACTTTGTCATTCTATGATAAATTTTTTACTTCCCAATAATACATCTTCAGTATACACATTGAGAATATAATTTCCAGCATTCATCAAATGTGTTGAAATGTATGTTTTATTATTTTCTATATTTCCTTTTGATGCTAATTTACCATCAATAGAATAAATAAAATAATATAAAGGATAATGATGTGATGTATTAATTTCCACTTCAAAACTTAATTTTGCCGGAATTGGGAATATTGTAATTGCAACTTCAGGAGTAAGGGATTCAACTATTCCTGAATTGTATTCAAGCATTATATCGTCAACAAAAAGTGTACTTCCAACCTGACCTGCAAAGTTAGCTCCGGCGGCACTAGAACTAAAAACAATATCTATAGAATCTGGAGCTGAAGAAGATGAATATACAAAATTAATATCGAATGCTGTATAGGTATTGGTAGTTGTTAAAATTGCCTTTTGAGCAAAAGCTATGGTATCCCGTTTTAAAGTTGAGCTGTTATATTTTGTAATCATTGCAAACAATGCAGCAGAATCATTATTTACAGAAATATATTTGTAATATCCTTTGAATTTAATGGGTTTGTCTGTAAATGGTTTTCCCTGTATAATAAAGGGAGCTGCTGTTACAAACCTACCCGAAACAAGTAAGCCGGGTATTATTAATGTTCCCCATTTCTTGGTTTCTAGTTTTGCTGCATAATTACCACTATGAATATCAGTTGTTTTTGATAATGTTATCGGACCACCCAAACTTTTTAATGTATTCAATGAAGTCCACCAATTTCCGGTTGGTTCTTCATAGCTTGCTGTTTGTGTCCAATTTTCAAATCCACTTTCAGGAATAGGTGTTTGACCAAAACCAGAGAAACATAAAAATAATAAAACCAAATAATTTAAAATATATCGCATTTTATGAAATTTAAAGATAAGTTTAACAAACTTAATGTTATTAATGTTCAGGCAAATTCTTGAATAGATAAAAGATACCATAATTATGATATTATAAATATCCTTATTTTCGTTTCAAAACAAACAAGTCTTTATAATTTCTTTTTGGATTTTAAAATCGTAAAATATCAATTGTTTATTATCTTTAAGTTTGAGAAACAATCAATCAGCATTTTATGAAGCAAAACTAAATCAATATAACTGTCTTTTTTCACTAATGTTCTACTAACAACCGTCAGTAATTGCGATTTTTTATCTTTGCTTTCTGACAAATAGGAAATAGAATAAATATTGTTTTCTAAAATTTTGTTTTGAATATCGATTGCTAATAATTCTTTAGTAAGTAATAAATTATTGGTTTGAATCAAATATTTCTTGTCAAACATTTCTCTGCCAATTTCAATTTCTTTCAGGCCCAATTTCTTTAGCATTTTATCTAAGAAATCTTCAATACCAAGAACTAATTCATAATCTTTCTGAGTTTCAAAATCAACCTGAAATTTAAGTGGTTTTGTGTCGGATTCAGTAATTACAATTTTCCATTTATTGTATGGTATTGTGATTTTTAAAGTATTTAAAACATTACCGGAATTATGTATTATTGAGAATTCTCCATTAAAATACGAGCTGATTTCCTTGAATATTTCCGTTTTTTCTATAATGTTAAGATAACCATTTGTGATTGTCATAAAATTTTAATTTAGTGTTTTTCTAATTATTTACAAAGTTAATCAATATATAAAACCAATCCTTTTAAATATTCACTTTCAGGATGGTAAATGTTAACCGGATGATCAGGACCTTGTGACAATTGATGAAGAATTTTCACTTCTCTTTTAGCTTGGGCTGCAGCTGTAAAAACCATCGTTCTGAAATCTTCTGCAGAAATTGCCTGAGAACAGGAAAACGTAAATAAAATACCACCTTTTTTTATCTTGTGGATTACTTTATTATTTATATTCCGGTAACCTTTCAGCCCTTTTTCCTTTAAATGCAGGTGTTTGGCAAAAGCAGGCGGATCTAAAACAATTACATCATAATCATTTTCCATTTTATCAAGAAAATCAAAAGCATCTGTTGCATAAGAAACATGTGAATCTTCTGTTACATTGTTTAGTGCAATATTTTTTTCAGTTAAATCTATTGCTTTTTGTGAGCTATCCACACTATGAACCATAGATGCACCACCTTTTAATGCAGCTATTGAAAATCCTCCCGTATAAGCAAATACGTTTAAAACCTTTTTACCGTCACAATATTTTTCCAGTAGTTTTCTGTTTTCCCGTTGGTCGATAAAAAAGCCAGTTTTTTGACCTTGTTCAATATCTATTATATATTGGTTGTCATATTCTTTGATAATAATGTCAGAAGATCTGCTACCAAATAGATATGCATTACTGCTTTCTTTGTTTTCACCTTGTGCGAGTGTAGTATCACTTTTGTTGTAAATGCATTTTAAACTATCACCTAATGAATCCTTAAGAACTTTTGCAAAAATTTCTTTCATTAGAAACATACCATAAGAATGGAATTGAATTACAGTATTTCCATCGTAAATATCTACGATTAAACCAGGCATTAAATCTCCTTCTCCATGGATGAGTCTAAATGCATTTGTGTTATTGTTATCAATTAAACCAAGCACTTTTCTCAGGTTTATTGCTTTTTGAAATTTGTTTTTCCAAAAATCCTCATCAATGATTGCCTTTTCGAAAGTAAAAATCCTGACAGTAATACTTCCTTCTTCCTGATAATGTCCTGTTGCGATATAGGCTTTTTTTGAATCATAAACTTCAACAATTTCGCCATCAGTTAGTTCTTTGGTTACCGCTTCAATGGCTCCAGAAAACACCCATGGGTGAAAGCGTTGCAAGGATCTTTCCTTACCGGGTTTTAATATTATTTTTGGATAATTATTCATTATTTGATATTTAGCTATTATTCTTTATATAATTGAATTTAAAAATAGATTAACCACAATAGGCACAGTAGTTCACATTAATATACTTTTGGTAATTTTGCATAAAGTTCAGTAACAAATGTCTTGTATCTTTTTCTTAAATATTTCTATGTCCTTTTCTATTGTGCACTATTGTGTCTAATGTGGTAAAAAAATGTATGATTTTTAATTAAGAAATTAACCACAATAGGCGTAGTAGTTCACATTAATATACTTTTGGTAATTTTTCATAAAGTTCAGTAACAAATGTTTTATCTTTTTTTTTTAATATTTCTATGTCCTTTTCTATTGTGCGCTATTGTGTCTAATGTGGTTTAATAAATGAATGATTTTTAATTAAGAAATTAACCACAATAGGCACAGTAGTTCACATTAATATACTTTTGGTAATTTTGCATAAAGTTCAGTAACAAATGTATTTTGCCCTTCTTTAAAAATATTTGTACAATTAAAATTAATTAATATACCTTTGGGTTTTTCAAGAAGTTTTAAATATGTTAATAATTGTGCTTCATGTATAGGAATTAAACAGTCAACAGCTTTAATTTCAACAATAATCAAATTTTCTACCATCAAATCAAATCGAAGATCACAGTCAAGATAAAGACCTCTAAATACAATAGGGACTTTTTGTTGCAGTATTATATTTAAACCCTGATTTTGAAGTAAATGAGTCAGGCATTTTTCATAAACACTCTCAAGTAAACCTGGGCCTAGTTCTTTATGAACTTCAATTGCAGCACCAATAATGCTATGTGTTAATTCATTTAAATATTTCTGTGTCATCTTCTATTGTGAACTATTGTGTCTAATGTGGTAAAATTAGCGTTTGAATTTTAAGCAATTTATTAATTGTAAAACCCTTTTTGAGTTTAATAAATATAAACCACTTTTTTAGTTTCAAAATATTCCTCTTCAAAAAAATCTTTGATTTCAAAAACTTTGTGTTTACGGCTAATTCCTGAAAGTTCTTCTGTTAGATCTCCTCCTTTTAAATAGATGATTCCATTTAAGCGTTCATTTATTTGCTTTTTCGAAATTTTATTATTTACCCATTCGAAAAATTCAGGTAGTTTGGTAACTGCCCTGCTAATAATAAAATCAAAGCTTTCATGTAATTCCTCTGCTCTTATTTTCTGAGCACTTACATTTATGAGTCCCAGTTCACTAACAATGGCTTCAACAACTGTTATTTTCTTACCAATACAGTCAATTAAATGAAAATTTACTTCCGGGAAAAGAATGGCCAGAGGAATACCTGGCAAACCACCACCAGTACCAACATCTAATACAGAACTTCCTTTCCTGAAACGGATTATTTTGGCAATTGCCAATGAATGAAGAATATGATTGATAGCTAAATTCTCAATATCTTTTCTTGAAATTACATTTATTTTTGAATTCCATTCTGTATATAAAGGAATTAGTTTTTCAAACATCAGCAATTGTTCAGAACTGATTTCAGGGAAATATTTTTTGATAATCATCATAACTACAAACTGTTATTTTTGTTTTTTATAACATTATTTTGTGCAAAAACAAATTAGTACTACCTAAATTTGATTTTGCAAAATTATACTTTTGTGATTAATTATTGAGAATTAATTTTTTACTATAAATCAATTGAGAATGAGATTGCTGAAGAGAATTCTTTATTTGTTTTTTGCATGTTCTTTTTCTGGCATTTATGCCCAGAATGAAAGAAAACAAATTACAGTACAGGAATATATAGAAATCTATAAATCTGTGGCTATTCAAAACATGAAAAATTTCAGAATTCCGGCAAGTATTACCCTTGCACAGGGAATCCTGGAATCAGCTAACGGGAACAGTGATCTGGCTATTAATGCAAATAACCATTTTGGTATAAAATGTACCAGCGACTGGCAAGGGAGAACCTATCTGAAGGATGATGATAAAAAAGACGATTGTTTCAGAGTATATAACGAAGCCCTGGAATCGTATAAAGATCACTCAGGTTTTTTAACAAGTAGACAAAGATATTCAAACTTGTTTTTATTACCTAAAACGGATTATAAAGCATGGGCGCAAGGATTAAAAGATGCAGGTTATGCAACAAATCCAAAATATCCCCAGTTACTGATTAAAATAATTGAAGATAACAAACTTTACGAACTTGATTCTGCTTATCAGCCTTTAAATTATGATAAAAGAACAGACAATATTAAGATTATTTCAACTGATACAGAGGATTTTGAAGAAGTTAATATTGGTAATAATAATCGTAAGGTTTTTATAAATAACAACATCAAATTCACCAAAGTTAAAAAAGGAGATACTTTTTACAAAATTGCAATAGATTTTGAAATGAAAACCGGAGAATTGTACCGTTACAATGATTTTCCAACAGATTATGTGCTTAAAGAAACGGAGAAAGTTTATTTGCAACCTAAAAGGAGAAAAGGATGTGCTGAATTTCATATTGTAAAAGCTGGTGAAACGATGTTAAGTATTTCTCAGCAATATGGAATCAAGTTAAAGCATTTGTACAGGAAGAACAGGATGGAAGAAAATATGCCGGCTCAGATAGGAGATAAGCTATGGTTGAGGAAAAAGAAAAAATAAAAAGGATATATTTATCTTTCTTTTTTCTAAAAATTAAAATCGTTAATTGTTGTTTTTTGATTTGAAAAAACAATTAACGATTTCAAAATGAGGATTTGTGAATTAAATCAGTTTTTATTCCTGATACTTAAAACTGAATTTGAAATAAAATGTTTTCCCAATTACTTCATTATCAGTATTTACATTGATTTTTTTCAATTCTTTTTTTACGTAATCCATTAATTCAGAACTAATTGAATTGCATTGAGTTACTTCAATCTCACCTCTTTCGTTTACTGTAAAACTTATATAAACATCAGCTTCAAGTCTAAGTGTTTTTGCAAATTCGGGATATTTAATCTGTGTAATTACTGATTGTTTGAAATTGAGTTCGTCATTTCCGGCAAAACTTGATATACTAATCAATAATAATGCCAGCATTGCTAAAATTTTTGTTTTCATGATTTTAAGTTTAAAATATTTTTAGAATTATGACGATAGGAGGATTAAAAAAGTTACAAAAAAAGTTTTATGTTAACTTAATAATTGTTCATTTCCCTTTATTTAGGAAATTAACAAATTATAAAGGAAAATCTTTAAATTTTATTAATTTGTACGACATGCCCTACAAAAAAAGTAAGTTTTTTCCTACAATAATGTAATATAACAATTTTTATGTTGTATATTTGTAGCGAAAAATGTTAAAAGTGTTTTCAACTGTTTGTTTAACAATAACATATGGGATGATATTAGTTTTCAGTAGTTTATAAACAATTACTGATAATTTTTGTTATTGCTCTTTGCGTTCATTTTAATAATAATATATACACGACATATAATGTTCTTCGGAACATGGATTAAATAAAAAATAAATATCACAAATAAGTAAGTTTATGAAAAATCATTTACACTTTGTAGCAAAAAAGATGACCTCAGGAAACAAATTTCTTTCAAATGTTTTGTTAGGGATTTTTATTTTTATGATGGCTTTTGTTCAACAACTCAATGCACAGAACTGTTCTGTGAATTCAGGAGTTGATCAGGTTCTATGCCCAAATGAAGCATTGGTGCTTCATGGAAAGAAATCAGGTTCTTTTCCAGGTTCTACCTGGGTTAAATGGACGCAGGTAAGTGGACCGGCTGCGGTTATAACTTCTCCCAATAGTTTAGAATCTACAGTTACAAATTTCCAGAGCAATACCACTTTAATTTTCAGATTATCAACTCAATGTCTGGATGGTTCTTTGATTTCTCAGGATGTGGAATATCAAATATTGCCTGCAGGTATAGCTACTGCAGGTTCTGATTCAACTTATTGTCCGGGTACCGTTGCTTATCTGAGCGGGAATGCACCAGGACCTCACCAATATGGTGTATGGACAGGTTTTGGTAACGGAATTACTGCTGTAAATCCTAATTTATATAATACACAGATTAATATTTCCGCATCGCAGGCAGGAGCAACTACGCTCCGTTGGACGATTATCGATTCACTATCTTTCTGTACTTCATATGATGATGTAGTTATTACAAACCTTGGAGGAGTTACTCCAGTAAGTGCGGGTTCACTTGATTCACTTGGACATTGTTACTCAACAACTCAATCAGGTAATCTTTCTGGTTCTTATGCCGGAATTTACGGAAGCGGACAAGGTGGAACCTGGACTATTGTAAGTGGTCCAACAGTTCCTGTTATTTCTAATATTCATGCCAATAATTCTTCTGTTTCAGGTTTGATTCAGGGTACTTATGTGTTCAGATGGACTGTGAATGGAAGTTGTGTTTCAGGTACAGCTTTAGATACTATTGTTGTTCCTCCTCCAACTGCAACTGTTACTGGTGCTAATGCCGGTAATTCACAGGTTTTTTGTGACGGACGCGATACCGCAATGTTATCGGGAAATGCACCTGTTTATATAAACGAGAGAGGTTTATGGGTTCAAACGGGTGGACCGGCATTACCTCTCAATTCTATTGTAAATCCTACAAATTCAGTGACTCAGGTTATTAATCTCGATGGACATAGTACTTATACATTTAGGTATACTATTTATAATGATACTATTAATTGTAGTTCTTCATCTTCTACTACTATTTCTTACATGAACGATGGACCTACAATCAGCATTACAACAAAACCCATTATTTTGCCTTGTAATACGAATTCAGCTTCAGTTCCATATACTGTAGGCGGTTCTGGTGTAACACAGTATAGTATTATCAGTGGACCAGCTGCTGATACTGTTATTTCATTTCCTACGGGATGGCTTAATGTTGGAGGTAATCCACAGATTATAAGTGGCTTAAATTTCTCCGGGACCTATGTTGTTCAGTTGCGCCGTTTTACAACAGTTAATGTTGCCTGTTCCTCCCAAGTTGATGAAGTTTCAATTACTACCTCTTTTGGTGGAGAATTAGCCAATGCAGGTACTGATCAGATTCTGGATTGTAATGTTGTAAAAACTGACCTTCAGGGAAATGATCCGCTTGCAACCGGAATAGGAGAAGGTACTTGGTCTCAGATTGGGGGTCCTACTGTTATATTGATTTCACATCCCAACCATCATCATCCTATCTTAGGTGTAGACAGTTTACAAATAGATGTTTTGTACTCTTTTTTATGGTATGTAACCGGAGGTGCCAATTGCCCGGATTCTCAGGATACAGTTACTGTAAGAACTTCATCTGCATTACCGGAACCTCAACCAGCCGGTGTTAACCAATTGGTTTGTTTTAATACACCGGTTTACCTTCATGCAGATTCACTGAAATATAAGTTTCTTGTAGGAACATGGACTGTTTCACCAAGTACAGGTGTAAATATATCAGATATTCATTCTGAAACTCCTGTAATAACAGGTTTGCAGGCATTTACGACATATACATTTTACTGGACTGTAATGAACGGTTGTGGAGAGACTAAGGATTCAATAACGGTGGATGTGAATGATACCTATGGCCCTGTCGCTTCTGCCGCAGGATCAGATCGTTGTCTTTCATCTGGAACAACTCATGTGACCCTTAATGCCAATGATCCATCACCTGGTACAGGTATATGGAATCAATTAAGTGGTGCTTTAACAGATACAATTACGTCTGCAACATTATATAATACTACAGTTACCGGTTTACTTCCGGGAACCTACTCTTTTGAGTGGGTAATATCACGTAATTCATGTCCGTCAACAAGGGATACTGTAGTGATTACAGTTAATGATCCAGGAGCAATTAATGCAAATGCAGGTTCAGATGTTAGCGTTTGTGGAAGTTTAACGACACTTACAGCCACAGGTAGTAATCCTGCTGCAGGTGCAACGGCTCATTGGTCACAGCTTACAGGTAACGGAGGTCCTATAATAGCTACTCCTAATAATCCTACTACTATTATTTCAAATTTACACACCTTAGGTTCTCAGGCTGTAGTTTATAATTTCCTTTATACGATTACAAATGGAGCTTGTATCTCAAAAGATACTGTTGCTGTTTTCGTATCAGACTCAACCTCAGTTGCAAATATTGCATTGGATTCAATTGTATTATGCGGAAGTTCTTCAGTTAGTTTATCAGCTGATACACTGGCTGCTGGTAGCGGTAGCTGGTCAGTTAGTAGTGGACCTAATACTCCTGCTATTGTTTCACCATCTTTGCCTACTACTACTATAAATAATTTAGTTACCGGGACATATTATTTCCGTTGGACTGTTAACGGAGGACCTTATTGTAGCCCAACCTATGATAGTATAAAAGTGAAAGTAACAATTAATGCCAATGCCGGAAACGATCAAAGTTATTGTGAAGTTATCAATGCTGTTAATTTAAGTGGAACCACTTCCAGTTCAGGAAGCTGGACACAGATGGATTATTCCCCAAATACAGCGACAATTACACCTACTTCTTCCAATACAGCTACTGCATCTGGACTTATCCCTGGGGTTTATCATTTTATTTATAATGTTTCAGCTTTAGGTTGTTCTTCATCTGATACAATGAAAGTTACATTATATACTCCACCAAGTATTGCTGCTGCAGGACCTGACGACTCTCTTTGTGGTCAGATTACTTCTACTTTTACAATGGCAGCGACAGTTCCAACAGCGGGTATTGGTACCTGGACAAAATTATTAGGTCCAGCAGGAGAAACCGGGAATTTTAACAATGACACTGCACATAATGCTATTTATACACCTGCGGGTAATAAATACGGAGTTTATGTATTTCAGTGGACTGTTGCAAACAATACATGCAGCAATGCTGATCAGGTTAGAATAACATATTATCAGGAACCTTCAACAGCTAATGCCGGTTCAGATCAAAGTCTTACCTGTGCAACAAGTGTTACTATGGCTGCAACAAATCCTGCAGTTGGACTTGGAACCTGGACTTTACTATCAAAAACAGGTGATAGTCCAACACCTACCATCACTAATCCACTATTATACAATTCCACTATCACAGGATTAGGTCCTAAATCAAGTGGAGATTCTACAACTTATACTTTTTTGTGGACAGTAACTAATGGAGTTTGTGCCAGTAAAACAGATACTGTAAATATCCGTGTATTTCAAACTCCCACTCCTGCATATGCTGGAGTTGATCAGTCAATATGTAATCAGACAAGTGTTACTTTAACCGCCACTCCACTTATAACAGGAACTGGTAGCTGGACATTGATTAGTCCGACACAAAATACAGAAACTTTTACAGATAATACTTTAGCAACAACTACTGTATCAAATATAATACCAGGAACTACCTATAAATTCCGTTGGCATTCAGCAACATCTTTTTGTTCATCATCTGACACAGTGACTGTTATCAATTATCAAATGCCAACTACTGCGAATGCAACAGCAACAGTTACATCTTATTGTAATCTTGAACCTATTGTTCTTACTGGAAATATTGCTGCTATAGGTACCGGAACATGGACACAAATAGCAGGTGATCCTTTAATTATCCTTTCACCCAATAATCATAGCACTTCAGCTGTTGGAGGTGAGATGGGTAAATCTTATACATTCCGCTGGACAATAAGTAATTTATGTGGCACTTCGCAAAGTGATGTAACAGTTGCTATAAATAATCTTCCACCACAGGCACAGGCAGGGCCTGACCTTCAGTTATGTGCTCCTGATACTTCAGTTACTTTAGCAGCAAAATCTCTGTTGTCAGCTTATTCAAATGTTACTCAACCTAGTTGTTATGGAGAAAAAGGTTCTGTATTTGTATACGGAATTGGTGGTATATATCCTTATACCTATAAATTGGATGGCGGAACTGCTCAGGCTTCAGGATCATTTATCGATCTCAGCGCAGGAAATCATTCTGTGATAGTTACAGATAATAATAGCTGTAAATATACTGTTCGGTTTTCAATTACAGTACCTAATCAATTATTTATTTCGAAAACCAGCCAAACTAATGTTAGCTGTAGGGGAGCCGCAACAGCAAGTGTTCTGCTCGCAGCAACGGGTGGTACTCCTGCCTATACATTCAGTGTAAAAACACAAGCTTCAGGAGGAAGTGCAAGTGTGAGCGGAAATCTGGTAAGTGGTATGAAGGCAGGTACCTATACTCTTCAGGTAACAGATGCGAATTTATGTTCTGATACTTTAGTGGTAGTTATAACTCAACCTGCTACAGTTTTATCCGTTAGTGGAACAGTTACAAATCCGGTTTGTCATAATGGAATCGATGGAAGTATCAATACAACTGCTTCGGATGGTATTTCTCCTTATGCATATGAATGGAGTAATGGTTCAACAGATGCAGATCCTGCCGGATTAGCTGCAGCCAATTATTCAGTTATTGTTACTGATGCGAACGGATGTACTATTTCAGCCAATTATACAGTTTCAAATCCTGCCGCAAAGACTCTTACCGCAAGCAATATTGTAGATGCAACTTTGTGTAATACGGTAAATGGCTCAGTGAAACTTGAAGGCAGTGTTGCAGGTTCTGTGAGCCTTATCGGCGGAACATCAGAAACTTCACCTCATACTTATACCGGATTACAAGCAGGGCGATATACTGCTGTATTCACTTCCAGTACCGGAGGTTGTAATGCTTCAGCCAATTTTGAAATTAAAGTTAAAGACAGCACACTTACAGCATCTGCAAATGTTACGAATCCATCCTGTTATGGTAGTTTGGGTTCTGTTACCATTAATACAGGCGGAGGTGTAGCACCTTATACATATTTACTTGATGGCTCAACTTCAGGTTCTGGTAGTTTTTCAGGCTTGACAGGAGGAATACATAATGTTTTGGTTACTGACAATCTGGGATGCACATATATTGTTTATTTTACCATCACTATTCCTTCTCAATTAACAATTTCACTTTCTTCTCAAACCAATGTCAAATGTTACGGAGCTAGTAGTGGTACTGCTTTGGTAAAAGCTTCCGGTGGCTCTCCTGCATATTCTTTTAGTATTTTTTCACAACCAGGAGGTGCAAGTATTTCGGGAAATTTAATTTCTAATATGGTTGCAGGTAATTATACGATAAGGGTTTCCGATGCTAATGGATGTAATTCTGATCAAAATATTACAATAACTCAACCTGGTTCAGCTCTGAATATAACCAGTCCGCCAGCTTTAGTAACCTATCCATCTTGTCATGACGGAAGCAATGGAAGTATTGATATTACTGTTAGTGGAGGAAGCTCTCCTTATACTTTTGTCTGGAACAATGGTTCTATAGCTGAAGACCTCTCTGGTTTATCCGCTGGGAATTATAGTGTGACAGCTACTGATGCCAACGGATGCAATATTTCAGGAGGAATCTATACTGTTTATAATCCCTCTGCAGTTATTATTTCTCAGAGCGCTCTGATACAAACCAGTTGTTTACTAACAACAGGATCTGTTGTGCTTACAACTTCCGATGCCAGTTCAATTAACCTTAACGGTCTGACAAAAGCTTCAGGTTCGACTTTTGATTCTTTAGGAGCAGGAATTTATATTGCCACATCAAATGGAAGTTGCCCAGCTAATACTAATATCAATTTTTTAAATTATACGAATGGTTTATGGACTGTTGCCAGTAAACCAGCTACTGCACAAAATCCTGTTTTTGCAGATAGTACAAGTCCTACTTCATTAATAAGCGGATTAGTACCCGGTATTTATAAACTCGTTTGGTCAAATATTAATGGAGGTTGTTCTACTACAGATACTATGAAAATAACGGTATATAAGCTTGTTACAACAGCCAATGCAGGCCCTTCTCAAACTCTTTGTAATGTTTCTTCTTTCACGTTACACGGAAATGCTGTTGATTCTCTTGAAACAGGTACTTGGGTAAGGGTAAGCGGGCCAAATAATCCCACTATTACATCACCCAATGATTCAATAACTACAGTAACCGGAGTTATTGCAAGTACGACTCCTTATGTTTTCCGTTGGAAAATTACACAAGGACTTTGTCCAACTACAGAAGATACTGTAAGTATAATAAACAGAAAACCAATAACATTAGCGGGGCCAGTGAATTCGGCTATTTGCGTTGGTGGAACAGAAACTTTATACACTATAGCTTCTAATGGTTCAGGTAGTTATAATTATTTATGGCAATATAAAAATGGATTAAGTTGGGACTCTGTTGGTAACTCTACTAGTTATGTAACGCCAGTTCTTGATACAGCAGGTACTTATTATTATAGAATTACTGTGTCAGATCAGTTAGCTGCGGATAATGGAGGTTGTAGCATTATTGATACTGCTTATGTTATGGTTGTTAATGATCCTATATGGGCAACAAATGTTGTGACTCCTGATAGTATTTGTACTGGAGGACAGGTAAGTTTCAATGCAACTATAAGTGGTGGTTTGGGGGGTAATCCAGTAAGCTGGATCCGATCAAATTCACCTGGTGGTGCGGGAATTACTGTTACCAGTCCAGATATAGTTTCATTATCAGGTACTTATTATTACCGTCCTAATTATGTTGCTTTTGGACATGGATGTAACCTTTCAGATGATACAGATTCTGTTTTGGTTGTTATTCCAGATCCTGCTATTGTTGTTCAGCCTAAAGGTGATACTACAATTTGCAGTGGAACTTCAGCTACTTTATCTGTTTCTGCAACAGGAGGTACACCATACCTTACTTATCAATGGCAAAAAAATATTACTGGTTGTGGAGGTAGCTGGACAAATATCCCAGGGGCGACAGATAGTACCTATACAACAACAACATTAACGCAAACAACTTATTACCATGTAGTAATTTCAGCTACAGGAAGCGATTGTAATACTATTACTTCAAGTTGCGCAACAGTTCATGTTCCGCGAATAATTACACAGCCGATAGCCACACCTGACTCAATTTGTGTTCATGGAAGTACTTTACTAACTGTAGCTACCGAATTAGGCTCTCCTGCTATCGGATACACTTATCAATGGCAGTATTATAATGGTGCAAGCTGGAATGATGTTTCAAATGCAATTCCTGCAGGTGCTAAATATACCAATGCTACAACAGCAAGTTTAAGTATTGACAGTATTACCCCGGTTGGAAATCATAAATACAGGGTAGTAATACAAGTAATTTCACCTGTTGCTTGTACTGAATTAATTTCAGATTCTGTAATAGTTACGGTAAAAGCAGATCCTTTTGTAATTGTTCAACCTATTGGTGATACTATTTGCAATGGATCTACCTCTATAATGAATGTTTTAGCCGGTGGTGGAACACCAACTTTATACTATCAATGGCAGATATCAACAATTGGAAGTCCTTATTCATGGAGCAATATCGGTCCTAATTTAACAACATCAACATCACTTACTACGTCAGCACTCACGGCTAACACATGGTACCGGGTTAAAATAACTTCTCCTGGCAGCGACTGTAATACAGTGTATACAGATTCAGCAAAAATAACGGTAAACAATCTTAATCCTGGCACTATTGCACAACCGGATACTGTCTGCGAAGGTGGTACACCTTTGGGTCTTATCAGTTCTGCTGATGCAACTCCTTCGGAAAGCGGTGCCGTAATTACCTATAAATGGCAAAGCAGAACTGCTTCAACAAGCTTTGCTGACATTACACCTCCTGCTACAAACAATACCTATGCTCCTGGTGCATTAACCGAAGATACCTGGTACCGCAGAATTGCCTATTCAACTTTTGGTGCTTCAGTTTGTCAGGCTTATTCTGATACAATTAAAATAGTTGTAAATAATCTTACTGCAGGTGTAATTGCAGGAACCCAAACAATTTGCAGCGGTGATGATGTTGTTGCGTTTACAGTATCTACAGCTGCAACAGGTGATGGAGCATTGACTTACCAATGGCAAATCAGTTCAGATAGTATAACATTCACAGATATTAGTTTAGCAACAGCTGCAACTTATAATGAAGGTATTTTGACCTCAGACAGATGGTATCAACGCATAACCACTTCTACAATAGGAACAGAACAATGTTTTGATACATCAAATATTATCAGAGTATATGTCAATAATCTTGATCCGGGTTCAGTATCCGGTGGCGATACTATCTGCAGAGGCGGAGACCCAGCCCTTATTTCTTCAGTAGCACCTTATAGTGGAGATGGTAGTTTGACTTATCAATGGTATTATAGAAATGCTGCGACGGGATTTCCTCCTACAGGCTGGACAGCAATTGCCTCAACAAACACAGCAACGTACGACCCACCTTCAGGATTACCAGCTGACAGATGGTACAGCCGACTAACAACATCTTTGCTAAACGGGAAAACATGTACAGCTGCATCCAACCTGATAAGAGTTACAGTCAACAATGTCGCATCCGGAAGCATTCAATTAGCTCAGACTATCTGCGATGGAAGTACACCGGCATTATTAACAACATTATCTTCAGCAACCAAGGATGGTGATTTGACTTATCAATGGCAAATCAGTACAACCAGTGCAACAAGTGGATTCGCAGATATTTCTCCTAATGGCACCAATGAAACCTATCAACCTTTGGCCTTGACACAGGATACCTGGTTCAGAAGAAAAGCAATTTCAACAATGAACACTAAGGTTTGTGATTCTATAAGTACAGCAATAAAAATCACAGTCAATAATTTTACATCGGCAAATACCATATCAACTGCTCAGACTATTTGTAATAATACTTCAGCCTCATTAACAGGCAATGCAGTAACAGGGGATGGGACTATTTCCTATCAATGGCAGAGTAGTAGTACGCAATTAGGTACATATACCAATGTATCAAACACTGGGAATACACAAAATTATACAACAGTTGCTTTAACAGCAGATACATGGTTCCGCCGAATTGCAACATCCACACTAACTGTCGTCCCTCAGGCAGCAACAGCATGTGATTCAATTTCTGCTCCAATTCTTGTAACAGTAAATAATTTTGTTACAGCAGGTATTATAGCTGCACCGGATACAGTTTGTGAAACTGGTGTACCTAACGGTTTAACAAGTACAAGTCTTGCATCTGGCGATGGTGTAATCACATATCGTTGGCAGAACAGTATAAATGGAACAAGTTTTAGTAATTTAACATCGGTAGATACATTAACAACCTATCAACCATTGGCATTAACTGTTGATACCTGGTACCGAAGAGTAGCAATTTCTACTTTAGACGGTGTGGCTTGTGAGTTATACTCTGATACCATTAAGATTGTTGTAAATAATCTTACAGCTGGTGTTATTGCATCAGCTCAGACTATATGTAGCGGGGATAATGTAGTTGCATTTACAGTGCCTACACCTGCCACTGGCGATGGTACTTTGAGTTATCAATGGCAATCAAGCCCTGATAGCATTACTTTTACAAATATCGGAGGAGCAACAGCTTCAGTATATGATGCTGATACTTTGATGGCCGACAGATGGTATCAACGTATAACCACATCTACAACAGGAACAAAACAATGTTCTAAGATAACGAATATACTAAAAGTAACTGTCAATAATCTTGATCCGGGTTCAGTATCCGGTGGCGATACTATCTGCAGAGGCGGAGACCCAGCCCTTATTTCTTCAGTAGCACCTTATAGTGGAGATGGTAGTTTGACTTATCAATGGTATTATAGAAATGCTGCGACGGGATTTCCTCCTACAGGCTGGACAGCAATTGCCTCAACAAACACAGCAACGTACGACCCACCTTCAGGATTACCAGCTGACAGATGGTACAGCCGACTAACAACATCTTTGCTAAACGGGAAAACATGTACAGCTGCATCCAACCTGATAAGAGTTACAGTCAACAATGTCGCATCCGGAAGCATTCAATTAGCTCAGACTATCTGCGATGGAAGTACACCGGCATTATTAACAACATTATCTTCAGCAACCAAGGATGGTGATTTGACTTATCAATGGCAAATCAGTACAACCAGTGCAACAAGTGGATTCGCAGATATTTCTCCTAATGGCACCAATGAAACCTATCAACCTTTGGCCTTGACACAGGATACCTGGTTCAGAAGAAAAGCAATTTCAACAATGAACACTAAGGTTTGTGATTCTATAAGTACAGCAATAAAAATCACAGTCAATAATTTTACATCGGCAAATACCATATCAACTGCTCAGACTATTTGTAATAATACTTCAGCCTCATTAACAGGCAATGCAGTAACAGGGGATGGGACTATTTCCTATCAATGGCAGAGTAGCAGTACACAATTAGGTACATATACCAATGTATCAAACACAGGGAATACACAAAATTATACAACAGTTGCGTTAACAGCAGATACATGGTTCCGCCGAATTGCAACATCCACACTAACTGTTGTCCCTCAGGCAGCAAAAGCATGTGATTCAATTTCTGCTCCAATTCTTGTAACTGTAAATAATTTTGTTACAGCCGGAGTTATTGAAGCAGCCCAAACAATATGTGAAACGAATACACCAGCAGGATTAACAAGTTCTTCAGCAGCAACAGCTGATGGTGTAATAACTTACCGTTGGCAAAACAGTATCAACGGTACAAGTTTTAGTAATTTAACACCCGCAGATACATTAACAACTTATCAACCATTGGCATTAACTGTTGATACCTGGTATCGCAGAGTAGCTATTTCAACCTTAAATTCTGTAGCCTGTGAATTGTATTCAGATACAGTAAAAATAACGGTAAATAACTTAACAGCCGGAACGATAGCTGCAACTCAGACGATTTGTGAAAGTACATCAGCTTCATTAACCGGAACCCTTCCAACATTTGATGGTACAGTTTCTTATCAATGGGAATCCAGTCTTGATTCTATCTCATGGGGAAATGCAACAGGAACAAGTACAAATCAGAATTATACAACAGCAGCATTAGTGGCTGATACCTGGTTCAGACGTGTTGTAAAATCAACGTTAACAGGAGTGGAATGTACCAAAACATCTACACCGATAAAAGTTACTGTTAATAATATTACCAGTCCCGGAAGTATAAGTATATCCCAGACAGTATGTGAAAGTGGATCACCGATATTATTTATATCATCAGCCGATGCTACTGGTGATGGTAGTTTTACCTACCAATGGCAAAGTAGTACCGATAGTGTGATTTTTACAAATATAGTGGGAGCGACATCAACAACTTATCAGGCACTTTCCATGGCAGTTGATACATTCTACAGAAGAGTGGCTACATCAACCTTAAATGGAGTTACTTGCTCAGCTAATTCTAACATAATAAAAGCAACTGTCAATAACCTTACTCCTGGAACAATTTCTGCATCACAAACAATTTGTGATGGAGCAACTGCCTCCTTAACAGGAACATTGCCTACTGCAGATGGTGTTATAACTTATCAGTGGGAATCAAGTTTAGATTCAATAATTTGGGGAAATGCAGCAGGAGTGAGTACAAATCAAAATTATACAACAGCAGCATTATCTGCTGATACATGGTATCGTCGTGTAGTAACTTCTACACAATCTGTATCTGGAAATCCCGACCTGGCATGTTCAAAAACATCGAATATCATTAAGGTTACTGTCAATAATTTTACATTGGCAAATGTGATAAGCGGTGCACAAACAATTTGTAACCAGGGTATAGCTTCCTTAACAGGAAATGCAGTTACAGCAGATGGAGCTGTAACCTATCAATGGCAAAGTAGCAGTTCATTAAATGGCACATATAGTAATGTTTCCAATGCTGGTACTTCTCAAAATTATACAACTCTGGCTTTGTCAGCTGATACATGGTTTAGAAGAATTGCGATTTCAACGCTGAATTCTGTACCTTGTGAGCTTTATAGTGATACCATTAAAGTAACTGTTGTTATTGATCCAATAATTACAATTGACCCATCACCTATAACTATTTGCAGTGGGACAAATACTACTTTATCAGTTGTTGCCATTGGAGGAACTCCTTCCCTTGTTTATCAATGGGAAACATCTGCAAATGGAATTTCAGGATGGTCAACAGTTGGAACAAACAGTACATCATATCTTGCTGCAGATTTAACACAAACGACTTATTATAGAGTAGTTGTTTCTGCAACTGGTATAGGATGTACTCCTTATGATACATCTGTTGTAGTTGGCGTTCATATACCTCATATAACAATTCAACCTTTAGAAGCTACTATTTGTAAAGGAGGAAAAGACACATTAACAGTAGCAGTAAGTTCTGATGGAGGTACCGCTACTTATTCTTATCAATGGCAGGTTTCAGCTCTTGATTGCTCAGATGATGGTTTTGTGAATATTTCGACGAATTCAACATCAGCTACATATATTACACCTGTGCTAAATGTTGATCGCTATTACAGATGTATCATTACTTCTTCGAATCCAAATTGTACAATGATTTCAGATTGTGCTCCTGTATATGTTGTGCCAGATCCAACAATTTCTGTTCAACCTACCAGCGGAACAATTTGTTCGGGAACTACCTATACAATGTCTGTCGTTCCTGGTAATGGCACCGGATCCTATACCTATCAATGGAAAAGTTCTTCAACTATAGGAGGAACATATACCAATGTAATTGGAGGGTCAGGAGCGAATACTGATACATATACAACGGCATCATTAAGTACAACAACTTATTATAAGGTTGTGGTATCTGCTACCGGAGCTGGTTGTGGTGAAGCAACTTCTTTACCTGCAACAGTTACAGTGATTCAACCTGCAACAGCTTATGCAGGTTTAAATCATTCAATCTGTAGTAATAACAGTTATTCACTTTCAGGAACTGCTACCAATTATTCAAGTCTTCTATGGACAACTTCAGGAACTGGAACATTTAATAATCTTTCGATTTTAAATCCAATTTATACTCCTAGTGCTGCTGATATAACAGCAGGAACTGTAAATCTAACACTAAATGCATCAGCTGCCTCACCCTGTACTACAATCAGTGATACAATGACACTAACAATAAATATAGTTCCAACAACTGCTAATGCAGGGCCAGATAAAGACACATGTGGAAGTATATCTACATCGGTTACAATGGCTGCTAATTCTCCTGTAATAGGTGGCGGAAAATGGAATCAAATAAGTGGTGCTGCTGCATCTATCACAACTGCTACATCTCCAACAACAAAAATAACAGGCCTTACTTATGGATCTTATTCTTTCCGTTGGGTTGTTGGCAATGGAGTTTGTGATTCCATTGCAGATACAGTTATGGTTACTGTATCGCATTGTTGCCCTGTTGCATTTAATGAAAATGTATCAGTATGCAACAGTTCGACAAATAATACTGTAAATGTATTAAATGGAGATAATTCACCCGGAGGTGGAACCTTAACTTTGACAACAGTCTCCGGACCATTGCATGGAGGAAGTTTTACTTATACAAGTGGTACTTCATATAGCTATACTCCTTTATCATCCTATACAGGAAATGACACAGTTGTTGTTCAGTGGTGTGATAATTCAATTCCATGCTGTAAATATGATACAGTATTTATCACTGTGGCTCCAAAATCCAATGCAGGGAATGATTTTTCATTGTGCAATGCATCAACCTCTTTCCTTGTTGGGAATAATCCTTCAACAGGTATAGGTTTCTGGGGATTTGTTTCAGGACCTTCAACACCTGTTATATACCCAGCAACAGGAAGTGTAGCAATAGCCAGTAATCTTGTATCAAGTAATACCTCTTATGTATTTAGCTATACTATGCTGAATTCAACGTGCAATACTTATGATGAAATAACAATAACAAACTACAAGCAGCCAACTCAGGCATTTGCAGGAGTGGATCAGTCAATATGTGGTTCAACACCAGCTAGTATTACGATGGCAGCAAATACTCCAATTTATGGAAATGGAGTCTGGACTAAAGAGAGTGGTGCAGCTGTTACAATTACAGATACATTAAGTCCGACAACTACAATTACAGGATTAACTTCAGGTACATATTCTTTCAGATGGACGATAACAAATGGTATTTGTCAGTCAAGTTCAGATTTGGTAACCGTTACAATTGGATTACAGGCAATAGATTCAGCCGGACGTAATGATACCATTTGTGAAGGAGCTACATATATACCTTCTAATGCTACTGCATCAAATTATACTTCATTATCATGGTCAACATGCAGCAATGGATGTGGTAATTTCGACAATAATGCAATTTTACATCCTACATTTACACCTTCAGCATCAGATATTCTGAATGGTTATGTAAAACTAAAATTGACAGCATATTCTCAGGGTAGCTGTCCATCCTATACAAGTATTATGACCTTGACCATCAATAAGCAAGCAGTAGTAAATGCAGGAAATGATGCAACTATATGTCAGGGGACAAGCTATACATTATTTGGTTCATCCGAAACAAATGCAACGAGTATGCAATGGACAAGTAATGGGGATGGTAGTTTTGTCAATTCAAGCAGTTTACATCCGGTTTATACTCCGGGAGTAAATGATATAGCAAACGGAACAGTTAAATTGGCTTTAACCGGACAATCAGTTTCTCCTTGTGTTGCAGCATCAGATACAATGGTACTTACAATAAATAAAATGCCAATTGTATTTGCAGGAACAGATGATTCAATCTGTTCAACAATATCAACAAGAGCTTTAACAGGAGCTACATCATCTTATGCATCAACATATCAATGGACAACTTCAGGAACTGGTAGCTTTACAAACGCTACGACACTTTCTTCTGCTATATACACACCAACTTCTTCAGATGTTTCTACAGGACAAGTTCAATTAACGATTACAGCTACAAATGCATGCGGATCATCAAGTGATTTTAAAGTACTCACTATATGGCCGTCAACAACAGCAAATGCCGGACCTGCAACAGCATCAATATGTTCTGGAAGCAGTTATACCTTAACAGGAGCTACAGCAACAAATTATACATCTTTGTCTTGGGTAAGAACAGGTTCTGTAACAGGAACATTTGATAATTCAGTTGCACTAAATCCAGTATTCACTCCAACATCAGGACAATCCGGAACTGCAACTCTTACATTAACTGCAACTAAATTAAATGGTAGTTGCTCAGATGCAATAGATAGTATTGTTTTAACGATAAATGCTTCACCAACCTTAACAGCAGGAAGTATTTCCAATACAACTTGTAATAACTCAGCAGGTTCTGTATTATTGACGGGTAGTCCATCAGGAGGAACTATAATGTTAAATGGTGTTTCTCAAACTTCACCACATACCTATTCAGGTTTAACTTCAGGATATTTTACTGCAACATATACAGCAGCCAATACATGCACAACATCAACAACTTTCCAGATAACAAATTCAAATAGTAATTTATCAGGAAGTGTTGCTGTTACCAATGTTTCCTGTAATGGAGGCACAGGATCTGTAGTTGTAACAGCCACAGGAGGGACAATTTCCGGTGGTAGCGTGGTTTTAACAAATGGATACCGTTACAGTATTGATGGTGGGTCTACTCAAGCAACTACTACTTTCAGTGGTTTATCTGTTGGAAGTCATATTGTTAAAATAATTGATGACGATAGTTGCAATTATTTGATTGATTTTATGATTACTCAACCAAGTTTATTGAAAGCCGTTTTGATTAGTCAGACCAATGTTAGTTGTAACAATGGGGCAAATGGTATTATTGAAATGAGTGCTACCGGAGGAACAGCTCCTTATACTTATTCCTCTCCTGGTTTGACTTTTGTGGGGAACATAGCCACAGGAGTTTCCTATGGAACTCATACTATTACGGTAACTGATACAAATTCTTGTTCTAAAACTTTGGCTGTAACGATAGTCAATCCGACATTACTGACTGCATTAGCAAGTCTGGTTAATGACGTTTTGTGTTACGGAGCTGCAAGCGGAAGCGCTTCTGTTACTGCCAGTAATGGAACACCTCCATATACTTATTTGTGGAGTAATGGATCAACGAGTCAGACAGCAACGGGCTTATTGGCAGGAACAAACAGTGTTACGGTTACTGATCATAATGGTTGTACCGCAAGCAGTAGTGTAAATATTTCTCAACCAGCAGGCGCAATAACAGTAAATGCAGGAATTGATACAACAATATGTAGCTCCGCAGTTTCATATATCTTAGCAGGAACTGCTTCACATTATACTACTTTATTATGGACAACGAGCGGTACAGGAAGTTTTGGTGGTAATCAAAATACACTTACACCAACCTATACACCGAGTGCAGCAGATATAGCAAGCGGACAAGTTCAGTTGACCTTGACAGCAACAGCAAATTCAAGTTGTGCGAGTGTGAGTGATTATATGGTATTAAATATCTGGCCGGCAGCATCTGCAAATGCTGGTCCGCTAGCAACGATTTGTTCTGGAAATACTTTTGTATTGACAGGCGCAACTGCTATAAATTATAATACGATTACCTGGTCAAGTACCGGAGGAACGTTTGATAATGCCCATTCATTGAATCCAACATTTACGCCAACAACTACCGGAGATATTACATTAACTCTAACAGCTACAGGATTAGGAAATTGCTCAAGTGCAGTATCTTCTATGACATTAACTGTAAATCCGATTCCAACGATTATTGTTAGTGATATTGTTAATACTACATGTAATGCTTCAGTAGGTTCTGTAAAACTGACTTCAAGTAATGGAGATTCAATTGTTTTAAATGGTGTGACTAAAGTATCAGGCTCAACATTCTCAGGTTTACTTGCAGATTATTATACAGTATCCACTAATGGAAGTTGTCCTGCAACTACTAATTTCTCTATTACAAACACTAACAGTACATTGTCAGCAACAGTAAGCTTTACTGATCCGTCTTGTTATGGATTTACAACTACTGCGACTATCACAGCAACTGGAGGTACCGGAACTAAAACATTTTTATTAAATGGAACTACCAGTAATACTGATGGTATCTTTACAGGATTAACAGCTGGAGCTTATGTAGTTAAGATAACTGACGCAAACGGATGTTCATACACTTTGAGTTTTGATATTGATCAACCGAATCCTTTGACACTATCACTTTCAAGCCAAACTAATGTTTTATGTAATGGATCAGCCACAGGAAATGCGATTGTAATTGCTAGCGGAGGAACTACTGCATATACATATAGTGTATTTGCAGAACCTTCAGGAGGTTCTGCCACAGTTTCCGGAAACATAATTTCAGGAATGAAAGCTGGAGCTTATATTATACGTGTTACCGATTATAATGGATGTATTGCTAATCTTAACGATACGATTACACAACCATCAGCAATAACAGCAACAGCATCCACCGTAAACAACGTTTTATGTTACGGAGCCTCAACAGGAAGTGTAACAGTAGCAGCTGGAGATGGAACCCCAACGTATACTTATTTATGGAATACTACCCCTGTTCAGACAACAGCGACTGCAACAGTACTTTCAGCAGGTACCTATACAGTAACAG
>JBMOKG010000061.1:0-27058 GCA_049315385.1 Bacteroidales bacterium
AAATTATATAACTGGTACACAGTTGCCGATAACCGTGGTTTATGCCCAACTGGTTGGCATGTACCGACTGATAGCGAATTTTCTGATTTAACTACTTATCTTGGAGGTAGCAGTTTTGCAGGTGGAAAATTAAAAGAAGTTGGTTTGTCGCACTGGATAAATCCAAATACTGGTGCTGATAACATTTCTGATTTTACTGCTCTTCCGGGTGGAGTCCGGAGTTTTACCGGTAATTACTTTAGTCTTTCTTACTATTGTTATTTATGGAGTGCTACAGAAAGCACTCCTACTTATTCCTGGTATTATTATTTGAGTTATAATGATGTTGCGTTTAATAGAGTTGATAACAATAAAAAATTGGGACATTCTGTGAGATGTATTAAAGATACTGTTGCGTCATATAAAGTTCTTGATATTGATGGCAATGCTTATGATACGGTCCATATTGGGACACAAGTCTGGATGAAACAAAATCTAAAAACCACTAAGTTTAGCAATGGGGATGGTATCCCCAATTATATCGATAATATGGTGTGGAGTGGATTGTCAACAGCAGCATACTGCAACTATAATAACGATACAAATAATGCAAACATCTACGGAAGATTATATAATTGGTATTCAGTTTCCGATTCCCGAAACCTATGCCCAAATGGCTGGCATGTTCCTACTGATATCGAATTTACTGATTTAACTTCATATTTAGGTGGTGATCTTATTGCAGGTGGAAAAATGAAAGAAGTTGGCTTGGTCCACTGGAACAGTCCAAATACAGGAGCTACAAACCAGACTGGTTTTACATCTCTTCCTGGGGGGTACCGCAGTACAAGCGGTTCTTACACAAATCTCGGGTATTATGACTATTTGTGGAGTTCCTCCTTGTATGATGTTAACAATGCCTGGTACATTTATATGCATTATAATTATAGTGCTATCAGTAGAAATAATAACAATAAAAAATTAGGTCATGCTGTGCGTTGTATGATGAATTAAAAGTATACCAAAATAGAAAATCCTGTATATTTTTTTTTACGAATAAAATGTAGTATTTTAATTATTTCTTTCTTTTCCCAAAATGCAAACTATCGCCCCATTCTCCATAGCCTATTTCATCACCTGAAATATGGATGCGGGCTTCGAGACAGTTTTTGCATTCGCTTGCTTCTTCATCAATGCAGGGTTTATCTTCGTATAAAAGATAACTATCACGGTATTTAACAGGGGTGAGGTTGGGCATAATAATATTGCTGCCTACTTTTATTGCTTTTTCTCTGCCCATTTTATCGAGTGTTTGCATGGCTGTGGTAGCTGCAATATTAATGTCTTTCATCATGATGCGTAATAATGCCACCATTTTCAGCGATAAATCGAAGCGTTCTTTCTTTGACAATAAAAGATGACGAAATTGATACAATGGAGTATCTTCATGCTCAATATAAGGTCCCATACCGGCCATATCAATGTCAAATTCTTTAAAGAAAAGCAAATCATCCGCCAAATCTTCCAATGTTTGAAAAGGTAAACCTATCATTACACCAGTACCAACCTGATAACCTGTTTTACGTAATAAATGGAGTGCATTTAAGCGGGTAGCATAGTCATGGGTTTTATTATTGGGATGTAGTTTTCGATATAATTCAGGGTTGCTGGCTTCTATCCTGAGTAAATAGCGTTTAGCACCAGCTTCCCGCCATTTTAAAAGCGTTTCTTCACTTTGTTCACCCAAAGAAAGTGTAATACCCATTTCATTATTAGTGAGTTCATTGATTTTATTCAGCAAATTGTATATGGTACTCACAAATTTTTTATTACTGCGCTCCCCGGCTTGTATTACCAAAGAAGCATATTTGTTTTCATAAGCGTATTTTACTGCATCCAACACTTCTGCTTCTGTTACATAATACCTTGACAGTTTTTTATTACCGTTACGGATGCCACAATAATAACAATTCTTCGCACAAATATTTGAAAATTCAATCAATCCACGAAAATACACCTTATTACCAACAAACTGCTTTTTAATTGCAGCAGCTTTTTCAAAGATTTTCTTTTTGTCGTCTCCCTCAGCTTTCAGTAATTCAACTATTTCTGATTTACTAAAATCATCTTTTTGTAATATTTCTTCAATTCGTGTCATGTCAGTTTATTAAGATTGTAAAGTTCTTATTAAATATAAAACAAGGATGATAATTCTATTTTTACTGATCCAATATTGTTTAAATAAGTGAATACAATTATTTTTTTATTATTATCCTTCAGTTTTCAGTATCAAATATAAACATATTCACAATAAGTATTTTAGTTTTAAAAATGGTTTCATTTTAATCTGTTTTTAGAAAGCTATAATAAACAAGAATTATATTAATATCTTATTTTTAAGCTAATGACTATAGATGCTGTTAAAAAAAAATATATTAGTGAATTTAAATGCAAATAGATAGAACTTGAGGATAAAACAAATAAGAATTATATTAATACGATTGAAATCACTTTGATTATTCATAGTATTCTATTTCACTTTTGATAATATAACTATGTGCAAAATCTTCACTTTCCGATTG
Organism: Bacteroidales bacterium; assembly: GCA_049315385.1. Taxonomy (GTDB): domain Bacteria; phylum Bacteroidota; class Bacteroidia; order Bacteroidales; family JACABE01; genus JACABE01. The sequence continues at coordinate 2,562 of JBMOKG010000061.1, forward strand.
AGTTTCAATTAATAAATCACCTTCATAAATGAGATTTTTAGTGACCAATACTTCATCATTTTCACCTATTTCTTTTTGTGTTTTCAATAATCCATTTTCATCATACTCAAAAATATATGTACGACTAATTACTGTTGTATCTTCAACCAATTCTATAAGTTGTTTATTCTCATTATATTTATAAGTTGATCTTTCAGTAAGTTTACCTGACTTATCATATTTGTATATTTTGCTGCGATTTCCTACTTCATCATATTCGTAAACAGTTTCTATAGTTTCATCTTCATTTGCATCATAACTACTGTATTTTAGAAGATTGCCATTTTCATCATAAAAATATGTCTTTTCAAAAACTAATTTATCTTCGGAATCATAATCTCCTTCTTTTTCAATTTTATTGTTGATATACTGGAATTTGTGAAATGCCTCTGTTTCATCCTCAGTATTTATCAATTTCTTTTCAATAAGCAAATTATCAGCATTATAGCTATAATACATAGTATCAAAGCTATCATCCATGTAAAATATTTTTTCTTTTTCAATGAAACCGGCATCATTGTATTCGAACTGACGTTTTTCAACAACTTCATCCTGATCAAATAGTAATTCTTCTATTAGTTTATTCTGCTCATTATAAGTATTAGCGATATGTTCAGCTATATTTGAATTTACATCATAACTAATAGAAACTAAAATATTTCCTTGAGTATCATATTCAATATGTGATAAAATCTCTCCTGTAATCTCTATAGTTTCATCGTAATTTCCATCAGTAAATGTGTTAAAACGATATTTTTCAATACTTTTGATTGTTTTGCTCATAATGGTTTTTTTATCTATTTTTGCGAATCAAAAGTAGAATTTTTATTCAAATTTTCATCATAAATATATTAATATTTCAATAGTATGATTAGCTATAAAAAAATATCCTTCATTTCAATTTTTATCCTATTTTCAATGAATTATTCCATTGCACAGATTAATTATCCTATAACGAATAAACATAAGCAAACTGATACCTATTTCGGTACTAAAGTTGAAGATCCCTATCGCTGGCTTGAGAATGATAAATCTATAGAGACCGCTAACTGGGTTCAATCACAAAATAAACTCACTCAGGATTATTTATCTAAAATTCCTTATAGAGATGAAATTAAACAAAACCTAAGCAATCTTTGGAATTTTGAAAAAATTGGATTACCCGAAATTAATGAAAATTATATACTGTTTTCAAAGAATGATGGAATTCAGAATCAAAGCGTTATATATAAGCAAAATAACGGTACTAATGTACCTGTTGTTTTATTGAATCCTAACTTATTATCGAAAGATGGAACTGTTGCATTGAACAATATAAGTATTTCAAATAATGGAAAATATATAGCTTATACCATTGCCCGAAGTGGCAGCGACTGGAATGAAATTTATGTATTAAACGCTGAAGACGGAACACAACTTAAAGATAAACTTGAATGGATTAAGTTTTCAAGTGTAGCATGGAAAGCTGATGGTTTTTATTACAGCAGATACGATCAACCCAAAGAAGCAAGTAAATTATCAGGTAAAAATGAGTTTCATAAAGTTTATTATCATAAATTAGGTACAATTCAAGCCAATGATAAATTGATTTACGAAGATCAAAAATATCCATTGAGAAATTACAGTGTTGAAATTACTGAAGATGAGCGCTATTTAATCCTGAATATTACAGAATCAACTACTGGTAATATTATTATGGTTAAAGATTTGAATGATGAAAAAGCTAAATTCACTAAACTAAATGATAATTTTGATTTCGATTATCAGTTTATAGGGAATGTTGATGATAATTTAATATTACGAACCAATAAAGAATCATCGAATTATACACTTGTTAGTATTAATCCAAAACAGCCTGAAGTTAGTGAATGGAAAAGAATGCTTCCCGAATCAAAAGATGTATTACAAACTGCTACAATAGCCGGCGATAAGCTAATACTGGTATATATGAATAATGCAAAAAGTAAAATGACGATACATAGTTTAAATGGTGATTTACTCAAAGAAATAGATCTTCCAAGTATTGGAACTGTGAATGGAGTGAGTGGCAAAAAGAACTTTAACAATGCATATTTTTCATTTACCAGTTTTACACAACCTACTTCTGTTTTTAAAATTAATACAGAAGATTTGAATGTTGAGTCATTCTTTACAGCTAAATTACCATTGAATACTGATGATTATACAACAGAACAGGTTTTCTACAATAGCAGAGATGGTGAAAAAATATCAATGTTTATTGTTCATAAAAATGATGTTCAAATGGATGGAAACAATCCTGTATTACTATACGGATATGGAGGTTTTAATATAAGCTTAACACCATCATTCAGCATAAGCCGATTGTTTTTTCTTGAAAATGGAGGTATTTATGCAGTACCTAATTTAAGAGGAGGTGGTGAATATGGAAGTGAATGGCACAAAGCCGGTACAAAACTTCAAAAGCAAAACACTTTTGATGATTTCATTGTTGCTGCAGAATTTCTGATTGCAAAGAAATATACCAATTCAACAAAACTGGCAATTTCAGGAGGATCAAATGGAGGCTTACTGGTTGGAGCCTGTATGACTCAACGGCCTGATTTATTTAAAGTTGCTTTACCGGCAGTTGGTGTTTTAGATATGCTTCGCTATCACAAATTTACAATTGGTTGGGGTTGGAAATCTGATTATGGCAGTAGTGAAAATGAATCAGAATTTAAATATATTTACAAATATTCGCCTCTTCATAACATTCAAAAAGGAATTTCATATCCTGCTACATTAGTTACAACTGCTGATCATGATGACAGGGTAGTGCCGGCTCATTCTTTTAAATTTATTGCAACATTACAGGAGAAACAAACTGGTGAAAATCCTGTATTGATAAGAATAGAGTCAAAAGCCGGGCATGGTGCAGGAAAACCAACCTCTAAAGCAATTGAAGAAGCTGCAGATGTATGGGCTTTTACTTTTTATAATTTAGGCATGAAAATAGGAAGAAAATCAAATGCTGGCAACAATGATATATTAAAAGAAGTAAATCAACCCACAAAAGCGCCTAAATAATGTCGAATGATTTATAATTAAATATTTCATAAATAGTTACTTCTATGATTATTAATGAATTGGACTAATGAAAATTTTATTTGATATAAAAAAACAAATTCAATTAGTTTATAATAAAACATGGAAATATGTAAATAAAAGGATGATTAATATTTAGTTTATATTCATCTTATTATTGTATATAAATAATAATCAATAAAAAAGCTTCGTTAAAATTGTTTTAACGAAGCTTTCTAAATTAAAGATAAATTTAATCTATTTCTTTTATTTTGTAATTTTACCTGTAAATTGTTTTTGATAAGTTTCCCAGGCAACTTTTAGGTATTGATTGTCACCGAAATAATGTAAAACGGGCTCAAAACCGGGTGCTTCAACATAACCGGGTACAACAGATATGGATCTTCCCATTTCATCTAAAAACACATAAGAAGGATATGACATACGATTATTCAATAACATTTCTGCTATTTGGTGAGTAGACCTATTTCCAGTTGGATTAACATTTACAAACATTTTACCATCCATTATGATTGTATCTTTACGTTCTGCATTTAATTTTACAGCATAATAGTTTTCGTTCATATAATCAATAATTACTGGATTACTGAAAGTAGTGGCATCCATTTTTTTGCACCAGCCACACCAATCGGTATAAACATCTATAAATATCTTTTTCTTAGGAATTTGTGAATTTAAACGCATTGCTTCTTCAAATGAATACCATTTAATATTAGCTGGTTTATCATCCAATTTCTTTTGTGCCATTGTTGATAGTGAGAAAATAAAAGTAATAATAATAATAAGGATTTGTTTCGACTGCATAATTATTTGTTTTTATGCAAAAATAATAACAAAAATGATGCAAAACTACAATTTTGAAAAATATTAGAGAAAACTCATGCTGGCGTAGTTTTTTTTTAGACTTTTGCATAAAAAAAGATAACAATGAGTAATTTAAAGTTAGATTTTAAGAAATATATTGCACAATCCTCTACATTTTCTGCATTTCAAATAGAAGTAGAAAAAGCAGAAGGGATATATGTTTATGATAAATATGGAAAACAATATATCGACATGATGTCAGGTATCTCTGTTAGTAATATTGGTCACCGTCATCCGAAAGTCCTGGAAGCTATTAAAAAACAGCTCGATAAATATATGCATGTGATGGTTTACGGTGAATTCGTTGAAAGTCCACAGATTATTCTGGCAAAAAAACTTGCTGATATATTACCACCAGCTCTTAATATGACTTATTTTGTTAATTCAGGGAGTGAAGCCATAGAAGGTGGTTTAAAACTTGCAAAAAAATATACTGAACGAACTGAAATTATCGCTTTTAAAGGTGGCTATCATGGGAGTACATTGGGTGCAATTGCATTATTGAGTGATGAACGTTTCAAAAAACCTTTTCTCCCTTTAATGCCTGATGTGAAAATTTTAGAATTTAATAATATTTATCAATTAGAATGTATTACTAAAAAAACTGCTTGTGTTGTAACAGAAGTAATACAAGCTGGTAGTGGTATCTATGCTGCAAATAAAGATTTCTTAATAGCATTACGAAAGAAATGTGATGAAACCGGAAGTTTATTAATCTTTGATGAAATTCAGACCTGTTATGGAAGAACAGGAAAAATGTTTGCATTTGAACATTATAATATTTTTCCTGATATTTTATGTATTGCAAAAAGTATGGGAGGAGAAATGCCTTTAGGTGCATTTATTTCTTCAGATAAGCTTATGGATTGTTTAAACGGCGATCACCCTTTAGTCGGTCATGCAACCACTTTTGGAGGGCATCCGGTTTCATGTGCTGCATCTTTGGCTACATTAGAAGTTATTCAGAACGAAAAATTAATTGAAAGTGTAAATTCTAAAGCAGATTTTTTTAGAAAAAAACTTTCCGGACATCCGGCAATAAAGGAAATACGAGGAATAGGATTGTTTATGTCAATAGAATTGAATGATGCTCTAAATATTGAAAAAATAGTCGAAAATTGCATTGAAAATGGTATTATTACTTTCTGGTTTTTATTTAATCATCAAAGTATCTCTTTAATACCACCTCTAACAATTACATTTCAGGAAATTGATCTCACATGTGAAAGGCTTTTAAAAGCATTGGATACAATAGATTAATGAATTAGTTCATAGGTAGAAATTTAGATTTCGAACTTTAATTTTGAACTTATCAAATACCTTACAGTCTCTTATTCCTAATTATAATACTGAAATTTAATTACTTACAAGGTAATAACTTTTTCAAAAAACACTTTTCTATTTGAGAAAATGAAATTAGTTTTGTAAAAAAAATAAAATATGCGAACAGAAGACTTAATTGCTACAAATGAAAAGAAAGAAGTTGCCTTGCTATCTGTATTTGCAGCTATAGTTCTTACAAGCGGGAAATTAATTGTTGGCTGGCTAACAGGTAGTATTGGTATATTATCCGAAGCTTTACATTCAGGTTTGGATTTTATTGCTGCAGCTATTACATATTTTACTGTTAGAGTATCTGATAAACCAGCAGATAAAAATCATCATTACGGACATGGTAAATTTGAAAATTTATCAGCTTTTATAGAGACATTGTTATTGTTTATCACTTGTTTTTGGATTATTTATGAAGCAATGCACAGAATAATTTCAGGGAAAGGCTTAGAGTTAAATACCATTCAAACCATATTTAGTTTTATTGTTGTAATATTATCAATTATTATTGATGCATGGAGGTCGAAAAAATTATATGTAGTTGCAAAAAAATATAATAGTCAGGCTCTGGAGGCAGATGCATTACATTTTTCAACAGATATATGGAGTTCAGCTGTGGTATTGTTGGGATTAATATGTGTTAAAATTTATGAGTGGACTCATCTTCAAATTTTCTTTTACGCCGATTCTTTCGCAGCACTTATAGTTGCAGGAATTGTGATTTTTGTAGCTTATAGCTTAGGAAAACGTTCAATTGACGTTTTATTAGATCGTACATCACCCGAAACAATTGAAAAAATAAATGACGTTATCAAAGCAATCCCAGAAGTTTTATCATTTCATAATCTTAAAATAAGGACTTCGGGTGCTTTTACTTTTGTAGAACTGAATATTCATGTTGAACCAAAATTAACAATTGAAGAAGCACATGAAATATCACATAAAGTCGAAGAAATTATATGCGCTGCTATTGAAAAATGTGAAGTTCATGTACATGAAGAACCCGAAAATAATCATAAAGGATATTAATCTTTTTTAGATAATTTAACCTAAGAATTCTGATTTTCTATTCGAAATAAATCTTTTATTTCAAGTAAGTTTTTTATTTTTCCATTGTATCTTAAGTCATTAGCAGCATTTGTAAAATAATGATGTTCTTCAAGAAACTTAATCTGTAATTGATACCATTCTTTTAAGGTTGAGTGTAAATAACCTAATTCTTCCCATTCATAACGCAATTTATGAGCAATCATAAAAAAATCATCCCTTCCTAAATAATCAAGATCAGCATCACAGAGGATTTTTTCCATCTTATTTTCAGGGCATTGTGGTAAGCGGGTACAATTTATCATTCGGCAAATTGTATCAATATCGTCTTTTGAATATGCAAATACAGAAAGTGATTCTCTTGCAATTTGAATTGAAGCATCTTCATGTTCTTTATATTTTTTTATTAAACCGATATCATGTAATAGCGCAGCAGTTTTTAGCAGAATTAAATCCTGTCCTTTTATTTTCTCCATTTTTGCGAGCCTTGAACTAGCATTAAATACATCAATTGTATGTTCAATTGAATGATAATAAAGCTTTGGGCTTAGTTCATTACGTAGTTTTTGTAATACAAATTTTTTTAAAGCTGCGAAATTTATCATATTTTCGAATTTGATTTACAATATTATTGTTTTTTATTTAATTCTTTCATTTTTTTAGATGAACAGATTTAATAAGTCCTCAAACAAAAATAATTATAAAGTAAAGGATGCTTTTAATTCTGGGATTTCTATATTTTTAAATCCATGATTTTTTAGATAATTACTGTAATTCTCCTGCACTTTTATTTCACCATGAACTAAAAAAACGGTTTTTACTTTTTCTTTATTCTGACAATTTAATAAACGATACATTTCTTCATAATCTCCATGTGCTGAATAAGATTCCAAATGTTCAACATCTGCATTTACATTATATTTTTGTCCAAATATTGAAACTACTTTATCACCTCGACTTATTTTTGCACCTAAAGTGGAGGGTGCACAATAGCCTACAACAAGAATCGTTGTTTTAGGATTTTCAATGTTATTGGCTAAATGATGTTTTACCCTTCCAGCTTCCATCATTCCTGATGCTGAAATAATTATGCAGGGTTTATGATTACTGTTCAATGCTTTTGATTGTTCTACACTTTGAATATAATGTAATTTTTTAAACCCAAATGGATCAGTATTCGTTTTTATATATTCAAGTATTTCATCATTAAAACATTCAGGATGCTTACGCATTATATTAGTTGCATTTGTAGAAAGCGGGCTGTCCACATAAACATTTACATCCGGTAATAAACCCAGAGTAGTCAAACGATCCAGAGCATAAATTATCTCCTGTGATCTGCCAATACTGAAAGAAGGAATTATTAGTTTGCCCTTTTTCTTTGTGCAGCAATCAATCACTACTTTTAATAGTTCTTTTTCAGCATCTTCAATGTTTTTATGTAATCTATCACCATAAGTAGATTCAGTTATAATATAATCTGCCTGTGGAAATGCTTCAGGATCTTTTAAAATACGTTTGTTAAAACGACCAATGTCACCTGTAAAACATATTTTTTTAATTTTGTCATCTTCATTGATATTTAAATTAACTACAGAACTACCCAATATATGGCCAGCATCTGTAAAAACAACTTTAATATCAGCATTAATATAATAATCCTTGTGATAAGGAACACTAATGAAGCATTTTAATGAAGCGAGTGCATCTTGTTGAGTATAAATAGGTAGGAGCGGAGGTAAATGATTTATTGCTCTTTTTTTATTATGAATTATGGTATCGTGTTCCTGTATATTACCACAATCAGCTAAAAGAATAGAACATAGATCTCTACATGCTGGAGTACAAATAATTGTTCCTTTAAAACCTTTTTTAAAAATATATGGTATCAGCCCTGAGTGATCAATATGTGCATGAGAGAGTATCAAATAATCAATATCTCTGGGATCGAAACCCAAATCACGATTCATCGAATCTGTTTCTAAACCTTTACCTTGAAACATCCCACAATCAAGTAATATTTTAATGCCTTTATTAGTAGTAATCAAGTGCTTACTTCCTGTAACTTCTCTTGCTGCTCCCAGAAATTGAATTTCCATTTTTATTATTTTAAAAGATGAAACAATTTGTCAAATTAATTTTATTCACTTTGTTTAGATTTTTTCTTTAAAAAATCCCATTGTTCTGTAGTTAATATACTATCTTTTATAATATCTTTATTTTTAATATATTGAATAATTTTCACTGAGCGTTCTTCAGAGTCGGGATGAGTACTAATCCAGTAAACTTCTTTTGGTAAATTTCCCTCTTTTTTTGATAGTCTGAAAAGAAAATTTGCAAATGCTTCAGGATCAAGATTTGCTTTTATTAAATAATCTGTAGCAGTAATGTCAGCTTCTGATTCCAAATTTCGATCATATGCAGTTGAAGATAATAGTTTTAATGTTTGTCTAATTACTTCAGCGTTTCCATTTCCTGCAGTCATTGAAATTAAAACAGATAATCCAACTTCTTTCCCTAATTTTTTCATGACATGATGTTTTTCCATGTGAGCTATTTCATGGCACAACACACCACATAATTCGGCTTCATTTTCACATTCATCTATGAGTCCTGAATATACAATCAGATAATTATTAGGAAGAGCAAAAGCATTTACTTCATCCTTTTTCAATAAATGAATTTTTATTTTCGATCTTTCAATATCATTTTTATCACAAATTCGCTTAAGAAGAGAATCGATTTGTGAAACAACGGTATCTGAGTGAATTTCGTTTTCAGTTTTTTTCAACAAATCCCAATACAAATCACCTAATTTCTCTTCAGTTTTTCTGGTTGTTTGTTCAACATTTAAAATACGCATCCAGTCAATTTGGTATAAACCAAACCAGGTTAAATAAAATAAAATTAAAATTGCTAACAGTTGTAGTAGTAATTTTTTCATTAGCTTTTACAGATTAAATTAGTTAAATCACCATAAAACCACCATTTTACATGAATTCCTTTTCTTGTTTGTATTGCAGAAAATATTGTCGCAATTAAATCCAAAATGTTGAATAAAAGAATTGTTAGAATATAGGAAATGTACTTCTGACTTATAACTTCATCGCTGAAAATGATTGAAATAGTCCACCAAAAACCAACGCTATTCATCATTAAAACAGTTAGTTGAGATACTAATGCCTGTGTACAATGCCATCTAACGAAATAGGTATCTTTTCTATTGCCAAAATAAAAAATAACAGTAGCAATTAAATTGATGATAGGCAGTGGTAGTCCTGCAATAATTGCCAGGAGTGACATTAAATAGCTGTTTGAAGCTTTTTCAGCTTCATGCTCGCCGGGTACATACATAAATTCCTGTGTTGATATCATAATCCTTTATTTATATTCCAAATCCAATTTGCTAATACAAGTATTACAGCAATAGTTACAATCCATTTTCTTTTAAAAAAAAACTCTGTACTTTGATAAAATTTATAAAATGAAGATTTTTTAGTAAAAACATCAAACAAAATCCATAAAGGAGTCATAAACATGATAGCAATCAGAATAATTCCTATTGGATTCCAATACAATGAAGCTAAAAAATCACCTTCAAAAAATGATAGGACAGCTCTTGTTGAACCACAAGAAGGGCAGGGTACAGATGTAATTTTTTTTATAATGCAACCTCCTGTAACACTTAAAACAGTATGATCTTTATAAAAAAAACAAATTGTAAGCCAACTATACCCTGCAATGCAAGCACATATCATTAATAAATATAACTTGCTTCTGTTCATTTCATTGTATTATAAATACATTTGAAGTTTTTGCATATTTTTATCTCTTGTAGCACCCATAATCATAAACCAATCAATAATTGCCCAGATTCCAAAACCGCCACAGGTTAATAATTTCCCGACACCCATGCCGGTATCTCCAATCATAAACCTATCTATTCCAAGACTACCTGCAAGTAAAGATATGATTAAACTGGTTGTTGGATCTTTGAATTGTAAAGTCTGAATCACTATCCATTTTGAATCATCGAGTTGGATTAAACGGTCTCTGATTTGACCTACATGGTGGCTTTCAAAATATTTGCCATTTGCCATGATAAACATGTCTACTTTTTGTGCTTCCATTTCTAATAAATATTTTAGTTTCCTACTCTTTTGGCTTTTCGGTATCGCCCCGTTTTTTATTGTGGTAGCTGGATTCCACTAAAAATTTTCGTTAGTTATTCACCTTTAACAAATTTTTCTTTTGTATCAACAGGTATAATTATTGAACGCTGATTACCAGTAACTTCTTTAAATAATTTCCTGTAAGTAATATGCTTTTTGGCAAATTTAGCTCCAACAGATTCATGTAACGCTCTCATTTTCGGATTAAAATCTCCAACCCATGAAAGTTCAAGTTCTGTATACCAGGGTTTTGTTTTCATTACCTGATCTAAATGCCAGAAAATACCTGATTCAATACCAGATTTTTGTGCTTGAGGTACAACGCCCATGATGGTAATTCTAGCACGGCTTATCGTATTTTTCTTTTTCAGATATAAAAACTTAAGTTTGTTCCATAGATTTAATTTACCGTTTAAATGCTTTAATATCTGATTTACATCAGGGAACATAATTAGAAAGGCAATAGGTTGTCCATCCTGATATGCAAACCATATAAATTCTTCATCAATCACATCTTTTGCATTCAGCATAGTACGTTTAAGCATTTCTTTATTAATAGGCGTAAAATTTTCATGAAACTGCCATGCTGTATCATAAATGTATTTAAAATCATCAATAAAACGATCCGCTTTTTTTAAGGTTATATGTTCAAAAGAATAAATAGGTTTTTGTCGGATCCAGTCAGCAATTTTCCAAAATCTTTCTGGGAAAGGAACTGTAAGGTCTAAATGATTAGTAACCTGTTCAAAATAAAAAGTAAAGCCATAGTCCTCAAAAAACTTTTGATAATAGGATGGATTGTATTGCATGCCTATCCCAGGATGTGTAAATCCTTCAACCAATAATCCCCAGTAATTGTCGTTTTCGCCAAAATTAATAGGCCCATCCATTGCTTCCATTCCTCTTTCTATTAACCAGTTCTCACACTGCTTAAAAAGAATTTCTGCTGCTTTTTTATCATTAATACACTCAAAAAAACCCATACCACCCGTTGGTTGAGTGTAATTATAGGCTTTATTTTTATTTATAAAAGCAGCAACTCTACCTATCAGATTCCCTGTTTTGTCTTTTAGAATCCATCTGCAAGCTTCTCCATTTTTAAAAAAAATGTTGGTTAAAGGTGAAAATATATTTTCTATTTCATTTTCAAGCTGACAAACCCAAAATTTATCGTTTTTATAGACAATCTTAGGTACAAAATGAAAATCTTTAATGTCTTGTTTGGTTTTTACTTCCGTAATCTGCATTGTGTTTTATTTATCTAACGTCTTTTTTTTACAAACCTACGTATTTTTTTTAGAATCTCAATAAGAATGTAAAAAAAAACGTTAATATTAAATTTACTTTATTTTATATCATAATAAAGGTTTCGTAATGATTAAAAGTGTACTTTTGCAAATTCAAAAATAGAGAGAACAAAAAATATTATTATGCAGAATATCAGGAATATTGCTATCATAGCCCATGTCGACCACGGAAAAACTACACTTGTGGATAGAATTTTACATCAGGTAAAACTATTTAGAGACAACCAGACAATGGGTGATTTGATACTCGATAGCAATGATTTAGAAAGAGAAAGAGGTATTACAATCTTATCTAAAAATGTATCAGTACGTTATAAAGGATTTAAAATAAATATTATTGATACTCCAGGCCATAGTGATTTTGGAGGTGAAGTTGAAAGAGTTTTAAACATGGCTGACGGTGTATTGTTGTTAGTTGATGCTTTTGAAGGCCCAATGCCTCAAACCCGTTTCGTTTTGCAAAAAGCACTGGCATTAAATTTAAAACCTATCGTTGTCATTAATAAGGTTGATAAACCAAATTGTGACCCTGCATTAACACATGAAGCAGTTTTTGATTTAATGTTTAATCTTGATGCTACTGAAGATCAATTAAATTTCCCAACTGTTTATGGTTCTTCTAAAGAAGGCTGGATGGCAGCAGATTGGAAAACACCCAGCACTGATGTAACATATCTATTGGATACAATTATTGAATATATTCCAGAGCCGGTTTATGAACATGGTAGTTTGCAAATGCAGATTACTTCGCTTGACTATTCTTCGTATGTTGGAAGAATTGCAGTAGGAAGATTATCAAGAGGAATGATGAAAGCCGGTATGAATGTTTCTCTGGTTAAACGTGATGGAAGTATTGTAAAATCAAAAATCAAAGAATTATATGTCTTTGAAGGACTTGGGAAAGAAAAAATAAAAGAAGAAATATTCCCGGGTGAAATTTGCGCAATTCTTGGATTAGATGATTTTGAAATTGGTGACACTGTTGCAGATTTTGAAAATCCAGTAGCATTAATACCTATAGCTATTGATGAGCCAACTATGAGTATGTTTTTTACAATTAATAATTCACCGTTTTTTGGCAAAGAAGGAAAGTTTGTAACTTCCCGTCACTTAAGAGACAGACTTTTTAAAGAATTAGAAAAGAATCTTGCATTACGGGTTGAAGAAACCAATTCTCCTGATGCATATATCGTTTTTGGACGTGGTATCTTACACTTATCTATATTAATAGAAACCATGCGTCGTGAAGGTTACGAATTACAGGTTGGTCAACCAAGAGTTATTCTAAAAGAAGTTAATGGAGTTAAATGTGAACCTATTGAATTTTTAACTGTACATGCTCCAGAAGCTTCAGCTGGTAAAGTAATTGAATTAGTAAGCCAAAGAAAAGGTGAGATAGTTCAGATTGAAACAAAAACCGACCGTTTACATTTAGAATTTGCTATTCCATCAAGAGGGATTATTGGATTAAGAAGTACTGTTTTAACATTAACTGAAGGCGAAGCCATTATGGCACATCGATTCAAAGCATTTGAACCCTGGAAAGGGGATATCCCATCAAAACGTAATGGTTCTTTAATAGCTATGGAATCTGGTATTGCAATACCTTATGCAATTGATAAACTTCAGGATAGAGGTAGTTTTTTTGTAAGCCCTAATGATCCTATCTATGCAGGACAAGTTATCGGTGAACATATCCGTCAGGATGATCTGGTAATAAATATTACTAAAACCAAGAAACTTACTAATATGCGAGCTTCAGGTTCTGACGATAAGGTTTCAATAGTACCGGCTACCAAATATTCATTAGAAGAATATATGGAGTTTATTATAGGAGATGAATACCTTGAAATTACTCCATTATCATTACGTTTAAGGAAAATTTTACTGGACGAAAATGATCGTAAACGTCAGAAAAAAAGCGAATAAATCAAAGATTATATTGAATGTAGAATTTGCATTCAATTTGTTTAAAACAGCCTGTAATTTGATAATTATAGGCTGTTTGCATTATATGTGCTTTGTAAAGCTTATTATTAAATGATTTTAAGTTATTTATTAAAGTAAAATAAATATGCTTAAATAGAAAAGTAAATAGCGCATAAAATGAAAGCAATATTACTATAAAAAAAACACTCTGAAATTTTCCGGTTATTGGAATTATTAAAAAAAACTTTAAACAATAAAAAAGGCTTCAATGAAACATTGAAGCCTTTTTATAAAATTAATTCTTTTTATTTTGCGTAACTGATAGCCCTGGTTTCCCTGATTACAGTTATTTTAATCTGACCAGGATAGGTCATCTCATTTTGAATTTTATGTGATAAATCAAAAGATAATTGATTGGCTTCGCTATCTGAAATTTTCTCAGCTCCAACAATTACACGTAATTCTCTACCAGCTTGTATAGCATAGGTTTTTATAACTCCAGGATAGGAGAGTGCAAGTTCTTCAAGATTATTAAGACGGTTGATATAAGCATCCACAACTTCTCTGCGGGCACCTGGTCTGGCACCGGAAATAGCATCGCAAACCTGAACTATAGGTGCAATCAAAGATTCCATCTCTGTTTCATCATGGTGAGCACCGATTGCATTACAAATTTCAGGTTTTTCTTTAAACTTTTCTGCCAGTTTCATACCAAGTATAGCATGTGGTAAATCTGGTTCATTATCAGGCACTTTACCTATATCGTGTAATAAACCTGCACGTTTTGCTATTTTAGGATTTAATCCAAGTTCTGCTGCCATAGTTGCACATAAGTTTGCAACTTCTTTGGAATGCTGTAATAAATTCTGACCATAAGATGAACGGTATTTCATTTTACCAACCATTCGGATTAATTCGTGGTGCATATTAAGTATACCGAGGTCAATAGTAGTACGTTTACCAATTTCAATAATTTCTTGCTCAATTTGTTTTTTAACTTTAGCAACAACTTCTTCAATACGGGCTGGATGAATTCTACCGTCTGTAACCAATTTATGCAATGACAATCTTGCAATTTCACGTCTTACAGGATCAAAGCCTGAAATAATAATAGCATCAGGTGAATCATCAATTATTATTTCAACGCCGGTTAAAGCCTCTAATGCTCTAATATTTCTACCTTCACGACCGATAATTCTACCTTTAATTTCATCGTTTTCAATGTTGAAAACTGATACTGAATTTTCTATAGCATGTTCTACAGCTGTACGTTGTAATGTTTCAATTACTATCTTCTTTGCTTCAAGATTAGCTGTTATTTTAGCTTCGTCAACAACATCCTTAATAAGGTTAACTGCTTCATTTTTAGCTTCATCCTGCAATGCTTCAATAATTTGTATTTTAGCTTCTTCAGCAGAAAGACCAGCGATTGCCTGAAGTTTATCAACTTGTGTTTTGTGAATTTTATCTAGTTCAGCTTGTTTTTTATTGATGATTTCTAGTTGATTGTTTAAATTTTCGCGAACAGAAATAAGTTCATTTTGTTTACGTTGTAGTTCTTCCATTTTTTGAGATAAACTACTTTCTTTCTGCTTGATGCGATTTTCACTTTTCTGAATATTACTATTCTTTTCCAGAATTATACTTTCATGTTCAGCTTTAAGTTGTAAAAATTTTTCTTTTGCCTGAAGCATCTTTTCTTTTTTGATGACTTCGGCTTTTTCTTCAGCTTCTTTTAGGATGTTTTGGCTTTTTTTATCTAAGAATTTTCTTAAAATAGTAGTAGCCAAAACAGCTCCGATTACCAAAGAAAATAATGTAATGATAATAGCAAATGTTACATTCATTTCTAGTTTTATTATTAGTTAATATATATTAAGCAAAGTACTAAAAAAAACCCGCAATAGATTCTATAGAGTTTTGTAAACCCCAAAAATGGAATTTTTAGAGCTGCCGGAAGCATCGAATGTCCACTGTCTCTAAAAGAGAACCCAATAAATTGGGTGGAGGCCTACTCTAAACTTCACTAAGCGTATAGCTCTAGTTATTATAATGTTGAGTTTACAAACTGTAAATGAATAATTGCGGGTATATCGTACGAAAAGTGTATGATAATTTTCAAAGAACGTTATCTGTCAAACTGAATATATATTTTTTTGTAAAACACTATCTATTTCACTTAATCTCACTAAAAGTTCATTATCATTAAATGAAGCCTGTTCTTCAAATTTTAATGAACTAGTTGTATATTGTAATGCAACCAATGCCAGTAAATCCTGTTTGTCTTTAAAAGCATAATTTTGAGCATACTCCATTAATTTTTCTGATAGTAATCTGGTTGCTTTTCTAAAAATCTCTTCTTCCTCTTTTTCTATAGTTAGCTTGTATTGCCTGTCAGCTATTCTTACTGTTATTGAGATTTCTTCCATTAAGTTTAATATTCAAAAATATCTATTTGTTCAAAAGACCTATACACTTTTCAACTTCCCGCAGCATTTCGTTGATTTTAATTTTCTGATCAAACGAATTTGTACTACTTTCCAACGATTTTGCAATCTTCAGTACTTTGTACTTTTCTTCTAATTCTTTTATTGTTTTATTCTGATTTTCAATTGTTTTTATGTATCCATCATTTTTCTTCAATAATTGTGAATTATCAATTTTCAGCTGATTATTTTGTTCAATTAATTTACGTAATTTAAACTCAATTCCTGATACTAAAATACTTAAATCTTGCATAAAATAAAAAACTATCCACAAAAATTGTTTTACAAATATACATAATTTTTTAAAACTATTTTATTTTTTTAATAGAATGAATAAAATAATGAATATTATAGTCTTATCTGATTGTTTTTGTTTATTTTACTTTCTGCTTTTTTTTGTTTCTTCTTTTACTTTATCATTTGATAAAGTGAATTTAAAAGGCATATTAAACTGCACTCTTACATTTTTTCCACTTTGTTTGCCGGGTTCCCATTTTGGCATTAGCTTAATTACCCTTATAGCTTCTTCATCGCATCCTCCACCAATACCTCTTATAACCTTTGAATGACTAATACTTCCATCTGTTTCTACAACAAAACTAATAAAAACTGTTCCTTCGATACCTGTTTCTCTTGCGGTCTTAGGATAAACAAGGTTTTTTATCAAAAATTTAACTCTTGCTTTATCACCACCTGGAAACTCAGGTGCTTTCTCTACAATAGTAAAAACATCAGCTTTATTTTCATTATCCTGAGCTATTAACTGTTTATTAATACCTGATAGTGTAATAATTAGCATCACAATCATAAATTGTCTAAACCTTTTCATTTTATCGGATTTTGTTTTAAAATTATATATATAACATCTTTTTAATCTCTAAGTGTAAATTTTACAGGTAAATTAAACTGAACTCTCACTGCATCTCCGTTTTGTTTACCCGGCTTCCATACCGGCATTAATTTTATGACTCTAATTACCTCTTCATCACATTGACAACCAATTCCTTTTAGAATTCTTACATCTGAAATTTTACCATCTTTTTCAACTACAAATGTTGCATATACAATCCCTTCAACTCCTTTTTTTCTTGCCTTCCTTGGGTAAACAATGTTATTGACAAGAAAACTGTTTCTGGCTTCGTCACCTCCGGGAAATTCAGGCGATATTTCAACAATATTTAATATTTCATCAGCTTTTTTATTTTCTTGTGAAAACAACTTATTATCAGAACTATATAATACAAATAAAAAGATTGCCAGTGTCAATTGTAATGTTTTTTGCATTTTTTTTTACATTTTGGCAATAAAAGTAATACATTTACATGAAATATAGTGTCATGACAGAAGAATTTTTACATTATCTCTGGAGATATAAATTATTGAATGGAGAATTAAAACTTTCGGATGATGAAAAACTTGAAATATTAAATTCTGGTATGCAAAATACTGATGCCGGACCTGATTTTTTTAATGCAAAAATCAGAATTGGCGAAACACTGTGGGCCGGAAATGTAGAAATACATATCAAAGCTTCGGATTGGTATCTTCACCAGCATCAAAATGACAAGTCTTATGACAGTATTATATTACATGTTGTTTATCAAAATGATATTGAAGTAAAACGACAAAATGGGAATAAAATACCAACACTCATTGCAAAAGATTACTTCGATCAAAATCTTTTTTTAAGCTATCAGGAATTTATTTCTAACAAAAACTGGATTGCATGTGAAAATTCTATTTCAAATGCAACAGCATTTATTATTAATTCATGGCTCGAACGATTATTAATTGAAAGAATTGAAAGAAAAACACTGGAAATTAAATCTAAATTAATTACAAACAATAATAATTGGGAAGTTACTTTTTATCAATTACTTGCAAAGAATTTTGGATCTAATCTAAATTCATTTCCATTTGAATTATTAGCAAATTCAATCCCCATACATTTGCTTTCAAAACATAAAAACAGTTTATTTCAACTCGAAGCACTTCTCTTTGGTCAGTCAGGATTACTGAACGATGAATTTATTGATAGATATCCTCTTGAATTATATAATGAATATACATTTTTAAGAAAAAAATACAACTTACAACCTATAGCAGGGCACTTATGGAAACTGCTCCGTTTACGTCCGGCAAGTTTTCCTGCAATCCGTATTTCTCAGTTTGCTGATTTAATCTATCATTCACAGCATTTATTCTCAAAAATAGTGGAAACTGAAAATTTAGCTGAAATTTACAATATTTTTCAAATTAATGCTTCTGAATACTTTAATACACATTATACTTTTGATGCTAAAATTCATAAAGCAAAGAGTAAACTAATCGGGAAAAACACCATTGATTTATTAATTATCAATACTGTGGTTCCTTTCTTATTTTTATATGCTTCAGAAAAAGATGAAAAGAAATATCAGGATAAAGCCTTAAAGTTTCTTGAACAGATTAAATCTGAAGAAAATTCTATAATAAAAAAATGGATAAATATAGGAATTACTGTAGATAATGCATTTAAATCTCAAGCTTTACTTGAGCTTAAAAATAATTATTGTAATTCAAAAAAATGTCTTCAATGCAGCATTGGAAACAGCTTATTGCGAAGAGCGAAATAGGTTTTAAAAAACATTCAAATTTCTATTTAAAAAAAAAATGATATTATTTACTAAAAACAACTTTAAAAATAGTTTACCGTATAATAAAATCAGCAACTTCATCAAAATCAATTCCGTCAAAATTACCTGAACTCATCATAAGCAAATTCTTGTTTTTCCATTCCATATCAAGCAAATCTTTTATCAACAAGCTTGAATCGGTATACACTTTCAAATCAGCCCGGTTAAATGCGGTAATAATTTGTTCTTCTGTAATATTAGCTAACTTCTTATGTGCTATTGTATGAGGATTAAAATAAACGATAGCTTCATCTGCTTCATTCATACTATCCTTGTATTGCATCAGGAACTCCTGAGTTAAACTGCTGAAAGTATGCAATTCCATACATGCAACTAACTTACGTTCATTAAATTGAGTTTTGACAGCTGTAGTTGTAGCTTTCAATTTTGAAGGAGAATGAGCAAAATCTTTATACACATTGGTAAAGTCATTCATTTTAACAAGTTCCAGTCTTTTGGAAGCGCCCTGAAAGGATTGTATTGCTTTGTAAAAATCATCATCAGAAATCCCAATCTGATTACAAACCAAACGGGCTCCATTCAAATTCATCAGGTTATGGTTTCCAAATACCTGCAAAGGAATACTTTTATTATTATATAAAATATTCGTAATACCATTATTTACAATATGTTCAGGAATTGCATAAGGGAGAAGATGAATATCTTTTCGTGCATGCTTTGCTACCTGAACTACTTCTTTATCTTCAGTACAATAAACCAACTTACCGTTTTCAGTAATTAAATCAGCAAAAATCTTAAATTGATCCACATAATTCTCAAAACTTGGAAAAACATTGATATGATCCCAAGCTATACCACTTATCAATGCAATATCAGGCAAATATAAATGAAATTTAGGTCTTTTGTCGATTGGGGAGGTCAGATATTCATCGCCCTCAATAATCATGTATTTTGATTTATGAGTAAGTTTTACCATTACTTCAAATCCCTGCAATTGAGCTCCAACCATATAATCACAATCAATATTGAGGTAATTTAAAACATGAATAATCATAGAAGTTATAGTTGTTTTTCCATGGCTTCCACCTATAACAATTCTAATCTTATCTTTTGATTGTTCGTACAGATATTCAGGATATGAAAATATTTTAATATTCATTTGCTGAGCTTTCAATAATTCAGGATTATCCAGACGAGCATGCATACCAAGGATTACTGCATCAATATCTTCTGTAATATTGTTTTCATCCCATCCTTCTTTATCGGGAAGCAAGTTGTATTTTGCCAGCCTGCTTTTTGAAGGCTCAAATATTTCATCATCAGAACCGCTAACGGTAAAACCCTTTTTATGTAATGCAATGGCAAGATTATGCATGGCACTGCCTCCAATGGCAATAAAATGTAACTTCATAGTTTATAGTATTATTCAGAAAATTAAAAACAAATACAAAAATAATAAATTACAACTACTATACTACACAATCTTTTTTAATTTTGCAGATTCAATCTCTATAAATTTTACAAACTAAAATAACTAACCATACTTTAACTTTACGAACGCTTATTAAAATTAAAACAATGCAAATAACAGCCATCAATGAATTAAATGAAAAGTATAAAAACGAAAACCCTGAAATCGTTTTGCAATATTTTTTAACTGCTTATAAATCAAAGATTGCATTGGCTTCAAGTATGGGGGCCGAAGATCAGGTACTTACACATATGATTGCTGATATTGATAAAACTACAAAGATATTTACACTTGATACTGCACGTGTTTTTCCTGAAACATATAGTACAATAGAAAGAACAAAATCCAGGTATGAAATAAATATTTCAGTTTTTTTCCCTGATACAGCAGAAGTTGAAAAAATGGTTAATGAAAAAGGAATAAATCTTTTTTACGAAAGTATTGAAAACAGAAAACAATGCTGTAATGTACGTAAAATGGAGCCATTGCACCGTGCTTTTAAGGGATTGGAAGTTTGGATTTGTGGTTTACGAAAAGAACAGGCCGTTACGCGTGAAAATATGCAAATGATTGAATGGGATAGCAATAACCATTTAATAAAAATAAATCCTTTAATCAACTGGACTGAAAAAGAAGTATGGGGTTTCATCCAAAAGCATTCAATTCCTTACAATAAACTACACGATCAGGGATTCCCTAGCATTGGATGCCAACCTTGTACACGAGCTGTACAGCATGGAGAAGACGTAAGAGCCGGCAGATGGTGGTGGGAAAACCCGGAAACCAAAGAATGTGGCTTGCATGCAAATCATTAATATTATAAATAATTATTTATTGTATTTATGTTTATCAGAGTCTGTCTTTAAAGCCGCTTGTTCATTGATTTTCAATCATGATTAATAAATTTGCGATTTAAAACTTATGTAATAAACTGATTTTGTAAAAATTCTAAAATCTTTAATTCTTATTAGCTTTTCAATTTTACTTTTTAAAATCCGGCTTTATAGACAGACTCTGATTAGAGATTGTATTATTAAGATTAATAAAAACTAGTTGTTTTCAGTGTAATTTTAGCAATAGTGTTCAAAAATATTGCTACTTTTGAGGAAACTATAAATTTAAAGCATTCACTTTATTTAGCATGGAAAGAAAGACTCTTTTTGCAGATGTATTACTACCATTACCTTTACCAGGTTATTTTACCTATCGGATTCCCTTCGATATGAATAATCTCATAATACCTGGCCAACGAGTGGTTATACAGTTTGGGAAGAAGAAGATATATACAGCTTTAGTAAGAAGAGTTCACGAAAAGCCACCAGAAACATACAGAGTTAAATATATACTTTCGGTTCTCGATAGTGAAGCAATTGTAAATGAAAAACAGTTTTTATTCTGGGAATGGATGGCTGATTATTACTTATGTCATGTTGGGGAAGTAATGAATGCAGCATTGCCTCCGGCTTTTAAATTAGCCAGTGAATCCCGGATTGTTATAAATCCTGACTTTGATGGAGATTATTCGCAGTTAAATGAATATGAAATGTTAGTTGCTGAAGCTTTAGTTTCAAGAGAATCACTAACAGTTAGTGAAGTTACAGAAATTACTGGTTTACAAAAAATTATCCCTTTAATTAAAACTTTGATTGAAAAAACTGTAATTATTACAGAAGAAGAAATTACAGAAAGATATAAACCAAAGATAGAATTATATATTCGCCTTTGTGATTCATTTGCCAATGAAAATGCGCTTATGTCTTTATTTGATAAACTTGAGAAAAAAGCTTTTCGTCAATTACAAATACTCCAATCTTTTTTACATCTTACAGGATATTTTCAAACATTTGACAATGAATTAAAGAAGTCTGAATTAATGAAGAATCCAGATTTTTCTGATATTCAGATTAAATCCTTAGTAAAAAAAGGGGTTTTTGAAGTATTTGAAAAAGAACAAAGTCGTTTGGAAGGAAGCGAAGCATATAGTTCTGTAGATGAAATAGTATTGAGTGAGCAGCAAAGCATTGCATTTGATTCTATTCATCTGGGTTTTGAGCAAAAATCAGTAGTCTTGCTTCATGGTGTTACTTCAAGCGGAAAAACGGAAATTTACATAAAATTAATTGATGAAGTTCTAAAACAAGGGAAACAAGTTTTGTATTTATTACCTGAAATTGCTCTTACCACACAAATAATTAATCGTTTACAAAAATATTTTGGAAAAAAAGCAGGAATTTATCATTCAAAATACAGCGAAAATCAAAGAGTTGAAGTTTGGAATAAGGTAATTTTAGCTGCTCATGGAATTGATAATGAAAATCATAGTATATTGTTGGGTGCAAGATCAGCATTATTCTTACCTTTTGATAATTTAGGTTTGATTATTATCGATGAAGAACATGATACATCCTATAAGCAATACGATCCTTCGCCTCGTTACAATGCAAGAGATGCAGCTATTTATCTGGCAACTATGCATTCTGCCAAAACATTATTAGGCTCTGCTACACCAGCAATTGAGACTTATTTTAACGCTCTTACTAATAAATTTCAATTGGTTGAAATCAATGAAAGATATGGAAACATGAAGTTGCCTGAAATAATAATTGCTGATTTAAAAACTGAAACCAAACAAAAGACAATGCAATCCCATTTTTCATCTTTATTAATAAAACATATTGATGAAGCGCTGCTAAAAAAGCAACAGGTAATCCTTTTTCAGAACAGAAGAGGATTTTCATTGCGTATAGAATGTGATAGCTGTCATTATATGCCAGAATGCAAAAATTGTGATGTTACACTCATTTATCATAAACATCAGAATCAGTTACGTTGCCATTATTGTGGTTATTCTTGCCGTATTCCTGAAAAATGTCCTGATTGTGGTAGCACTGCATTGCTGATGAAAGGATTTGGAACAGAAAAGATTGAAGAAGATTTATCTATTATTTTTCCTTATGCAAGTATTGAACGACTTGATTTAGATACAACACGTTCGAAAAATGCTTACCGAAGAATAATTACTGATTTTGAAGACCAAAAAATTGATATATTAGTTGGAACACAAATGGTTACTAAAGGTCTTGATTTCGACAATGTAAATATTGTAGGAATCCTAAATGCTGATAATATGATCAGTTATCCTGATTTTCGTTCATTTGAA
Source organism: Bacteroidales bacterium (assembly GCA_049315385.1). GTDB lineage: Bacteria > Bacteroidota > Bacteroidia > Bacteroidales > JACABE01 > JACABE01. The sequence continues at coordinate 26,071 of JBMOKG010000061.1, forward strand.
CGAAGTTTCCAGATGATGGCTCAGGTAAGCGGAAGAGCCGGTAGAAAAGGAGAGAGGGGAAAGGTAATAATTCAAACTTACAAACCAAATCATGAAGTAATTAAAAACGTAATTAATAATGATTATTTGTCAATGTTTAATAGTCAGATTATTGAAAGACAAACTTTTAAATATCCACCTTTTTATCGTTTAATTAAAATAACTCTAAAGCACAAAGATGCAGATATCTTAAATAAAATAGCTGCAGAATTTGCAATAACATTACGTAAATCATTAAATAAAAACATATTAGGCCCGGAATTTCCAATGGTTTCAAGAATAAAGAATATGTTTCTTAAAGATATTCTAATTAAAATCGACAGGGAATCAAGTTTAAAGCAGGTGAAAGGAAAAATAAGAATAATAATCGAAAATTTCAGACAAAACAGTAAAAATGCTCAAATTAGATTAAGTATAGATGTAGATCCAATTTAAAAGATAGGATTGATTTTATTCTTTAATAATTAAAAAAATATCTTCATTGTCTTTTTTAAGCAAATATTTCTCACGGGCAAATTTCTCAAGGGTTTTCATATTTGTATTCAACTCATAAGTTGCCTTGAGATCTTTTTCAATTTCCTTAATATAATATGCTTTTTTAAATCGTAAATCAGCCAATTCATTTCTTAATCTATATTGGGCAATCATATTATTCTTATCAATAGCAATCATCCAAATAGCAAATGCCAATGAAGTGATAATATATTTATTTTTGAAGAAAAGTAAGATTTTTTTGAACATAACTGAAATATTTAAATGCAAAAATACAATTAGAATAACATTAATTGCATAAATAAATATATTTTTTTGAACGAAAGAATGTTAATAGCTGATAATTTTTCAGTTTGCAATTTACAAAAAAGCCAATAACAATAATGCTATTGACTTTTTTAATTTATTATCAATTTCGTTAGTTCAAAACTATGCACTTTTAGTGCAAGATTTATAA
>JBMOKG010000062.1:0-26937 GCA_049315385.1 Bacteroidales bacterium
TTGGTGTATAAGTAGGATGTAAAGCTGCAATATTATTAAACGAACCTGTTCCTGAGGTTGACCAAGTTAATGCTGTTGCATTTGAAGCAGTTGCATCAGAAATAACATAAGATGCTGTTGTTTGGCACATACTTGCATTTGCACCTGTATAAACTACAGCTTGATTATTAATAGTAATATTAACATCATCGTAATTCGTTAAACAAACTCCATTACTGCTAGTCCATCTAAATGTATAAAAACCTGTAATAAGATTACTAATTAAAGAAGTAGCACTTGAAGCGTTAGCTATTGTAGCAGAGTTTGGTCCTATTATTTGAGACCAATTACCTGTTCCGCTTGTTATAGTAGCAGCTGTCATATTTGTAGATGTAGTTCCAGAACTTAAACAAAGTTGTTGGTCTGCACCTGCATAGGCTGCTGATGGAGCTATATAATTATAAACGCTTACAGTATCTGTAGAAGAACAATTTGAGCTTGAATTAACAATTGTATATTTGAATATATAAGGTGTATTACTTGTTATCAGATTAAATGCTATTGCAGTACTTCCTGATGGTGGAAATACCATTGGCATACCAAGACCTGAAACAATAGTCCAATATCCAGTACCTGGTGTTGGATCGTTTCCAATTAAGAATGTATTATTTACACCACATAAATATTGGCTAGGACCGGCATTAGCAATCACTTTTTGATGAACTACAATGGTTATTGTATCATTAGCACATGCTATTGGTGTTCCGTTGTCACAAATAGAAACGACAGCTTTTACTGTACCATAGTAACTTGGATCAGAAACATAAGCATAATATCCAGCAGTATTTATGGTAAATGTTCCATGAGCAGGAGCACTTATCAATGTTGTTGTTACTGATAAGGCCGTTCCTTCAATATCATAATCACCATTTGCGAGAACAGTCCCGAAAGTTCCGGAATTCACCGAATCTCCCTGACATAAACTAATTGTCTCGTTATAAACTATTGGCGGATCGTTTACAGCATTCACAATAACTGTGATTGTTGCAATATTTGAAATTGCTCCTGAATTATCATTTACAGTATAATTAATTGGGGTTGTTGTACCATTATAATTTAATACAGGTGTAAATGTAACCACTCCTGCCAAATTAACGGTAAACGTTCCTTGTCCGGAAACGGTATAACTTAATTGTTGACCAGGAGTTGAAGGATCTAAATCTACAGTATAGTTAGCCAAAGTACCATCAAGATCATAGTCATTGGTTAAAATATTAAAACTAACAGGGGTATCTTCGTTTGTATAAGCTGTATCGTTTACAGCAACAGGTGGAATATTAACCGCATTGATTGTAATAATTACTTGCTCATTAATAGCAGCCCAATTTGTTCCATCTGAAGCATTCCAATCAAAAATTGTAACCCCGTTCCAGTTTGTATTTGGAACAAATTTAATATTTAGAAGATTAGCAAATGTAATCACATCTCCTGCTGTTACATTAACTCCACTAAGTTTTAGTGTTCCGTTTGCAGGTATGCTAACAACTTTAATTTTCACCAAAGTATCGCTATCTACATCGCTAAATTTAGAAGTAAAATCTATTGAAGCAAATGGAAGTGTTACATTTTGAGTTCCTGTTTTTAACACATCAGAAACTACTGGTGCATGATCATCATTATTAATTGCACCTGTTCCATTTGCATAAGTTATTGTAATATTTCTACCTCCAGCTTGTACATTGCTTATAATTGCAGAAAACTCTTCATCTAATTCAACTTTTTTGTCACCAATAATTGGAACGCTAAATATCTGAACTTCACTTGTAGTACCACTAAAATTAAGGGTTCCTGTAGTAAAAGTATAGTCTCCGTCAGCAATAGTAGCTGTTCCATCTGCCGTTGCATAATCTACTGTAAAAGGAGTATCAAGCGTACTTCCGCTATGCGTTACTGTAAATGTAAGATTTGATGTGCCATTGTTTCCTTCAATAATAGCAACATTGTTAATTGCTAAAGTTGCAGCATCGTCATTAAGAATAGTTCCAACACCATTTGTACCTAATGTTATAGCTCTTCCATTGTTGTCTAAATTACTTAAATTCAAATGGAAGGTTTCGTCTAATTCTAACTTAGTATCACCATAAACTGTAACACTTACATTTTTTGTGGTTTCGCCTGGTGCAAATGTTAACAATCCACTATTAGCAATATAATCAAGATCTGCTATTGTAGCAGCTCCGTTGGAAGTTGCATAATTAACACTAACAGGAGCATCTGAAATATTTGATAATGTGACAGTAAAGTTAAATATTGTAGTTCCGCTATTTGTCTCAACTTGTGTAACATTGTTTACATTTATTATAGCTGCGTCATCATCATTTATAGTTCCTGTTGCTGTAGCTGTACCAATATATATCTGTTGACCGTTAGCATTCACAAGAGAAATAGTACCTGTAAATGATTCGCTTAGTTCTGTGACTAAATCTCCAAGAACATTTATTGGAATATTTATACTTGTTGTGCCAGGTAATATAGTGTATTGAACAGTATTTTGTGCTGTAAAATCAGAAGTTCCAGCAGTTCCGTTTGTTGTTGTAAAACTAATGATAACGGGCTCTTGAGCAGGAATATTCATAGTCGCCACAAAATTATGAGTTACTGTTCCATTGGTTTCTGTAACAGTAAAACCAGCAAGATTAATGGTTGTAACAGTATCATTGTCAAGAATAGTTCCTAATCCCTGATTATCTGCAAATAAGGATGCACCTGTACAGACAATATTACTTAAATCAACATGATAATACTCTGTTGGCTCTGCTATCGAATTGTCAATAATTGGAACAGAAATAGGTAGCGTTGCCCCAGATAGAGAACCTGCAGGGAAAGTAACTGTTCCAGTAGTTGTAGTATAGTCACTAGGATTTAATGCCGAGATATCATTTGTTGTGTAACTAAGAGTTAATGCATCTTGAATATTACCTATTAATGTAACAGTAAATACTGCAGGACCTTCGTTTTCTTTAACAATAACATCATTGATTGCTATTCTTGCAGTATCATTATCTAGAATAGTACCAATAGCAGTATCTTTAACGATGCTAACAGCCTGATAGTTTGAATCAAGATTACTTATAGTTCCAAGTAAAGTTTCAGTTGGTTCTACAAGATTATCATCAATTATTGGTATTGTTACATATTGAACCAGAGGATTACTTGAACCAAAAGTTAAAGTTTGAGTAACCGCTGTATAATCAGATACTGAAATTGCTGTAATATTAGATGTAGCAAAGTGAACAGTAAGATTATTCTGAACAGTCCCAACTTGGGTAATGGTATACGTGGTTGTTCCTACATTTTCATTCACAGTAAAGCCTGTTATTGCTAGCGTTGAGTGATCATTATCATTAATAGTTGCAGTTGCTGTATTTGTTCCAACAGATGCCTGCTGGTAATTAGCATTTGTTAAAGTTATACTTCCTGTAAATGCTTCTTGTGGCTCCACGACTAGGTCTCCGAGAATTGATACAGGAATATTAATACTGGTAACGCCAGCAGGAATAGATATAACTGTGTCTGTCAAAGCATTAAAATCATTACCAGCAAGTGCTGTTCCGTTTGCTGTAGAGAAAGTTAACACAATATCATATTGTGCAGAATGATTCATACTAACTACGAAATTCTTTATCTGAGTTCCTTCGGTTTCTGTAACAGTAAAGCCAGCAAGATTGATTGTTATAATATCATTGTCAAGAATAGTACCTGTAGCAGTTGCAGTATCAATTATAACATTTTGACCATTAATATTATTTAAAGTAATCGTTCCTGTAAATGCTTCTGTTGGTTCTGCAATTAGATCACCTGCTATAGTGGTTGCAGATACATTAACATTAGAAGTTGAACTTGCAGGCAAGGTAACTCCAACACTTGACTGTGCTGTATAATCACCTGTAGATATAGCGGTTCCGTCAGTAGTTCCAAACAATAATGTAATTGGAGATTGTGAAGCAATGCTCTGGCTTACATAGAAGTTTTGAGTTTGTGTACCGTCAGTTTCGGTAACTGTAAAGCCATGAAGCGTTAGATGAACAGTATCATTATCAATAATTGTTCCTATACCTAAACTATCAGAGAAGCTTATTCCTGTTTGACTATTCTTATTCAGATTAGTTAAATTTATTTTGTAATTTTCAATAGCTTCAGCAATGTTATCATTGGTAATAGGAACATTAAATGTTTGGATGTTGCTATTAGCTCCACCAAAAGTTAGTTGAGTTAATCCTATTGCTGTATAATCTGAAGCAGAAACTGCCGTACTGTCTGCAGTTGAATAATTAAATGTGAAATTATTCTGAACATTACCTGTTAATGTAACAGTAAATGTTGCAATTCCATCTGCTTCATTAACAGTTACATCATTTATTGCAATTGTAGCTACGTCATTATCGGTAATAGTACCGGTTGCTTGTGTTGATGAACCACCACCAGAGAATGTAACACTTTGATTTGCTGCATCCACCTTATTGCTTATAATACCAAATAACGTTTCTGTAGGTTCAACCAAATTATCATCAATAATATTTACTGTAACCGTTTGAACCAATGGATTTGCACCACCAAAATTGAGAATTGTTGATGGTATTGAGTCATAGTCTGTTTCTGATAATGCAGTATTGCTTGCAGTGGCAAAACTAATAGTAAATGGAGTTTGAACTGCCTTGTCCATCGTAATGGTATATGTGGCTGTTCCAGCTGATTCATCTACAGTAAATCCGGAAATCGAAATAACAGCAGCATCATCATTTGTAATAGTGCCTGCACCTGTTGCATTTCCTATATTAATAGTTCTTCCATTATTTACTAAATTACTTAATCCAACGGTATAGGTTTCATTTAACTCTACTTTTGTATCGCCTTTAACCAAAACGGTATCATATTTAGTTGTTTGACCAGGTGCAAAAGTCAAAGTACCACTATTTAATATATAATCATTATCTGCGGTAGTTGCTGTTCCATCTATGGTAGCATAATTTACCAAAGTATTAACATCAGAAGCTTGTGTTAAAGAGATTGTATAAATATACATTGTATTTCCACTATTACCTTCATCATGAATAACAGTATTTGTAATATTTACAGTAGCTGAATCATCATTAAGAATAGTTCCTGTTCCTGTTATTGTTCCTAATGAAATATTTCTTCCATTGTTAACCAATGTACTTAATCCAACAGTAAAGGTTTCGTCAAGTTCAACAATTAAATCACCTTTAACCACAATAGCAACTGTTTTAGAAGTTTCTCCTGCAGCAAATGTCAACGTTGTTGATGCTTTTGCTGTATAATCATTATTTGCAGTAGTTGCTGATCCATTCGCAGTTGCATATTTTACAGTAACAATGGTATCAGATGCATTAGTAAGACTGACCGTAAAATTAAAGTTAGTGTTTCCTGAATGAGTTTCATATTGTGTTACATTGTTGATATTTACAGTTGCAGCATCATCATTGTTAATGGTTCCGGTTCCGGTTCCTGTTGCAATTGTAATATTACGTCCACTGGCAAGTAAATTGCTTAAACCTACTGTAAAGGCTTCATTTAATTCAACTTTTGTATCGCCATTTATTGTAATATTAATTGTTTGGGTTTCTCCTGAAGTACCACTAAAATTAAGTGTCCCACTATTCGAAACATAATCTCCATCCGTAGTTTTAGCAGTTCCATTTGCAGTTGAATAACCTACACTAAATGGAACATCTAAATTACCTCCGCTGTGAGTAACGTTAAATGTAAGTAGGCTTGTTCCGCTATTACCTTCGGTTATAGATACATTATCTATTGCTATAGTAGCGGCATCATCATTGGTTATTGTACCCGTGCCTGTAGCAGTTCCAACTGGCAATGTGATGTTTCGTCCATTGTTAACCAAACTACTCAATGCAACAGTAAAGGTTTCATCCAATTCAACCTTGGAGTCTCCATTAACAAGTACAGTAATTGTTTTTGTTGTTTCTCCCGCTGCAAAAGTTAATGTACCACTATTTGCAGTATAGTCAAGATCGGCTGTAGTTGCGGTTCCATCAACAGTAGTATAATTTACTGTAGTAATTGTGTCGGAAGGATTTGTAAGGGTAACTGTAAAATCGTAAGATGTTGTACCACTATTACCTTCATTATGCGTAACATTATTTATGCTAATAGTAGCCGCATCATCATTGTTAATAGTTCCAATTCCAGTTGCTTTTGAGAAAGTCATGTTAGACAAAATTGAATCGGGAAGTCCCACAGATTGAATATTGCTCAATAAAACATTAAATGTTTCATTCAACTCAACTTTTGAATCTCCATTAATTGTTACAGATATGGTTTTTGTTTCATTTTTCAAACCTGTAAAACTCAATTTTCCTGTTTTATATACATAATCTTCGCCAGCAATAGCAGTTCCATTACTGGTAACATAATCTACAGTAACCGGATTTGATGCTTCTACATCTTCACTTAAAGTAACTGTAAAATTGAGCAATTGTGTTCCTGAATTTCCTTCTGTGATGGAAACATCATTGATTGCAAATGTAGCAGCATCATCGTTGAGTATTGTACCAATACCAATTTTGCCAGCAGTTGGTATTAATACACTTCTACCTCCAGAACTCGCTGAAGCTAATACAACCTTAAAGGTTTCATTTGGCTCAAGTCTTGTATCGCCATTTACAACAATATTAATAGTTTTTGTTTCGCCAATAGCACCCGTAAAACTAAGAGTACCACCAGTACCAGCATAATCACTTGGGAAACTTGCCGATACAGGTGAAGAATTTTGAGTGTACCAAGTCACAGTATATCCTCCGGGAACTTCTGCTCCTGTATGAGTTACTGTAAATGCGAAGTTAGATGTACCACTGTGTAATTCTAACTGTTCTACATTATTTATTGCTAATCTCGCAGTATCATTGTCATCATTAATCGCATTTACATCATTCGGATTTAATGGTTTATAAATTGGATCGGTTGTTCCAGCTGTATCAACTGTTAATACAATTGTATAAGGGATATTTCCATCAACAATAATATCATCTATACCATGTACTGTAACAGTTTGATTTATGTTCCAATCAGCAGCTGTAAAAGTTAATGGAATTGGTGTAACGCTACCTTCTGTGGTATCATTGCTAACCATATTAACAAGCACAACATAGTTTGTTAAGTCTGTTGCTGGTTGGCTGGTTAACCTGACGGTAAAAGTTGCAGTACCTCCACCTTCTGTGGTATGATTTGAAATAGCAGAAACAATAAAGCCAGGTATATCGTTATCGTCATTAATGGCAGCAACATCATCTGCAACCATATTATTATATTTAGGATCGGTTGAAATTGCATTGCTTGTAATAATAGTATATGCCACATTTCCATCTACAAAGAATTCGTCCTTACCTTTTACTGTTACAGTTTGAGGAATATTCCAATTAGCAGGTGTAAAAGTAACAATACTATCAGAAGGACCAATTATATAAGCTTCTGTCCAATCGTTGCTTATTAAATTAAATGAAACATTTTCTGTAGGTTCTGTTTTTAAAACAATTGTAAATGTTGCAGTTCCACCAGCCTCTGTTGTATGATTAGAAATTGGAGAAACAATAACTCCAGCTGTATCATTGTCAATATTAATACCATTTACATCTGCAGGATTAGCAAAGAAATACCCAGAACCAACATCTGTATGATTTTCATTGATTGTAAGTATAATGGTATAAGGTATTGTATCGTCATCTACAAATTCATCTTTACCAAAAACAAAAATTGTTTGTGGAACGTTCCAGTTGGTTTCGTTAAAACATATCATAGTAGAGTCAACTGCTCCTGAGCGAATATTTGCTGAATTTACCTTAGATTCTGTAGTATCACTTGTTTTTGCATTAATACATACTGTTCCTGTAGGAATAAAAGGTAAAACTACTGTAAATGTGGCAGGACCTCGTGTTTGATCTTCGTAAGTAATTATTGATGCAGGTTCAACAGTAATGGCATCATCTGGTAATGCATTAATTGTTACTTTAAAAGTACAAGTGTCTGAATTTCCAGCGGCATCATAAGCTATATAAGTAACTGTAGTAGTTCCTAAGTTAAAATTACCACTATTAATAGTGTTAATTCCTGAAGGTTGAGCAGAAGATGAAGTTGCACCGGTTAAAGCATAAGTAACTTTAACAACAGCACAATTATCGTCATAAGTTGGATTAGCAATTGTTGGAACAAAAGCAGAAGTTGCTCCTGCGGTAGCTACATTTTGTGAAAGATTACCTGGGCAAGCTACAGTTGGATTAATACTATCATTCACTATTACATTAAAAGTAGAAATTCCATTATTTCCACTTGCATCAGAAGTAGTCCAAGTAACTACAGTAGTTCCTTTATTAAATACCACTCCGTTTAATGTCGTAAAATCAGTAATACCTGTATTATCTGTAACACCACTCAGTGAGAATGTAATTGTAGGATTTTGATCACAATTATCTATCGCATTCCAAATAACATTTGTATTTGTGTATGTACAAGAATTGCTTGCAGTACTTACCACTTTATCTGCAAGACTTGTTGGCACTGGTGCAATGGTATCTAATACTGTTAAAGTTGAAGAACAAATATGATAATTTCCTGCGGCATCAATTACTTTCAAATAAATTGTATGTGTTGAAAGTTCAGAACAATTGTAAGAAACTGTATTAGAATAGGTAGTGTCATTTTTTGAAACTAAATAAGTTACTATTCCACAATTATCTGTTGAATTATAGTTGATAACAGATGGTTGAACTACAACCTGACCATTTATATCTAAATAAACTGTAGCAGCTTTACATATTGCAACAGGATTTTCATTGTCATTAACTGTAACTGTATATGAACAAATTTGAGTATTTCCAGAAGCATCAGATGCTGTCCATGTTACTGTAGTTATGCCTTTATTAAATACTACGTTATTCAAAGTTGTTCCCGTACCAGAAGTTACTCCTGTAAGATTATAAGTTAAAGAAGTTACTGCACAATTATCAGTAGCTGTTGCATCCCATGTTATATCGTGATGAGTGTAAGTACAAAGACCATTATCTGTACTAACAATTTTATTAGTTGGACAGAATGTATATATCGGTTTTAAGTTATCCAAAACAGTAACTGTGGAAACACAAGAAGATACATTTTCATTATTATCTGTTACTGTAAGAGTAACACTATTGGCGCCTTTATCAGCACAAGTAAACGTTTTTTTGCTTGCAACAATACTTGCAATACCACATGCATCATTTGATCCATTATTGATACTACTATCTGCTATTGAAGCATTTCCAATTGCATCAAGATAAATAGTAATATTTTTACAAATTGCATTTGGTTTAACTGTATCTCCAACAGTTACTGTGGATATACAGGTTGATGTATTTCCTGCAACATCTGTAACAGTTAATGTTACAGGGAAAGAAGATCCTATATTTGAACAATTAAAACTATTTGGACTTGCAGTTAAACTTGCAATACTACAGTTGTCTGTTGAACCTAAATCAATAGAAGCACCTGTAATACTTGCAGTACCCAATGCACTTAATTGAACTGTTATGTCTTTACAAAGAGCTACTGGTTTAATTGAATCAACAACTGTTACTGTTGGGCTACAAGTACTAAAGTTACCATTTTCATCAGTAACAGTCAAAGTAACTATATTAGCTCCACGATTTAAACAGGTAAATGTTGATGGGGTAACAACAAGACTTTGAATACCACAAGCATCATTCGATGCATTGTTAACCTGAGCTACTGTTACACTTGCATTACCAGCTGCATCCAAATAAACAGTTGCGTTTTGGCAAATTACAATTGGATCAATTGTATCTAATACTGTTATTAAAGAAGTACATGTAGATGAAAGAAGATTAACATCTGTTACTGTTAAAGTAACGGTATTTGTTAATGGATTTGAACCAACATTAGAACATGCGAAATTCGAAATATCAATATTCAAATCTACAGCACCGCATGCATCAGAAGAGCCATTATCTATAGTAGTAGAGGTAATGGTTGCAGCACCAGATGCATTCAAATAGATTGTTGCATTCTTACATAGAGCTACTGGAGCAATATCTTGTATTTCAACATTTGCTACACAAGAAGAAACGTTTCCATTTACATCAGTTATCGTTAAAGTATCAGAGTTATTCCCAACATTTGTACAATCAAAATTAGTTTTACTTGCATGTAAACTCAAAATCTGACAGTTATCTGAAGAATTATCGTTAATATCATTTGCTGTAATAGTTGCAGCACCAGTTGCATCTAATAATATAGTAATATTTTTACAATTAGCAATAGGAGCTAAAGTATCATAAACTGTTACAAAAGAAGGACAAGAAGAAGAACTAAGTCCACCATCCGTTGCAGTTAATGTTACCGTATTTTCTCCGATATTAGTACAATCGAATACACTCTTTGAAACAGATAAGTCTAAATTACCACAATTATCGTAAGATCCATTATCAATAGAAGAACCTGTAATTGTTGCAAGTCCATTTGTACCTAAATAAAGATCAATGTTTTTACAAACAGCAGTCGGAGGAAGTGTATCCTGAACGGTTACAATGGCATTGCATGTTGAAATATTACCACTATTACCTGTAACAGTAACTGTAACATTTTTATCTCCAATATCGCTACAAGTAAAGTCTGTTTGACTTGCGACAATACTTTGAATCCCACAATTATCATAAGAGCCATTGTCTAACTGAGAAGCTAAAATTTGAGCATTTCCAAAAGCATCTAATTGAACTGTTATATTTTGACAGTTAGCAACAGGATGTGTTGTATCTAAAACAGTAACGATTGCATTGCAATGAGAAATATTACCAAATATATCTGTTACTGTTAAATCCACAGTATTAGTACCAACCGCTATACAATTGAAATGATCAGGAGTAACAACAAGACTTTGAATTCCACTTGGGTCGCCGGATCCTACAGCAATTGAGTCAACATTTGCCGATGTAAGTGTATAAGTTCCTAAATCATTCAAAAAAACAGTGATTGGATTACATACTGCTGTAGGAGGTGTTGTATCTTGAACAATAATATCATAATAACCTGTATTTGTTAATCCATGAATATCTGTCACTGTCCAAATTACATTATGCGTACCTACGGTGAGGTGTTCGCCTACAATTGAAGTGGTAGGATCGGCACCAACTACTGCTGCAGTATCTAATTTATATGTTAGTTTTTCTACTGCACAATTATCATTTATAATTGGATTCCATCCATCACCAATTTTTGCAGTATAATCAGATTGACCAGCATCTGTGAAACGAGTTTGTGTTCCAACAAGAACAATAGAAGGTGGCTCGATATCTGTTACTTTAAATACAACTTTACAACTTGAATCAATATTTCCACTCATATCCCATAACTTCCAAGACACAGTTGTAGTTGAATCTATTAATGTACCAACAGGAATTTGAGCACCAACAAGTGATGTAGTCAAATCTGTACCCACATCTTGAACACCTCCACTAATTGAATAGGTAAGTTTCCATAAAGTACTATTATCGGAAAATGTAATAGGATCATGATCAGAACCATCAACAGTATAATAACAATACCCTAAGTCATTGTTTTCATACGCAGTTAATGTATTTGGACAAGTTGTAATATGTGGCTGTTCTATATCTGTAATAATTACGGTTATTGGACAACTTGCGGTATTGCCACTTGAATCTGAAACCGTCCATGTAATATCATGTGTACCAATGGGGAAATATGCTCCATTCAATGTATGGAAATTGTTTTCGGTATTGATTATAAAAGCAGAACAATTATCAAGATAAGCAGTAGGATCAAACTCAGTTCCTTGAGCATAATAGTATCCTAAATTTGGAAGCGTATTTCTTTCAAACGGCGAACCTGTAGGACATGTAATAGTTGGATGCACTGTATCTATAACGGTTACATCAAAACTATAAGAAATAGTATTAAATGCAGAGTCTGTAACATTATATGTTACAGTTGTTACTCCTATTGGGAACAAACTTCCCGATACAGCTGTTGGGGGATTAATAGTTACAATCAAATTAGAAGCTGAAGTAACATTATCAATATATACCGGAGCAATATAGTTTACATACGTACCACAAGAACCTGCACTTGCATAAGCTGTAGTATTATATGCTGAGTCTGTAAATCTAGGAGATTCATTATCTATAACATATAAATAAAAATTAGAAGAACTCTCATTTGAGTTATCGTCTCTGGCTGTCCAAACAATAGTACTAAGTCCCAATGGAAATTCATGACCACCTAAGCTTGCGTTTGGAAGCACAACATTATTGGCTAAATATGTTACGATACCACAATTATCATGAGCAGTCACAGTGTCTAATTCTGTTCCTTGAACAGTATAATAGTTTTTATGTAAATCGGTAAATCTAACCTGATTTTCTGGTACAACAATTATTGGAGCTTCTCTGTCATGAAGTGATAAATTAAAGGTACATGAAGCGGTGTTTGAATTGTTATCGGTTACAGTCCAAGTAATTGGAATAGGTCCTTGATCTATTATTCCTCTGGGTATAGTAACTCCAGACAACGAATTTGAACCTGTTACAACCGTTGAAGTAATAGGATTAACAAAACTATAGGTCAATGAAGCAACTGCACAATTATCAGCAAAAGAAGTCGGGTCAAATTCATTTCCGTAAGCTTTATAAGAACATAAACCAGAGTTGGTATTTCTTAAAGTATCTGAGATACAACTTATGGTTGGATTTTGATCGCTTACAATAACATCAAATGTACATGTGCTTGTATTGTTTTTATTATCAATAGCAGTATAAGTAACATGAGTAGTTCCTACATTAAAAAATGTTCCTGGCGAATTAGTAGTTGTAAAACTTAACATTCCACTACACAAATCAGTAGCAATCAATGGAGGCCAAGAAACAATTGCCTTACAATTGCCTCCCGAAGCCTGAGCTGTTAATGTTGAAGTTGGGCATCCTGTGATAATAGGTGGCTCATTATCATTTACAATAACTTTTTGATTATAAACAGTTGTGTTTCCGCTTGTATCTACAACTTGCCATCTCACATTTGTGGTTCCCATTAAGAAAGTAGAAGGTGCATTATTAGAAATAGTTAACACACCACAATTATCTGATGTCAATATTGTTGGCAATGTCATTATTTTGGCACAGCTACCAGGGTCAACATTTACAATAGTATCAGATGGCAAAGGATTTATTACGGGACGAACAGTATCGGCAATGCCAATGATTTGACTACAAGTGTTTGTATATTCTATTCCATTAATCGTTTGTTTAGCAGTCCAAATTATTGTAATCGTATCTTTAGGGAATACAGCTCCGTTTAAAGTTGTATCATAAGGTGCTGCTGTATAATTATGTGTAAGAGTGCGTCCAGGTATTACAGATACATTTAAAATTTGTGGATCTAATGTAGTTCCAGCAATTGTATAAGAGCAATTATTGATTCCCGTTTTTTGATATAGATTGCTAGGGCAATTAATAATCGGGCTAAAGGAATCAAAAACAGTTATATATATAGAACATGTGTCTTTATTTCCGCTAGAGTCAATAGCTATCCATTTGATCGTATGATCTCCCAGAGGCAGATGAGTTCCATTCAAATTACCAGTTCCATTCAAACCATTAATATAGGAAGAAAGAATGCAATTTTCGCTAACAGGAGGTGTAAATTCACTTCCCACAACAGTATAATAGTTTTCTTCCGAATTATTATACTGACGATAATATCTTGAGGATGGACAACTGATAATTGGACTTATTGTATCAAAAACAGTAACTGTTTGTGTATGATAAGAAACATTATTAATATTGTTATCCCATGCAGTCCAATTTATATTGGTTGTACCCAATGGGAAGGTTGTCCAATTAGGTGTTCGTGTTTTTGTTATTGAAGAAGGAGCATCGCAGTTATCCGTTGCTGTTGGAGTTCCAACATCAACTCCAGTAACAGAACAACTTCCAGCACCTACATATAAGGTTAAATTCGCAGGCCAACTAACAACGGGTATTTCGTTATCGTTAACTAAAACATTAAAAGAACAACTAACATTCGTATTGCTTCCATCCGAAACAGTCCAGACAATTGGGGTTGTTCCTTTCGGCAAAACAGCTCCGGCCAAAGTAGAAGTCCCATTAAAATTATTAGTATAAGTGAGTGTTGATGGCGGAGTAGTTGTAGCGAAAACATCAAACTCAGTACCCTGTACAGTGTATGTACAAACAGTTAAATCTGTATTTCTTGATTGATTACCATGACATATTATTGTAGGATAAGATGTATCATTCACAACAACTGATTCAAGACAAGTTGAAATATTTCCCGCAGAATCTGTAGCGGTCCAAGTAATATTATTTATTCCAATTGGTAAATAAGCACCAGCTAATGAACTTAAACCATTATAACTATTTGTAAAAGTTAATGGGTTTGAACAAGCATCTATCACATTTGGTTTGAATTCATTGCCTATTACTACATAGTGATCTCCTGTTGTGTCATTTGCTTTACGGTTGAAAGAAGTATTAGGACAAGTGATTATTGGTGGTACTGTATCCCTAACCGTAACTTTTTGAATTGCTGTTGAAGTATTTCCATGAATATCTTGTATCCACCAGGTAACATTAGTAACACCTATTGGATAAATAGTTGGTGCATTATTACTATATGTATTAACACCGCAATTATCACTTACTGTTGGTATTCCTAAAGAAATACCTGTAGCATTACAACCTGAGTTATTACCAACTATAATATTAGCTTGAGGAGTAATTACCGGGTTTTTCTTATCACTAACGACAACATTGAAACTACAATTATTTGTATATATTGTACCATCAATATTTTGTGTAGCAGTCCACGTTACAAAAGTTGTATCATAAGGAAATACAGCGCCATTAAGAGTACTCGAATGGTTATAGTCATTTGTTAATGTTGCAGAAGACGAAGAAGTTGCATCAAATTCAGTTCCAACGACAAGATAATTACAAGAATCCGATGCGTTTTTTGATTGATCTCCCACACAACTTATTGGTGGATTTGTTGATGTAATAACGTTAACAATAACATTACAAGTCGTAGTATTTCCTTGTCCATCAACAGCAGTCCATACTATGGTATGATTCCCAAGAGTAAGTTGATACCCTGTTAAAGGTAATAAACCAGTAATATTATTTGTATAAGTAAAAGAACAATTGTCGTTTGCAATTGGTTTAAATTCACTATTTCCTATAGTATAATAATTTTGTCCTTGATCAACAATTCTGGTATAAGAACTTGATGGGCAATTTATAACAGGAGGTCTATTATCAGTTACTGTTATAACAATCGTATCTTTTCGTTCATTTCCGTGAACATCTTTCACACTCCACACTACATTGGTTGTTCCAATAGGAAATTGTGAATAAGCCAATGAGTTATCATTATTATAATCATTAACTATTAAATAATTACTTTGAGCGCAATTACCCGTAATGTTCTGAGGATCAAATTCAGTTCCTACTGTAGTGTAATAACAGTTTGTTGGAGACGTATTTTTTGAAGCAGTTTGTGTTAAATCAAAAGTAGGAGGTGTCGTAGTATTGCTCACAACCACAGAAACAACACAAGTTGAAGTATTATTGGCAGCATCTGTTGCGGTCCAGGTAATATTAGTAGTTCCAAGCGGTAAATTAACACCCGCTAATGAACTCAAACTATTATAACTATTTGTATAAGTTGTTGGGTTTGAACAATTCTCCAACATATTAGGTGTAAATTCATTACCTGTTACAGTATAAATCTCTCCTTGAGTGTCATTTGTTTCACGGCAGAATGAAGATACTGGACAAGTAATTGTTGGTGGAACTATATCTTTAACAGTAACTTTTTGAATTGCAGTTGAAGTATTTCCATGAATATCCTGTATCCACCATGTAACATTAGTTACACCTAATGGATAATTAGTAGGTGCATTATTATTATAAGTATTAACACCGCAATTATCACTCACTGTTGGCGTTCCCAAAGAAACTCCTACAGCATTACAACCGGAGTTATTACCAACAGTAATATCGGCTTGAGGAGTAATTACCGGGTTTTCATGATCAATAACAGTAACATAGAAACTACAATTATTAGTATAAAGAACACCGTCAACAGTTTGTGAAGCAGTCCAAGTTACAAAAGTTGTACCATAAGGAAAAACAGCACCATTAAGAGTATTCGTATGATTGTAATCATTTATTAATGAGGCAGCTGATGAAGTAGATGTTGCATTAAATCCGGTTCCAGTAACAGTGTAATCACAATCACCTGATGCATTGCCTGATTGATCTCCCACACAAGTTATTGGTGGATATAATGATGTTATAACATCAACAATAACATTACAATTCGTAGTATTTCCATTTCCATCAACAGCAGTCCATGTTATTACATGATTACCCGGATCAAGATGAGAGCCGGTTAAAGGTAATGTACCTGTAATATTATTAGAATAAGTAAAGGTACAATTGTCGGTTGCAATCGGTTTAAATTCGTTATTTCCGACGGTATAATAATTTTGTCCTTGGTCAACAACTCTCGTATATGTAGTTGATGGGCAGGCTATAACTGGTGGGGTATTGTCAGTTACTATTACAGTAGTTGTATCTTTTCGTTCATTTCCATAAACATCTTTCACACTCCACACTACATTGGTTGTACCAACAGGGAAATGTGCATAAGCCAATGAACTATAATTATTATAATCGTTAACAATATAATAATTACTATGGGTACAATTATCTGCAATATTTCGAGGGTCAAATTCTGTTTCAAAAGTTGTATAATAACAGCTTGTTGAAGATGTGTTTTTAGAAGCCGTTTGAATTAAATCATAAGAAGGTGGAATAGTGTCATTAACAGTAACCAAAAACTGCATAATAGAAGAATTCCCAGAAATATCGGTAGCAGTCCAAACAACAACGGTTATTCCAACAGGGAATACATAATTTGCCAAGGTTGATGTTCCATTTTGATTGTTTACCAATGTTTGCAATCCACAATTATCTGAAACGGAACTAGGGTCAAACTCATTGCCAACAGCTGTATAAGAGCAAATTCCAGCTGGAGCATATCTCGTTTGATTTGTAATTGTCGAAATTAATGGCATTACAGTATCACGAACATTTAATTTAAAATTACAAACAGAAGAGTTTCCTGATTGGTCAGTAATTGTCCATAGAATTGTGTTATTGCTTACTCCAAAAGTAAGACCATCCATAGTTGAAGCAAATACAGGAGCTCCTCCGTTAATTTTATAAGATAATGTAAACGTATTGTCACAATTATCAACAATATTTGTTGGATCAAATTCATTCCCAACAACAGAATATTCACACGAACTTCCAACAGTTGTACGAATTTGGTTTCCATGGCAAACAAAAGAAGGAGGTTGATTATCTCTAACTCTTAAAGTAACAGGTTCTGAATGAATAGTATGCCCATGATTATCAGACATACTCCACACTATAGAATAATCATTGTCATTATCCTTTGGAACTTCCCATCCGGAAAGCGTAGATGAACCTGTTTTTACAACAACAGAATTTTTAGTAACTACATACGTTGGAGAATAATAATTACAATTATCATCTGTGTTATGAGGGTCTAAATAAGTATCCGGAACTGTATAATAACATTTCCCGCCATCTGCATATACATCATAATGACCAGCAGGAGGTGTAAAAGATGGATATTGATCATCCGTTACTATTATTTCCATGGTGCAACTTGATGAGTTCCCTGATGTATCCGTTGCCGTCCAGGTAATCAAATGTGTTCCAACCAACAAAAGTCTTCCGGCAAGTGTACTGGTGCTATCGAAGGAGTTTTTAATAATTGTTCCCGGACAAGCATCCGTTACATTAGGGTTAAACTCATTTCCTTTAACAACATAAAAACAAGAATTTGTATCTGAACTTTTTGAAATTGTTGTGAATGGACATGTAAGTGTAGGAGGTGTAAGATCGCTTACTATTACATAAAAATACATAATATCTATGTTACCAGCTGCATCTTTTGCCCAATACTCAACAAGATTTTGTCCAACATTAAATGTACTACCACTAATTGGTCCATAAATTTGACTAAAAACGGTTACCATACAATTATCAGTATAAGTAGGCTCAGTCCATGTTGCCACAGCTCCACAACTACCGCTAGTACTTATATTGATATCTGGAAGTTGAGATATTACAGGAGCATCATCATCAGCAACAATAACTTTAAAGGATGTTGTTCTTGTATTAATACCATCGCTTACCGTCCAAACTACATCATTTGAACCTACAGGAAAAAGAACTCCATTTAGTGTATTTGCAGTTGTGGAACTTCCACCATTTATGGTATATGACATTATCAAAGACCCTGTTCCACAATTATCATTAGACAACACATCAAACTCATTGCCAACAGCAATATATCCACATGCAGCAGTATTTGTTGTTGTACGATTTTTATTACCAATACCCGTAATAGTTGGAGCTTGGTTGTCAATAACGGTTTTGGTAAACATCAATGTGTTAGAAGTATTTCCTCCTGCATCTACAGCAGTCCAAGTAATAACATTTGCACCTTTAAGCAATTGTTTTCCAGCAAGGCTTCCTGTACCAATTAAGGTGGTTGCTCCTGTTACTGAATAAGATAAAATAGAACCTACACAATTGTCAGCAATGATTGGATCAAATTCTGAACCTAATACAGTATAATAACAATATCCTGTTACTGTATTAACATTTGAAGATATAGCAGAAGTTGAAATAATAGGACGTAAAGTATCCAATACAGTGACAGTTGCATCACAGGTTGATACATTATTTGACGAATCTTTTATACTTAAAACTACAGTATTTATTCCAATATTTGAACAATTGAACAATGATTTGCTAATAGTTCTTGACATAATACCACAGTTGTCAGTAGAATTATTATCTATATCGTTTACAGTTAAAGTAGCCAAACCTGATGTGTTCAAGTATAAAGTGTCTGGTTTGCATCGTGCAACAGGAGGTTCGTTTCCTATAACCTGAACGTTGAAACTACAAACATTACTAGTGTTATTTGCAGCATCTTTTACAGTATAAGTTACAACAGTTATACCTTTATGAAAAGAGGTATTAGGTAAGTGGGATTTTGTCCAAGTAAAACTTCCTGAACAATTGTCAGTAGCAGTGGGTTCTATCCATGAAACTATCGCATCACATTCACCTGGAGCATAAGGTTGAATAATAGTAGAAGGACAATTAACAATAACAGGTTTTTGGTTATCATTTACAGTAACGGTAAAACTATATGGAAAACTAATATTATTAGCTACATCTTTAACTGTATATGTAACCGTCGTAATACCAACTGGGAAAGCTGAACCTGGAGTGTGAGTTTTTGTCCAAACCAAACTTCCTGCAGCAGTACAATTATCTGTTGCTGTTGGCTCTGTCCAAGTAACTGTTGCAGTACAAAGATTCAAATCATTTGATTTTACAACATTTATAGGTGTACCAATTATCACAGGTCTTGTTGTATCTGTTACTGTTACTGTAAAACGGCAGGTATCACTAACATTATTAGCGGCATCTTTAACGGTATAAGTAACGGTTGTAACTCCAACTGGAAAAACAGAGCCTGGCGTACGTGATTTTGTCCAAACCAAACTTCCTGAAGCAGTACAATTATCTGTTGCTGTTGGTTCTGTCCAAGTAACCACAGCACTGCATTGATTTGGAATATTTGCCTGAGAAATATTAGAAGGACAATTTAAAATAACAGGTTTTTCATTATCAGTAACTGTTACGGTAAAACTACATGAATCTTTATTTCCCGATGCGTCTGTTACTCTAAATCTATTAGTAGTAATACCAACTGGGAAAGTTGATCCGGAAGCCAATCCTGCCGTTTGAACTGTATTTGCTCCAGTGCAAATATCCGTTCCTTCTGGGGTTGAATAATTTACGATTGCCCCACAACTACCAGATGTTGCACTAACAGCAATATTTCCCGGACATGAAATAGTTGGTAAAACATTATCAGTTATTGTAACCGTAAAACTACAAGAATCAATATTACCTGCAGCATCGGTTACTTTAAATCTATTAGTTGTAATACCAACTGGAAAAGTTGATCCAGAAGCCAATCCCAATATCTGTTCAGTTGAAACGCCTGCACAATTATCAACACCATTAGGTGTTGAATAGTTTACAACAGCTCCACATATTCCCGAACCAACATTTTGAGAAATGTTTGATGGGCAAGATATAGTTGGTTTTTGAATATCTTTAACCGTAACCGTAAATGTACAAGTATCAGCTTTTCCACTTGCATCAGTAGCAATTATTGTCATTATTTGTGTAGAACCATTACTTCCGCTTAATATTGTACCAACTGCAGGTAATTGTGCCCAATTGAGAGATCCAGAGCCACAATTATCAGTAGCTGTGATACCTAATGTACTAATGTAATTAGGAAGTTGAGCTGTGCATAAATTATTTGTCATGCTCAAATCTTGATTAGCAGGACAATTTGTAATTATTGGTTTTTGATTGTCAACAACAGTTATGGTAAATGTCCATGTATTGGAATTTCCATTTATATCATAAGCTTTCCATAGAATAACGTTTACACCTTTTGCTAATTGAACGCCTGATAATGATGTTGAAGCATTGGTTCCTACTTCAGAACCACTATTTATTTGATAGGTGCGTTTTAAAATTCCACAATTATCAGTAACTACAGTTGGGTCAAACTCAGTTCCGGAAACTGTATAATAGCATTGCAAATTATCTGTATTCTTATTTCCAGTTATTGCTGTTCCAGAAATAGCAGGAATTTCAACATCTTTAACTGTAATAGTAAAAGAACAGGTTCTGCTATTTCCACTTGCATCAGTGGCTGTAATAGTAACTAATTGAGTTGAATTATGACCTCCTGTTAGCGTTGTTCCCGAAACAGGGCTTTGAGTCTTTGAAATAGATCCATCTGCGGTACAATTGTCATGAACGGTAACACTACTTGTATAATCAGGCAAAGTCGCATTACAACTTCCAGTATTTGTATTCAGGTTCTGATTACTGGGGCAGGTTATAGTTGGTCTGGTGGTATCAATACTAACGGTATAAGCCTGTGAGGTTGTACAAGCAGGAGTTGCACTGCTAATAGCTCTTACAGTATAAGTTGTGCTTGAACTTATGTTTGTTGTATAAGGCATGGCATCTATCATTGCAGTATTTCCTGAATTCCAAAGCTGGAATGTACTACCATTTGTGGCCGTTGCCGATATTGTAAAGTTTACATTCGGGCAAACAGGACGAACAGGGTTTGTAGTTACCGATATTGCAGAAGGAAGCGGATTTACTGTAATGCTAACAGTAGCAGAACTTACATCCAAAGAAATTCCACCCCCAAAAGTAACACTCACCAACGAATATGTTTTATTAGATGCAGGTGAAATTCTAATTGGTTTATCACCACTTATGTCATTACTGTAGTAATTGGTAAGAGTGAAATTGCTGGACCCGTCAGAATAAACCACGGTATATGGTTCTGCCCCCCCATCAACATTAACGGCAAGGGTGGCGCTATCACCATAACATATAGATGTATTTCCTGCACTGTATAAAACAGATTGTGCAGTTACCTGCTGCACAAAAATCATTAAGAAAATGATTATTCCAAAGAATAATTTAACAGAAAAAGTTTTTTCTGTAATCATTTTTTGTTCGCTTGCAAAATGTAAATCTTTTTTCATTTTTATTTATTTTTGAACTGGTGTTTTTAAAACTACAATAGTCCGTTAATGATTAAAATCCTTAACAGACAGACAATACTATTAACATTCACCTAATCAGCAAGATAGGGTGCTTTAACATTTTTTAAATATTTTTTCGCTACAAATATACTACATAAAAAAGTTTTTTGTAAGAAAAATCTCACGCAAATGTAAGTTTTTTCTTACAAAAAATCTCAGTTAGCAAGAAACAAGAGTTATTAACAATTGTTCATAAATATTTTTTAATTAACAATTGCTTTTAAATCATTGCTTTTATACATTTTAAATTATTTATTTTGAGAATGTTTTTCACAAAAAAAAGACTGCCTGATTTTTTTCAGACAGCCTATTATAATTTTAGTTAGAAATGAGATTATAAGTAATGTTCAGAAAATCTATTTAGTAAATAGTTAAAGTCCTAATACTTCTTTGCCTTGTTCAAAAATAATATCAACAGGAATATTTGCAGTTTTTAGTTTTGCTATATCTTCTTGTAACTCTTTTCGGATATTACTATTTGCTTCCAAATATTTTGATGCTCCATCATAATCACCTTCACCTTCAAATTTAATGACTTTTGCAGACCATTCGTTCATGGCATTTTTGGTTTTTTCCATATCCACTTTGTAAGTTCCATCAGCATTGCGGCTAAAAGCACCAGCATCTTCAAAATAATTGAAACACATCATATTGGCTTTTCCATGTGAATCGGCAGCACCAAAACGAACGGAACGGATAATACCTGCCATAAAAGTTACATAACTGTCTTCAACAGTAACATCTTTTAATTGACCCATTTCAATAAGTTTAGTAACGATAAACAAACCTAAAATATCAGCTTTTGCTTCTTCAAAGCTGGCATATTTTTCTTTCAGAGCTTCTTTTACAGTTCCTTTTTTTGTAATGGTATTTTTGATTCCTAAACCATGAGCAACTTCATGAAACATAACATTTGAAAAGAAAGCATTAAAAGTTATGTTTTTTAATTGTGCTTTATCTATTAAAGTGTTGGCAATAGGCGTAAGAATATTATCAAATTTGGCTTGCATTGAATTTTTTAATTGTAACCTTCTACTCCCTTTTTTCAATTGAACTTTTTCGTCATTAGGTAGGTTGATAGCAATGGTTTTGCCACCAGCATTTGAATGTCCTGCATAATATACAATATCATAAGCATTCAAATCGCTGTTTGAACCAGGAACTTCTTTTTTGTATTTAGCATCGCAAGGTAGTTGTTTTTGTAATTCTGGCAACATAGCTGAGAATTTTTCCAATTTTTTGCTCCAATCTTTATCTTTAACTAAAACTGCTGCTTCATAGGCAGTTTTATAGCCATATAATTCATCTTCATAGTTTTCGATAGGACCCACTACAAAATCAATTCCATTGGTTTTCATATCCATCCAAGCCATATCACTGGCAAAATAATCGTCAGTTAATATCGCTTTTGAACGCAATTCAAAATATTTTTTCAAACCCGGATCTTCAGCTAATTCAGCTGCTTTTTTTAATAATTCTGAAGCTTTGCTTAATTGATCTTTATATATTTCATGATACCAAACTACCTTTAAAGATTTATCAGCATTGCGTTGAATGACTGTGTATTGATTTGTTTTATTTTTGTCTTTCAGCTGTTCAAATTCTTCTTTGGTCATATCAGCAGGATAAAAACAAGCTCCTTTAGGTTTTTCACCATACGCTGGCATAAAAGGTAAGTTATCGCCCAAACGCTCCCATGGGCCATAATTAATTGCAGCAAATTGTTTAAGATCAGCATCTTTGATGGTATCCAAAAAAGCATTTTTTTCGCCTATGGTTTGCATCCAGTACAAATCATCCATAATCTTTGCTATGTCGATCAAAATGGGAATTAATTGCTTTTCCTTTTCACTTAGTTTTGCGAGATCTGTGGTAAGTTTGACTGTGGCAAACTGTGCAATTTTGTCTTTCATAGAAACCGCTGTTGAATCGCCATTGGCATTGGCATTTTGTTTTGGTTTATTGTTACATGATGTTACTGCAAACAAAATGATTACCAAAGCAATCGGACTGATTAATTTTTTGATCATGTGTAATGTTTTTTTGTGAATAAAATTTGAATTTAGAATACGAAATTAATATTTTTTCAAAAGAAAATTTTATGCCCTCATTTTTTATCAGCTATCCGTTGCAAATCTATTACTTCATAAGCTGTAAAACAAACATAAAGTACAAAATACCATATAATAAACGGAATAGCATCACTACGATGTGTAAGAACATACAACAGTAATACAGCCATCAATATCATTAACTTTAAAAAAGTAATCATCATAAAATTAGATGTAAAACGGGCAAAACTTTTTTGTGTAGCTTTTATTTGTAAATAGTGCGAAAGCAATGTAATGGCAAAAAAGAAAGGTATTAGGAAAGGTAAAGTGGGAGTTGTGAGGTTTTTGGGCATTAAAAAAAAACAAACTGCAGTTATACTGCTAATTATAATAGTAAATATTAATAGTTTTTTTACAAAAGAAAGATATTTAGAATCCATTTTGGACTAAGTTAAAGGTTAAAGTTGAGCCGCAAATTTTTAAACTAATCTTCACTTCCCGATTAAGTCTTTTATTACATAATAAATAGCCAACACAACGGCTAAAACAGTAAATACTAAAGTGAAAATAGGCGTTTTGTTTGTCATCCATTCGTCTAATTTAACACCTGCAAAGACACCAATTAAAATAATAGCCACCATTTGAAAAGAAATGGAAGAATATTTTGCATAATCGTTAAGTGATTTTTTAGGATTCTTCAGTTTCACTTTTTTGTGTATATAAAGAAGTATTTTTGCTACTTTCCATATTACAAGAACCTGAAAATTGTGCACCTGGTTCTATCGAAAGTTTATTAATAAGAATATCTCCTAAAACTTTTGAAGTGCTTTTTAAAGAAAGCAACTCTGCAACATTTACTTTCCCTTTCACGTTGCCAGAAAAGTCAGCATTTTGACATGTAATTTCCCCTTCAACAGAACCGGTAGCCCCTATTACTAATTTACCTTTTGCTGAGATATTTCCAATTAAAGAACCATCAATTCTGAAATCTCCATTTGCTGTAATATCTCCTTTAACAGCTGTGCCTGCACCTAAAATATTAATGGATGAGGAGTCTATCTCATTTATTTTTGCCATGATTAAGTATGATTTATTTTTTTACAAAATTACACTACAAACCTACATCTTTTTATTAAAAAAACAAAATTTTACAATAGATTTATTTTTTCAAATAAATACTGTTGAAAAAACTTTGATATCCATCCAAATCTTTTAGTTTATAAAATGTGGTGAAATTTTCAGATGATATCAAGAAATCAGAAGTAGTAGCAGTGTCAAGCGTTGAATAAATATATTCGTCAGATCTTATAGTTTTGTAATACAGCATTGCTTTTTCAGCATTTTCAAACTGAGTAACTGAAATCAAATGTATATTTTTGTTATAGATTATGCTGGTAATTTCTAAGTTATTTGTGCTATAATATTTACGATTGAAATCTGATATTTTGATTTTCAAAACATTTACATTTACCTTGCTTGCGTCCACCATTAAAATAAAGAAATGCACACCTTCCATATTATCCTTGTAAACTGATAGTTGGTCTTTTATTTCATTATTTACTCTTTTCGAAACAACAGTATCTTTTTTGACAGTATTTCCTATTTCATTATTTTTGGGTGTTTCAGAAATAATTTTTGGTTTGCCTTTAGTTTCGGGAGTTATATTTGGTGTTCCATTTTTAGCAAGATTAACTTCATTTCCACCATTTAGATAAGCCAAAACCATTTGAGCCATTGGAATAATTTCGTGATTAGGATATTTTGTTATCAATGAATTCAATGAAGTAATCAATGAATCTTTTCCTTTCGTTTTTCCTAAGGATAATGCATTTAGATACTCAAATTTTGGGAAAATAGGGCTTAATTTATATTTTGAAGTAGCTGTTTGATAATTAGTTATTACTTTATTATAACTTCCTAAAATAAATGCTTTGTAAGTTTCGTCATAAAATAAATTAATTTCATTTTTCTTAGCTTGGATTTGTTTATAATATTCTGGATCAGCTATTATTTTTGCATAATCACTTTCCGGATATTCTTTCATGATTAAATCCTTGTAATAATCCTCTTTTACTTTATCCCCTAAATCTGAATTAATTTTATACAATTGATAATATGAACCCAATACTTGCTTTCCTTTTGGAAAACGTTTAATTAAAATTTCAAAAGTTTCTTTAGCTTTGTCCAAATCTTTCAATCCTTCATAATAAATATAACCCATATTATACAATGCTTTTTCCACTTTGTCGTTAGATTTTTTCATCTTCTCCTCTGTAAGTGGAACATCTTTCAGATAAAAACTTTTATTTTTAGGGTTCGCTGCTAAAGCAGATGTGTCTTTGGGTTCTCCATCCTCGGTTTCATCATTTTTATCTACCTGATTATCTCCAAAATCAACAGTTTGCTTGTTACTTATCCTCCAATTATCTTCTAATTTACGCTTACCCCATTTTTTAGAAAACTCAGAAAACCCAAAACTCATGGTTGAGGTATTGTAAAAATACCATTCCCCAGCTCCATTTACCATATTGCCACCTGAGTTTTGTCGAGTGTTTTGCAAAACACTTAATGCCTGCCGATTAGCGCTTTCTTCTTCAGCTTTCCTCTGTTCTTCTTTTAAAATTGCAGCAATTATATTATTAATTTTCATATCTCTATCAGCAGGAGACATAAGAGCCATTGCCTGCAAACTATCCTGAACTTTAACAATTTGTATGTTTTTCACCAATTCGTTTAATACTTCTGCTTTGCTTTTTATTAAATCATAATTCCTATACGTTTGGGGTAAAAACATCATGGTGCTATCATAATAAGCTTGTGCATTTTCGTAATCTGGTTGTTCAAAATATAAATCAGCAAGTTTAAGTGCTGAAATTGCTTTTTGATAATTATTACTTACACTTGCACTAACAGATAACTTTAAATACTTTATCGCTGTGGTTTTATCTTTATTTCTTAATGCTACTTCGGCAAGTGCGTAGTAAATTTGATCAAGAAACTCTTTGTTTTTGGCATCTT
>JBMOKG010000154.1:0-6344 GCA_049315385.1 Bacteroidales bacterium
GTGGAGTATATCGTCAATATTTTTGAAGGTTTGTTCGAACATTTATTTTTGTTTTATTATAGTTAGTTATGCTTTCAAAAAAAGCTTTCACATTTATAAGCGTTAATTTATTACATTTGATAAAAGAGTACAGTCTAAAAAACCAGAAGAAAAAATATATTTTGGGCTAAAGCCCTGATTAGCAATTTTATAATTAACAACGCTCTAAAGAGCGTTGCTAATGAATATCAGTCTGTTATACGGCTTTAACCCAAATTAATATAATTTTTAGACTGGACTCATATATACTTCATTTATTTATAATTTATTTAAATCTATGATTATTAATTTTTTACTATGATTAAACCATTTATTTTTATCATCTAATTAATCGAATTTAACGAATTATTTCATTTAAATAATTGTGGAAGTTGCTTTGAAAATATTACTTATTGTCAGGGGTTTTATATTTATATTTTTGTATTGAATTGTTAATTTTTACATGATACAAACTTAGTAAATATTATTTAATAAAATTATTATTTCTTAATTGGATTGAATTGGTTTTCTATGTTCGATTATACCCCAACTTTTTCCTATTGTTTTATTATCTGATTTGAGGACGATATAGATTTGTTTAGCTAACGCAATTGGATGTGGTTTTTGATTATCATTTGTTACTGTAAATTCATCGTAAAGAAAAGAAATTAAATCAAAAATTTCATTGATGTATATATCCAGGTATTTTGCAGGTTGAACATGATCGTTTGAACATAATCTAAAGAAATGATCAATCACTGAATAGTTCTCTTTTTGGTTGAAGCGTACTAAGTTTTGTTCAGAAATAAGTTGAGGATCAATTTTATTGTACCAATAGGATAGCATAGCTGTTTTTTTATTAAAAACAGTATCATTAAAATCGATATCAGAAACTGAAGTTATATTTTCATTGAGGATAAAATTAGAAAAGCTTATATCGTTATTAGTTGTAAGTGGAGATGGAGTGATATTATCTTCAACGGGTTTCTCGGGAAAACCCGTTGGAGGATTATTTTCAGGAATGTTTTGTACTATTGTTGTTTCGGATAGGATATCAGAATCATCTATAAAATCTTGTTCAATTTTATTATCAATAGTTTGCTCAGTTGAAGAAAAATCGGAATTTTGCTCTAATGTACCTATAGGTACATCTATGTACTTATTAGTACTATTATCTATATTACTTATATCTATATTATTTATATCTATATTACTTATATCTATATTATTTAATTCTATATTATCTGTATTTATATTATCTGACTGAATAGTGTTATCTATGTCTTGAATGCTGTTTTGTGGCTGCGGAGCATTGTTTATAGTTTCTTGGTTACAGTTTATTGCCTGCGGATTACTGCTGACTGTATTGTGCTTGCTGGTTTTGTCTTGAATTACACGAATATCAAGGGGTATAGGCGTGCAGCTTATCGTATATTGATAATCTATTTTACCATTTTTATAAACTTGTTTTCTTACAATAAATCGTTTTTGTTCTAAAGACATCCATGCTTTATGAAATGATTTTCTCCCTAAACCCGATTTTCTCTGTTCAACAGCTTTGTGGACTTCATAAGAGTCATTATTGCCTAATAAACTGGCCATCAAGCCAATTTCTATAGTATTTAATTTGTACTTATGAAGGATGTCTCTACTTACTTTACTAAAGCTTTTAGTTTCTTTTTTGTAAATTGTTTTACTCATTTTATTTGTTCAATGTAAACCACATTGGGGGTTTTAAATTATTACTATTTTGAATATTTATAAAAGTAGGCAAAAAAAAGGAGAAAGGCAAGGGGGTAATGTTTAATTGAAAATTGAAAATTGAGAATTAAAAATTAAAAAAATGAGAATTGAAAATTGAGAATTGTTAGTGTAGGGTATAGTAATCGGGCTGGTAGGAGTCGAAGGCTGGATGAAAGAATTCATTGAGGGTGTATTTGCATTTAAGTCCTCTTGTGTATTCTATGTTGAGGATTAATCCAGTGAAATTATTGTTTATAAGCTCGCTGTAGGTGATTATAACGCTTTTCTGGCCATAGGTGTCACTATTGGTTTTGTTTTGATTTTTGAGGATTTGGGCGGTGTTAATCCAGCCAAATTTAACGTCGTAAATGTAAATGCCTTCTACATTTGTTTTGTATTTTTTTAAATCTGGTTCAAAATAGATTAGCTCGGTTTTGGTAAGTATTGTTTTTTTCATGGGTATGTGGGTTGTTATTTTTTTATTTATTGTATGTATAATAATAATAAGATTAGGAAAAAAATAAAGGATGAATTTGGGAAAAGACAGTTAACCTATACACTGCCAGGTAGGGATTTACTATGCAAAATATTGATGTTAAGAATATTCAGGATAGAGAAATGAAGTGTTATTTATTTAATCCACTTCTTAAAGCATCATAAATATATAATTTTATTTCATCAGCTTTCAACAAATTCTTAGGTGATGAAAATATACCAGTAGGAAGTATAAAAGTAATTAAAAACTTACCCAAAACAGGATTTATATTTATTATAAAGTGAGATAAACAAGGTATTGTATCAGCAATAATTCTTGCTTTTTTTAGCGCTTTTCGTTTATCTTTTACATTAAAACAACAGAGATTTACAGTTAAAGGAATTTCTTTCTTTGAAGAAACTGAAAACAAAGTAAATATAGCTATATCTTTGTCAAAATAACTCACACATTTTAAATTTGTATGATTAATTTTAGATTCAACATAATTTACATTTTGAAACATTTTGAAATGTCCAACATTTTGTGGTATGATATCTTTTATATCATGAATAATGTGACGACTACTATCAATTGTTATGTGTTCTACTTTCGTTTTTTTTATTTTTTTTAAGTTAATATTAATGTTTATCTGGTGTGCCGAATTTATATTTGGCAGCGTTTTAATTGTATTTTTCATAATTTGCACTATTAACCTATTCATAGTGAAGGTTTTAATTGTTTATGAATTAGACATTATTTACCCTACTCAAAAAAATGAGTTTTTACAATGCCATTAAATTTTTAATTATTTATGCTAATGTTTATACATTAGCTGACAATGGGTGTATTGTCATTAGGTGTATGAATAGTGATTATATGAGATGGTTAACTTAGGAATCACTGAAACTGTTAACCAATTGCGAGGATCAGGCGTATTTTCTGTTGAAAGTTTTTTTATGTGTTTTTTCAATAAAACATTCAATGTCGGTGGAAGAGAAAAAGATTTTGTGGTTGATCTGAGAGAAGGCAATAATACCTTTGTCTCTGTAATTCTGCAAACTACGTTTAGATACTTTTAAAAGTTCGCAGGTTTGCGGGATGTCGTAGTATTCTACTTTCGTAGTTTTCGCGGGTTGATTGTTAATCAAAGCTTTGATTTCATCGAGGATTTCGAGTTTAAAAGCTTGTAATTCGGATGACTGAAGGACAATTAGATCCATGATATATAATTTTTATGATTACAATTTAAAAATTACGCTTTTTTGAATAAGACGTTTTATGAAATTTCTTGGCCAAAGTATACTTATTTCTCAGGGTACTGGTATAAGATATATTATGAATTTTACCACCTATACGGTCGCTGTATGTGATTATAATGCTGTTTTCGCCATAGATATAACAGTTTGGGTTCATCTGGTCATTAATGATGTCTTGAGCCGTACTATTCCCTGAAAGGACTCTATAGAGATAGGTATTTTTAACGTTTGTAAGGTATTTTTCACCTTCGTAAGTTGAACCGATTTCTTTTTGTTTTTTAATTAATTTTGTTTTCATATTATTGAATATTAAAAGATTATAAATAATTTTTGATTAAATTTTAATTATAGTAATATTACCCTCCAGGATTGACAGTGGTGTCATACCTGCGATTAATTATAGAAAAAGTAGTTGAGGGTGGTTTGAAGCTACAATGAAATTATTGAAGCTTTAATAGAGAAAACGAGATTATCTTGCGAAGGACTTGAAACGGGGTTTGCTTAAAAAAACTTTGATACCAAAGTATTCTGCTTTTGATGATGGAGTCTTTAAGAGTGAGAACATAGCTCTCATGTCTTGAATAATTTCCAATTTAAATGCTTTTAAAGCTTCTTTTTGTAAAATTATAATTTCCATTTTATTTAATTTTTATTGATTACGATGTAAAAAATTCTATTTCGTTGGGTAATTTAGTAAAATAGTTAGATGGAGTTTTATTGAAGTGCATCCCCAATGAATGCATTTATAATTATTTTAAAGATGAACCGAAAAAGAACTTTTTTAATATTTTTCATTTCATTATCGGACATATTTCACCCTGTACTATATTATGTATATAATAATATTTATCAGTAAATAAAAAGTTTGGGGTGTTTTAAAAACTATAAATTTTGGTAGAAAATTTAAGTTTTAAATTAGAAGCCAGACAATGCAAATTTTTAATTGAATTCCCTAATTGTTTCACAAAGATATGACTTTTATTTTTAATAAGCAAATTTATCTTCATTTTCCTTTTTAAGTTATTGAAATACAGAATAATGAAATTTTTGATAAATTAAACCTAAAATTTTATTAGTAAATTAAAGAACTATGTTTTTAAATAATTGAATTTGTTAATTAAAACACAAAGATATGACTTTTATATTTAATAAGCAAATTTATCTTGTTTGATAGGTTTTAAGTTGTTGAATTATAGGATAATAAAAAATATATATACTTTTGGATCAAATAATACCTTATATTTATAGTATAAAATCAGATTTTATCCTAAAATCTGGAATAAAAAAAAAGGAGTCAGTAAGAGAGGTATGACGTTAAATATTAACGAATTGAATATATTTACATATCGATAATTTAAAGAAAGGGAGATTGCTCTCCCCTTATATGTTTAGTTAGTTTAAAAGCTCCATGGCGTTGTCGAGGTCTTCGTTTACAATAGTAGCGTATATCTGAGTGGTTTTAATGGAAGCGTGTCCTAATAGCTTAGAAACATATTCTATTCGTATGCCTGTTTTAAGTGCTAAGGTAGCAAAAGTATGGCGTGACATGTGCATGTGTAAGTGTTTTGTAAATTCTTCATTTTTAGCAATCTGATTGAGTGTGTGATTTATGTTAGAACTTGCTAAACTTATGGCTTTTAAAAGTGCTTCAGGTGTCGAAATATCAACATCTTTTAAAAATGGGAAAACTAAATCTGCCATGTTTGGTTTCTCTGGCATGTATAAATGAATGATTTCAAGTGCTTTGTTTGGTAATTTTATTGATAAGATTGATGTGGTTTTTTTTGTGCTTAACAGTATCCTTACACCATCAAAATTTGCCCATTTCAATAATAACAAATCTGATACTCTCAAACCACCTGCATAACAAGCGAAAACGAAAATATTGCGGACATGGAATTTAATTGAATTAACTGGATATTCGAGGTTTTCCATCGTAGCAAGCTCGGATTCTGTGAGAAATTCGATGTTTGTTTTTTCATAGGGATATTTGCGTTTTAAAAATGGATTTTTGTCAGATGGTATTAATTCATCAGAGACAGCCTGATTTATAAAACGACGGATCACTTTGAATTGTGTATTAATAGTGTTTGGCTTGTTTTTTAGCTTATCACGGCATTCAGTTTCAAACTTATCCAGGAAAAGAGGCGTGATTTCATTTAGTAATAGGGATTTCTTATCGACAAAGGTCTTAATCTTATTGATTACCATTGTGTATCTGTTATAGGTACCTAACGAAACTTTGGGTTTTGCATTTTCTTTGAATGCTTCTGCAAATTCAAAAAAATCAGTTGAGTTCTTTCCCAAAATAGCTTGCTTGATGGATTTAACAGGTACATACTTAGATTCAGTTTCTTTTTCCAATGAATTATTTTGTGCTTCTACAATCTTAGTTGAAATGTAATTATTAATTCTTGCGGAATTTTGATGAGATTTTTTAACAGATGATGTAGCAGGGTTCCAATCTTTTTCTTTAATTTTGTAACCAAGAGAAATGAAACTTGTTTTACGGTCTTTAATGATTCTTAAATAAAGAGGAGCTTCGCCGTTAATATCCATCTTTTCTTTTTTTAAAATTACCTTAATTGTTGCCATGATAAATTGAAATTTAATTGTTTACAAATATACAAAAAATATCAACAGGTATAACAATAGGTACAACATTTTGTTCTTTTCATAGCTTTTTGTTAGGTTTTGATTGCTATAAAAAAGATTAAAAATAATATAAGTAATTGATATAAAGTAATATAAAGCAATAAAGTAGCAGGGTAAAGCAAGTATTTAGGTAAGTGTTAAGCCCTGACAGGGTTATATAAATGAATTAATTACTTCTCTTCTTCAAAAAAGTAATC
>JBMOKG010000063.1:0-26096 GCA_049315385.1 Bacteroidales bacterium
AAAAAGGAAAAAGGAAAAAGGAAAAAGGAAAAAGGAAAAAGGAAAAAGGAAAAAGGAAAAGATAATAATAGCAGCAAAAAGCTTAATTAATGAAAGATACTTAAATAATTCATGATTAACAAAATGATACCGCTGGTAAATAAATTTTAGAATAATTAAACAATGAATATTATATAATTTATGAGCAATTTTACAAACTAAATTTTTAGGATTATGAAAAAAACTATTACAAATTATAGTCTTAGCCATGGACTTAAATTATTGGCAGTTCTCTTTATATTGCTGCTATTTAGCGGTGTGAGTAGGGGGCAGACGAATCCTACTACAGGAACATTACCTTATAGCTTTACTGGAGCTGCTACTATTCCTTCAACTATGGCAATTCATAGATTTGGAACTACTTCAGGTTCTATTCCAACAACAAGAACTACAAGTGATGGGACTGGTGATTTACCTGTCACAACAACCAATAATTCAGGAGGTTATTTGATTGAAGGAACTGGTGGAGCTGACGGAGTTAGTCTTCTAGCATCAGGTTCTCAATCAGCTGGAGCAATTGTAGTTGAGATTTCTACAACAGGTAAAACTGCAATTTCGGTATCCTGGTTAGCATGGACAAAGCTAGATCAGACTACTTATACCTGTTCAATGGCTTTACAATACCGTATAGGAGAAAGTGGAACCTGGATTAATGTTGATAATCCTTTATCTTCTGTTTATTCAACAAACGCTACAATTGGTAGAAGTAATACAACAAGTTTTTCTCAAACTTTACCTGTTCTAGCAGAAAACCAACCCATTGTTCAACTAAGATGGATTTATTGGATTTCCGCTGGAGCTTCTGGTTCAAGAGATCGATTGGCTATAGATGAAATATCTATTACAGGAACTTCTAGTTTAACAACACCTACATTAAATGCTGATGCAACGCTAAATGATGTTGACCATGATATTGATATCACATTTACTGAAGATTTTGCATGGAGAACAGCTATTACCGCTGTTAAAATTGGTGGAACTGCTTTGAATCCTTCAGATTATGTGATAAGTGCAGGAAATATTCAACTAAAACCTTCTAATGGAAATGTATTACTTACTACTTCCGGATCAAAATCAATAACTGTTGAGGCAACAAATTATTCAACAGCATCAGTCACTCAGTCAATAAACGCAGGAGCTCCAACTTCGAATTCTACTGCAACTATTAATTTAGCCTTAGCTCCAAATACTACTCGTACAATAACTTGTACTGCAAAAGATCAATACAATAACCTGGTTTCCGGTTATACATTTAAATATGATGCTGTTATTACCAATAACGATGCAACTACGGGCGAATCCTATACTATTGATGGGACAGCAACTATTACCAATGCAACTGATATTAATCTAGTTGCAGTTACCAATGTTAGTGGTGTTGCAACTTTTACTGCAGCTCTTCCTGTTACTATTGATGGAGCTGATGGAATTAATATTCAGGTTCAGTTGAGTAATGGCAGTACAAACATAGGAACAGCATTTTCATTTACGCAATTACAATCACAAACCATAAGTTTTACAGCCTTAACACCTGCTACTTATGGAGATATTCCTTATACAATTTCTGCTTCGGGAGGAGCTTCAGGTAACCCTGTCGTATTTACAAGTTCAGATAATACTATCGCTACCTGTACAGGAATAAATGGTAGTACTATTACAATAATAGCTCCGGGCAGCTGTACCATACATGCCAATCAGGCAGGAAACAGCAGCTATAATGCTGCTTTGCAGGTGGATCAAACACTTTTAATTAATACAAAAACATTGACAATTCCTGATGCAGCTGCTCAGAATAAAACGTATACAGGTACCAATACAGCTGTTATTACCGGCACTTTAAATGGTATTATATCTCCTGATGTAGTTACCTTAAACGGAACAGCTACATTTGCAGATGTAAATGTAGCCAATAATATCGATGTAACATCAACTGCCACTTTAGGAGGTGCAGCAGCTGCAAAATATACGCTTACACAACCAACTGGACTTAAAGCCAATATTACACCGGCAACGCAAACCATTACATTTAATGCTTTAGCCAATAAAACAATCGGAGATGCTGATTACAGTCCGGGTGCAACTTCACCTAGTTCATCAGTAAACACGATAACTTACAGCAGCTCAAATACACTGGTTGCCGAAATAGTTTCAGGTCAGATTCATATTGTGGGAGTTGGTACTACTAGTATTACCGCATCACAAGCTGCAAGTCTGAATTATTCAGCTGCTACTGATGTGTCACAATCACTCACTGTAAATGCTTTGCCAATTATTGCCTGGCAATTTGGTAATCCTGCTGCTTTAGGAACTGAAGTAACATACAATTCAACTACAAATAATTCAAACCTAAATACATCCATTCTTTCAAGGGGAAATGGGATAACTGCTACTGCTTTAGCTCGTGGTTTTTCTGCTAATGCCTGGGATGTTTCCGGAACAAAAACAACTGCAGAAAATACAAACGAATATTTTCAATTTACAGTTAATGCAAAGACAAGTTATAAAGTTTCACTTTCAACATTGGATGCTACATTAAGACGTACATCCACAGGTCCAAATGCTTATATCTGGAAATATAGCTTAGATGGAAGTAGTTTTACTGAAATTGGTACTGAAATTAGTTTTACAAGTACTGCTGATGGAGTTGCTCAAACACAAATAGATTTATCTGGTGTAACAGCATTGCAAAATGTTAATGATGCAACTACTATCACATTCAGATTATATGCATGGGGAGGCTCTAGCTTATCTTCAACATTCGCATTCGGAAGATATGGAACTGGAATAACAACCAATAGTTTAGCAATCGGAGGTACAGTAGCGGTAAATATAACTGCACCGGCAGTAACAACATTAGCAGCTACTCTGATTGACGCAAACGGAGCAACATTTAATGGGAATATTACTTCAGATGGTGGTACTGCAATTACAGAAAGAGGATTTTGTTATAAAACTACCTCAGGAGTGGCAATTACCGATAATAAAACTGCTGAAAGTGGTGTTACTTCGGGTACTTACTCCAAAGGGTTTACAGGTTTAGATGTAAATACTGAATATTTTTATAAAGCCTATGCTACTAATTCTATTGCTGCTACATTAAGTACAAACGAAATTAGTTTTTATACACTTGCAAATTTTCCTTCAGCACCTACAGTTAACAATCCGACAAGTTCAACGCTGGATGTTGCCGTTAATGTAAACGGAAATCCTTCAACAACTGAATTTGCTATACAGGAAACAGGTTCTTTAAAATATGTTCAGGCAGATGGCAGCCTGAATACTTCTGCGGTATGGCAAACAGCTTTTGTATGGTCAACCAAAACAGTAAATGGATTATCAGCTCTTACATCTTATACCTTTCAGGTAAAAGCAAGAAATACTGCAAACACTGAAACTGCTTTTGGTGCTACAACTACTTTATCAACCTCAGTCGGGCTTATTCCAACTTTATCAGTAGGAACGATTGCTGCTTTCGGAAGTCAATGCATTAATGCTACTTATGGTCCAAATAGTTTTATAATTACCGGAGCAAATCTAACGACTGCTGATGTTACAGTTGCAGCATTAAATGGCTTTAGTTTTTCAACATTAGCTGTTGGTACTTATACTACAACGCTAACACTACCTCAAACCGGTGGTAGTTTTAGTCAGGAAGTGTTTGTTAAATTTACACCTGTTACTGTTCAATCTTACAATGGAGATATCGTAATTGGTGGTGGTGGTGCATCTGATGTGAACCGTTCGGTAACAGCTGCAGGTATTAATACCTCCGTTACAGTTACAACAACTTCTCCAGCTGCTTCAGTTACGGCTACTACTGTGACATTAAGCGGAGATGTAACTTCAGAAGGATGCCAGATAGTTTCTGAAAGAGGTATTTGTTATGGTACTTCCACTGATCCTGATATTCTTGGTTCAAAATCAATAGAAACCGGAACAACAGGTGTATATTCAAGTAATATAATAAATTTATTGCCCAATACTTTATATCATTTCAGGGCCTATGCAACATCTGCTGCTACTACAGTATACGGAAGCGATGTTAGTTTTACTACTGCCGGTTTAACAGCGCCTGTTGCTACCGCTGCCAGTCTGCAAAATGCAAGTGGATTTACAGCTAACTGGAATGCAGTAACAGGAGCAACTTCTTATAGGTTGGATGTAAGTACAACTTCTGGTTTTATATCAAATGTGATATCTGAAAACTTTTCAGGTTTTACTACAAATGCAGGAACATCTGATAGAAGTTCAAGTCTTAATAC
This sequence comes from Bacteroidales bacterium, assembly GCA_049315385.1. Classification (GTDB taxonomy): domain Bacteria; phylum Bacteroidota; class Bacteroidia; order Bacteroidales; family JACABE01; genus JACABE01. The sequence continues at coordinate 4,302 of JBMOKG010000063.1, forward strand.
ATATCTACAAACGACTGGCTGGACAGGAACTGCAATTTATGAAATGATAGGTTATACAAAAATAGGAGCAGGTTCTACGAAAGGTATTATTACAACGCCTACCATCAATCTATCTGCTAATAGCGGTAATGCAACTTTAAGTTTCGATTTGGGAAAATATGGAACAGATGCAGGTTTAGTTCAGGTTTATCATGCTGCTGATGGAAGCAATTTTGTTCAGGTTGGTAGTGATATTACACCTCCTGCTTCATTGTTAACTCAAACAATAGCAATTACTGGTGGTACTGCAAATTCCAAAATCCGAATTCAGGCAAAAAATGCATCAAGTAATAGATTTTACTTAGATAATATATTGGTTCAGAGTTCATCTGCATTAGCATCTTATAACGACCTTTCTGTTTCAGGAACTACTCAAGCAGTGACAGGTTTAAACCCGAATACAAATTATTATTATCGTGTAAGAGCTTATAGTACCTCAAGTACAAGCCCAAATTCAAATGTAATTACAGCATTGACAACTCCTGCTGCTGCAACTGTAAATATTACCCAGCCAAGTTGTACAGTTTCTAAAGCAAGTATCGAAATAACGGCACCATTAGGAACAGATTATGAGTACAACATTGATGGAGCAAATTATCAATCTTCTCCTGTTTTTGCAAATATTGCTACCGGAAATCACGAAATATTTGTAAGAAGCGTAAGTGTCCCTTCTAATATTTCAGCGGTAAGCAATGTTATTGTAAATGCGCAACCTTTATCTCCTTCAGCACCATTAATTACTGCTACAGAAAGTGTTTGCCAGTCAGGATGTTCTTTGGGTGGCGGTTCATTCAATACTATTACTGATTGCGGAACAGGCTCAACTTTAACTTATTTTACAGATATAAACGCTACTACTTTAGCTTCAACACCTGTATATGATCAGAACAATGCAATGACTATTTATTATGCATGTGTAGATAATACAAACGGATGCAAAAGTACAGTTCAAACATTGACAACTGTTCCCGGAACTTGTACAATTCCTGCTGTACCGGTAATCACTGCTACAGAAAGTGTTTGTCAGTCAGGATGCACTGTTGGTGGTGGTAGTTTCAATACCATTACAGATTGCGGTATAGGTTCCACATTGGCTTATTTTACAGATATAAACGGAAGTACTCCAACTTCAGCTCCTGTTTATAATCAAACAACTCCAATGACGATTTACTATGCATGTGTGGATAATACAACCGGATGCAAAAGTACAGTTCAGACATTGACAACTATTCCGGGAATTTGCAATAGCCCTTCAACTCCATTAATTACTGCTACAGAAAGTGTTTGCCAATCAGGATGCGCTGTTGGCGGTGGTAGTTTCAATATCATTACAGATTGCGGTATCGGCTCCACTTTGACTTATTTTACAGATATAAGCGGAAGTACCACAACATCAGCTCCTGTTTATGATCAGAACAATGCAATGAGTATTTACTATGCATGTGTAAACAATACAACCGGATGCAAAAGTACAGTTCAGACCTTGACAACCATTCCGGGAATTTGCACAAATCCATCAGCACCATTGATTACAGCTACAGAAAGTGTTTGTCAGTCAGGATGCGCTGTTGGTGGTGGTAGTTTCAATACCATTACTGATTGCGGAACCGGCTCCACTTTGACTTATTTTACAGATATAAGCGGAAGTACCACAACATCAGCTCCTGTTTATGATCAGAACAATGCAATGAGTATTTACTATGCATGTGTAAACAATACAACCGGATGCAAAAGTACAGTTCAGACCTTGACAACCATTCCGGGAATTTGCACAAATCCATCAGCACCATTGATTACAGCTACAGAAAGTGTTTGTCAGTCAGGATGCGCTGTTGGTGGTGGTAGTTTCAATACCATAACTGATTGCGGTATCGGTTCCACATTGACTTATTTTACAGATATAAACGCTACTACTTTAGCTTCAACACCTGTTTATGATCAGAACAACGCAATGACTATATATTATGCATGTGTAAACAATACAACCGGATGCAAAAGTGCAGTTCAAACCTTGACAACCGTTCCCGGAACCTGTACAAATCCATCTACACCATTGATTACAGCTACAGAAAGTGTTTGTCAGTCAGGATGCGCTGTTGGCGGTGGTAGTTTCAATACCATTACTGATTGCGGTATCGGTTCCACATTGACTTATTTTACAGATATAAACGCTACTACTTTAGCTTCAACACCTGTTTATGATCAGAACAACGCAATGACTATATATTATGCATGTGTAAACAATACAACCGGATGCAAAAGTGCAGTTCAGACCTTGACAACCGTTCCTGGAATTTGCACAAATCCATCAGTACCATTGATTACAGCTACAGAAAGTGTTTGTCAGTCAGGATGCGCTGTTGGTGGTGGTTTATTCAATACCATTATTGATTGCGGAACCGGCTCCACTTTGACTTATTTTACAGATTTAAGCGGAAGTATTACAACATCAGCTCCTGTTTATAATCAAACTACACCGATGACTATATATTATGCATGTGTAAACAATACAACCGGATGCAAAAGTACAGTTCAGACGTTGACAACTAATCCTGGTCATTGTGTAAATCCATTACCAGTAGTAATTAGTGTGACAGAACCAAGTTGTACGGTATCAACAGCAACTTTAACAGTAACTTCAACTTTATCTGGTCTAAGCTTTAGTAAAGACGGAATTGATTATACAAATACGACAGGAGTATTTAATAATATAGCTGCAAGTAGTTTCTATAGTATTACAGCTAAAAATGTAAATGGATGTGTTTCTTTAGCTACAACTGGAAATATTAATTCTCAGCCATCCACACCTCTGATGCCAAACGTAACTGTTACTCAGCCAAGTTGTTTATTAGCTGATGCTACTGCTACTGTAACCTCAACTATTACGGGTCTTCATTTCAGCATTGATGGTGTAAATTATACAAATACAACTGGAGTTTTTGCAGGTCTTACAGCAACAACATCTTATAATATTACTTCACGAAATTCAAGTTTATGTGTTTCACCTCCTGCTTCATTTACAATAGATAATCAACCGGCGACACCTAATTTCCCAACTACAACTTCTGCAACTCTGATATCTGCTAACAGTTTTACAGCCAATTGGAATACTGTTGCTGCGGTAAGTGGATATAAAATAGATGTTTCAACTTCTGCTTCATTTACAAGCTTTGTCCCTGGTTATAATAACCTTACTGTTTCTTCAGGTAATTCTCAGTTGATTACAGGGTTGTCAGGAAATACAACTTATCATTACAGAGTAAGATCTTATAATGCAAGTTGTACCAGTCTCAATTCAAATTCTATTACTGCAATCACTCATGGAATTCCGACAGTAAGTACAGCTGCAATTACAGGAATAACAATTACTACTGCTTTAGGTGGTGGAAATGTTACCGCTAACGGAGGAGTTGCTGTATCTGCAAGGGGCGTTTGCTGGAATACCAGTGGAGCACCAACTATCCTAGATAACTTAACTACAGATGGTTCAGGTAATGGCAGTTTTGTATCTTCAATTTTAGGCTTATCTGCAGGAAATACTTATTATATTAAAGCTTATGCTACCAATACTATTGGTACAGCTTATGGTATGCAGCTAACATTCTTTACGCCTTCAGGTAGTGATATTATAGTTACCAATACGAATGATTCAGGACCAGGTTCTTTGCGCGAAGCATTAGCAAACATTACAAATAATGGAGTTATTCGGTTTGCTTCTTCATTGGATGGATTAACAATTACATTAACTTCAACATTGGTTGTTGATAAAAACGTTATCTTTGACAATAGCACACATCTTTTAGGTTTATGTATCAGTGGACCAGGAGATAATATTACCATAACAACCGGAAAATCTCTTACTTTGACAACTGGAAGTAAATTTACAGTAACAGGTAATATTAATAATACAGCAAAAGGAATTGGTGGATTAGTAATTGCCTCAGGAGCTTCTTTAATTCAGAATACAGTTAATTTACCGGCTACTGTTCAAAGATCATTAAGCAATGCATGGCATTTGTTTGGTTCTCCGTTTAAGAAAAATATGGGAGCTGTACTTTCCAGTATTACACCTTTAGGTGGAAGTGTTCAAATGAAACCATATACCAATGGCATTAATTGGGAAGCAAATCAAACTTCTGCTTTTTATCAGTTAGCTCCGGGAGTTGGCTATGCGGTTAAACCAAACATTACATTTACTGCATCTTTAAGTGGAAATCTTTATTACAGTCCGAATGTTATTGATAACACGGTATCATTGATGTACAATGGAACAGGAGCTAATCAGAGCTGGAACTTAATGGCAAATCCTTTTACTTCATTCCTAAACTGGAATTTATTAGGTCTGACCAATGTAAGCAATACCCTTTATTTGTGGGATAATACATTATATCCAAATGTAACACCGCTTACTAATACTTCTTATTTGAGAACCTTTAATTCCTGTAACAATGTGGGAGTTCCCGCAGGAACTACACCGTATATCGCTCCTTTGCAGGGTTTCTTTGTAAAAGCTATATACACTTCACCTAAGTTGGTATTCTCAAATTCTGCAAGGACGCATACTACTTCAAACTATTACAAGAATTTTTCAAATACAGAAATCTTAGTTCGTTTGAAAGCTGAAACAGATGAAGGAACTGATGAGTTGGCAATTTGTAAAAATTCTGATGCAAAATCTGATTTTGACAAATTTGATTCCGAAAAACTATTCAATGCATTACCACTTGAAATCTATTCACTATCAAACACTGGAGAACCTTTAATTATCAATACTGTCAATGAAACTTCGAATACTGTTATTCCTGTTATAATGAAAGGAAATGCCGGCAAAAAAGCTAAAATAACAGCTTTTGCACTGGAAAGCAAAGAACAGCTTTATCTCGAAGATCGTTTGAAAGCTAAAGTGATTAGTTTGTCTGAAAATACATCCTATGAATTTGAATTTCCAACTGATTTGATTTCCGGTAGATTCTTTATCCGTTTCGGAAATGTAAATGCTCCTCTGATTAGTTCTGATGTTAAGGTTTTTGAATACAACAATGAATTAAATATCATTGCTCAAACAGGAGAAGAATTGCAAACAATTGAAGTATACTCTGTAACTGGTGCAATTGTATATAAATCAGAGAAAGGCAACAAAAATGTGTTTACAGCTAAGTTAGATTTGAATACCGGCGTTTATCTTGTAAGGGTAAAAACCTCAGTCGGGACACAAAATATAAAACTTAACTGGAAGTAAATAGAATTAAAAATTTAAACAATTTGAGAATTTAAATAATTTGAAAATTTGAAAATAAGTCATTGAAACTACATTAACTTAATAAACTAATAACCAATAAAAAAGAGTTTGTATCAATTGATGCAGACTCTTTTTTTATTCGTGTAATTCGTTAAATTCGATGATAAAAATTTTTTATATAGAACGCGGATGAAACTGATACGTTCCGTAAACGCGGATATTTGCAGCATTTTTTTTATATATTTCTGGATTTGTTGATGTTAAAATCCGTTTAAATCAGCGTTTCCCGTCAGGGATATGGCATATCCGGGTTCAAAAGACAATTCAGAAAGTTTGATAATACATTTTAAATGTCACATTAAATGTTTTTTTTTTACTTATTAGGTAAGCAAGTTGATAAAAATTAATTTTTCTATTAGATTAATTCGTTAAATTTGATGATGAAATACCTTTTAAATAGAACACTGATAAAGAAAATTATTTCAGTAACAATATTTTTAGTAGCGTGTTTTTCGATTTTATAATACAATGTGATAATTTGTCTTTTGGATTTTTTATCGTATTTTAGCTGCATTTAAAATATTATTGTATTTTTACACTTAGTTTAATGAAAAATACCGGATTTCGTATAGATCATAAGTCTTAATTAGAATCCAACAACAAATTTTTATTTTTATGGCAAAAACAATTCATAAAGGTGCAACTCAGACATTGAAAAAACAGCCTCAAACACCTGTAAATATTATTTATCTGTTCTTTCTTCTGGCGTATGGATTTATTACAATACTTACCCCAAATCTGAAAGCGCTGGATTCAAACGGACCTAAGTTTCTTGCACTGGCAATTCTTAATCTGATTACTTTCTTATTTCTGTTTAGCCGAAAGGATCTTAAAACTCAGTCAGCATATTATACTGCTTTTTTTTCAAACAAAGTTGGGATTGCTTATACCTGCTTGATGGTTATCTCCTTACTTTCCTTTTTTAAAGCCATCAATGTATATGAATCTATACTGCACTTTGCGAAGATTTTCACCACTTTTACTGCAGCTTATTTGATCTCTATTCTCATTATTAAAGATAAACGGAATGTATTGTATTTAAGTACTGCAATGTGTATGCTTCTTGTAATTGACAGCATAACAGTATTTTCGGGTATCTATAAATACATAAATGGAATTATTATTGAACTTCGTGAACTGGTTTCAGTTTATTCTAATAAAAATATTTTTGTTTCATCAATTTTTGTAAAGATACCCTTTGCACTTTATTTAATGATTTTTTACAAAAAATGGATTAGAATATTAGGTGTAATTTGCATTTTTATGGCATTAACTGCTGTTTTTTTTATGAGTGCAAGGGCTTTCTATATAGGAACTTTTGTTTTAAGTGTATTGGTTATAATGCTTTTGGTTATCAGGTATATGCAATTAAAAGAAAGATCGGGTTTAATTTTATGTGGTATTTATTTGATTAGTCTTGCATTTTCATTTTTCATTTTTTCACAAACTCAACGTACTTTGTATCCAAAAAATAGAGATCTTGCTAATAAAAGTGTGGAAGACAGGTTATCTACTATTGTTGGTTCTGATGGTTCAAAAACACAAAGGTTGGAAGGGTGGTTGCGTTCATGGCATGTTTTCAAAGAATCACCCTTCTTAGGAGTTGGACTTGGAAATTGGAAAATTCTTACTTTAAAAGAAGAGAATTTGATAACAAATGGATATTCATATCAAATTAAAGCACACAATGATTTTATTGAAATCACTACAGAATCAGGGATTTTTGGTGGAATCTTATTTACAGCGATTTTTATCTTAATTATTGGATTTTTTGTTCAAGCAATTTTTAAAAAATATAATTCAGATTGGCTGTCATTGTTTTTTCTTACTGCATTCGGATTAATTTGCTATAGTTTTGATGCCTTTTTTAATTTCCCTCAGGACAGACCCGAAATACAATCTTTGTTTGCTATTTACATAGGAATTAGTATTGCAGCTATTTATTTATTCCGCTTAGAAAATATTCAGAAAAAAGAAATAATTAACTTAGGTGAAAATTCCATGTTTCAGCGATTCGGAATTTTTCTTAAAAATTCATTTCAATCTATACTTAACAATAAGAAAAATTACAAGGGCTTTTTAAGCATTCCTTTAATTTTACTTTTTGCATTGTTAATGTCATCTACTATTTATGTTTTTAGGTTGAATTTCAAATCTCTGAAACTCCAAAGCCTGATTGCTTCTGATATTAAAAAAGGAAAACTTACACAATCTGCCTCGATTTTTATGGATGGATTTCCTTCTTTCCCTAATTTAAGTTCAACGGCTGTGCCTATTGCAGTTCAAAAAGCCCGTTATCTGATTAAAGAAAATAGAAATGAAGAGGCAATAGCCATTCTTTCAACAGATCATTCCAATCCTAATGATGCACTTTCGAAAGGACTAATGGCTGAAGCTTATTATAATATTTTGAATATCGATAGTAGTTTGTTCTATTCAAGGATAATGTATAGTATGAAACCAATTGATTTTAAAGCAATTTCTTTTCTTTGTAATCTTTTACAGCAAAAAGGTTTGCAAGAACAAGTTAGATGTATTATTGACAGATATTTAAGTATTAAGAAAATTAATAAAGAAGCATGGTTATATGCTTCCTCATTTTACTATAATTCAGGTAATTATCAGAAAGCTATTCAATTAATTGATACTGCTGCAACGTATTTTCCTGAAGACAGCCTGATTATAAGCAGTCAAACTGCATTGAATACTAAAGTAATGTTAATACCTTCCCAGAGTTTATACAATGCTGCAACAGCAGCCTATAAAGCAAACAATTATAGTTTGGCAGTACGTTTGTATTCAGATCTTTTGGTAAAAATCCCCGGATTTATTGAAGCCCTTAGCAACAGAGCATTTTCGTATTATTTTCTGAAAGAATATGCTAAAAGTATTAAGGACCTTGAAATTTTGATAAATGAAAAAGGATTGAAATATTCAAATCTTTACAATCTCAGAGGTGTGAATTTTAAAAACCTTAAAAACAACGAGGAAGCCTGTAAGTATTTTAAGATGGCTGCCGATAAGGGTGACAAGGATGGAATTTTGAATTATTCAAGATTTTGTGAGAAGGGGAAGTAAAAGGTTTTAAGTCTTAAGTTATTAAGTTATTAAGTTATTAAGTTATTAGGTTATTAGGTTATTAGGTTATTAGGTTATTAGGTGTATTAAAAATACATTTAATCGTACGACTTAATGTTGAAATGAACATAAATTCCTACGACTTTAATTATAATTCCATTCTAATATATTTATGTCGTTTAAGTATTTGAAAATATCACATTTTACCGCAGAGTTCCGCAAAGTTTTACGCAGCGTTACGCAAAGAAATTCAACAAATAAAGACGCTGCGGCTCTTTGCGTATTCTCAGCGTTCTTTGCGTTAAAAATCTTTGGATACTTAAAATCCATAACTAAACAACATTGACTAATATATTGTTATTAAATGCGTAAAGTAATAATTATTACTTTGCTTAGTTGTGTATTAGCATATCACCAAAAAAATATGCACTCCAGGCTTTTTCGGTATCTTAACCTAAGTTTTATTTACCCATTTTTTAACACATAAAAGAATCCTCTCTTTGTAAGAAAAATCCTACAACAATTTAGGAAAAGTCCTACATCCTCCATCAATGAATTGGATTATATTTACAAAAAAATAAGAAAGAGGAGAAGCTGGCAATTATTACAATTTTTGGTTACTATGTATATAAGGTATGAATTTAATTATGAATTATGAATTATGAATTATGAATCAATGTAGTTTAGTTAGCAGAAAATATCATATTTTACCGCAGCGTTACGCAAAGAAATTCTACAAATAATGGCTCTGCGGTTCTTTGCGTATTCTCAGCGTTCTTTGCGTTAAAAATCTTTGGATACTTAAAATCCATAACTAAACAACATTGACTAATATATTGTTATTAAATGCGTAAAGTAATAATTATTACTTTGCTTAGTTGTGTATTAGCATATCACCAAAAAAATATGCACTCCAGGCTTTTTCGGTATCTTAACCTAAGTTTTATTTACCCATTTTTTAACACATAAAAGAATCCTCTCTTTGTAAGAAAAATCCTACAACAATTTAGGAAAAGTCCTACATCCTCCATCAATGAATTGGATTATATTTACAAAAAAAACAGAATGTAGAGTAAAATGACAATTACTACAATTTTTTGTTACTATATATATAAGGTATGAATTTAATTATGAATTATGAATTTTGAATTATAAATTTTGAATTTTGAATTTTGAATTTTGAATTAAAATTATTCAATTATTCAATTATTCAATCACCAATCCCGAATTACAATTTCTAACTCATGCTTCGTAAGAAATTTTAGCTCGGGACTTCGCAAAAGCTCAGTAACCAATAACCAATAACCAATAACCTTTTTTGTAACCAAAACTTCAATATTAAGTATAAAACTACATTCTTATATGTGTTAAAAAAAAATATTTTATAATAAATTAATAAAAATAGCTAAATTATATAGTATATTTGCAGTGAGATTTTGTTAAAAATCATTATTTAACAAAAAATAACAGCTTTTTTTAAGGCTTTTGTTTTAAAATGTATTAAAAATTAGCACTTTAGCTTTTTACTAAGCTATAAGGCTATTTTTGGTACAATTATGTATTATAATTGAAAATTTAAAATTAAAGATAAAATAAACCAATTAAAACCAATGATTATGAAAAACCACAACAAGGATTCACCTTTTTTTAAGCACTTACTTTCAAAAAAACAAAAAAATATAATTCAATACTTTACTTATTATCAATTATCAAATTATTAATTAATAAATTTTTAGATATGGAAAAGTCTTACAAATTAAATCAGTTTAGAGAATTGCTAAAGCCAATGGCTACGCTGTTTCTTATTTTAGTACTATTAGGTAGTAGTGCAATTGCACAGAATACATACCTAAATGAAATTTTCAACTCTAATCCACAATTATCTGCTACACAAGTTAGTGGTAAGTGGTATGTTGACAGATATGCTCCTGCAGCATTTGTATCTGATAACTCTTTAGGAAGTAATGTTCTTAAAATTTCAATTGATGGCACAAATGACGGATTGGCAAATCGTCCTTCTGGATATGGATTTACTTTTTACAACACTCAGGGACGGAAATTTGATCAAAATGGATTAAATGCAACTGTTCTGAAAGGTTCTCTCTATTTGCCAGCTGATTGGGCAACCAATCACCGCAGATCAAATATATGGGCAACAGCCTTTGATGCTTCAAATAATGCAGCTTCTTACCCGATAATGGGATTCCGTAATATTGATGGTGCTTCGCCATCGTTTAGTTATTGGGATGATGTAAATGGTTGGGTAAATTTTGCTACACCAACTTCTTATGATACATGGTATAATTTTGAAATAAGAATAGTTGGCAATAACGTGAACTATTACATGAATGGCAATCTTGTTGGAACCATAAGTGCTTATGGTGGAATAAATATAGGTAATGTAATAATGCAAGCCTATAATTTTAATGATGCTTCTTTGGGAACTGCCTATGATGGAAATTCATCAACAAACTCTTATGGTGCATATTGGGATAATATTATTACCCAATCTTCTGTTTATAATGAAACACAAAATACTTATGCTGCTACAATACAAGAAGCAATTGATGCTGCTAATGCTAATGATGTCATTAATGTATATCCCGGTACCTATAATGAAACTGCTCCAAATTCATCTTTCAATGGAGCTACTTATCAATTTGGTTTATTCTTTTCTTCTGCTAAATCTAATATAACTGTTCAAGGTGTTAAAGCAGATGGTATACCTATTACTAATACAGCAGATATTGCTGCTTTTATTACTACTAATGCTACTAATGTATTTGGCTACGCTGGTACTTTAGTTGCTGGTAATAATATTACTCTTCGTGGTTTACAATTTGGTAGTAATGCAGCCGGTGATGATAAAGCTATCGAAGTTGTAGGTAATGGTTTTACTTTTGATGCTTGCAGAATTACTGCTAATGCTCCTGTATATATTGGAGACTATAATTATAATACCAATGGAACTCCAAGCGATTTTTCAGACGATGTTAGTTCAATTCAATCGTATACAATATCTAATTGCCATTTTGCCGGTAGTACAAGTACAGGTGGTGTATATATTGCAAACGGAGCCGGTTGGACAGGTTCAAATACAGCTTCTTTATCAGGTCGTAGTATTACAGGTTGTACTTTTGATGGTATGACAACCTTAGGATTTGCAGGACTTAGTCCTGGATCAGCATGGTTAAATTATCCAGTTGGAGCTGCAACAGTTACCGGTAATACATTTACCAATGCTGCATACACACGTTATATACAATCATGGGGTGTTGTTCAAGCACAATTCCCATATGCTTCTTATTTTAATGACAATACTTTCCCTAAAAAAGTTATTACAACAACTGATGGAAATGCAAATAATGTTCGTGGTTACGATGCTTCTTCAAAATTTCTTAATTTAAAAAGGATTGGAACAGTAATTCAACCTCGTATTGATTATGCACTGGCAGGTGATGTTATATTGGTTGGTGCTGGCACATACGCCGAAAATGTTGATATCACCAAATCAGTAGAACTACGTGGAGCTAACTATGGCACATCCGGTTGTACAACCCGCGTGGCTGAATCGGTTATTCAAGGATCATTCACTATCGGAACTGACAACATCACAGTTGACGGGTTCGAATTTACAGGTGCCAATGCGCAGATTGCTTCTACCAGTGGTGCTACTGTTCGCAGTAACATTACCATTAAAAACAATTATTTGCACGCCACCACTGCTCAGATTCCTATTCGACACGGACTTGGAATGGGTGGAGGTATTGGTTCTACAAACTGGATAGTAAGCAACAACAAGATTGAAGATATTCAATTTGCAAATGCTACTGCTATTGCAGTATTTAATGTAACAAATGCTACCATAAACAACAACTGCATTACACACACAAATGCAGCCTATGCTGGCCGTCGCGGTATAAATGCCGATGGATTGCAAACTGCAACCATTAATGGTAACATAATTAACCTTGGGGGCGACCCAACGACAAATGTTAATGGGAACTGGCTCATTCAAGTGAGTATGTCCGACCGTGAAGCCCAGAATATTACAATTGATGGCAACACCATATCCAATGCTTATTTCGGGATAACCACTTTAAGTCAGCGTAGTGTTACAGGTCTTACAATAACCAATAATGCCATTGGACCGGTTTCTTCAGGCGTGACCCTTAATACAGGAAGCGCCTCTCCGGTAATTGCACAACAGCTACAGTCAAATATTACTATCACGAATAATTCCATTAGCACAGTTACGCCAAGTATATCGGGTGCAATTGGCGCAGCAGTTCGTTTAAGAAACCAACATGAAACTCATGCCAATGGTCCGGTTGGATTCAGTAACGTAACTGTAAACAATAACGTTTTTTCTGTTCCAACTAACGATGCAGCAGTTATTAATAATAATGCAAGCTATTCACTTAATGCAACATGTAACTGGTATGGTACTACCTCTGCTAGTGCAGTTGCAGCAAAAATTACAGGTAATGTTAACTTTTTACCTTTCTCTACATCAGCTAGCCCTATGAATTGTTTGGGTGTAGGTCCTGTAACTAATATTACTCAAAGCACTAGTTATATGACAATACAAGCAGCTATTGATGCAGCTAATGCAAATGATGAAATTCATGTGGCTGCAGGAACCTACAATGAAACCGTGGCCATGGGCAGCATGGCTCTCACCCTTAAGGGTGCTAATTATGGCGTGGCCGGAAGTGGCAGCCGTTATGCTGAATCAGTGGTAACCGGAGGCTTTGTACTCAACAGCTCTGCCAATGTTACCATTGATGGTTTCTCCGTAACAGGAAGCAATGTGGCCGGTTCACGCGGGATTCTGCTGGGTAACACTAGCGTGGTGCCGGGACCTGTCACCCTTTCCAACAACATCCTGGAAAACTGGAATACATGTATCTCGCTCGCCGGTGGCGCAACTCCCGCATGGGTTAGTGACGTGACGGTTTCGAGTAACCTTATCCGCAACAACACAGCGGGTATCGGTTCTACCGAAAATGTGGCAGGTCTTACTGTTTCCAATAATACTTTCAGTGGAAACGCCGAAGGGATTGGCCTTGGGGCAGGCCTCACCGGTCTGAATATAACAGGCAATACCTTTGCCTCAAGCAACTCCTCACACATTGCCGCCTATGCAGCCGGCCTCATGCCTTCCTATACCACGCTGTTTTCAACCAATACCTTTGGAAATGCAGCAGCAGTAAGTGCTACAACAGGAGCGGATTGGACCACGCAAAGCATATATAATACCATATCGGGCGGAATCAGCAACGCTGCTGTGGGCGCAACCATATTGGTAACTGCCGGAACATACAACGAAAATGTAACTGTTGACAAACGTATCACACTTGACGGTGCCGGAAGTGGTACATCTGGGACAGTGATTTCTGTATCTTCGGGTTCTGCAATCACAGTTACAGGTTCAGGAAGCGATGCATCAAGCAGGCTTATCATTAAAGACGTTAGGGTTACCGGTGGAGCATCCAGTGGTATATATGTAACCAATGCAACTTCATCAAGCTTCCTTACTTTTGATAATGTTTATGCGCTGTCCAATGAGTATGGGATCAGTTTTGCAGGTACCGGTACGGTAACCGATGCAATCATATCCAATTCATTTTTGTCGAACAACAATAATAATGGTCTTAGGATAGCTTCTGCTTGTCCGTCATTTACCGGCCTTTCGGTAAGTGATTGTGAGATGAACTCCAATGGATGGCAGGCATTCAGTTATAATGCGAGTTCATCCAATAATGTGGGTACGGATTTCAATTTTACAGATTGCTCATTTACCAATAACTGTAGTTCAAATGCCAATAGTGCAGGGCTCCATGACTTATCGTTCTATGGCTTCAAGGGAAATGCTACGCTGACAAATATAACTGTTGTAGCTAATCACACAGCAAATGGGCATGGTGTTGTATTTACACCACAAACATTGACAGCTCCGGCTGGGAATATTACAATTAACGGCATGACAATTTCAGGAAGTGTTCCTAAATCTGGGCTCTATTTCGGAACATATACTGATTTAAGCAACGTTAGTTTGAATAACGTGGATGTTTCATCTGTTAGTGCAGGTAATAGATCTGGCTGGGCAGGTACTCCACAATTTCTAGTTGAGAGTGCTAGTTCTTCTTCTTTGAATATCGGTAACACTACATTAAAAACTTTGGGTGTATGGTCTTCATCAAATGTAGATGCTACATCAGCTATTTTTAAACATATCACTTCAGGTACAACTTTAGACAGAAGTACTCTTGCTGATTGTTATCAAATAGAAGATCAGATAGGCCATGCAACAGATGCATTAGGTTTAGGTTTTGTTCGCGTAAAAGCTGATAATGTATATGTAACACCAGCCTCTGCAAGTATCCAACGCGGTATTAATGCTGCAACGGCAGTCAATACTGTGAACGTGGCTGTAGGAACCTATCCTGAATCCTTAACCATTGGTAAATCACTTACTATTTTAGGACCTAATGCAACACAAACGCCAAATTCAGGCACACGTGCTGCTGAAGCTATTCTTGCACCAACAACCGGTGCAGATGCTATTACTGCAAGTGCCAATGGTATTACTGTAGTATTTAAAGGCTTCAAACTAGATATGAGCAGTGCTGCATCAACAAGTCAAATGTTTTACTCCGCTACATCAAACAGCACCTGGACATTTGAACATAATTTATATACAGGATATCAAGGTGAAGGATATGCCCAATGGTGGATAACCGGTAGTCATACCAATTTCAATTTTAACTTATGGGATTGTTACTTTACAGGAAACGCAAATTCCAATGGAATTTTAATGGATGCCCCCAATTACACGCCACACGTCAGTATCCTTGATAATGTATGGCTTGACAATTTTGGTTATGTACTAAATTTGAATAGTGTGCACGGCACAATATCCGGTAACACAGTAACAAATACAACCGTCCCGGCTTCAGATTATTCTGGAGGTTTCATACTTGCATCACCAAATACGGATGTTGTAATACAAAATAATACTTTTGAGAAGCTGAACCGCCCCGGTATTCTTACCTATCCTTCAACATCATTTGCTGGTACATTAACTGCTACCGGAAATATGTTTAAAGATTTAGCAACTGGCAACAGAGGAGCTTTTTATGTAGGCACAGGTTCGACTGTTTCTGGTATTACGCTGAATAATAATTCGTTTATTAACAATGACCTGAATGTTAAAAACTATATCGCTACTTCATTTGATGCTTCATGCAACTGGTGGGGTACTGCTGTTCCTTCTGAAGTAGCAGCTAAAATCAGCGGTGCAGTTACTTATGTTCCTTTCAAGATTTCTGATGGTGGAGCCTGTTCAGGTTATCCTGTTATTGTAACTCATGCTTTAGGCGGTACTCATGGTTATGCAACCATACAATCAGCTATTGATGCTGCAACTACATTAAATAATGATATAGTTACTGCTGCAGCTGGAACTTATTCTGAAATAGTTAATATTACTAAAGCTATTACTTTAAATGGTCCTAATGCTACTATCGCTGGAAACGGAAGCCGTGTTCCTGAAGCTGTTATACAGTTCCCAGTCGGCGCAGCTGACGAAACTGGACTAATCTATGTTGGAACCAATTTATCTGGAGTTACTATTGCCGGATTTGACCTCAAATGCCAGGACGCTACAATCACAAGTGGACTTTTTGGCCATTACCTTATTTTAACTGAAAAGGTCAATAACTTAACCATTCGTAACAACAGAATGTATAGCTCAGTTATTCCAATGTACATACTTACTGATAATTCAATGACAGATTATCGCACTGGTTTGATGGTCGAAGGCAATTATGTTGATTGCGGACCAAATGTAAACAGTCCTTACAACCGTGGTATTTATGTGCAAGCAACGTCTGGTACAATACAAGACAACCAGTTCCTGAATACAAATACCGGGATCCAGTACATGCCTTACGGACATACAACACCGGCGACTATCCAGCGCAACACCATTACGGCAGGATCGGTTGGCTTGTACAATAACTACCAGACAAATGGCGCTGCCCAGGTGACCTGGTCACAAAACGAAGTGTCGGTAGCACCAAACGACCGTGCAGGTCTAAAAGCCCAGGTATATGGTGCATGGACACAACAGCTTACTTTCCGGGGCATGGAGGCAAGAACATTTGGCACACAGGGCTCAGGATCAGCTCCCCAGGCAAATTTCAACAATAATAAGATTGATGCCAACATCGGATCATCACCTTATTATACAAGCACAATAGGATACAGAACTTATGATGCTTCAGCAACAGGTATTACAACTCTGACAGATAACAGTTTTACAAACCTAAATATGGGTGTTGTTAACAATTCTAGCGTTTCTGTAGCCGCAACCTGTAACTGGTGGGGTACAACAGTAGCTGCTGCTATTGCCGCCGGAATTACAGGTAATGTTACCTATTCTCCATGGTTAAACAATGGAACTGACAATCAACCATCTACTCCAGGTTTCCAACCTGTTCCGGGTAGTTGTACAGGTTCTGCTGTGGAAGCAACACTTAACTACAAAATTGATGCAGGATGTCCCGGTACAAATACTGGTTCTATTTATATTAATGTAAGTGGAGGTTCTGGTAGTTATACTTATTTCTGGACTCCAGGTAGCTATACTACCAAAAATATTACTGGAATTCCTGCCGGTACATATAACATAGTAGTAACTGACGTAATCAATAGTTCAACTGTTACATTGGCTTCAGCTGTTGTAGTTGGAAATACTTTTACAGCTCCTGCTGTTTCAAATCCTGGTCCAAAAACGGCTTCAACCGTTTCAAATACCTGTGCCGGTACAGCTACTTATACTGCAACACCTTCAGGAACGCCTTTGCCAACTTTAAGCTATTCATTTAGCGGTGTAACCACTGCTACCGGAAGTGGTACAGGCTCAGGCGCAACTTTCAACAAAGGCGTTACCAATGTTGTGGTTACTGCAAGCAATGGTTGTTCAACTCCTGCAACAGCTTCATTTACCGTAACGGTAAGTGACAATCAAAATCCTGTTATTACCTGTACTGCAAATCAGACAAGATCACCACTGGCTAGCGGTAATACATATACAGCTGTTGGAAGTGAATTTAATCCTACATTCAGTGATAACTGTCCCGGTACTGGCATTGCTTATGTTTTAAGCGGAGCTACTACAGGAACTGGTACCACACTGGCCGGTAAAATTTTCAACGCAGGAACTACTACTGTTCAATGGACTGCTACAGATGCATCATCTAATGCAGTTAGCTGTTCATTTGATGTAATTGTTTTACTTAAAATCTACGGTACCATTAAATATGCCAACAATGCTCAAACGCCATTAAATGGTGTTATTGTAACATTAAAAAATACTACGGGTGGTGCTACAGTTGGAACATGGAATACAAGCGATCCTGGTCATTCAGGAATTTATGAATTTACAGGAATGCCAGCCGGTAATTACTACTTAGAAGTAAGTTCAGCTAATTCCGGTGGTACATTCACTACCTGGGGTGGTGTTAATGCTACTGACTATTTACTTGAACAACGCCACTCATCCGGTGTTGCTCCATTGTCAACATCTCCTGCTGTTAGAAAAATTGCCGGTGATGTTATATCTCCTACCACTCCACCTGCTATTTTAATTGCTGATGCTAATACAGTGAAAGCTGCATACATAGCTGGTAATCCTAATAGTTTCCAGATTCCAAGATGGGTATTCTCTGCAGCTAATGCTGTTTCACCTGTTACCGGATTGACTAACATTGCGTTTTCTACCAATAATGTTGTTGTAAATATTATAGGTGCCTGTGCCGGTGATGTGGATTTTTCTTATCTTCCTCCAAGTGGTAATAAAATTACCCAACGACCAAATCTTGATGTCATCAGTCGTGGAAAAATTGCTGCTACTTCCAGAGAAATTGAAATTCCTGTAAGGGCTGAAAGCAATATGCAAATGGGTGCTATTTCTTTGATACTTGATTTTGATGCTTCTAAGTTCGATATCACTGGAATCAGCATGCCAAATCAGGGTAATGAAGCACCTTTCTTTGTAACGGATCAAAACATCCTTAGAATTGGCTGGGCTTCTTTACAAACTGTAGCTGTTGCTCAGGGCGAAACAATCCTAACCATTCATGCCATTGCCAAAGGAAAAAATGCTGAAGATTTGCATTTTACCTTGAACAGCAATCCTTTGAGTGAAATTGCAGCTGTTGACGGTCTTGTATACAAAGATGCACTGGTATCCATTGCTGAAATTGGCGGAACTACAACGGATCTGTTTTCTGTATATCCCAATCCTGCAAGAGATGTGTTGAACATCGAATACACCATGGATAAAAACGGAAGTTTCCGTGCTGAAATTTATAATATCGAAGGTCAGCTCGTGAGTACTACTGAAAATAATACCAGGATTGCAGGAAGTTATAAAGAAAAAATCAGCTTAAACAATTTGTCGGCTGGTGTTTATACCTTACGTGTTTATACAGGAAGTACTTCCAATAATCAAAAAATAATTATAACAAAATAAATTTATCAGCGATATGCCGGATGACGCCAGAAGCGACTCCGGCATATTGTTTGTAATCAATGAGATAAAAAAATAATTAAAATTAAACCTTAATAATTAAATATTTAAAAAATGAGACAGATTTACAATTCAAAAATCAGGGAAACCAGGCTTGGATGGAGCCAGCTATTCCGCATTTCATTGCTCATAATGCTTTTTGTTATGACATTTGTTTTCAGCAGCAATGCTCAGAATATGACCGGAACCAATAAATGTTACCCTTCCGGCAGTACTGCAATTGGTGTTGATGCGCAGCCTTCACCTTACGGAACCGGCTACTATTATACTTTATACCGTATAAGTACTGCCGATGTATACAACAGAATTCAATATTTTGCAGGGCCTCTCTCATTACCCGGTGCTGCCAGAGATTTTACCGGTTTATTTAATACTCCCGGTCAATATAAAATTTTGATTGCTCCCGGTCCTTCAACACCTTCAACAGGTTTTACCAGCAGTAGTATTCCTGGTGGCTATATTGCTGTTTCAGGAGAAAAGTGGATTTATGATGCCCCAACAGTTGAAACCTTAGATTTTTCCGGTACTGAAAATACCGATTACACCATAGATGCCAATTCATGGGGTGTTTATTGCGGTTCAGGAAATGGTTCTGTAACCATAAATACTGAAGGTAACTATACTTATGGAAGTACATGGGATGTTACTTACAAATTATATAAAGATGCCATAGCTGTGGACTCTATTACAGGTAATGGTTCTCCAAAAACGTGGTCTGGTTTGGCTGATGCAGAATATTATGTTACAGCCAAAAGAGATAATTGCCCTGAAAACGATATGGATAATACCAAAGTTGTAAAAACCGGTATTGTTACCAATACTTCAACCAGTCTTTGTTATCTTACCATACAGGAAGCCATTGATGCTACTCCTACGGTTAATACAAATGTTATTAAAATTTCCAATGGAAGTACCTCCGTTTATCCTGAAAACCTTTACATTGATAAAGAAATTACCTTACAACCTAAATTAGGTGATGTTCCTGAAATTGACGGATCTATTGATATTGTAGCTGATAATGTAACAATTCAGGATTTGTTCGGTGTTTTAAGTGCAAATCCTTATGCAATAAAAATACATGCTAATGCTGATAATTATCTTATTAAAAATTTAAGTTTAATAAATTCAGTAGACAAAGGGATTGTTCTTGAATCAGGTGCCGGTGGTGGAACCATTCAGGGAAATACAATTATGATTAATACTATAGGTATTGATATTGCAGGAAGTACTGCAGGTGTTGTTAATATTACTGGAAACTTCTTCGAAGGAAATTTTACCTCAGATATTCTAAATCCTGTTACTAATACAAATTCAGTTTTAATAACTGATAACTTTTTTACCGATACTCCTTTAGCTATAGATAATTATGGTTCACCTATGACCATTACCGGTAATAATTTCGATAATGTACCTACTGCTGGAACTGCCATTAATAATACAGGTGCCAATACGATGACGATTAATAACAACTCTTTTGGCGGATTTAATTTAAACAGAACTGCCATTACTTCAAATAATGCCCTTAATGCTGTTAGCAACTGGTATGGAAGTGCTAAAGGACCTATCGAAACTGCCAATCTTTGCGGTGAAGGCTGGACCGTTTCTTCAAATATAACCTATTCTCCATGGTATGGAGTCAATAGCATGCCTGGTAATAGTGATACAGTTACTGCATTTAATGCTACGGTAGCTTCACATACTGATAATACCTGTTTTGGCGCTGCACTTGCAACCATTACCATGAATCCAACAGGTGGCGTAACTCCTTATGAATACACCTATGACGGAGGCGCAAACTGGGTTTCTTATCCTTCTGAAATTATTGATGGCCTTGCACACTCAGGTCTTGCTGCAGGAACTTATACCATTACTGCAAGAAGTGCCAATGGATGCGAAATAGCAATAACACCTGCTGTAGTTATTACAGAACTACCTATTTTATCTGCCAGTGTTGCACATACAGATATTAGCTGCAATGGTGCAGCAGATGGAACGATTACTATCACCAACCCAGCCGGTGGTTCCGGTTATTATAAATATAGAATTGATGGTGGTGCACATTATTCTGTAAGTGGTAGTTTTGGCTCATTAACAAATCTAACATCTTATAATGTATTGATACAGGATTCATTACATAAAACATGTACAATTTCTCTGGTGAATCCATTGGATATTATAGAACCTCCTGTTGTAGCTGCTCCTTCTACTACTACCCAAACTTACGAATATGATGGTTCAGCATATACCGTTACAGCAACTGCTGCACTTCCAGGTGAAAGTATTGTTTGGTTTGCCAATTCAACGGGTGGATCATCCATTACAGCTCCTGCTATTACCAATGTAGGTTCTGTTTCAGCATGGGCTGCCTCTTACAACGGAACTTGCTATAGCAATGACAGAACCGAAGTAACCGTTACCATTACCCCAAAACCGTTAACCATTATTGGTTCAACCATCGCTTCAAAAATATATGATAGTTTTACAACAGCAGGTGCTGTAACTCCGGGTACTCTATCAGGCTTTGTATTTGGCGAAACATTATCCGTAACAGCAGTAGCAGCTGATTATCCATCAGCCAATGTTAATACCTATCCAGCCACTGTTATTACCTATACTTTAGTAGATGCCACTTTACCTGATATTGGCTCAGCATCAAATTATAGCTTAGCTAACGGAAGCGAAACCGGCGAAATTACAAAAGCGAATCTTGAAGTAACAACTTCTGCATCAGATATTACTTATGGTGATGCAGCTCCAACAGTAACTGTAAACTATACTG
>JBMOKG010000013.1:0-79464 GCA_049315385.1 Bacteroidales bacterium
AAATATCTGTATTATATCGTTTTGAAGGGATGGGTCTTGTTACCTGCAGCTCCACAAAAGGCTTTGAAATTAATATAATTTCAAAGCCTTTTAAATTTACTGATCAGAATTGATTTTTAGTATCCCTTATTTTTTGTTTTTATTTTTCTTACTTCCCGAAGATTTGGATTTTAGCTGTTTAGTCTGAAATTTACCAAAACTGTAAGAGAAACTAAGCATAAAAAATTGTGAGAGATTGTTAACCCTGATATCTTCTACATAATTATCGGATGTATTTCTGAACATACTCTTATTTTGTTTTAATATATCATATACCTGAAACTTAATGCTTCCTTTCTTGCTCGCAAAAATTTGTTGAGAGATAAAAGCATTCCATATCGTCATATCCAAATTATAGTCCATGCCATAAGTTGTATTATTAATATATTGTATATCAGAACCAATTTTTATATTCCAAAAAATATTTGCCTGAAATTCAAATCCTAAAATATAATTTAAATATTGAGCATCCGGTCGATTGTTAAGATCATACCAGGCTTTGTTGAATAATACTTTAACAATGGGTGAAAAACTTAGGTTATCTCCATTATAATTAATCCGGGAATTAACACCCAGACTTAACACTTTTGTTGAAAAACGTTGCTGATCCAAAAAATTAATGTCATTAATAAAACCGGTATTACATCCAAAATTCAGAAAAAATTTCCTGATAGGTCTTCCAATTCCCGCATTCAAGTTCAAGGAATAGTTCCCATTTACATTTACAGGCATGGTAGTCTGAACACCGGATGAATCATAGCTTATTGAATTTGATATTTGATCCATCACATTTTCGACAACAATATTTGAGAAAAAATAATTGAAATTACTTAGATTAGTTGAATTATAACTTATTGTCAATGTGTTAGCAAATTCAGGTTGAAGACCAGCGTTTCCTATATAAATATAAAGAGGATTTGAATTATCAATAACAGGTTGAAGCTGATCCAGATTTGGTTGTATAGTATTGCCCTTATATTTTAGTGTTAGCTTTTTACCTTTGCGGGGAACTAGATTTAAAATAAACTGTGGTGAAAATTTTACCAGGTTTCTGGTAATCGTTGAATCTTTATCTACCAGTTTGCTTATTAATGAAGAAGGTTCAATACCGGCTCCAATTGTATAATCCCATTTATACTTAAATACTTTTAAATTAATTCCAACTTTATGATTTTGAAAGGTATTTTCATAATTATTATTTAAACTTAGATGGGGAATATCATATTCATTCGTAATTGTATTAAAATCGAAGGTTTTACGATCAGATATATTCTTTTTCTGTTTGAACTGATAGTTTATTTCCATTACTTTATTGTATGCAATCGGCTCAGTATATGACATTTTCGCTTCAACATTAATTTCTTCTTTTGTATTGTCCTTATAGTGATCTACTGTATCATATTTTAAAATATTAGCTTTATAATAACTACTATAGGAAAGATTGTTACCTTCATTAGTTGCCGGATTATTAGCTACTTTCAGTAACAACGATAAAGTCCTTCTAGGTTTTTTGAATTTGTGTCTTAAAAGTAATTCAATATCTGCATTTAATGTCTGCTTTTCTCTTGTCTTTTTGCTGTCACTTGTATTAAAAAGATTGGTATTCTGCCCATTAGAAATATAACTGTTAATCTGATCTGAATTTGTATTATTTATTTTGAAATGGGGATTTAATAAAATAGAATTCATTGAATCCAGTGTATATTCAAATTGAAGGTTTATAGTATGATTACGTGGATTTGTTGTGCTTTTCTGATGATTATTAGTTATATAAACTGAGTCTGTCAAAAATGTTTGCCGGCTGCTATAAAGATCTTTCTTGTTTTCACTCTCTGAATAAAGATAACTTCCTGCAAAACTTATTTTAGAACCAATACTATCTCTAAAGTTAATACCTACAGAACCAGATTTATTGATTCCATTGCTATTAGCTGAATAAATTCCTGAAGAAGACGTTGAATTTTTATTAAGTGAATTTTTATCGGATTTTGACGTTTGATCTAAAGATGCAAAGTCATTAAATCTGATATTATTAATGTTATTTATATTCCCGATAATAGAAAGTTGTCTTGCATTTTTAAACCAGTTAAGATTAGCACTCCCATCATACCTCTCTTCATTCCCGGCTCCGAAAGAAAATTTGCCAAATAAACCATCTTTTTTTCCTCTTTTTGTAATTAAATTCATTATTTTTTCAGTTTCGCCATCATCTACCTGTGTAAATATAGCCTGATCACTTTTTTTGTCAATAAGCTGAATCTTTTCAAACATATCTACTGGAAGATTTCTGGTCGCCATTTTAGGATCATCGCCAAAAAAAGGTTTACCATCTACATATATTTTCATTACTTCCTTTCCCTGAGCTTTTATATTCCCTTCATTATCAATCTCTACTCCGGGTAATTTTTTAATTAATGCTTCTATCATCGCATTTGTATCTGTTTTGAAAAATACAGTGTTAAACTCAATAGTATCTCCCTTTATCATTACAGGTATACTAAGTCCTTCAATAACTACATCTTGTAATAAAATACTTTGTCTCGAAAGTTTTATTTTTCCAATATCTATATTTTTTTCAGCCCCTTTAATATTTATTTCTTTTGTAGTTTTACCATAAGAAATACAAGAAATCACAAGATTAAATTTACCAGCAGATAAACTCTTAAATTTAAAATTACCGGTCTCATTGCTTGTTGTCGACTTAATAATTTTATGATCCGTCTGATTTACAATCGCTAAACTGGCAAAGGAGACAGCCTGATGACTTATACTATCAATTACAACTCCATTAATAGTATAATCATTGCTATTTTGTGCAATAGAATCATTGCTGATGAATGCAAAAATTTCAATTAAAAAAAAAACAATCAGATTATGTTGTATTAATTTCATAAAAGATTTAAGTAAATAAATTTGAATTACTTATGTATAAAGTACCAGATTAGTTTTTTAAATTTTGCTCTTTTAATAAATTATCTTAAATCTTCGTAAAAAAAGATTTTAATCAATGCAGAGTCTTTTAAAAAATCAATTTTTTCAATATTTATTCTATGTATTGTTAAACCGGTGCGATTTTTTAAATCATTGAGCAAAATATTATAATTCCCGGCTTTTATCATTTCAATATTCTCATAATCAACCAATTTTGACTGTTCCCTTCTAAAGAATTTATTCCCATCGAGAATGTAAATAAACAAAAGGATGATACCATTAATGATGATAAGTTCGTAATATTTCAAATGTATTGCACTAATTAAACCTACCGAAATAAAAATGAAAAGATAAGTCATATCTTTCATGCTTATGCCCTCTGTTCTATATCTCAACATTGAAAATACTGCAAATAAACCGAATGCAGCGCCCATAGAAATCTTAATTTTATTTAATAAAAAAGTCAAAAGAAAAATCATAAGATTGAACATGAAAAATGAGAAGATATTCTCCATTTGCTTATTATTTGGATAATAAACGAAAGCAATAATAAATATCAATGTAATAATATTAATCAAAAGACTCCAGAAAAATGTGCCCGTTACATTCTTAATATTTTCATCTTTTAATAAATCAATTTGTGCACTATCATTTTGCTCGGAGATAATCTGAGATGAACTTTCAATTGTAGAATCGTTATTTTGATTGTTCGCTTCAATTTGAAATGAGTGAAAGCATAATATAAATGTAAACAAAAAAAGAATAATTAATTTAGATTTCATTGTAAATTTTTTTTATGGTCATTAATTTATGTTTAAAGTTATTCATTTTAATATTCTCTTGAGTCGAAATTAATCCAAAGCAATATTTACTTATGTTTCCGGTTCTGATATGCATTTTTTTCATCAATAGATTATAGGGAGAAAAACTAAAATTATCCTGTTTAACTTCAGCTATAACAATTTCAGGATAGGCAACAATTTTATTATTTTCCTTAAAAGTAATTTCTGTATCTATTGTTAATCTTTCCTTTAAATTTCTGTTTACTAATGTTATTCTTGAAAAATTAACCCATAATACAGCTTGCAACTTGGAAGCATCTAATGTTGTATTGGCTTTTATTAAATTTATGCCGTTTTCATCTATGTATTCATTAATATAACAAGCAGTTACCCTGTTTTTTATAGTTCTGTTTTTATTGTTTTTGCATTTTATTTCAAAAAAACAATCCCCTGATGAAGCATAATGTCTATATCTTATTTTATACCTGTTAAGTATAGAATTATGATGTTGTAAGTATAAATAATGCGAAGCAGTATCGAAATAAAGAGACTGATAATCATTAATCCTGTTATCATTTATTTCTAATACTTTATAATCAGATGAGAGTTGTTGAAGTATCTCATTTAGTTTTAATCTGTGGAAGATGTATTTAATATCTGTCCGGTTCATTAAATGAACGTTAGAAGCTTCTTCAAGGCTAATTGAATCAAAACCAGATAATATTTCTTTTAAAGTATTCACTAAATCGAATTAGATTTACAAAATTAATAATTAAAGTGAATAATACAAGATTTAAATTGCATTATATCGTCCTAAATTTCAATACTATACAATATTGATGAAATTCTATCTGATTTTTAAGCAAAAAAGATATGGTTTTCATTTAGTAAAAAACCAAAGTTTGAATTCTTTGCTTTCTTTTTAAATTAATTTAAATTATAAATTATGAATTTGGCTAAAAAGTACAATTATTAATATTACAATAAATCAGCAAAAGAAATATTAGTTAATTTAACCAAAATAATAAAATAATAATACAGATGAATTATTTTCTTATTAAAAAGTAGTAAAAACAAAAAAGGCTTGTAAATGATGGATTAGCAAGCCTTTTTTGTGAAAAATAATAAATTATTTATTAATTAATATTGTTCATTTAGTTTTTATTAAATAATAACATGTACTATCTCTTCGCGTTTATTTCAAGATACTTAGTAATATTTTCTTTCTGTGTGGAATCAATTTTTGCTCTTTTTTGCATTTTATTTAAATTGAGACTCCATTCATGTTTTGTATAATTAGAAGGTAAATACAAATTATGGCAACTGCTACATTTATTTATATATAACTCTCTGCCTTCTTTAAGTGTAGTCAGTGGAATATTATAAATTTTCGCATCTTCCTCTGTTGGCAAATACAAAGAAGCAATACAACCAGATAATCCTAAAAAGATTATTATTAACGCCAAAATACGTTTAGAGTACATAAGAAAAAATTAAGCGGGTTTGGATTTTCTCATTATTTAAAAGTTCTTGTTTCCCTGTTTTGAAATCTGTTATTTGTGGTAAACAGGATAGGTTTACCCAAAATCCTTCAAAATTATAGGATAAAGAGGGTCCTGCTGAAAAGACAGAAAAAATTAAACCGTTTGAAACATACTGATTTTTATTAAAGAACTCTAATCCCAATGACAAGTTACTATTCACTTTATAGGCTATTGCGTAATTTAATTCGAAATTGAATTCCTTTTCTTTTTTTATTTCAATCAAAGCTCCTTTGCTTTCAAATTCTTTGATATATGCAAATTCACCCACAATATTAAAAGCTTGAACCGTTTTTCCAATTTGTTTATCAAAAATAAGCTTGCTTTCAATTTCTACTTCATCGGTTGCAAGTGTATATTCAAAATATAAAGCTGAGCCAAAAGGATGTATTACCGGATCTGTCATTTTTAGTTTCCATTCGTTGGAAAAACTATTGCTATTACTATTTTCAATGCTTTCTTGATTATTAGTATTTACAATGGCTTTTGAATAGCCATAATTCAAATAAAATGAGGTTTGTATTTTTGAACCAAGGCCCACCTCAAATTCCAGACTATGATCAAAGGCACGATAAAATTTTTCACGCGAATTCATCATCGTTGTCCATATTTCAATCTCTTTTTGTCCTTTATTCAGGACACTGCTTTGATAAGTATAAGTGAATAAGCGATCTTGAGCATTTAAACTTATAGCAAATAAAAGCATAACAGAAAATAGTAAATTTTTCATTGGATTATTTTTAATTATATTAATGCAAAAATAGATTCAATAATAATATTAAGGAATCCCATAAATTAGGGGTTTTTTTATTTTAGGTTATCCGTATTAATATCTTTTATTTCAATTAACTGTTTAATAACTGCATAAATTGTTAATCCGGAAATTGTTTTAATCCCTGATTTTTCAGTAATGTTTTTACGATGTGAAATTACAGTATGTGTGCTGATAAATAGTTTATTGGCTATTTCTTTATTTGTAAATCCATGTGCAATCAGTTTTAAGACTTCAATCTCACGAGCTGTTAATTCTGGCGTTTCCAGAGATTGGCTAAAATTAGAAAAAGTAATTATTACCTGTTGAATCTTGTGATGTATAATAGTGCTGCTGTCATCAATATGAATTTCATAATCGTTAATATCAGAGTTGTTAATAAACAAATACTCGATTAAAGTAGCTGAGGCAAAATGCTTAACAATAAAACTTAAATTCTCTTCATATAAATGTTTAGGCACTATCATTAATACGTATCCCAACATTGTGGGATAGTCAGAAAAATTATCAATGTTTTTTATTAATATAGCTTCTATTCCGAAATCATTAATAATCTCATAAAATCCTTTTAATACAATCTCGGATTTATTGAAAACAATAATATTTATATCTTTATTCAACATGGCCAGGATTTGAAAATGGATAGAATTGTTTCACCCTTGGGTAAAGGATTCTGTCTTCAATTCGAGAGTGGTCTTTCAAATCTTTTTCAAATCGCAATATTGCATGTGCAAAAGCATTGCAATTGTTAACATCCTCGATAGGAGGTAGATATTTAAACAAAATGTTTTTTATATCAAATATTTTATCATCCAACTGAGTGTGAATATTTACGAAATTAAAATCAGGTAGTTTAAGTTTGAGATTTGGGTTAATTTGATATTTCTCAGTAGCTTCAATGATTTTAGGAAATATTATATTCTCCTCATAATCAATATGCTTTTTAAACTCCTCTTTAAAATTACTAAAGATTTTCCCTAAAAGTACAATGATTTCTTTATGTGAGTTATCATTCTTAACCAAAATATCAAATAATCTTTCTATCTCAGGTAATGTGAAGGAATTATAATAATGATGTGTTTTAATAAGATAGCTAATAATGTCAGAAATGCTGAAATGAATAAATTTATGTTCAGGGAAATAATGATTATTGTGAAATACATTAATAATTGCCAGAAAAAAATCTTCATTTATCTTATTTTTTAAACACGCCTGATGTATATTCACATCGCCAAAACCTAATTTTATTCCAAATCTATTAATAACAGGTAGTAAAGTGCTATCATGTTCAATTATTTCAATTATTTTGTTTTGAGAGTTAAAAATGCTCATATTTATTCTTGATTAATAAACCCAACCCCATTGTATATGCCTGCATATCTGTTAATTAATTTATTCGATAATATTGAATGCAAACCTTCTTTCAAAGAACAAAGGAAATTAGATTAAGTTGATTTTCTAATTAAGAATATTTTAGGAAATTATGAAATTTTATTAAACTTTAAATAAAGAACAATGCTACCCCTATTACACTTATAATAGCACCTATAATTTCTTTGGTGCTGACTTTTTGTTTCATAATCATTATAGCAGAAGGGATAATTAAGATAGGAACGATAGACATGATGGTTGAAGCAATACCTGCATTAGCATGCTGAACTGCATATAATGAAAAGGATACACCCAAAAAAGGTCCAAAAACTGAACCAATACCAATTCGTTTCATGGCTTTTGTGTTTTTAAAAGCGTCACCAACATTGCTCCATTTTTTCCATATTGTAATTACAAGTGCAAATCCAATAATTCCTGTAATAATTCGTATTTGAGTTGCAGCAAAAGCATTGTAGCTACCCATTCCAACTTTACTAAAAACAAGTCCAATTGCCTGTCCAACAGCTCCAAGAAAAGCAAAAAGCAATCCGCGTACAGGATGTGAAATTGAGAATAACTTTTCACCGCTTTTTTTTGTTAAAACTACCAGCGCAATTCCACATAAGGTAAGTGCCATACCCAATAAATTAAAGGGAGTGAGAGTTTCACCCAACATCAGCCAGCTTATAAAAGCCGTCATTGGCGGCACTAATGTCATTATCAGCATGGCAAGTCTGGAACCGATAATTGTATAGGATTCGAAAAGGAATAGGTCTCCAAGTACAAAGCCAATAAAGCCTGAAATTGAAAGCCATAACCAGGCTTTTCCTGAAGCATCAACAGGCAACCATAGTCCCCTCGTTATAAAAGAAAATATACTGAGATAAATAATTGCCAGCATAAGACGAATAAGATTTACAGCAATGGAACCTACTTTTAGACTCGCCGATTCAAAAGCTAAAGCAGTTGCTGTCCAGCAAAAAGCTGTGAAAAGTGCCGCAAATTCTCCTATGTGTGATTGAAACATTTTGAAAAAGTATATAGTGTAAAGAAAAAATAATTAAAAGGATATTAATGACGGAAACAACTTACTAAATGATCGTTAACCATTCCTGCTGCTTGCATAAAGGCATAACAAATTGTACTTCCTACAAATTTAAAACCACGTTTCATCATATCTTTGCTCATAGCATCCGATTCTCTGGTTTTAGCAGGTATGTCACTTAGCTTCTCCCAATTATTAATGATCGTTTTATAATTGACAAATTGCCATATATAGTTATCAAAACTACCAAATTCAGCTTGAATTTTTTTATACGCAATTGCATTGCTAACGCTGGCATTTATCTTTAGCTTATTGCGGATAATACCGGAATTTTGAATGAGCAATGCGATTTTTGCTTCATCATACTCGGCAATTTTTTGATAATCGAAATTATCGAAAGCAGCTCTAAAACCTTCCCGTCTGTAAAGTATAGTTTTCCAGCTTAAACCTGCCTGAAAAGTATCCAATAATAAAAATTCAAATAATTTTTGATCATCATGTACTGCAACTCCCCATTCTTCGTCATGGTAAGTATTCATAAGAATATCATCCCTGGTCCAGTTACAACGTTGTTTTTCCATATTCTTGGATTAGTTGAAAATTATAGATGTAAGTACATAGCAAATTGCTAAATATTAAATATTTGCAAATTCAGAACTTGGAAATAAGTAATTCATTTTAAAATGGTAATAATTTGTAAATTAACAAATTATATAATCTCCTTATTATTTTATCACTTTCAATGCTTCTGTAGTAGCATCAATCATTGGTTGAATAGAAATTTCTTTACCAACAGCATTTTTCATCCAGATCTGAGGAATAACTTTCCCATTTGCATAAATTCTCATAACTTCATCTGCAAAATTTTTCCCATCCATTTGTTTTTCAAGCTGAAAATCGATCAAATGACCGACAGGATAGGCTGATAAATAAAGTGGTGCATCAATCATATGTGAGTAAATAGCGAGAATTGCCTGATCTTTTATTCCAAAAACCGGGGCATAGTATTTATTCCAAACATCTTTAGAAATATTGATAACAGTTTCTTTTAGCTGAGACTGATTGGCTTCTGGATTTTGGTATAACCATTTCCATACATTCATATCTACTAAAGAAACGCCCATAATTTCGTAACATGCCCAGAAATTATCCAGTGCAGCTGTATGTTTTTTATTAATATCTTCATTTTTTATTCCCAACAATTCTAAATCTCTTTTCTGAAAAATAAAAGCTAATGCTTCGGTAAAAGCTGTGTTTGGCACACCATTCATTATATAATAGTCCACATTTTGCAATGATATCGTTTGTTCAACATTGTGTCCGAATTCATGAACTGCAATATTGTAACCTTTATAATTCATTCCGTCAGCACCAATTCGGGTACGTAAACGTGCCTTGTCTGTTTTCATCTGAGCACCCCATGCATGACCGGCACCTCTTGAAGCATCTACTTTAACTTTAGAAGTAATAAAGCTTGCATTTTCTTTACTAAAACCAAGTTTTAATAAAATCTCAGGTAAGTCATTTTCAAAAGCTTCTTTTGTAGGATATTTTGCTTTGGTTTTAGCTGTTAATTCATCTTCATTGATAGTACTACGGGCTTTAAAGCCATCGTACCATATATCAAAAGGATAAAGTTTTCTGCCAAGCCTTTTGCTGATTAAACCTGCAACTTGCTTAACCTGAGGAGCTGTGATAAACTCTATAAATAATTTTTCAACGTCCTGTTGAGTAATTTCCATTCCCTGGTCAAAAGCCCTTTGTATAAAAGTTGGATATTGAGGGCTATATGCATCAATAGCTTTTAATGCTCTGAAATTATTAAGTAATTGCAAATAACGGGTATCAGGCTCTGGTTTAAATGTAATTTCGTTGCCGTTTTCCATTACTTTATTTAAATATGGATTCCAGTGTAATTTATTATTATTGATAACATTAGAAGGAATATCCTGATAAATGATATGTTTCATTACTTCATATATCATTTGTTGTTTTTCTAATCCTGTTTTTGAATAATTTGATTTTAATTCATCGCGTAAACCCCAATGAGTAATCAATTTCATATCCTGAGGGAACAAAGCCTTTCCTTTATTGTCGAGTAAATATCCCATCATGATATTATAGTCAGAAATATATGTATCAGCAGCCGTCTGAGCATCTGCAACTTTAAGTAAAAACTCAGCAGGAACACGAGAAGTAAATAAATCACCCATGCGAGCATAAGCCCATTGCTGACGAGTCCAGGTTTTTCCCAATTCTGACTTTTCATTCAAAGTGTAAAATGGGAAATTCAATAAGCATATAAAGGCTATTCTATTATTAAACATGTCATCATTGAAATGAGCAGAAACATCGTAACTTCCAAAAATTTCATCTACAGGAATTAATTTCCCCATATCAAGATGGAGTGGTAATTTTAGATCAACGCTGATTTTATTATAGTTCCCCATCAGAATTTCAAGATTGGTAGAAATTTTCTGAAAAACAAGGTTTAACTCAATTTGGTCATTTATGAAATTTTCCGAACAAAATGTTTCAAAATCTTTAGTGCTACCATCTTTCAATGTCCAAAATGCAGCAGTTTGCTGAACTCCTTTTGAAATTCTGAATTTATTAGCTTCTCCATATTTGGTTGCTAAGATTTGAATTGTATTCTTCACTGTTAATTGTGGGATAGAACTCATTGTTTGGGCTTTTAGTGTAAAAAAATTTGTAATCAATAAAGCAACCACTAAAAATGCAGGTATTTTTTTCATAATTATATTATATTTAGGTAATTTCTTAAAAGCAAAAATAACAAGAGTTTTTTGATTAGCAATCTTTTTTAAGCTAAAACTCAAATTAGATTTATTTGAATATTGAAGTAATCTGATTGTTTTTATCTTACCAAAAGCAGATTATAAATTAAAATTACGAAAAATTAGATTTATTAATCAACTAGTTTTTTCAAAGCTTTTAACTTTCTTTTCGATAATGTTCTTTTTAATAATATATTTGCAAAAGCATTTTTAAGTTTTGCTGAAAAATATAAAACCATAAATTGAAATGTTTTTTGAAAATACAGAAAATAGTACTGGTAAAAGAGGTTGCATTGAAGTAATCTGTGGTTCCATGTTTTCGGGAAAAACCGAAGAACTTATACGCCGACTGAATCGTGCTAAAATAGCAAAACAGAAAGTTGAAATTTTCAAACCAGCTATCGATACACGCTATGATGATATAAATGTTGTATCTCATAATGAAAATGCAATTCCATCCACTCCGGTTGAAACGGCTTCTCAGATTTTACTTTATGTTGAAGATGCAAGTGTAATTGGTATTGATGAAGCCCAGTTTTTTGATGAAGAGTTGTATAATGTTTGTAATATACTAGCTGACAGAGGTGTAAGAGTCATAGTGGCAGGTCTGGATATGGATTATCTTGGTAAACCTTTTGGTCCTATTCCCCGATTAATGTCAGTTGCCGAAGATGTTACAAAAGTTCATGCAATATGTATGAATTGTGGTAACTTAGCCCATTACTCTCATCGCACTGTACAAAACGATAAACTTGTAATGCTGGGTGAGAAAGATACCTATGAGCCACTTTGCAGAAAATGTTACAATGAAATAAGAAATTTCCATACTTAGATTATTTGCATCATTAAGAAATCTTATTAGCTTTCATACAACTCTGACTTTTTGTAAATAAAGATTTACTTATTTACTGAAGTACTTTAAACATCAAAAGCTAATTGCATTATGAATACTCTCTTCTGAAAAATTATCATATTTTGTAACTAACATACACTTTTATCATCATTAAACTATATTTACAGGCAGTTAACTACATTAGACGTAATTTTTAAACGCTTCCGTGAAGGGAATCCCCACAAAAAATAAGCCTTTGCCTTGTGCAAAATATACATTTTCAAGCGACCTACAATATCTTTTTTTCTTTATTCTATCTGCAATATCTTGATTCTTATGCCAAACTGATTTATTATTCAGTTCAATCAAAAATGCTATAATGTTTAAAATTAAATCTATAAAAAAGGGCAGTTAACTGCCCTTTTTACTTTGTTTTCCGATAATTAATTAGAATAAATATTCACTGAATTTCTATAGCCAGAGGTCGTTTTATACCAATCTTTAAATTGTATACCACTACTCTGTGCCCAGTTTCCAAATTTTAAATATCCATCAATTATTTTTGACCTTTCAACAGGATAATTAAATTTTTCAGCAATATTAATGGCCCAGGGTAAATTATTAGCTGTTTTATAATATCTTCCGGTCAAAGGGTTACTATTATCATTAGAAGTTCCGAATAATGTCTGATCTGCTAAATCTGTAGGCGGATAATCTGCAAGATGGATTTCTTTACCTCTATGTTTATTTGAAATAATAAAAGGATTATAAGGAGGCAAGCCTAAAGTAGCAGTGGCAATAGGTTGCACTAAAGCAATATTTACATTTAAAGTATCCGGAATTCCAGTTCTCCCACCAATTACAGTGTTGATCCCTGATAAACCATTAGGATTACTTCCTGAAGGATTTGTAAAATTTTTCCATGCATTATCAAACACAATTACCGTAGCTTTAGATTGATTTGCTTCAAGACCATTTGATAAATTGTTAATAAATCCCGTTTCAGTTAAATTAGTTCCACTTACACTCTGAACAGCACTATATGGAATAGAAGGAATCTGTAAGCCAAAACCATTTAAGAAACCTGCTCCTGTAGCTTTTACTACAAATTTAGCTTGAATATTAACGACCTGATTCGAAGCATTTGTTACAGGATTAAATCGATAATCAACTACCACATCATTAAAATCATAGTCACCTTTTGATGGCCAGAGATCTTCAAAAGCCAGTGTTCCAAACTGTGTTTTTGATGGGAAATAATTATTAAAAGCTCTTAATGGATCTGTAGGATAATCGTCAAATAAATCAGATATTCCATCATTATCAGTATCAATTGCTGAACCTGAAGTCTGGACAACATTATTTTGTGAAATAGCTTGAACTGGATTTGACTTCACATAAAATACTATATCATTAAAATCATTATCAGCTCCAACATTTGGATTACGTCCCATATCTTCAAAACCACATAAAAACAAACCTCTTCCCCCATCGTGAAGTAATACAGTATGCTGGCGGTTACTTACACTTGTTTCTGGATTAAATTCAGGATCGGAATAGTATTTTGTAGCATTTGTATTCACATTACTTCCTGTCCATCCATTAGCAAACAATACCCATCCAATACCTGTATTGGCAGGAAACGTTCCTATTTTCACCCTGTTACCGGAACTTAAAGCACCACCACTTCCTGATAAAGAAGCATTTGGGAAAATTATTGTAATTGAATCTATCTGACTTGCTGTTGCAGGAGGTGAGTTTTTATTATAAGTATAAAATCCTAACACATTCATATAACCGGCTCCTTCATGAACAAAAGTTACCCATACATCAGCCATTTCACTTAATACAACATTGGTTTCATTCGCTTGAGCAAGGTATTGTGGATTCTGAGTTGGAACAGATTTATATTCTGGAAGCCAGGCATTAACATCAGTTAATAATCCTGCATTTATAACATCGTTGGTAGTTAGGTAATTAGGTTTGCCCTGAGAATTATAACTTCCTAAATATTTAATAGTTGAATTGGTTGATTTAGGAATAATAATAGAATTAGAGGATTTATTACTACTGATACCACCAAAATTATAACTTGCTTTACCATTCAAGATTGGAAGCTTTATTTTATTTATTAAACCAATAAAATCTGTTGTAACTACAATAGAATCATAATAACTTGGCAAAGGAATACTTAATTTCATCTCACCATTTAGGTCTGTAGCACCGGATGCAATGATAACACCATCATTTTCTTTTAAATTTGTAAATACATTAAACCGGATATATTTTAATGCAACGCCAGTATTGTCCTGAGCTTTAAGCTCTATACTCACATTCTGAGAAGTTTTATAATTAAAAGCAGGATTAACAACTATATTATCCAGTGTAATATTTTGCTGAGTAACAGGAGTTGAATCAGCAGTATCTTTTTTACAAGAATAGACGATTGATAAAATAACGAATAGGATAAATATTTTTTTCATAATATATAGATTTTAAATTAAAAAATTAATGAACTGTAAAAAAAATTATTCAACTATTTTATTTGCTTTTTTTTAAATGCTTTAAAATTTAAAATTCAGACTTATACTGTTAAGCGTTCAACATTTATGCCAAATTCATTATATCGCTGTATATTAACAATTTAAAATAAATTATCAATTCATTATAGTATATAAATCCTTCAGTAATGAATGAAATATTTTACATATAAAGTATAGAGGTAAATGTTAGTAAGTGATTATATAAATATTCTTTTTTTTTATTTAAAATATTCTATTAAAAAGTACAAATCGTAACTTATTGATTAAAGACAAATTGTAATAGATTAACTCCCATCCTCAATGCTTTGGTACGAATTGCTTCAGAATCTTTGTGTACATCCTGATCTTCCCAACCATCACCAAGGTCACAATCGTAACTATAAAAACAAATAAGTCTGCCATTATAAATCAATCCAAATCCTTGAGGACGTTTACCATCATGCTCATGAATTTTAGGTAAACCATTAGGAAATTCATATTTCTGATGAAAAATAGGATGACTAAATGGTAATTCTACAAATTCCAATTCAGGAAATACTTTTTTCATTTGAGGACGGATAAATTTATCTAATCCATAATTGTCATCAATATGTAAAAAACCACCACCTTTCAGATAATTTCTTAAATTTTCCACATCTCTGTCAGAAAACACCACATTACCATGTCCTGTCATATGAACAAATGGATAATTAAATAGTTCATTACTACCAACATCCACAGTTGCATAATCTGTATTAAGATTTGTCCCGATATTCTGATTTGCATATTGAATAAGGTTTGTCAACGATGTTGGATTTGCATACCAATCGCCTCCACCATTGTATTTTAACAAGGCAATCTGATAAGTTGGAGGCGTAAACGAGCAAAAAGTCAGAATGAATAAAATGTATATAAAAATTCTTTTGATCATGATTCATTTAATAGGTTAATAGTGTGACAGGCTACAATTCCTGCAGTTTCAGTACGTAAACGCGATGTGCCCAGGCTGATAGGCTGATAGTTATTTTCAATTGCTTTTGTAATTTCAGATGTACTAAAATCACCTTCAGGGCCAATTAATATCAGTGCACTTGCATTTTTTATATACATAGATTGCAAAGATTGTTTCTGGGTTTCTTCACAATGAGCAATAAATTTTTGACCTTCAAATTTTTTCAGTAGAAATTGCTCAAATTTTATTGCATCTTTTAGCACAGGATGATAAGCTTTTAACGATTGCTTTAGGGCTGAGGTAATTATCTTTTGTAAACGCTCAGGGTTTATTTGTCTACGCTCGGAATGTTCGCAAAAAACAGGAGTAATTTCATCAATTCCTATTTCAGTTGCTTTTTCAAGAAACCATTCAAAACGGTCTGTATTTTTAGTTGGAGCTATGGCAATGTGCAAATGAAAATTTCTTTTCTCATAATTACTTATTGTTTCAATTATTTCAACAATACAACTCTTTATATCTGCATTTAATAATCTAGCTTTATATAAATTTCCATTCCCGTCAGTTAAATGTATATGGCTACCTTCTCTTAAACGCAGAACCCTTACACAATGTGCAGATTCCTCTTTGTCAAGAGTATACGTTTCTGATTTAATATTCGGGGTGTAAAATAATTGCATACTACAAACCTACATAATTTTTTTAAATTTAATACATGCTATAATTTTTTTATTTTCTACTATTAAACTGGATTTGCAGGTGCACCTACATAAGTGCATAAAGTTGAAAGCGTTTCTCCCTTCATTAATACAGAAAGATTATCAAGCTTAGATCCATCTTCCATTTTTGAATCATATAATACCACAGACATTCCTCCCACGCTGCATTCTTTTCCTATATCAACATAAGACATTTTCATCACCCTATCTTCAAACAAGTGAGTTTGTATGGTACAGTTATCGTTCAAAACTGAATAGTCACCTATTTTAACAAGGTCAAACTCGGTAATTTGTGTAGTATAGATACAACATCTTTTGCCGATTTTACTTCCTAACAACCAAAGTGGAAATTTAATAAAGGGAGTTCCTGTAAGAACATTCATAAAGAAAAGAACACCAAAATTTTCATACAAACCGGTTACAAGTTCACTTCTCCAAACGAAACCACTCCATAGCGGTTTATTCGTAGGCCGGTAACGACCTATTACAACCCACTTAAATATTGCAAGTATAACAAATCCTACAATACTTGCCCCGATATATAGTAGAGGGAATATAAACATCAGGGCTAAAAGGTCAAAATCAACCTGCAGATAACTTGTTATATTTGTTATCATGGATGCCATCACTATAAATAGAGTTGCCGGAAGTGTAACCCTAAAAAACTCTATAAAATACCTTAAGGCGAAAAGTGTTCGGCTTGGCTTATACGTTCGTGAAATTGAAAAATCCTGATTTATATCACGTCTTGGTAAAAATACAGCAGGCGAACCAAACCATGAAGTTCCGTTTGTTGCCGGAAGATTTTCTTTTTGCATATTAGAAAGGACACCAACCAAAACGTCATTACCCAAAACTGTCCCAGGACTTATTACAGCACTATTTCCAACAAAGGTTCTATTCCCGATATATGTTTTTGCAATAGTAATATAGCCGTTTCTCACATGTGAAGCTCCCACAGATACCGAATCTGCCAGAAAACATTCATCCCCTGCTACCAGTAAATCAGGTGATATAAATTCTACGGTAGATATTTCGGATCGCTTACCGATTTTAACCCCTAATAATTTAAACCAGAATTGAAGATAAAGCGTTGTATAAAGCGTTCCAATAACTTGTAAACTCAGCTTCATGAGTTGATCGAAAAACCATTTTCTGTAATAGAAAAGACTACTTATCGGATACTTCCCTTCCTTTATATTACCCAACAATAACCATTTTAACAATGCAATAATCAAGGATAACATCAGCACAAAAGAAACAGCAACCACTATTGTTAAAGCCAAAAACTGATAGTCATCACGTGAATAATCGATATGTGTAATAAGCATCATTCCAGGAAAATAAGCAAGCATTGTAATCAGTGGGAAAATAAACACACCTAGCAGATAAAGTATAAAGTGAGTTTCTCTCCATAATTTTATTGTATGTAACTTAGGATTAATGCCAATTTTTTCTGCAGGTGAACCCTGCCAGTTTTCATTTGCAGGAATAGATTTTCCAGAGACTAACAATGAGAGATCCTCGAGCGAAGAATTATTCTCCATCTTTGTATTTTCTGAAATACAACAACGGGTTCCCACAAAACATTCATCCTCTATCTCGATAGATCCAATATGTAGGTAGCCATCTTTGATAATATAACCTTTAATATGAGTATCAGTACAAATACTCACATTATTGCCAATTGTAAGTAAATCAAATGCAGATGCAGTATGAGTATTGATATAGGTGTTTTTCCCAATTTTTGCACCGAGCAACCTATAGAAGTTTGTAATAATTGGAGTTCCTGTAAAATAACTTGCAGGAGTGATTCCGATAACTTTGTCTACTATCCAAAACCTGAAATAATAAAGACTCCATAGTTTATATTTTCCTGCTTTTATTTTACCGATTACCAGCCATTTGAATATTATCCCAAATACTGAAAGTGTTGGTAGAAGTAAGAAGTAAGTCAATAACATTATTAATAATGAATCAACCACACCATAATCAGCATGATAATAATATGAATAAACAAAAAATGGCCCTAACCATTCTATACCAAATAAGAATGACAGAAATATCATTGCCACTCCCTGACTAAACCAACAGCTATAATAGCTTAGACTGGAAGGCTTGTAATAGTCATGAGGCTCCTCTACTTTTTTGCTTTGAAGTTTCAATTTAGCTTCCAAATCATCAGTGAGGTCTTGTAAAACCGGATGTTTGTAAATATCAATAACAGACATACTCTCAAATAGATCTGTTTTTCGCAAATCAGATACAACAGTTGCCGCCAACAAAGAATGCCCTCCAAGATCATTAAAAAAATTATCATCCATTGAAATATCATCTCGTTTAAAATGTAACTTAAGCCTTTCAATTAATACTTTTTCAAGTTCAGTAGCTGGCAGTATGCATTCTTTCTGAGTGGAAGTAGACAATGGGGTTTGAGGAGGTGGCAATTTACTTCTGTCAATTTTGGAACTTGAAGTCATTGGAAGAGATTCAATTTCATCAAGTGTTGAGGGAATCATATAGTATGGAAGTTTTGAACACAGAAGAATACTAATCTGCTCACGATCTATCGCATCTCCATCACGTATTACGATAAAAGCGGCTAATTGTTGAGTGATTTTGTCAAGAGAAACTACAGCTGCTTTTACTCCATTACATTTTAATATGAGTCCTTCAATTTCAGAAAGTTCAACTCTGAAACCTCTCACTTTCACCTGAGTATCTGCTCTCCCAATATAGATAATTTCACCATTTTCCGAATATTTTGCTAAATCACCAGTTTTATAAAAACGCAATGGATAATCAGTGAATTTTTCTGATTCAATAAATTTTTCTTCAGTTAGATCTGGCTGATTAAGATAAGCACGGGCAACACTTTCACCGCCGATGTAAATTTCACCTTCAAGATCAGCATTTACCGGTTTTAACTGATCATCTAATATCAATACGATATAATGTGGCATAGGACGTCCGATAGTAACGGACTGCATTGGTTCTAGCACCTGATATGTTGCAATAACAGCAGCTTCAGTAGGACCATAAGTATTATAAACCATACGTCCTTCCTTACACCAACGGTGTGCTAAATCAGGCGGACATACTTCTCCTCCGAATATGAGTATTTTAAGACTTGGTATATCTTCTTCAACCATTGAAAGAAGTGTTGGAGCGCAAGACAAAAAGCTGATATTTAACTTTTGAAGTATATTTGAAAACCGATCACCAGATCTCATGATATCAAAAGTACCAATTACAACAGTAGCTCCAACTGAAAAAGGAACCCAGATTTCTTCAACTGACGCATCAAAAGAGACAGAAAAACCCTGAAGAGCTCTGTCATTATGAGTAATCGGATATATTTGTTGGGCTGATAAAACATAGGTAACCACATTGCGATGTTCAAGCAACACACCTTTTGGCTTGCCGCTAGTTCCTGAAGTGTAAATTATATAACATAGATTTGTTGTAGTCTCAGTTATATTTTTAATCCTTGTATTTGGCAAGGTTTCAAGATGGAACTTATCTTTGTTTGAATTAAAAACTTTTCGGTCTTTCAATTGACTGCCAATCCTCTCCAAAATTTCATTAGAAGAAATCAATAGCAATGAACTTGAGTCTTCCATAATAAAATCGACCCTTTCTCCTGGTATTTCAGGGTCAATAGGAATATAAGAACCACCGGCTTTCAAAATTCCCAGCATTGCAATGTAAACATAAGCAATACGGGGAAGCATAATAGCAACTTTTTGTTCAGGGCCAACGCCAGCTTCAACGAGATAATGAGCCAGTTTATTTGACTGACTTTCTACTTCAGCATAACTCAGTTTTACGCTATTATCTTCAATAGCAATATTTTCGGGGAAACTATCAACTGATTGCTCAAAAAGTTCATGGAGCAATTTTGAAGCTTTAAAGTCATTATATTCTTTAAGACCAGTCCATTCATTTAAATCAAACTGGTTTTTTGTGTTTAAAACAGAATTTAATACCATTTTAATAATTAATTAAAATTCAATAAAATAAAAGTAATTATAGTATCATTCAGTTTTTATTATTAATTCAATCATGAAGTAAATTCTATTTAAAATTTTAAAAAGAACAGAGCTCAGTTTGAAACAAAATTAATATAAAAAAGATGTTTTCGTTCCAACCTTATCTTAATTAATCATAATAGTTTTAAAATTTATTTTACTTTTGTCACAAACAATCATTCAAAAACTGTGCCGCAAACTGATTTATTACTCATTACACCTCCATTTATACAGTTGAATACACCTTATCCGGCAACTGCTTGCCTGAAAGGATTTTTACAGTTACATGGATTTAAAGTATCTCAACTAGATTTAAGTATTGCCTGTATTTTGGAATTGCTTTCATCCAATGGATTGAAAATGATATTTGAACATGCAGCTAATAGTAAATGCTCAACGAATGCAAAAAAAATACTTCAATCAAAACAGCAATACATAAGGCATATAGATGCTGTTATTACATTTTTACAGGGGAAAGACCAGAGTTTTGCTTATGCCATTAATAATGGAGTATTGCCGGAAGCAAACAGATTTAACATACAGCAGGATTTAGAATGGCATTTCGGTAATGATGGCATTCAGGATAAAGCCAGATTTCTCGCCACTTTATTTATCGAAGATATTGGAGATTTTATAAGTGAGTGCGTTGATCCTCATTTTGGTTTTAGTCGCTATGCAGAACAAATATGCTTAAATGCAATAAATTACCAAACACTTGTTAATGAATTAATAGAAGAAACACCTATTATAAATATCATGTGTAAGCTATTAGACCAATCCATTAAAAACCATCAACCCAATGTGATTGGTTTTACCATTCCATTCCCGGGAAATCTTTTAATGGCATTGAAATCAGCAGAGTTTATCAAAAAGAATTATCCTGATATTTCCATTGTTATTGGAGGTGGATTTGTAAATACAGAATTACGTCAACTCAACGAAATAAAGTTATTCGAATTATTTGATTATGTTTGTCTGGACGATGGAGAACTCCCATTATTAAAATTACTGAATCATATTCTAAAAGGAGAGAAAGCTTTAGCAAGAACTTTTAAACT
The DNA here is from genome assembly GCA_049315385.1 of Bacteroidales bacterium. Lineage (GTDB taxonomy): Bacteria > Bacteroidota > Bacteroidia > Bacteroidales > JACABE01 > JACABE01. The sequence goes on from JBMOKG010000013.1 coordinate 21,394, forward strand.
GGAAAAAGGCAAAGTATGTTATATCAACAATACTAATGAAACCGATTTTGCTCATAATGATTGTGGAATGCCCGATTATGATGGTTTGCCATTAAAAGATTATATTTCGGTAAGTGAAACAACCAATCCAATGCACAATTTATGGAGCAATGGCCGCTGGAACAAAATGGCATTGGCACATGGCTGTTACTGGCATCGTTGTTCATTTTGTGATATTTCTCTGGATTATATAAAAAGATACAGCTTTGCAGATGCAAGCATATTATGCGACAGGATTGAAGCTGTTATAAAACAGACAGGGCAACGAGGTTTTCACTTTGTTGATGAAGCCGCATCTCCTGCAGTTTTAAGAAAATTAGCAGAAGAAATTATCAAACGCAATCTTAGTCTGAGCTGGTGGACAAATATCCGTTTTGAAACTGCATTTTCTTCAGATTTATGCAATTTGTTGGCTGCCTCTGGATGTGTTGCTGTTTCCGGTGGGTTGGAAGTTGCTTCCGACCGTTTGTTGGAGAAAATGGAAAAAGGTGTAAGTATTGAACAAGTTGCAAAAGTAACGGCTGCATTTCAACATTCAGGTATCATGGTGCATGCTTATCTGATGTATGGTTTTCCTACTCAAACTGCTCAGGAAACAATAGATTCACTGGAAGTTGTAAGACAGTTTTTTAGTCATCAATTGATACAAAGTGCTTTCTGGCATCTTTTTGCAATGACAATCCACAGTCCTGTTGGAATAAACCCTGAGAAATACGGAGTTGAACGCATCCCTCATCCTGAAAATGCTTTTGCCATTAATGGCTGCAATCATATAGATAAAACTGGCTGTAACCATGAAAAATTTGGTCCTGGATTAACTAAAGCATTGTATAATTATATGCATGACAATGGTTTCGATTATCCATTGCAGGACTGGTTTGAATTTAAAATTCCAACTACTCAGATTCCAAGAAATTATATTTCAAAAATTTTACATATAAAAACAAAATCATGAAGAAACAAAATATAAAACACAATACAAATCATGCAGAAGAAAGCTCATTGGAATTATGTCTTGTGTCAAATTTAATTACCCTGGAAGGTAAAAAAGTCGGTTATATGTACCGTGAAGAAATTCAGGAAGATTCTGAAAACGACAGCGGATGGCGTTTTCTGGCCGGAACAGAGTCTGAGGAATATGTAGCAGACGAAAAAAACAGTAAGGTTTTTGAAGTGGAAACCATTGTTGATTTCGATCCTGATATATTACCTTATCTGAACTATCCCGAAGGCAGTGAACTGGAAAGAATTGAAGGAAGTAATCAGTTTCAGAATGTTGAATATTAGTTTGAATTTCAGTTCATTCAAACAAATCCTTTTGCTTATTTAGTTTAATTCTCCCTAAATGCTTATAGGCCATTTCAGTAACTTCTCTTCCTCTTGGAGTACGCATCATATAGCCTTCCATAATTAAAAATGGCTCATAAACTTCCTCTATGGTACCGGCATCCTCTCCACAGGCTGTTGCAATTGTTGTTAAACCAACAGGTCCACCTTTAAATTTATCTATAATTGTAGATAAAATCCTGTTATCCATTTCATCCAGACCATTTTTATCAACATTCAAGGCATTAAGGGCATACTGAACAATTGGTAAATCAATTCTTCCACTGCCTTTTATCTGTGCAAAATCACGCACACGACGCAATAGTAAATTTGCAATACGAGGAGTTCCCCGACTTCGGCGTGCAATTTCTGAAGCAGCTTCTTTAACAATTCCAATTTTTAAAATATCGGCAGACCTGATGATAATTTTCTCCAGAACGATGGCATCATAATAAGATAAGCGTGAATTGATTCCAAAACGCGAACGCAAAGGTGCTGTTAATAATCCTGAACGTGTTGTGGCACCAATCAATGTAAAAGGATTTAATGCTATTTGTACACTTCTTGCATTTGGACCTGATTCTATCATGATATCAATCTTATAATCTTCCATTGCAGAATATAAATATTCTTCAACTACAGGTGACAAACGATGGATTTCATCAATAAAAAGCACATCATTTTCCTCAAGATTAGTAAGTAAACCTGCTAATTCACCCGGTTTGTCGAGAACTGGTCCTGATGTGATTTTAATATTTACATTTAATTCGTTGGCTATAATATACGAAAGAGTGGTCTTACCTAAACCCGGAGGACCATGTAATAATACGTGATCCAGTGCTTCACCTCTTTGCTTGGCAGCTTCAACAAAAATTTTTAAATTTTCAACTACTTGAAATTGACCTGCAAAACTATCGAAAAATGAAGGACGCAACGCTCTTTCATATTCTTTTTCTGTTGAATTGAGTTGTTCCCCACTTGCATCTAAATTCTCATTCATAAAAGTATTTCTTATGCTTGTTAAAATTTAATATATTAAAACCCGTTATCTTTCATGGAATACTTCAGGCTAAATACTATTGCCAAAACTATTATTATTTGTTACATATTGGCTAATAGACTGTTTCTAAAACATAAAATATTAATGAAATTAGCAGGCTCATTAAATAACGTTTTTTGAAACATTTTTTGTAAAAAAAACGTACACTATGATTAAAAAATATATAATTTAGCTAAATTAAATAAATAAACTATAAAAACGGAAAGTTATGAAAGAAATTATTGTAGCTATTGATTTTTCAAAAGGTTCTTTATATGCCTTAGAGCTCGCTATTGATATTGCTAACAAAACCAATGCTAATATAATGATGGTCTGGGTTGACAGTGAAACTGATACAGACTCAGAATTCTTAGCAATGGGTAGTGAATCAAGAAATGATGCAAAGATGCATATAGAAAAGATTCAAAAGGAATTTCAACCGAAATTAGTGAATAGCACACTAAGCTTTAAACTCAGACGAGGAAGAGTTTACAGCGAAATTGCAAATCAGGCAAAATACAATGATGCTGATTTAATTATTGCAGGAACGCACGGAGCCTCTGGTTTTGAAAAAATGTGGATGGGTAGCAATGCATTTAGAATTGTAACTTATGCCCCATGTCCTGTTATTACTGTTAGATATGGTTTTAATTTTAATAAGAAACTGGAAAGAATTTTACTTCCTATTGATAGTTCGTCTGACACCAGACAAAAAGTTCCTTTTGCATGCAGAATGGCAAAATATTTTGATGCTGAAATTCATATATTAGGACTTTATACTACAACTTTAAAAGCTATCAGACGCAAAGTGGATACTTATGTGGAACAGGTTGAAAAATACATGGATGAAAACCATGCAAAACATGTTACAAGTTTTCTGGAAGCTGATAACACAACTACAACAACAATTGATTATTCTCAACAAATTAATGCCGACTTGATTGTTATTATGACAGAACAGGAAAAAACGGCTGCAAATTTCTGGTTAGGACCTTATGCACAACAAATGGTTAATAATAGTCCTATTCCTGTTTTGAGTATTCAACCGATTGAAATCAATAATTCTGCCAGGTAAATACTGCTTCATGAAGAAAATTTATTTTTCACTGATAATAGCAATACTTGCTTTAAATGTTTTCTCTCAATCTCTGCCTACAGGAAAATCAGAACTCGTACAGGATGAGAAGATTGACGAATTACTTATTAAACATATCAAAGTAAATGAAATAGCTAATACAATATCAGGATTCAGAATTAATATCTTTTTTCAGTCAGGGAATAATTCAAAAACAGGAGCAATGCAATGTAAGACCCTGTTTAATACAAAATATCCTGATATTGAAGCCTATGTTGTATATGAAGAACCAAATTTTAAAGTTAAAATTGGCGATTTTAGAACAAGAATGGAAGCCAGGGGATTTGTACAGCAAATAAAAACAGATTTTCCTGATGCTTTTGTAATAATAGATCAAATAAACTTTCCGAAAATATTAGAATAAAAAAAAGGCTGTTTTGTGAAAAGACAGCCTTTTTACTTTAAAAATTCATATCAAATAATTGGGATTGAGATATATTCATATAAAATAATAATTAAACTACCAGATGCCATTTAATTTTTGAAATAAAAATAAATGAAGTAGCACAATCATTTTGAAAAATAAATATAAATCGATTGTACTCTTTAAAAAATGAGTAAACAACGGATTTATACCTTTAAATTCTGAATTAAACTTTAAATACAAAAAGATATATAAATTAGTTCAATCATTAATGTTACTATGTTGATCAGGAAGCATGTAGTTTAAAGAACGAAATTGAATTGAACTATTACATATTCCATTTCTGTATGACTTATAGATATGAAATATAATTGACCTCTAAGACCTATTTGGTTTGTTTGTTGATTATGAGTATTGCGGAATTAAAATAAAAATTGACACTTCAATCTTACCTGAGTAAGTTTATTTACTTAATGAATATAAGTTTAATTATGAATTGTTTACGTCAGAAATAATGACGTTTTTTATTTTTTATATTTCTTTTTTATAATAAATTAAAAAAATCATGTAGGTTTGCAACCTAAAATCTATTTTTATTGTGAATCCACTAAAGAAACTTGCAGGACAAACAGCTATTTATGGGTTGCCAACAATAGTGGGACGTTTATTAAATTATTTCCTTGTCCCACTTTATACGAGAGTATTCTCCCCTGGCGAATATGGTGTAGTTACTGAGTTATATGCCTATATAGCATTTTTAATGGTAATTCTGACTTATGGTATGGAAACAGCCTTTTTTAGGTTTTCTAAAAAAGAATATGCAGTCGAAAATGTTTATAATACCTCTGTTATTTCTTTACTTATTAGCTCACTTGTTTTCATCAGTTTCACATGGATTTTCTCTTCTTCTATTTCTTCGGCCTTAGGCTACGCCAATCACACAGAATACATTATATGGTTTGCCTGGATATTAGGTCTGGATGCAGTGAGTGCAGTTCCTTTCGCAAGATTAAGAGAGCTTAACAAAGCACGCAGATTTGCATTCCTCAAATCTTTAAATATTGCACTTCAGATTGGATTCAATTTGTTCTTTATTGTTATATGTCCATGGTTATCTAAAAATACAGGAGATGGAACTATAAATAACATACTTCATTTGTTTTACAGCCCCTCTATAGGAGTAGGTTATATTTTTATTTCTAATTTGATTGCCAGCGCATTAACTTTATTATTAATGCTGCCTGAAATAATGGATATTAAATTGTCTTTTGACAAACATCTTTGGAAGCAAATGCTGAAATACTCGTTACCAATTATGATTTGGGGCATGGCTGGAATTGTTAATGAAACTTTCGATCGTATTTTACTAAAACATCTGATACCTGAAGCCAATCATCCTATGGTTCAATTGGGTATTTATGGTGCGTGTTATAAAGTTGCTATTTTGATGACTTTATTTATTCAAACCTTTAAATTTGCTGCCGAACCATTCTTTTTTTCTCAGGCTTATCGTTCAGATGCACGACAGATATATGCGGATGTTATGAAATACTTTATCATCGTTTGCGCGTTTATTTTTTTGGGAGTAATGATGTATATCGATTTAATTATTGTATTTGTAGGGAAAGATTTTAGAGAAGGTGCAGCTGTTATTCCAATACTCTTATTGGCTAATCTTTGTTTAGGTATATTTTACAACTTATCAATATGGTACAAAATAACTGACAAAACCATGTATGGTGCTTATATTTCAGTCTTTGGAGCTATTATTACCCTTATTCTTAATTTCTGGCTTGTTCCTGTTATAGGATATATGGGTGCTGCATGGGCTACTTTAATCTGCTATTTCAGTATTATGCTTGTCTCCTATCTATTGGGCCAAAAATATTATTATATTAATTACGATATAAGAAAGATAAGTCTTTTCACTGGCTTGGCAATATTACTTTACTTTATTAGTATTTGGCTGAACATTGATTCACTTCCCCTAAAATTAGCTTTAAATACATTCTTTATTTTAGTTTATATTGTTGTTGTAGTTTTTGTAGAAAAAGATTTTTTCCGAAGAATGCTTAAAATTTAATACTTTAAACTGATTATTTTAAAGTGTTGAATTAGAAAATGTTGTAATTTATTTTTGATATTTTTCTGAAATAATTGCTCTTTTATTAGTTTTTGAGATTATCTATAGTATATTTGCAGACAACTTTTTTGATTATGAAATTGTCTTAAAAATAATTATAGATTAATTTATTCATTAATAAATAAAAAAAATGAAAACAAAAAGATTCTTTATACCTGTTGTTTCTTTATTAATAGGTTTTTTATTATTCAATGCCTGTAAAAAGGATATAAATCCTATATATCCTGTAGCAAAACCTGTTGTAACTACTATTCCAGTAGGTATTTATCCTGCAGGACTTGGAAGTACTCCCGGTACACCAGTTTGCAATCCATTTATCCTACCAGAAAACATTGAAGTAATTGGTGAAATTAAAAGTGCTGCTTTTAAATCTACCGTTTTTGACAAGGAAACTCAAAATATAAATGATTTTATTTACACGCCAAAAACTACTTTTGTAGAACTTGGTTCTGGGTCTCTGGTACAGATTTATATGAAATTCTACAACAAGAATTCTCAACCCACAACATTGGTTATACCTGGTGGACTTATGTTTCTACCTGGTGATACAGCTGCACAAACAGGTACAACAACCCAAAATGATACAATTATTATTCCTCCACATGATAGTTTAGGTTGTCATATAAAAACCTATTGTACAAATTTACATAAACATGTACCTAACAATACCAGTTATAAAATGTTGGGAACTACTGTTCACAGTGATTTATGGACAATGGTTAACATTCTTAAGACCAAAAAGAAACTAGCTCCAGGATCTCAGGTTCAGAGTATTATCTGGAATATTACTGATCGTGGTGGATTAACAGATGCTGATAGAACCTATCTGAACAACCTGCCCTAAATATTCTGATAGTGATAATTAATTTTTCTGAAGCGATTTTTCCTATATAAAGGAAAAATCGCTTTTCAGTTTTTAATCATCTGAGAAATGTTTAAGCATTTTTCGATAAGCAGAAAATATATTCGCTCTCGATACAAACCCAATGTATTTATTATCTTTTAATACCGGTAAATTATAATTTCCTGATTCGTTGAATTTATAAACTATAATATCCATTGTATCATCATATTCTACTGTAAAGGGAGGGATTATCATTAAATCCTTTATATAGGTATTTTCATAAATTTCAGTATCAAAAATTAAATGACGAATATCATCCAGTACAACAACTCCTTTAAAATTATTCTCTTTATCAACAACAGGAAATATATTTCTGTTACATTTAGAAATAATCTGAACCAGAACCTTAAGATTTGTTTCAGGATAGACCTTTTGAAAATTTGTTTCAATCAGCTTGTCGATTTTCATTAGGGTTAAAACTGCTTTATCCTTATTATGTGTTATTAATTCTCCTCTTTGAGCCAGCATTTTAGTATAAATAGAATGAGGTTCCCAATTTGAAATTGTTAAATATGAAATAGTAGATGTAATTATTAAAGGTGTAAATAACTGATATCCACCTGTTATCTCTGCAATTAAAAACACTGCAGTTAATGGTGAATGCATAACACCTGACATTATACCTGCCATTCCTATCAATGCAAAATTTATTTCAGAAACATTAGCAATTCCTAAACCATTAAGTATGCGTGCAACAAAAAAACCAGTAATTCCACCCATAAATAAAGATGGAGCAAAAATACCACCAACACCGCCACTTCCATTGGTTACAGCCATAGCAACAACTTTAAAGAATAAAATGGCAAGTAATGCTGCTGAGAATAACCAGATATCGTTTTTTAAAAAATAGAAAAAACTTGTCTGCAACAATTCATTTCCTCTTCCATGTAACATTAGCTTTAGCACATCATAACCTTCCCCATATAAAGAAGGAAAGATAAATATCAAAACACCCAGAATTATACCTCCTAAAACAATTTTAAAGTATTGATTCTTAATCGATTTGAACAATTCTTCTATTTTCATAGATATTCTGGTAAAATAAAGTGATACAAAACCACAAACAATACCAAGTACAATGAAAAATGGAATATTTCTTAAATAGAAAGGAGTTGTTACATCAAACTCAAACAATACACCTTTACCCATTAAAAAATATGAAAGTGAAGAAGCAGTTATAGCTGAAATTAATAATGGAATCAGGTTAGTTGCAATAAGATCAAGCATCATTACTTCAATAACAAATACAATTCCTGCAATAGGTGCTTTGAAAATACCTGAAATAGCGCCTGCAGTGCCACAACCAATCAAAAGAATTATAGTTTTGTAGTTTAAACGAAACATTTGACCTAAACTTGAACCAATTGAGCTTCCCGTTGCAACAATTGGGGCCTCTAATCCCACTGAACCACCAAAAGCAACCGTTAATGTACTGGCTATCATTGATGAATAATTATTATGTGGTTTTATTCTACCTCCGTTTTTACTTATAGCATATAAAACCCTACTAATCCCATGTCCTATATCATCTTTTACAAAATATTTGATATACAAAACGGTTAGAAGAATCCCAATAGTCGGATAAGCTAAATACCAGTAATTTTCACTATCAATATTAAAGCTTGATGTTAATAAGTAGTGAGTATAAAATGCCGTATTTTTGAGAATTACAGCAGCCAACCCACTTAGAACGCCAATAACAAGACTTAATATAAGTATAAACCTATTATTACTGATATGTCTGAGTCTCCAAATAAATATACGATTAATTATTTTTTTTGCTGCCATTATTGCTGCAAACTTATGACTTTTTTTCAAAGAAAAATAGTTTTTAAAGAAATCATTTTTCAAATTAAAAAAACACATAATCAAATAATATATTTGAAAATCTGTAAGTTTGAGAAAAAACAATACTATTTCACCTTTTTCATTTCAGTCACAGGATGTAGTTCCCACAACGTATAGGATTTCATTGTCCTTTTAGTTTTATGATCAGATTTACCCCGGTATTTACCTTTTAAACTTTGTTTGTAATGATTGCCATCAAAAAACAATTGTCCGGTAATGTTTACATAAAGTGGAGGATCAATCACCAATCCTTTAGTTTTATAATATTTGTTTTCGAGTAGGTGTTTATTCACAAAATTTCGAACTTTCTCAATTTGTTCTTTTAATGCAGGATCTTTTACAAATTCAGGATAAGGAACTTCAATAATCAAACAACTATCAGTCCATTGATTACCTGATAATACCTGAATATGATAATCTCCATCAGCACCTTTTTTATCCTTTTCAAGTGCTACCAGATGAACATACGCCCTTGTTGTGATTATATCCCCTTCTTGTAGTTGTAAGTTGCCAAAACTAACTTTATTTGGAATTCTCTTGGTATTGTACAACTGATGAGAATAATCCATTATAGGAGATGGCAACATTAGCAGGGTATCTATACTTACAAAAAAATGGCGTGAATGTTCCGGTACTGAAGTTTTTATCTCCCATCTTTCTTTACCGGGGCTTAGATTAGTTACCTGAGCAACAGCAAAGTCGATATTTAGCGATAAAACTACTGCTATTACTATACAATGTTTGATAATACTCAAGTATTTTTGACTTAAAAGAAGATTTGTTTTATACATTTTTTATTTTTTCAATATTTGTCAATGTCTTAAACATAGTTTAGTCCAAGCAGCATTTTAATAGATTTCCCATTTGTATAAGTTTTACAGCAAATAATATGGCAGTTTAAAACTATTATTTTACAGTTCCTACTTTCGTATTAACAACAAATATAGTTTATCATAAGAATTTTTCAAATTAACACTTAAGCTTCTGGCACAATACATAGTCATTAATCTACTTCAGAAATATTTACAAACAGGAATTCCTTGGCATGAATTTATCTGGCTATAAATTTTAAATGTTAATACGTGTATTACTATTTTTTAATCAGCATCCATAAATTCTTCTGAATCAATATAAGCTTCTTTACGGTGTCCTGTAATTGAGATTAACTTTCCTGTTAAAAAGCCAAAAATCAATGCAGAAATTATAGTAATAAAGATTCCGGATAACTGGCTGGAAACATTTAAACCGTTTACAACAAAAATTGCAGCAAAACCACCCATTAAACCAGGTAAACCATGCAAATTTGTTACACCACATGTATCAACAGATTTTATAAGTTTACGTTGTTTGTTTTGTACAATAGCAAATCCTACTGTTGAAATAGCTCCTGCTAAAATACCAATTAGAATTGCAGTCAGATGGCTTGCATGATCACAGGTAGATCCAATTCCAACTCCTCCGGCGAGAGTGGCATTTGCAATATCTGCAATATTTATTTTTCCACGGATCTTAAATGATAAAAAATAAGTAATTAAAGTAGAGCCACACAAAGCCAGAAAAACGTTTACAACGGTATGAGGAATAGCTTCAACAGGAACAAGCGCCGCGCAAAAACTAGGCCAGAACACCCATAAAACCATACTACCCAAAATGGAATACCTATCACTGGTGGCATCTGCTTCTATTGGTTCTTCAAGTTCCTTTTTGGTAGTCATTGACATTGCCACAGCCAAACCAAATAATGCACCATAAGCATGAATCACAATAGATCCACCGGTATCAGCAAAACCATCTTTAATAATTCCGATACCATTCTCAATTATAATCCACTCATTGAGCATATAAAACGGGATAAAAAGTAAGCCTAAAATCAAGTATTGGAACATTTTCAGTCTTCCCAGAACTGCACCTGCAGCAATTAATAAACTGGCAGCACTAAATTCTGCTAATATCAATTCTTTTATTTCACTTTCGGCTTCGCCAAAAAGTCCTGATGTATGAATTAAAAAATAAAGAGGAAGAGAAATACTTACCAATAAAAAAGTAGCTGTAAGCGCTGAACGGCCATACTTTTTTATAAATACCATTAAGAAACCAAACCCAATCAATAACATGGCCATGATATGAATTGCCCTGTCATATTGTTGTACCTCCAATATCGAGGTGAAATTATTTACTATAGTTTCCTGAGCAAAAATGCTGGTTGAAGAACATAGCAAAAGAAGGCAAACCGAAACAATTCCTGAAATAATTTTATTATTTTTCATAAGCAGCTAAGTTTTTTAATTTATAAGTTGTGAATATAAAAATTATAATTATTAATTATCTTATTGAATCACAGTAATAATTCCTCTTAATCTTATATCTTTTGAAGAAGTTCCTATCATCATCCTGAAATCGCCTGGTTCGACGATTTTTTTTAGATTTACGTCCAACATTGAAAGCATTTCCTGATTAATAACAAAGCTTACTTCCTTAGTCTCCCCTGCTTTCAAATGAATACGCTGAAAACCTTTGAGTTCGGAAACAGGACGAGCTACCGAAGCCAGTTCGTCACGAATATATAACTGTACGACTTCATCTCCATCCAGTTTTCCGGTATTGCTTATTTTGCAACTCAGACTGCTAGTTTCACCATTTTTAATTTCTTTTTTACTTATATGTAGATCAGTGTATTCAAATTTAGAATAGCTTAAGCCATATCCAAAAGGAAAGAGTGGTTGTCCTGTAAGATTGTTGTAATCATCACCACGGCCGGTTGGTTTGTGATTATACACTAATGGCAATTGTCCTTCAAAAACAGGAAAAGTTACAGGTAAACGGCCAGCAGGATTATAGTCTCCAAACAAAACATCGGCAACTGCATTCCCTCCTTCTTCACCAGGATACCATACATCAAGAACAGAATTAACATTATCAAGCCAGTTATTCATTGTAACAGCACTTCCGCCAACCAGAACTACTACTACTGGTTTACCGGATTTTGCAATTCTATTTATTAATTCTTCCTGTCTTCCAGGTAAACTTAAATAAGCCCGGTCTCTGAACTCTCCTTCTTCTATACCCACAACAACTATTACTGCTTCACTTTTCTTTGCCAGTTCCACTGCTTTATTAATTTCTTCGGTTTCATTATTTTCAACATCAGCATTCCAAACCAGACGAAAAAATGCATTACCCGTAGGTTCATAATATTCAATTCGCAAATCGTAAACTTTATCTTTTTCAAAATCATAATCCTTAACAATGGTTTGCCTGGAGAGCTTTTTCCAGTTATCAATCAATAATTTATCATTTATGTACAAACGATATCCATCATTACCATCGATACCTATTTTAAATTTTCCTGTTTTAGGTGCTTTCAATTTGCCCGACCATTTTACTGAATAGAAATCGTATGTTAGTTTTTCAGGATCTGGGGAAAACAAAGTCCATTGAAACTGAATCTGCTGATCAACTCTTGTTAATACTGCTTTCCCGGCAAAAGTTATATTATTGAAATATTCTCCATACAATCCTTTTTGGGTTTTTCCATCTAAAATACATGATAAAAATTCAGGAGCAACAGTATGATATTTTAAATTTTCACGATCACAGCCTTTGGCATACTGAACTGAAACTTGTTTACCCAATTTATTTTTAATACCATCCAATATACTTACTGGATTTATCCCAGGTCCGCTGTAACCACCCAAACGAGCTTCACTGGCATCAGCACCAATCACTGCAATGGATTTAACAGATTTAGAAATCGGTAATATCTGATTTTCATTTTTAAGAAGAACGATGGATTCTCTTGCTGCTTCTTTTGCCAGTTGTCTGTGAGTAGAATGACCATTCCATACTGCAGCTGCTTTACTGTCAATATATGGGTGATCAAATAATCCAAGTTGAAATTTCATTCGCAAAACGCGTGCAACTGCGGTATCAATAACTTTCTGCTGAATGCTTCCATTCAGAAAAGGAGGTGAAAAAAGTTTGTAATGATCATAACTCGTCTGAAAAATAACATCAAGTCCGCCGTTTAATGATTTAACGGTTGATTCAGGATAATCCACAGCTGTAAAATGCAATACATTAGCTCCACCTGTAGCACCTGCATCAGAAATAACAAAACCCTTAAAATTCCATTCTTTCTTTAAGACCTGATTCAATAGCCAATCATTAGCAGAACATGGGCTGCCATCCAAAGAATTGTATGATGTCATTACAGAAAGAGAACCTCCTCTTTTGAAACAAGCTTCGAATGGTGGCAGATATATTTCTCTCAATAATCGTTCGTTCCAATGAATTGGATAACTATCACGTCCTCCGTCACCAACATTGGCCAGATAATGTTTGGGTGTTGTAATTACTCCCATTTTTTCAAATTCTGAAACATAAGCCACACCCATTTCCGAAACTAAAAACGGATCTTCTCCATAAGTTTCTTCTGTACGTCCCCAACGAACATCTGTGGCAACATTTACTACAGGTGATAATATCTGCCGGATACCACGGGTTTTAGATTCAGTTGCAATGGCTTTGGAAACTTTATGCATCAGATTAATATCCCAGCTTGCTGCCAGCCCGATTGACTGAGGGAAAGCAGTAGCTCCCCGCCTTACAAGTCCATGAAGTGCTTCATCAAACGGAATAATTGGAATCCCAAGACGACTTTCTTTAATAAAAAAAGCTTGCATTTCATTAACCATAACAGCAGTTTCTACTGCAGAAGCTCCTGCTGCATAACTCATCAATTGCTGTGCAGCATCTGCATTCTGCCCCACTGTACTGATTTGAAAACCAAAAATACCAGTTTTATATTTTTCTTTCCCCTGACTTAAATCTCCGGGAATCATAAAGAGTTGCCAGAATTTTTCTTCAGCAGTCATGCGGGAAAGCAAATCATTTACACGATTTTCAACAGAAGCTAAAGAATCTTTGTAAATTTGAGCTTTCGGTTGAAAACAAATGATTATCAGCAGAGAAAACAAAGCTATTTTTTTCATAGAATGTTGAATGAGGTTAGAAAGATGCTGGTGTTAAGCTAAAAATTTAACTACAAATATGAAAAGCAAAATAAAGGAAAATTCTGTAAACTATCTGCTTATTTTAAAAATATCACTTAATTAATTAGTATATAGGATTTTATTTATATTTCTAAAATCCATCTGATTATTTTCTCAAATACGAATATCCTTCTTGTCAGTTTAGATTCAACGTTTTTAAATCACAATTTTATTAGCTAAAATTAAAATGCTATACTATCTGAAAAAATTTGAACTTACATTTATATCCAACTTTAAGAAATTATTAATTTTCAATTAAATAAACAGATAGTATGAGAATAATTATCTATTTTTGTAAAGCTATTAAAGAAGATGGTTTAAGTTATTTTAAACAAATGAAAATAGAAGATTATATAATACTTTTGGTTGATGATGAACCTGATATCCTTGAATTTTTAGGTTACAATCTCCGCAAAGAAGGATATACTGTTCATACTGCTGAAAATGGACTGGAAGCAATTCAAAAATCAAATCAGATAATTCCTCATTTGATAATTCTGGATGTAATGATGCCTAAAATGGATGGGATTGAAACCTGCATTGAAATTAAAAAGAATCCAAAATTAGCCAATACTCTGGTAATTTTTCTAACTGCAAGAGGAGAGGATTATTCACAAATTGCAGGATTTGAGGCTGGTGCAGATGACTACATAACAAAACCTATCAAACCTAAAATTATCACAAGTCGTGTAAAGGCATTATTGAGAAGGTTTAAAGAAGCAGAACAAACAAAAGAAATTGTAGAACTCAGGGATATTATCATAGATAAAGAAAAATATCTTGTTATTAAAGATAATAAAGAAATTGTATTGCCACGCAAAGAATTTGAATTGCTTTCTATTTTATGTTCAAAACCAAATAAAGTTTTTACTCGTAGTGAAATTTTCTCAAAAGTATGGGGAGACGATGTCATCGTAGGTGACAGAACAATAGATGTGCATATCCGTAAAATACGAGAAAAAATAGGGATAGAAAATCTAAAAACAATCAAAGGAGTAGGTTACAAATACGAAGAATAATGTTTAGCTCAAAACCTAAGAAAATTGCTTTTAACAATGCAGTTTTCATAGTCTTGTTTTTTATAATAATTCGACTGGTAATTACTCTCATATTCGGCAATTTTCTTTTTCTGAGTTTCCTATTTACTTCTCTTTTATTATTCGTTTTTTCATTTTTTCTTATTAGATATTCGGTAGAAAAATTTATTTACGAAAAAATCAGGGTTATCTATAAAACGATTCATAATTTAAAACTTCCAAAAAACAAATTCAAAGATAATCAAAAAGGCGGTAATGATTTATTGGAAAATATAAATCTGGAAGTTATGGATTGGGTGGAGAACAAAGGGAAAGAATTAGAAGAATTAAAAAAACTGGAGATATACAGAAGGGAATATGTTGGAAATGTATCTCATGAATTGAAGACTCCCATCTTTAATATTCAGGGTTATATACTAACACTTCTTGATGGTGGTATAGATGACCCTTTGATCAACAAAGAGTATTTATTCCGAACAGAAAAAAGTATTAACAGGATGATTGCAATTATTCAGGATCTTGAAGAAATCTCAAAACTTGAATCAGGAGAACTCGAACTTAAGATGTCAAAATTTGATATTATTGAATTGGTTAAAGAAGTAATTGATTTTCTGGATAAAACTGCTGAAAAGAAAAAAGTAAAATTGATTATAACACCTACCGAAGAAAAGCAAATAATAGTAAAAGCAGATAAAAACCGTATCCGGCAGGTTTTAAATAATTTAATTGAAAATTCGGTAAAATATGCTGTCCTTGAAAATGCAATCACTAAAATCAGCTTTTTTGATATGGATGAGCTTTTTTTAATTGAGGTTACTGATAATGGAATTGGTGTGAGTGAAGCTGATATTCCACGATTATTCGAACGTTTTTACAGAACCGACAAAGGAAGATCCCGTGGTGAAGGTGGTAGCGGTTTGGGTTTATCTATCGTAAAGCATATTATTGAAGCTCACGAACAGACAATTAATGTAAGAAGTGGCATAAGTATAGGAACAACATTTGGATTTACCCTTCAAAAAGGAAATCCGGGATAGCAAAACACGACAATATTAGAAATTCTTAAATATCCACAAAAATAGTATGTAAAAGAATTTATTCATTATTTTCCCTTCCCAAATCTCAATCCAATAGCAATCCCAAAATTCAGTGTTGCTAAATTTACAATTGTACGTTTATATTCCGAAGAAGTTTTGCCTGTACCTGATGTAAATGGACCAATTCCTGTTGTTGGAGCCCATCTGTAATTGGCTTTTAACCCAATAAAACAAATTTCTGTTTGTACTATCTGAAATGACATTCCCATGTATAAACCAGGAATAAATTTCATATCACTGGAAACGAATTTACTTCGATCAGTTTGTTCTATATAATAAAGTAAGCAGGAAGGTCCTATAAAAATATTCAGTCTTTGATCTTCTGTATTCAAAATATAACAGGAAGAGAATGTGTATATTTCGCTTTTTAATGTGAGATGATTTCCATTACTATAACCCGAAATTTTCACATTGTCCGATAGCCCGAAATTTAAAGAAACACCTCCATTTTTAGTAAAAGAATAAGCAGCTTCAACATCAAATATCAGTGATTTAATTGAATTAGGATAGGTTGAACCAATAAAGTTAACTCCAAAGATTGAGAATCTTTCTGTATCATCAAAACCAGAAGTATTCATTTGTGCTTCAATATCATTCAAAGCTCCGCCAATTGAAAAACCTGAAAAAAGAGATAAATTAAATTTTTTTGAGTCTTTTTTTATCTTTAGGCCAGGATTTTCATTCCCATAATCAGTTTTGATCATATTTTTTATCCAAACAAATTCCTCCCAGCTTATTGGTTTTTCTATACTACTATCTGACTTAAATCTGGTTTTAAGCACAATAGATGAATCCTGATTACGAATGAACACTGCACTAACAAACTCTTTAGGCGAGTAATATGGGAAAATTCTATATTTTACTTTTTCAGCAGAATCAATTACATTGCCTACTTTCCAGTTAATGCAAATAGTGTCTTCTGTATTGGAAAGGAATCCTGAATGTAATGAGTTTTTTGTTTCAACCTGAGCATTAGAGCTAAATGAAATCCCGGTCAGGAATGTAAAAAGTAATATTAAGTTCTTCATCATGGTTCTAAAAATTAAAAATGATATTTGGCTGCTATAACCTTTTTCTTTTTAACTATTGTGCATTTTTTTGAATTTTCTCATTTATAGTAATTTGTTTTTAAGCTTATTTTTTTGTGCTTGTTTTACCTAAACGCAGGCAAACCAAAATGCCTCCAAAGGAATACTTTTGATTGATATTGCCGTAAAAAATTAAGCTTAAACCTAAGTTATGACGTGCTCCTATTTGTATTTCTGCCTGTAATGGTATTCCTAAGGTTTTAAATGTTTTTTCTTCATAATATCTAGTGGAAACAGGTAATAACCACAATCCTACGGGAATAGTATTCGTAATATTCCCTCTGACAACACCGCTTATATAGGAAATACCGACTGAAGCTGAAAGAACAATTTCACCCAAATCATCCTGCCATCCATAAAGAAATCCAAAATCATTAATATATTCATTTGGGAATATTAAAATCTTATATTCATTTATGCTTAATATACGTAATGAGTAAATACTTCTTTTATTAATAAGTCCTACTTCTAGCCCATAAGAATACAACGATTGATTATGAAACATGGAATTCCCTAAACCTATATTTATAAAACCAATTGCATTTTTTGTGAGAAGCTGATCTTTGTGTTTGATTAGAGATGGGAATATAAGCATATTGTAATTTATACGTTTATAAGCAATGCTATCTTCTGTTAATTTTTTCATCAATTCCTCTTCCATTGATGTGTCAATGACTGAAATCGGTAATGAAATCTTAGATGCCGATGTACGGAGTTTTTCAACTTCCGCTTTTCCCATTATTATATCACGGCTACCGAGACTATCGATCAGCATTATTCTTAGTACAACACTACTATCCGGAAGTTGAATGAGAGCAGCATAGTTGTATTCTTCTTGATCGTAATAAGTTACACATTTGCATTCATTATTTTCAACACTGTCAATTACATAGCCTATTTTATCCGTGATTTTTATAAAATATGCTTCTGAAGTTGGGGATTGTGCATAAGAAATGCTTGAGTGTAATAAAAGAAAAATTGCAAATTGTATTGTAATTGAGTAAAAACAAATATAGTGTCTCATTTCCATTTTATTAAAAGTGAAAGATTATTTGGTAAAAATTATACCCTAATCAGCTTTTTAACAAGAAGTCATCAATTAACTATTTTACTATTTACTTATTAATCTCAAACTGTCTTCATCAATTACGCCTACCCATTAATTGTTTCTTTTTGAGTGGTATAGTAAATAGAATTGAAACTGTATTACCAGCAGAAACATAATCAAGTTGATCAGAATTTAATTTTTTTACTTCAACATGCTGAAACTGAATTTTAATATTTTTAAATCCAAAACGCATAGTTATACCTGGTTCAAAAAAGTAAAAACTATTTTTATCTATATTTTGAAGAATATTATCATAGACTGAAGAATGGTAAATAGTATTTTCAATAATACTATAGTTTACTTTGGAAAATCTGGGAGTAAATGCCACATCTATATAATCCGAGGAAAATCCTATTGAAGGCTGCAGATATTTTCGGTTAAAATCAACAATTGATTTTCTAAAGTAATCATCTCTTTGTATATAACTATAACCATAGCCGGCAAAGGTTTCAAAAGCAAGATATTGATATTTAAAATAATATCCTATTCCTCCTTCAACAAGATAATTAGAACTTATCTTATCATCATAGCTAATGCCATAATTTTCCATAGTAGTTTTATAAGTAAATTGAAAGCCAATATGATTTGTCAAAGAATAGGCACTTTGAAAAAAAGTGTTTTCTTTTCCTGCACCGACTAATAACTGTAGTTCTTGCTTTTCATCAAAAAGAGGAACATTCTGAACTGAAGGCCAATAATAGTCTGTTCTACAAGCCGTAACTGCTAAAAAAACTAAACCAAAAATTATTTTTTTCATACGCTTATTTTTTAATCTCTATTCTTTTATAAATTTACTAACAGATGTTTTCTTAAAACTACTAAGTTTTATAACATAAATACCATTAGAGAAGTTGCTTATATTGAGTTTTGTTTTTTCTTGTTTAAGCTGTTGTTGAATGAGTAATTGCCCTTGTATATTATAAATGGAAACTATAGCGTTTTGTGATTCATTTATTGATTGCAGATTAATGTAAAGTTTGTCTGAGGCAGGATTTGGGTAGACTGATATTTCATTATTTAATGAGTTCTCTTCAATTCCAAGCATTTCAGGTAGTGGGCGTTTCCAAACTCCACTCCCCTGAGTGCCTGTATAAATATTTATTCCATCTGTTGTGAATGATAAGATGTATTTATTAGTTAAACCTGTACTTACATTCATCCAACTTAGTCCATTATTTTTTGACAAATAGACACCTCCTCCATAAGAACCTGCAAAAAGCGTAGTTCCAACTACAGCTAATTTAACAAAATCAGTATCTACTATTGCTGAACTAACATTATTCCAGCTTATGCCATTATCAGCAGATATAAATATTCCTTTTCCAAAGGTTGCGGCAAAGAGATTTGATCCACATGTAACTAATGACATTATGTTAAAATTTGCACTTACTACACTCGAGTCAGTAATAGCCCACTCAGTGCCATTCTTTGTAAATATCATCACTTTACCTTTTGTAGTACCAGCGTATAGTTTGTTACCGTTAACTGCCAATGAAGGAATTATGGTTGTTGACAAAGTTGAATTTATATTAATCCAGTTAGTCCCTGCATTTTTTGTATAATACACACCTTTGTTAGTCCCTGCAAATACCTCTGTTCCGCCAACGGCTAATGCATAGGTAGCTGATTGAACTGTTTTATTCAATCCACTATCCACAGCAATCCAGCTAGCTCCATTATTGCCTGATCGGAATACATCACCTGAATTTGCACCAGCAAATATATTGGTATCACTAACTACTAATGCGTTTATAGTTAATGATGAAACATTAGAACCATATAAGCCGTTAGTCAACTCATTCCAGTTACTTCCATTATCTGATGATTTGAACACACCGCCACCTTTCCATGGCGCAACAATACCGGCATAGATATCTGTTCCTTTCATTGCTAAAGAATATACATCTGTATTTGATATACCGTTATTCACAGCAGTCCAGTTGGCACCGTTGTCTGTTGATCTGAAAATGCCTCCGCCATTTGAACTACCTGTTACTATACCCCCTGCAAACATATTTGTACCGTTTATAACTATTGAGTTAATCATGTGATAAGCATAATTTGTTAAACCATTATTTAATGCAGTCCAGCTGCTACCGTTATTGGTCGACATAGCTATACCTCCTCCATTTGTACCTGCATAAATAGTTGAGCCGCTTACAGCTATTGAATAAACCCAGTTACTCAATATTCCGTTATCCACAGAAGCCCAGCTTGCGCCATTATTTGATGATGAGAATATTCCATTCATGGTTCCAACAAAAATATTTGTCCCACTGAATCCAAAGCAGATAATGTATTTATTAGTCAAGCCGGTATTGATAGCAGTCCAGCTTGCACCATTATTAGCCGAAACAAATACGCCCCCATTCCCACCAGTGCCCGCATAAATATTATTACCATTAGTAGCCATTGACCATATAATTAATTTCGTTAAACCGGTATTGGAAGCAGTCCAGCTTGCTCCGTTATTATTCGAAACAAATACACCACTATTGGTAGTTCCGGCAAATATATAAGTTCCGTTTACTGTTAATGCATTAATTGACATATTTGTTAAACCATTATTTACCTCAGTCCAGCTTGTCCCATTGTTAGATGATAGAAATATACCACCACCATCTGTTCCGGCATAAATATTTGTTCCGCTGATGGCTAATGTGTTGACATACACATTTGTCAATCCGTTATTAACTGATGTCCAGCTATTGCCGTTGTTGACCGATAAAAATACACCACCACCGTAAGTTCCTGCAAATATATTACTTCCGCTTATTTGTATTGATTTTATAGCACCGCCTGAGGGGCCATTAGTTTGTTGCCATTGGGCATTTGCAATGTTTATTGTAAAAAATGCAATTAAAAAAAAGTAAAGTTTTTTCATGATTATATATTTTGATATTCTTTATCCTTTTACAAATTTACTAATAAATATATTGTTATTATAAAAAACTTTTACTATATAAATTCCTCTTTTATATTGGCTTATATTGATTTCAGTTTTTCCTGTATTTACCGTTTCATTTAAAAGCAATAGCCCTTGTATATCATAAATGGAAATTCTTGAATTTTGAAAATCATATATGGATTGTAGATTGATGTAAAGTTTGTCTGAAGTTGGGTTTGGATAAATTAAAAAATTTTCTGTTATATAAGGTAATTTATAAATCCCAACTCCACCACCATTGGTTGTTTTTAGTATTAAATTTCCCAAAAACCATTGATAACCACCAACAACATAACCAATATTATGATCTACAAAATATACTGACTTTAAAGTATGCGCAGTGCCAGAATTTTGGGTTATCCAGCTACTACCACCATTTGAAGTTTTCACAATTGTTCCTCCATTACCTGTAGCATAAGCTGTATTGAAATCAGTAAAATAAATGGAATATAAGTCAACCGGAGATCCTAAATTTTGAATTATCCAATTAACACCTCCGTTGGTAGTTTTTAAGATAATACCACCTTCACCTACTATATAACCTGTATTAATATCAGTAAAATAAATGGAATTTAATAACTTTGTAGTTCCAGAAGTCTGGGATACCCAATTTATACCACTATTGGTAGTTTTAAGTATTCTACCGGCACTACCAACAATAAAACCTGTATTATTATTTATAAAATAAACCGATGAAAATCCAAAAGTAGTTCCCGAATATAAACTATCCCATGTTGAGCCTCCATTTATCGTTTTTAGAATAGTTCCATATCGACCAACGGCATAAGCAGTATTGGTATCTGTAAAACAAATTGAATATAAAGAGCTATAATGATTATGTAAAGTAAGTAAATCAGACCAGCTTATACCTCCGTTTGTTGTTTTTAGAATAACGGCATAACCAAGACCATCGCTGCCAACAATATAACCAGTGCTGGGAGTTGTAAAATAAACCGAATAAAAATCATCTGTAAATAATGAATTTATTGATGTCCAAGAATTTCCGCCATTAATTGTTTTAATTATAATCCCATTGTTACCAACAGCAATTCCACTATTGGCGTCAGTAAAATATACTGAATTTAAACTATTCATAGTATCAGTAGTTTGACTTGTCCATTGCGCTTTAGCAATGTTTAAGATGCAAAATGCAATTAAAAAAAAGTAAAGTTTTTTCATGATTATTTATTCTTTTATAAATTTTGAAAAATATAAGGTATTATTATTGCTAATTTTTAATACATAAATCCCCCTTGCAAACTGACTTATATCGATTTCAGTTTTTTTCGTATTTACTGTTTCATTTAAAAGCAATTGCCCTTGAATATTAAAAATTGAGATTGTTGTATTGTTTAATTCATTGGTTGGTTGTAAATTAATACAAAGTTTATCTGAGGCAGGATTTGGATAAATCTGAATATTTCTGTTCAATTCATTTTGATTATAGATTACTGTATTAGTATTGGTATATCTTCTGAAGAAAAGCCATACTTCGAGCACTTCGTTTATATCATTGCTTGGTCGAGATAAAATGCTGTGACCTGCTCCATACATTTTATAAAACCAAACATCCGACTGAGGATTTCCGTTTGAATACTGAAAACGTTCGATAGTAATATTGTCATTCACATAATTTGGATAAGTGTAAGTTGTAGGTGTTGTGTCACATGCATTATTATTTATCCAGAAATGAAGCAGTGAATCAGCATCTATTCCATATAAATTTCCTGAATAATATACTGTAGAATCTGATGTGCCATGAAAATGTGCTATGGGTAAGTGCCGTCCCGGATTATAAGTTGTAATATTACTGCCGATAGTTCCCGACATGGATGCAAAAGCAGCAATCTTTGAATTTGACTGCAATGCCATCTTTTCTGTCATAAAGCCACCCATAGAAAATCCGCAGAGATATACACGGCTGTTATCAATAGAATAGCTTGTAACGGATTCAATAATTATCGCATTGATAAATCCTATATCGTCTACTGTAGTGTTAGGATAATATCCTGAATAACCTGCACCTGAATTCCATGCAGTGCCTGCATAAGGATCGGAAACTGCCTGAGGAAACACACAAATGATATTAGCGGTATCGGCAATATAATTAAATCCTATGGTAGAAAAATTTGTCATATTATCACCTAATCCATGCAATGCAATAAGCAATGATGCAGGAACAGAAGCATTGTAATTTGGCGACTGGTAAACTCTGTAGCTCCTTGTTAAACTTCCGTAAATCATGGTTTTGTTTGTCCATTGTGCATTTGCGATGTTTATTGTAAAGATTACGATAATTAAAATGTAATGTTTCTTCATATTGTTTTCGTTTTTTATTGTTTATTTCTCTTTATATTTTTTCTCCCTTTTTTTATTGCTTGGGTTTTATTTCTATTAGCAATTGTAAAGTAAAGACCAGCACTAATATTAAATTTTTCAAACTTAAGTTTAGTATTAGTTAAGTTTTTTGAGAAACCACATTGAAGTTGCCCTTTACAAATTTCTCCCCCGATACGTAAAGTAACTGCAGGTTCAAAAAGATAAGAAACTTTATTATTTGCAATTTCATCAAGTTCAGAGAAAGTATTATAAGTTGCGTTATAAGAGGAATAATCTATCTTATTAAATGATACCCTACTGATACGTGATGACAAAGCAATGTCAAACACATCAGAAGTATAACCCAATGTAGGTTGAATAAATATTTTAGTAAAAGTTAAGTCAGCATATCGATATGAAATATCATATTGATGATGCTGATTGCTAGTAGCAAATCCTCCATAAACTTCAAATGAAGCAAAAGTTTTTAATGGCTTATAGTAACCAACTGCTCCTTCATAATAATATCCTTTACCCCAATTGTTGACATTATTATCTTCCTCTCCTTTAGCTCTCATAAAATTGAACATTAACCCAATATGATTAGTTATCGAATATGCTGATTGTAATTCTAAATAACTAGTTTCATCCCCTAAACCAGTGGAGGCTGATAAACGAAGGTCATTTTTTTCAATAAACAGAGGTACATTCTGCATACATGGTGCATAATAATAATGTGAACAACTAACAAGGCTGAATGAAAGCAACGATATTAATTTTAAATTTTTCATGATTTCCCTTTTTAAGATTACAAAATAAGATAGTTTACAAATATATTCAATATCATAGTTTTTTTGATATTTTTAAGAATAAGCTAATTTTTATAATACCAAAATTGTTTTTATATAATTCAATATAATTATTAGTTATAATCTAATAATCATTGGGCATCCATTACACAACGGACTGATAATCCGGAACACTTTTCATAATAAATGCCAACCTGACAATTAGTGCCAATATAATTAATACTTGCAGCATATCCTCTGTCTTGTGAAAATATATAAGTCCAGGTACTCCACCAGTAAGCATCCTTTTCCATATCTTCAAAAAAGGAATAAAATACACCACCACCGGAAAGTGCAGTAAAATTAACTTCGCTTGTTGCTCCTGTGTTAGGAGAAGTCCAATGCGTTGTTCCAATCTCCTTAAGTTTCCCGCCAGCTATACTTCTTCCACCTAGAAAATCAAAAAGAGCACCCCACTCCATAGGGTCAGCTATATGCCAGCCTTTAGGGGCAATATTACGTGTATCATGAACCGCATACCAATTGTATAGTTTCCCATAAATTGAATCATTTATAGATAAATTTCTATAATTACACCAGGCAGCAGAAGTATTTGTACTCCATAGATTAGAGTCTGTTATATGCGGTATAATTACTCCATTTCGAAAATGACTTGTTTTTAGGTTTTCTTTTAACCAAACTTGGCTTCCAATGATTATAATGTGATACACATTGCCATCAATGTCAGTAACTGTTGCTGGAACAGGAACAGATCTTGATAATTCTTTTTTACATGAAATACTAAGAAAAATAATTATTAGCAATATTGATAATTGCATCACTTTTTGTAATTTTGTTTTCATTGTTTGTTCTTTAATTAATTTAATCCTTTACACAACGAACAGAACAGCCAATTTGAATACCGATGTAATTCCTGTGTACACTGAATTCATAGTATCGCATAATCCGGCACCAAGCAAATGACATATCGTAGTCAGTAGCACTCCACCAATAACCACTATGTCCTATATAGTAAAACAGACTGCCACTACCTTGGAACATACTACTACGGTTGCCACCCGGAAGTGCTGTAAAACCTGATTCATTAGTTGACCATGTAAGAGGGTTAGACATCCAATGCGTATTTCCGGTTTCTTTTAACTTAAGTCCTGCTATGTCTTCGCCACCCAAAAAGTTGGTTAATGTTGTCCAATCACTATCTGTAGGCACATGCCAGCCAATAGGACTGAGTTTACCTGTGTTTACAGTATGCCAATTATAAAGCGCACCATAGGTGTTACCGTAAGTAGCTTGGTCGTTATTGACCCAGCAATAGCATGGTGTAGTTAAGTTAACGAATATTATACTATCTGTTACTAAAGGTATTGCTGTACCATCATTATATTTGGTTACTTTAAGATTCTCAACCATCCATGTTTGTGTGCCTATTTTAATGGTGTGATACACATTGCCATCAATGTCAGTAACTGTTGCTGGAACTGGTTTTGGTTGTGATGTTTCTTTTTTACATGAAATACTAAGAAAAATAATTAATAGTAAATTTGCTAATTGAATACATTTTTGTAATTGTTTTTCCATTTTGTTTTGGTTCTATTGTTTTATAAATATCCTTACAACAGTCTCTTTATCATTAAAAAGTTTTAGTATATAAACACCACTTGGAAAAGCGGAGGTATTAACCGTTGCTTTCTTATTAATAGAAGTTGTATATACCGTTTGCCCAAGAAGACTAACGATCTCTATTCTTTGCTCTTGAATTGAGTTTGTTTCTATTGTTAGATTATCTGTCATAGGATTAGGATGCACAGAAAATTCATGATGTAATGAATTCTCTTCAATTTCAAGCATTTCAGAAAGTGAACGTTTCCAAACTCCTGCGCCATAAGCCCCTGCAAAAACATTGCTTCCATTTAGAGGTCTGAAATTTATACTACCACCATAAGGACCATTGGTTTGTAGCCATTGTGCATTTACAATGTTTATTGTGCATAATGCCAATAATAAAATATAAACCTTTTTCATATTTTATGGATTTTATATTATTTAATTATCTAGTTAAATTAATGATATAATGAGTAATTTTTATCTTAGCGATGTCGTCTACTCAATGTATGCTTCTTTTTAACAGGCATTGTAAACTGAATTGAAATTGAATTAACTGAAGAAGCAAACATCAGTTCTTCTTTGTTTAATTTTTGAACTGCTACATATTGATACTGAAATTTTACATATTTAAAACCAAATCTTATTGTAATTCCAGGTTCAAAAAAGTAATAGCTATGTTTATCCATATTTATAATAATATCATTCTGAGGAGACAGATGATAAACTGTATTTTCTTTGATTGTATAATCAACTTTGGCAAACCTGGGAGTAAATGCTATGTCCAGATAATCAGATGCGAATCCTATAGAAGGCTGAATAAATATTCTGTTAAAATTAGCTTTGGTTTTATTAAATTCATCATCTCCAAGAACCATACCATAACTATAACCTCCAAAAGTTTCAAATGCAAGATGTTCTCTGTATCTTAAATAATATCCTGCACTTAATTCAATTACCTCAGCATAAGCATCTCTGGAGTTTACTTTATTATTCTTAGAACCAGACACAAATTGACAAGCAATATGATCTGTAATTGAATATGCAGCATCAACACATCTACCTCCTAAATAACCAAAATCATTTAATTCGCCATAATCACTATAGCCAAAAGATGTCTTTATTTCATTCTTTTCTTTAAAAAGAGGAACATTTTGCATAGTGGGCCAATAATAATGGACACTTCCACATCCGGTAAATAAGAAAATCAGACTAATTGAAATTATTCTTTTCATTTCTTTTTCTATTATAAATTATGAAAAACATTTTCCATTAACCACAGAAGTTATAAATATATAAAACCTTATTAAGCTTTTAGCTATTTAAACCTCTGTTAGATGTACTTCATTGGCTTGTTTAAAAAAACGTTTTTGAAAATCATTAATAAAATTATTTTTCCATTAAGATTAATGATAAATTTGTCATTGTTTGAGTTAAGATATAAAGTAAATAAACTGAAAGTATAGGATATAGGAATATATTCATGCCTGATACTTATTTTAGGGATAGTTTCATAATAACTAGCTATCTTTAAAGTAAAATAAAAGTGAAATAAATTACAATCTCCGGAATAATTAGGAATCCGGTTAGCCTTTTTAATATAAAATGTCAAAAATACTATGATTAAAAAGTATAGTTTTGCCATATTTTTATGTTTTATAAACTATAAAACCAAAAAATAAGATAACAAATGCTAATATATATCTTCAAGATAAAGAGAGGTGTTCTTTTCTATGAGTTGTTATTGAGAAATATACCGTACAAATATACACAATAAAACAGCTATTTCCTAAAACCAGAAGAAACTTTTTCTGATTAAAATTCTAAGAGATAATAATTTTTATTTATTTTTAATATACAAAACTAATGTTTCATAAAAAAGTATTATCTTTGCACTCCAATTTGCGGATGTGGCGTAATTGGTAGCCGCGCCAGACTTAGGATCTGGTGTCTTGCGACGTGGGGGTTCGAGTCCCTTCATCCGCACATTTAAAGCCCATAAAACACTATTATTAAATGTTTTATGGGCTTTTTGTTTAAAATATTCCCCTTATATTGGAAGATTAAGGGGATCAGTCTCAAAAGTTGTGGGTTTTTAAAATTAAGCAAATAATTTTATTTTCTGATAATAAGTTTCCTGTTCATCTGATCTCCTGAATCTGATATTATTTTCACAGTATATAATCCTATTGGTAATTTTTGAATATCCAATTGTATCTTATGGTTTCCTGCAGCAAAAGACAACGTTTTTGCAGATTGCAACTGACCTGTTTGATTGTAAATATTTACATCAAATTTAGCAGTATTTCGCACTGTGAAATCTATACCAGCTTCCTTGTTGGCCGGATTGGGATATATATTACTGATATAATCAAAAACAGCAATTTGATTGTCAACAGCAAGCGCAATAGTATTTCCGTTTATTACAAAATTTACATTGCTTACACTCTGGTTTTCTGCTGATAATGTAAATATAGCAGTTGCAGTTGTTTTTCCTGGTATTTCCACATTAATCTTTTTAATAAAGAGATTAATCCTCTATAAATAGTTGTATTTGTAAAGCTAAAAGTGCCGCTTCCATATTTTACAGAAACAGCACTTCAGCATCAAATTAATCATGGGTAATTTTAGTAAGACAAGCAATTATCTATAAAGGTTGTATGTCAGTAATTTATTCGCAAGTTAAATTATTTTGTTCATAATTATATCATTCATTTCTAAACAATTAACGTTTTTTCAAATCTCGATACTTATATTAATTTTTTTATTTGATAATCAGCAATTTACCATTTATATTATTTTCACCTATTTTCAAACAGTAAAAATAAATTCCTTTGCATAGCTTTTCAGCATTAAATTCAATTTGATGATCACCTTTTTCGGTCTTTTTATCGTATAATGTACTGATATCTTTTCCGGTAATATCCAGTATACTCAAACGAACAGCGGTATTTTCTTTCAAGGAATAATAAAAAGCAGTGAAAGAAGTCAAAGGATTAGGAAAAACCTTAACACCAAAGCTTTCTAAAGTTTCCTCTATACCAACAAATGGAAAATGAATGATATTGGAAGCCTGGGAAGTAATGCCTGCCAGTGTAACTTTTGTATAATAATCACCAACCACTGTTGGAGCATAGCTTTGCTGATTTGCACCTGAAATAGCTCCACTCGCATTAAACCATTGATTACCTGAACCATAACTTGAGACCAATGCATTTCCTTCAATATGAATAAGTGGTGGTGGCGGAGTGGCAAATACATGAACGGATAATAAAGAAGTAGGTGTTACTCCGCATAAACCGATTGCTTTACAGCTAATATTTCCGGATATTGCATTGCTTCCATAATTAACAAAAATAACATTAACATTTGAAGAATCCAAAACAGCCCCTGTTGGCAATGTCCATACATATTGTAATTGAGGATAAGAAATAATATTAGGATTTGCAACATAAGCTATATTATTCTGCCCGATAACAACGGTATCTTCGCCAGTAATGTTTAAATTCTGAGGTAGTTGTTGATTACTGATAGAAACTGATTTACAGATAGTATCATTATACTTATAGGCATCATTCAGTAAATCTGTATATGCACACATTGCGAATGAAGTACCACTAGGAATATTCATTAATTGTGTAAATGTGTATTGAATGGTATCTCCATATTGCAAAGCAGCACCTGTCCATATTTCATTAACCGGAATCAAGTTATTTCGCCGATAGCTTACAGGTATTGAAGTTAATGGAGTTAACCCATTATTTCTTATAACTACTTTAATATGTAAAGGGATACCACTACAGGTAATAGCTGCCGGGTTAACAATTTCAACAATGCCTGCATCTATAGTCGCAGGATTAACTGTTATATTTTTATACAAGGTATCATTATTTAAGATACTGTCTCCTGCTAAATGAACAAATGCTTTTGCAGTATAATTTGCAGAAGGTGTATGATAAGCATTGTAAAAGGTATAAATAACAGTACTGTCAGGTTGTAAATTTCCGTTCCATGTTTCAGTAACCGGATAAGAATAATAATAATAAGGTCTTATATAAGTTAATTGCATTGTTGTAATCGGCTGGTTCCCGAAATTTTTAATTTTAATTTTTGGTGATATCAAATCACCGGTATTCGTATTATAAGCAGTAGGGTTGATAATTTCAATAATGCCGGCATCTTTTGTTGCAGGATTCACCATTATCGTTTTTGCCATTTGATCATTCGATGTATTAGTATCCAGTGCTAATAATGTTAATGCACCGATTGTATAAAATGTAGAAGGCGAAAAATACTGAGTTGTAAATGTATAAACAGCGGTACTGTCATGGAGTAAATTTCCAGTCCATGTTTCGTAAACGGTTTGATAACCTTGTCTCAAATAAGCAAGTTGCAAGGACGTAATAGGCTGTAAACCATAATTTTTAAATTTAACTTTAGGTGTAATCAAATCTCCGGCAGTGTTATTTGTGAAAATAGGGCTGATGATATCTACAATTCCCGCATCATGTTGAAAAACTACGAATGTAAAACTTAAACTGCTATCATTAGGGTGATAGACATCTCCGATCAAATTTGTATATGCCTTTATGGTGATAAAGTTAATATTGGGTACAATATACTGCCCCAATTGAACTATAATCACACTATCCTGAGCTAAACTTCCTGTCCAGTTTACTGGACCATTCAGCTGGCCGTTGATTTCATAAGTGATTTGCAAACTTGTTAACGTTTGAGTGCCATAGTTTTTTAATTTTACCAATACAGGAATCGTATCTCCTATGTGTGAGTAATTTACTGGCATAATGATATTGCTTATTCCTGCATCAAGGGTCAAAGCTGAAAGTGAATATTTCCAGATTTCGTATTCTGCTCCATTTGAAACGCTTGCAAAAAGATTGGAATCGCAGAGAATTAAAGCATTTACATTTTGATTAAGTAAACCCGTATTCATTGCATTCCAATATGCACAAGTGTCAATAGAACGAAAAACACCTGAATTAGGAGAAGCAGCATATATTGTTGAACCCAGAACAGCAATTGATGAAATAACAGTATCTGTTAATCCGGAACTTAAATGATTCCAGTTTGTTCCGTTATTGAAGGATAGAAAACATCCATGATTATTGGAGCCGGCAACAACGTTTGTACCACAGCCAACAAAAGGGGAAAGTATTGTATTTGAATAGCCACTATTAACAGAATTCCAACTTGCCCCATTATTGGTCGAATAGAAAGATCCATTATTGGTTTTTATAAATATAGTAGTGTCAACTAAATATACAGAAGATCCAATGGATGTTTGAACTGAATTATTAATATTTGTCCAGCTAAGACCCGCATTATTGGAAGAATATAATCCATTTCCACCAAGAAGATATATTTTCCCTGCTTTTGCAGCTATACTATAAAAAGTTGAATCGAAATTAATTCCACCACAAATAAATGTCCAACTAACACCATTGTTTGTTGACATATAAGTTTGTCTGAGGTTTATAGCATAAACATTAGAATCACTGACTGCTATGGAATAGAAACTTGTTTTAGGGAGACCATTGTTTACACCACTCCAACTTTGACCATCATCAATTGATGAATATATCCCATTTTGTGTAGCTGCAAATATTTTGGATCCGTTGGAAGCAATAGTATAAATATAAAATCCGGTTAAACCAGCATTCGCATCAAACCAGAATGTGCCGTTATTTGTTGATTTATAAATACCACCTCCATAACCATCACCAGCATAAATTGAAGTCCCGCTCACATGAAGGATGTTTATACTATTATTATTCAACCCACTACTCATCATATTCCAATTTGATCCACTATTTGCTGACACGAAAACACCTGAATAAGTTCCTGCATAAATATAATTTCCATTAATGGCTAAAGCTCTAACAATAGTATCTGTTAATCCTGTATTTAAAGCTGACCAGTTTGTACCATAATAAGAAGATTTATATATTCCGTTCTTACTACCTGCATAAATGTCTGTTCCATTTACAACTAAAGTTAAAGTAAAAGAATTTGTCAATCCCATATTCACAGCTGTCCAATTAGTGCCGTTATTGATAGATTTATAAACGCTACCATTTTGTGTTAATGCAAAAACAGAGTTGCCACAAACAGCCATATTATAAATAACCGATGAATTAAGGCCGGAATTAACCTGAGTCCAACTTATACCCTCGTTGGTCGACAGATAAATACCAAGATTTGTTCCTGCAAAAATATTGTTACCACTCACTATAAGAGAAAACACCCAAGGACAATTGATCATCCCATTATTCATCATTGTCCAGCTTATCCCATTATCAGAGGAGACATAGAGTCCGCCACAATTACCTACACTTCCTGCAAAAATTTTATTATTCTTAATTATAATTGAACTTATATTCCGGTTAATCAGGTTATTATTAACTTTAACCCATGAAGTTCCATAATTATCTGATTTAAAAAGGCCTACTTCAGTTCCTGCAAAAATACTATTCCCATTTTCTGCAAAACAATTGACAGATCCTCCAAATGGACCATTTGTTTGCTGCCATTGAGCATTAATATTTGTATTGATTGCAATTGACAATACGAATAAAATAAATAATTTTCTCATGATATCCAATTTATTTCAAATAATTAGTTTTAAAAGTAAGATATAGAAAATCCAAAAAGGTTGCAAAAAAATTTATTTTATTCCATCTTAATAAACTTCCTGACGCTTGTATACTTATAATTAATTATTTGTACAGTGTAAAATCCTTCTCTTAACCCATGTGTATCAATATGATGTTGTTGATTACCCGCTTGTATTTTCAAATGATAATCCTGAAGCAATTCACCCAACTGGTTACAAATCCTCATTCTTACATTTTCGGATTTCTTCAATGAAAAATCGATATAAACATCTGCTGTTCCTGGATTTGGATATATTTCACTAATATAATTATTGAGATCATATTCATCATCCACAGCCAGTGTAATTATATTCCCTTTGATGATAAAGTTTGTATTCGATGCATTTGGTCTGGAAATATCCAGTGATAAGCCTGCAGGATTTGACATCTTTCCGGCAATTTCTACAAAAACTTTATAACTATCAAATGCAAGATTTGAGAAACTATAGTTTCCTGAATTATCGGTGTATGCCAATCGTATTGGTTTATTATTGGTGTTCAACAGCAAGACTTCAATTCCGGGAATCGGGATAGATTCGGGATTTTTATTGGAGGTTTCCATTACACTTCCACTTATGCCGGCTATTCCGGAAACAGAAACTACAAAAGGAATAAGATCAATATTGTATTGCAGATTATTCGTTACCGGATAAACTGGTG
This sequence comes from Bacteroidales bacterium, assembly GCA_049315385.1. Taxonomy (GTDB): domain Bacteria; phylum Bacteroidota; class Bacteroidia; order Bacteroidales; family JACABE01; genus JACABE01. The sequence continues at coordinate 54,584 of JBMOKG010000013.1, forward strand.
GCGAATTTACCCAGGAATACAGTGAATCATAATAAGATGGAATATATAAGCTGTTCATGGTTGAATTGTCATGTAATTTAGCCTTTAAAATATAAGCCGGATAACTAACCGCAAAATTGTTAAAATAATAAAAACCTGAAGTATCAATACTCACAGTATCAATCAGTATGCAACTACCTATCGGATTATTAATTCCATAAAGAAATACAAATCCGCTATCTGGAATTGAACCACCGGCAGTTACATTTCCACTTATAACAGGATTATTTCCGGCAATATTTATAAGCTGTTGAGATTGAGAAAAACAGGTGTCAAAATTCGGAAGAAAAGTTTTCGTATTCAATGTAACGGTATACGTTACAAAACCCGAAACCGGTTGCTGATAAGTATGTGAAGTGTTTTGTGCATTTGCAAAATTACCATCTCCAAAAGACCAGGAATAAACAGTGGGATAAGTATTTACGTTATTTCCTGAAAAGCTATAATTTAAATTTTGATGCGATACTACAAAACTATTCTGACAACTGACAGAAGAAGTATCACAAATACTAAAATTTACTATAGTGGAGCTATTCGTAGAATGAGCAATGCCATAATGCGGAATATTATTACAATCTTTAGTCATAAGATAATAAGATAAGCCAATAGCGGGTGTAACTCCTGTAATTACAATATAATAATAACCATTGGCAGTTGTAGTGAATATATCGTAATAATTAACACTATCCGATATATATACAGCATGATTGGATATTCCAATATTGTTAATACTATTGGTAATCTGACCCTGAATAGTAATTGTTGCTGCATTTGTAGGCAAAATCCCATATATACAAAATACTATAAGTAATATTATTTTTTTCATTTTCTGTTTTCTATTAAAAATTATACATAAACCCTAATCCAATTCCGTATTGCATATATTTTTGCTTAAGCGGATACTGGTTTTCATTTAAGATACTTCCCAAGCTATATTTAAGTTCAGGGCGGGCAAACACACTCCATCTTTCGCTGACAGCATACCTGAATGCACATCTCAGCAAATAATTCATCGTTATTGTATTCAGATAAGGGCTTGTTTTCTCATCAATACTTAAAATAGTCCAGTTATCTGAAGTTAAAATCTGAGCATTTGCTTTAAATAAAAAGCCCAAAGATATTCCTGTGGAAACCTCAATGTTAAAATCAGAGAAAGCAAAGCTTTTGCCCAACAACAAAGGAATCTCAATGTACTTATAGGTATTATTGTGGTTTACTGAACGATATAAAGTTTTGTAAGTGGTGTCCAATCTTGTAAACCAGATTGTATCAAACTGCCATTGTCCTTCGGGTGGATTTATAATACTATAAACATAAACCAGTGTATCCTTGTGTAATAAAGTGGAATTTATTTCAGTTTCTGTTTTCATTAAGTTATAATTTACTTTCTCACCCAGCAATTGTAAATTGAGGCCCATTTGTACAAAAAAATGTTTTGAATTATATCTTAATTCAATACCGGGTAAAATAGCTGTTATTCCGGATTCACTTTCATTACGTATTTTAACAAGATTAGTAAACTCTTCTGTGGCATCTAATTTTTTATCGGCAAAAAACAAATTCTCCGATAATTCAATGGCAAAGGAAGACCGTATCTTTATTCTCTTCTTATAATTATCATTATTCTGCTGTTCAGTAATTATATTGGTTTTTTGAGCCTCAGGAGCAATTATATTAGCTTCCTGATGAATTGAAAGTTTAACATTCTTATTTTCCGAACTCATAACTTTTTCAACTGGCAAAATATCCTTCTCAACCAAAGGAGTTTGATCTTTTAGCAGCTCAGTAGTATAAGTCAGTTTGCTTTCAGATTCTTTTGCCGCATTTTCTTCAGATACACTTAAAGATGAGGTTGCCAGTAATTGTGTTTCTATGGATTTTGTTTTTATTTTATTCGCAATATTTTCGCTTTGTTCTATGTAAAGCAATGGTTTATCATTTGAAGTGAAAGATTTTTCTTTGGTTTCAGATTCATGATAAACGATAGTTTTATTTATATCAGAAGGTTTTCTTTCTGCTAATCTTATGGTTTGATGGTTTGGCAATGTATTAGAGATTATCCTTACGGTTGAGTCATTAGAATTATGTTTTCCAGATAAATTATTGTCTGATTTATCATTCAATAATAGATAGGCAAATAATGTAATTGGTATAGCAATTGCAATAATACCCAGACTTAATCTTAGCAAACGGAGATATTTATAATTGCTCAACTTCCGGAAGATAAGTCCTTCGGAATTATCAGATGGCAATTCTTCACGATAATCCTGAAGTGCTTCTCTAAACAATTGATCTATTTTCTGTTTCTCGTTCATACAGCTATATAATTGGCTTTTTTAAACTTTTCATATTGTAGTGCTATCATTTTTCTCGCTCTCGATAACTGCGACTTTGATGTTCCCTCACTGATACCGAGCATTATACCAATTTCTTTGTGAGTGTATTCCTCAATAGCAAAAAGATTGAATACAGTCCGTGATCCTTCTGGTAATGCCTGTATCATTTTTATAAGTTCCTGAGGTTGAATATCACTTTCCACCTCAACTTCTTCTATAATATCTGGAATTTCCTTTTCTTGAAGAATGAATTGGTTTTTAGATCTCTGTTTTATAAAACCTAGTGCAGTATTTACCATAATACGTTTCATCCAGCCTTCGAAAGAACCTTCGTTTCTAAATCGACTGATATTCATAAAGATTTTAACGAAACCTTCCTGTAAAACATCCTCCGCATCGGTTCGATTTCCGGCATACCGCAGGCAAATACCATACATTAACCCCGCATAATGCTTATATAGCATTTGCTGGGCTGATCTCTTTTCCTTGAGACATCCGGCAATGACAGTATCTATTTCCTTCATTTGATATAACAAAGATGCAACTTTTTGAAATAGGTTGGAATTTTTTTATTGTTTTTTGAAGAATTGCTGGGAAAATACATCTTAGCAAGTTTTTCAAAATAACTTTCTCATTTATTTAAAAAGAAATCAATCGTTAAATTAAATTAATTAGATGATAATAATATCCGATTTAATCATAGTAAAAAATTAATAATCATCGAATTATAAGAATTATAAGAATAAATAAAGCAGTATCAAATTTGATAAATTATCGAATGAAAATATGAAAGTTATTTCGAAAATTTCAGTTATACAAAAATGATTTATTATTTAATTCATTGAACAATGAGTATAATGCTTATATTAAGTACATTATAAGTCATGAGACAAATACGAAATGAGCTTCTATATTTCATTTCCGTATTAATTATTCGAGCTTTTGATTTCAGGAAAATAGTTGTTTTAGTCAATATTGATTCCACAGCGCAAAAAAAATCAATATTTATTGCTAAATTTTTCGTAAAATTGCAGCCTTAATTTACTAAAAGGATGTTCCTAATAACCAGAGAATTAATTTTGAAGTTTTTAAAATTCGGCATCGTTGGAGCTTCGGGTGTGATTGTCGATTTTGGCTTTACTTATCTTTGCAAGGAAATTTTCAAGATACAGAAATACCTTGCGAATGCAATCGGTTTTACAATTGCAGCAAGCTCAAATTATCTTTTCAACAGAATATGGACCTTTCACAGTCTGAATCCTGAAATTGGTTTAGAATATAGTAAATTTCTTTTTATTTCCCTTATTGGATTAGGAATTAATACACTGATTTTATGGACGCTGGTAAGTAAATTCAATAAGAATTTTTACGTTTCCAAATTATTTGCCATTGCGGTTGTAACAATCTGGAATTTCTTTGTAAATCTGATATTTACATTTAACTAAATATTTTCCTTGCTTAGGATAAAGATATCCTGAAAATCAGAAAATTTATCTTTATCTCTGCCACACCAATAACCATATCTGATATAATCAATTTTTAGCTTGTTTTTAGTTAATATTTTTTCAATCCATTGCTGACGGTAAGCAACATTTGCTGTTTTGGTATCTTCGCTCATTAATGAATATTCCCCATGATGATAGGGAAATTTAAAAGAGTCAGCAGTTGTATTCATCATGGTTTCAGATTCATTATTCAATATAAAGAAAGTAGCCAGACATTTTCCTTCGGGTTTCAAAACACGGACTATTTCTTTTATATATTGCTCAACTTCTGTTTGCAACATATGTGTAAAAACGGATGTTAGAAAAACCAGCTCAAAATTGTTATCTGAGAAAGGGAAAACATAATCTTCACCTTTTAAAATTCCTCTGGTATTGTATAAATCATTGTAAATATCAGAATGAATAAATTTAAACTGATGATTTGAAGCTGAAATATTTTTATTGCACCATTTGATACCAATCTTTACAATGTCTATTCCATGATAACTCCCTTCTTTATTGAGATATCCGATAAATGGAACAGCCATTCTCCCAAGCCCGCTACCAATATCAAGTATATTATGATGAGGTTGTAAATGGCAATATTCTTTAAAGTATACGAAAAACATTTCGGATAGTTTTGTATAGTCACCTCTCCCTGTAAAAATCATCCCATAAGGTGGAATATATTTCTGCCGTTTTCCGCTTACTAATTCAATAATATCGAAGGGAAAGCATAGAAATCTTCGTAAATAATAACGTTGATCAGGGCTTATTTTGTAGAATATTTTTCTTAGGAACATAGTATTTAAATTTCAGAAAAATAATTCTATTTCAAAGTTATTGATTTATTTTACATTACATAGGTTAAACCAATAAAAAAAATAAAAATATAAAACTGTAAGTATCTGTTTTTTTACTTTGTAGACTTTGTAAATTTTTAATGTGTCTTACTCATACTTTCCGGAATACATAAAATATAATCGGCTTTATTGAAATTTTCCTTAGATAAAGTATCAATTGTTTCCTGTTCAATACTTGATATTGTAAGTATCTTTAATTTGGGTTTGGCTTCTTTCAGATACCAGACCATACTTTCGAAGTCATCGGAATGATAGCTGCCGTTGAAATGCAGAAAAGTATTGCCTTTGTTGAAGTTTTTTAATATAAAATGAGCCATGGTCGCATCTTTGGCTGCCTGAGCTTTAGGTAAATTAGGTGTTATATGCGAAGATGCTCCCATGCTGCTGCTATCGGTTTTCAGCATTTGTTTGTAACAATTCAGATCAGCATTGTAATCGAATGGTAATGGTACCATTAATGACTTTGCTTCTTTACTCAATGTTTCCAATGCCTCAAACCCGCTTTTATTCACAAGTGAAGCATATCGGCGTGGAATATTAGTCGCGATAAAAGGTATTTTGTTTTTACGGGCAAACTCAACCAAAGCTTTGTAATCTGTTTTGTAATTTGGCCATAATTTGGCTTCTGCTTCAAAATTACCAGCTTTTATTTTGCCTGAAATATATTCATCCAGCAAAAGCTGATTATCGGTTTCAAACATTTCGGCACCTAAAACCAACTGATCTTTTTTAGTTTTATACAAATCTTTGCAAAGTTCCAGCTGTAACCAGTGACAAATAGGATTGTCGTGCATTTCGCCGAACAGGACTATATCAGCATTGCTGGCATCGTTCAGTAATTTTTCATAAGAAGACATCTTCCCATTTTTATCAAAAAGCAAATATGCTGGTTTATCACTTTGCATTGCACAACTTATTACTAACAATAATAAAGCCATTAATTTTATCTTCATATATTATCTTGTTTTAACTCATCAGCATGGAACATAAATGGCAATAAACCGGCAATTGTATCAATAACCTGAATATCTCCCTTAGCACCTCTTAAAATCACCTTGAGTGGTTGTTTTTGTTTGCTTTCGTATTCTGACATTACCTGACGGCAAGAACCACAAGGTGAAACAGGAATGTTAACTTCAAATTTTTTAGAATTGGCAGTAACAGCAATCACTTTCATTGAAATATCAGGATATTGAGAAGACGCAGCAAACATTGCAACCCTTTCGGCGCATAAACCGGAAGGATAAGCTGCATTTTCCTGGTTATTTCCTGTCACAATAATTCCATTTTCCAACAAAATAGCAGCACCCACATTAAAACCTGAGTAAGGAGCATATGCAGATTTTGTTGCAATTTCAGCTTTTTCCAGTAACAACTGATCTTCTTTTGTTAGTTCTTCGACAGATTGATAAATCTTATAACAAATCTTTACTTCTTTTTCTTTCATGAGTTATTATTTTAATCATTGAATGATCACTTAGCCTGATCCGTTTTCCGGTAGTAACTATTCATAAAAATAACTTTCCTTTTCTACGGTATTTGCATTTGACTAATTCACAACTTCTGTTTTCAATTAATGAATTCCAAAATTAGTAATAAAATTGCAGTAAAGAAAAAAAATTATTTCTGATTGCCTGCTTTTACACCTTTTAATAAAAACAAAGAATAAAAAAAAGCAAAAAAGCTAACTCCAGCCTGAGATTCTATTGTATCTTCATTTATCATAGAAAAGCAGAGTATTATAAAGAAGGAAAGGAAATAAAAATCTTTAAATGAATGATTTAAGATTGCAGGATAAATCAAAGCAAAGATAAAAACAAGAAAGCCAATACATCCAAATGCAGAAAATATAGAAAGATATTGATTATGAGCTCTTAATTTTTGACCGGCTAAATCGGATTTCATCTCTTTTAATTGCTTGTCGTAAACGTTTACCATATCTCCTGTTCCAATACCAACCCAAAAATTACCTTTTATAATTTCAATAGCAGCTTTCCAAAGTTCAAATCTTTGAAATATTGAATGTCCACGGGTATTTTTTGATATCATGTAAGAATTATATTCAAACAATACTTTGTACAATCTTGACTGTAATCCTGGATATTTAAGATAGATAGTATTGGCATAACCGTTTTCAATTGCCTTTATTTCATCATTAGATAATGCATTCACTCCATCCTCATCTTTACGTAAACCTTTAGAATTTAAAAAACGGATTAATGTAAAGGAAATATATTGTCCCTGTTTATCGTTGCTATCAATATTTATCCGGCTCCTTTTCATCCATGATTCTTTTAATTCATTCGGACAAACGTACAATCCAATATAATTTCCATTTTCAACACCCATATATAGCGTATCATGTTTGTATAAATTCCCTCTTTTTGTAAATTGCTCTAAATGAGCAGCACTCCCTTCTTCAACTTGAAAATAAGACTGAATCGTAGTACGGATAAATAAAATTACAATAAGTGGTAACAAAATTAAGATTGACAAAGTGATAATTTTATATTTCCACTTTTTTAAAGAAATTGTAAAATAGATAAGAAATATAAGGAATAGAAACCCAAGTATTACAATTCCGGTAAAGGACTGTAATACAAATAAAAAGCAGATAAGCCAGATTAACAGTATACTGAGTATCCATTTTTGAAAAAAATTTAAAACCAGATCTTTATAAATAAAATAAAATAAAATACAGATTGCCAGACATATATTTAAACTGAACCTTATATGTGAAATAAACACCGATATCTGACGGATATCATCAAAAGGTTTTTCGAGATATATGTAAAAACAAACAAAAGAAGCCAATAAAACAGAGCCAACAAAAAAAGACAATATTAATTTAAACTTCTCTTTATCAATGAATGGTGAAGTACTGATGATAAGAGGTAAAAAGATGATAGGAATTTTTGTCCTTAAATCTTTAAAAGCGTAATTGAAATCAGATGTATAGAATAATCCAATGAGATGTAACAAGAATATCAACGAAAAAAAAGCTGCTGGCTTATTAGAAAAAAAAATCCTGACTTTTTTCAGTATATTTTTGTCGAACAACCAATTGGCCAGTAAAATTATCTGTGAAGCACTCATCAGAAAATTTGAAAGAGGAATGCCTATCGCCAACAAAATTAAACCGAAAAGGTAAATATCATTACGAGTAATCGTTTTTTTTATAAGCATTTTAAAATATATGACAGGTAGACATCAGGAATTATATATTTTTACTTCTTTTCGTTTCCAGATATAATAATAACTAATAGATAATTAATTGATTTCTTTTATTTGATACGTTTTATTTTTTGACTTCAGTTTTTTCAAGTAATTTTTTATATCTGTTTGCATCATTTAACAATTCAATTGCTTTTGAAATTTCAGTATCATCAGAAAGAGAGGCCTCTATTCTACCTTTCTGATAGAAATATCTGTTGGCAATTTCAGTTTTTAATAATGATTTAATCTCTTCTTTATTTTTAACAAGATCTGCGTTTTTATCATGTATAAGTTTGTCTTTTAAAGATTTGTATTCTGATTTAATTGCATCAAAATAGCCCTCTTTTATTGCAATTGCTTCTAATTCAGCAAGATTTTTTTCGCTTCTGGTTGTATAATCGTAATCTTTACCATTAATGTATTTTAAAAAATCATCATAAATTGCATCAGTAACTATAAAATCTTTAGCTGAACTTATAGATGCATTTTTCCTTTTAAAGAAGTTGGCATAATCAAAAATCAAATACTTGGTTAACAAACTTATAGCGATATTACTTATTTTCTCAGGTTCCAATACGAGATCTGGTTCTATTCCGCCACCATCATATACTATTCTGCCTGCTTTTGTTTTAAAAGCAGTTTTTAATGAATCAGGAAATTTTCCTGAATTCCCATCTTCATCTTTATGTGCATAATCAATTGCCTGAATGCATCTTCCACTTGGAATATAGTATTTGGCAATTGTTATCTTTACCTGAGCATTATAACTTACAGGAAATACATTTTGAACCAGTCCTTTACCATAAGTTTTTTGTCCCACAATTAAACCACGATCTAAATCCTGGATGGCTCCGGATACTATTTCTGAGGCAGAAGCGCTATTTCTGTCAACCAGAACAATCAGCGGTATATTAATGTCTGTTGGTGCTTCCATTGTTTTATGAGAGAAATTACGTTCGGCTACTTTTCCTTTTGTACTTACAACTAATTGACCCTTATCAACAAATATATTAACAATATTAACAGCTTCCTGTAATAAACCGCCACCATTTCCTCTCAAGTCAATTATAATTGATTTTATATTATTTTTTTCTTTTAATTTAAGTAATGCATCTTTTACATCTTTTCCTGCATCCTGAGTAAAACTGGTTAACTTAATATATCCCACATCTTTACCAAGCAACCCATAATAAGGAACATTCAGGAGTTTGATTTCTTCCCGTGTAAGAGATTTTTCAATAGGTTTAGATTCTCCTTCTCTTTCCACCAATACAGTAAGATTAGTTCCCGGTTGACCTTTAAAAATAGTGCTGATATCATTTTGTGATTTACCTTTGGCTGACTGTTTATTTACTTCAATAATTTTATCACCGGGAAGTAAACCTGCTTTAAAAGCGGGAAAACCTTCATAGGGATCAGAAATAATAACATATTCACCATTCTGATGAATTAATGCACCAACACCACCATATTGGCCGGTAGTCATTAATCTGTAATCTTCAATATCTGATTCAGGAATATAAACAGTGTAAGGATCCAGATTATCCAGCATAGCATCTATTCCTTTTTTCATCAGATCACCTGAACTGATTTCATCAACATAATTTAGGTGTAATTGACGGTATAGTGTTGTGAAAATCTCAAGATTTTTAGAAATTTCAAAATCATTATTTTTTTGTGAAAAGCCGGAAAAACTGAATAAGATAAAGAAAATCAGTAAAATTTTTAATTTTAAGGAGTTGTAATGAATCATATTTGTTTGTTTAATTTATTAAGGAACAGGATCGTATCCACTACCACCCCAAGGGTTGCATGATAGAATCCTCTTTATTGATAGCCATCCTCCTTTAAAAGGACCATGTTTTTTTAATGCATCTGCAGCATAAGTAGAACAACTAGGTGTATAACGACAGCTTGCAGGAAAATAGGGCGAAATAACATATTGGTAGAATCTTATAATAAGTATAAAAAGTTTTGCCAATAGATTTTTCATTTTCAAATTTGTTTTATCAGGTTCTTATTATAAACCAGTTTTTTAATTGTTTGTTTTATCTGATAATTTAGAATCCTGTAATTGTTTTAAACGCTGTAAAGTTAAAATTATTTTCTCTTCAATTAAATTATAAAGGAGTTCATTTTTTTCAGTGAAGATAATTGCGACAATCAGCTTTGTTTGCTGATCCTGAAGAACTTCATATAAAATATTTTTATTTTTTCTGTAAGCTTCTCTGATTCTCCGTTTGATTTTATTCCGGTCATGTGCTTTTTTAAAATATCTTTTAGGAACAACTATCAATATTTTAACAGGAAAATCATTGTTAAATGTTTCATACGCCCATTTAACTTTAAATGGATTTAAATAAAAAGTCTTACCATTAGCAAATAAAAAGTCTATTGCCTTTTTGCTGCACAATCTCTCTTCTTTATTAAATGTTTGCATTTGCGTATAAAAATAAAGAGACGCTGAATCTCAACGTCTCTTATATTGATTCCCAATAGGTTTTATTTCTTTTTGGCTAGTTTTATTAAGAATTCTTCGATTGCCATGGTCATAGAAGGTGATGTTTTTGTAGGCGCAGTAATTGTAAGATTTAAACCACTTTCAGTAATTGCGGTAGCGGTTGTAGGTCCAAAACCGGCAATAATCTTTTCACCTTGTTCGAAATCAGGAAAATTATTAAAAAGAGATTTAACACCTGATGGACTAAAAATTACCAGCATATCATATTTGTTGATATCAATCGCAGATTTAAGATCACTATCTACGGTTTTATAAATAATAGCTTTGGCAAATCTAATTTCATGCTTTCCTAATAAATCAGGCATATCTTGTTTATGAATATCCGAACATGGAAGCAGAAATTTATCTTCTCTGTGTTTTAAAATAGTATCCATTAACTCAGGAAAGGTTTGTTTTCCGTGAAAAATTTTCCTTTTACGATATTGAACATATTTCTGAAGATAAAGAGCAATTGCTTCAGAAATGCAAAAATATTTTGTGATATCAGGTATATCGAAACGTACCTCTTTTGCAATTCTAAAATAATGATCAACAGCATGACGACTGGTGAAAATTACTGAATTATAATCAGCTAAATTAATTCTGTCTAAACGAAACTCTCTACCTGGAATTCCTTCAATTTTAAAGAATTTATGAAAATCCATTTTTAAATTGTACTTTTCCGCTAAATCACGATAAGGAGATTTTTCATTTTCCGCTGGAGGTGGCTGAGAGATAAGGATATTTTTTACTTTCATTTATATTAATTAATGTTAATAACGAAATACTAAAATTGCATCTTCTTAGCAAAAATTAATTTTCTTTTTCGCTACTTCCTGTTCATTAGACAAGGAATATCCATGACCTATTCATTTCATTAATTATAGATTAGAATATTGATGTCGAATAGATGAAATTAGATTATTTATTTCGATAATTTTATTCAAAAAAACTTCAACTTACTGTCTATCATTCCAATAATAATTTTTATTATGATTAATATTGGCAATATTTCCAGAGTGCAAAGATACAAAAAAAAATAGAAATGAGAAAATTTTGAGTAACTAACACCTATTATTATGTATCTGAAATACCTCACCACACTTAAAACAATAAGTAAAAATACGCTTATATTTATTGCAAATGAACTAATTACGCCTTGTGAAAAAATCATGAAAAGTAATAATGGGAGTAGTATAATTCCTGAAACAATATTATATATCAAGCCATTCAGAAGGTAAAAGTAAGTAGCTGTATTATTTTTAAAAACAATCCCTATAAATTTAGAAATTAGCTGTTTTAGAAAATAAAGCCCTGTAATTATTGCTAACATTTTTATATAGAATAAAAAAGTATAGAGTCCAAATTGCTTCAGGTTCAAGTAGTAATGACTTGTTTGAAAAATAAAAAGCGAAAAACTAATAAAGTAAATTATAGTAAATGGTATTGCAAGTCTTTCTTTAAACAAGTCACCATCTCTGAATAATTGGTTAATAGTTCTATTAGAATAACAAGCCTTGGTAATTTGTTTTACTCTCTTGCGTGAGAAAATAAGAATCCATGCTAATACAGAGAAACATAATAAAAGCAAGAAAACTATCCAATCATTTGATTCTTCATTTCTTACAAAAATTTTTGAATTATGTGATTTTAGTTGATGATCTGTAAACATCGATTGCCTTGTAGCTATTTCTATTCGTGATTCCAGGGGCTGAATCTTTTTGATACTATAGTCAAAAAGATATATGTAGCTCAATGAATCGTTTTGATGTTGAAGTAAATCGGCTTTAGAAATATTAGGGGAAGTACAGGACTTACAAAAAACAAAACAGTTGTTATTTGTATCAGGTATTGAGTTATGTAATGTAGTATCGCCCTGCATTTATTATTTTTTGCAAAATTACGGTTATTATGACAAAGTAAATAAAAAAAAAGACGGATTGTTTGTTACAACCCGTCGGGAAAATATAAAATTTCTTAAATCTTAATATTTATAGCTTAAATTAAACATCAGGCCAAGATTTATCGTCAAAGAAGAAGAGATAGGATCTGAAAATATCTGATTATATTTCAACTCAAAATTCATACTCATTAGTTCACTAAAGTCAACCATAAACCCTGCATAAGGTGTAAGTCCGAAACTTGAAGTTAAAGAAGAGCCCGCAAACAACGCTTCCTGATCTCTGAAAAATTGTGGTTTTTCTTTATTTGTATTAATTTCAAGATTATGATTCATCACGTAAAAACCTAAACCTAAACCTACATAAGGTTTAAATCTCTGCATTGGAGAAAAATAATATTCCAGATTTAATGTAAATGGATAAAGTGTTGAAGCACCATCAACAGATAATAATTTGAGTTGTTTGGTAGTATCTTCAAAAGTTACAGAGGTAAAAATTGTATCCATTGCACTAATATAAGAATCTTTAAAAGAGGAACGATAAAAATTAAAACTAGCACCAAAAACAAAATGATCTGAAATAAAATATTTTGCCTGTAACCCTGCTCCCATTCCAACATTTACATTTTTACTATAATCGCCAAATGGAATTGAAACTCCTGCATTTAAACCTAAATAAGTTTTACCCTCCATGTATTTTTTATACACAGTCCCTTCATTGGGAGTATTTATATTTAATTCGAAAGGAGAATAGTTCATTTGAGCATAGCTGGTTTCAATCATCAGAAACGCGACAATGAAGAAAAAGAACAGTTTTTTCATATATATAAATTTTAATTTTAACGGTAAATAAATTTTTATCCAAAAGTATTAAAAAAATTTTATTCATTGAGCATTTATTGATGTTTTTTTAATAAATATTGAATTTTGTCATTTTCAATATCTGCATTTTCAATTGAAACAAAAATAACCGGGAATAATCCCGGCTCTCAATGAATCAATAACAATGCCTGCAGCAGAAAAACGATAAAAATAACCATTTTGATTGTAATCTATTGCATCTGAAATATACAATTCATTGTTTTGAGAATTAACCGTCATTGCATAAAACAAATGGTTTCGCTTGTAAATAATTGGGAACAAAGGTAAGTAATTATCATTGATGCTCATACAATAGATATTGTTATTCAAATACCAAATTGTATCACCTTTTTGATTAATGCACAAACTTTGCGGTGATAAATTTTTACTCGCAAACTGAATTTTCTTTTCAATTTTCAAACTATTTGTATTAATACAGTTAAGTTCAGGGTATTCTTCGTTGTTGTAACCACCACTGCTTAAAACCCACAATCGGTTTTGATTATCAAGTACCAAGCTGTTAGGCTCTTTTCCAATAATTACAGAATCGATTAGGCAGTCTATATCACTGTCAATCACTTGAATGCTATTGTTAGGAGCATTTACATAGTAAGATGACCAATTACAAACAAATACTTTATTATTGTATTTTAGCATTCTGTCCGTTGATTTACCACAATAAATTTTTTTTGATATTGTATTACTTTCCAAATCAATAACCGAAATATAATTGCTTCTAAGGTCTGACACATAAGCCTTTTTGTTGTTAATGGGCAATATAAATCTTGGTGAAGCAAATCCTGTAATCGTTTTCAAGGATTTAAAATCTTCGGGATTTACAACTTCAACTTTCCCTGAATTGTTTACAATAACATAAATCAAACCATTAATAATCTCAGATGAAATCGGTACATCACCCAACGGACGTTTATTAGAAGCATCGAAAATACCATTGTACATCTTGTTTGTATATAAATTATAAAAAGAAACAGATCCATTTCCATTGGAATAATTACCTTCATTAATGATAAAGACCCCTTTTCCATAACGATAATCAGTATCCTCAGTATTTACCTCTCCAAAATTCTTGTCTTTGCTACAGGAAAATAATAAAACAATACCTAAAAGAATGATAATTTTAAACTTCTTTATTCTCATTTTTTATATATATTGTATTTGATTAAAATTTCAAAATTGCGTGCAGGCATTGGTTGCCAGGCAATTGCCTGATAATCCGCTTCAAATAAATTATTTACATTTATTTGTGCAGAAAACCCATGATGCTTTAACGGTAAATTCAAACCGATAGATAAGTCGCTTAATTGATAAGCAGGCATATAACGGGTATTGGAAGTATTCGTAAATCTTTTACCGGTAAAGTGATTGGCAAAATAAATAAAATATTGTTTCCACTCTGCTCTTATACTTGCATTAAAAGAATGAAGGGGTGTGTAAATAAGCTGTTTCTCTGAAGTATTATCGTTTTGATAAATGGGTTTTAAGTTCCTGGCTGAAGTAAAAGCATAATTTGCGTTCATTCTACAACTTAATCCCTTGATTTTATATACAATATTAAGATTGTATTCTAAACCCTGCGAACTTACTTCTTTTAGATTAAGTGGAGTCCAAAATCTGAAAACCGGATCGGGTTGCCATAAAATCCAGTTGGTTATGCGTGTATAAAAATAGGTTATACCAGTATTAAAACTGAATTTTTTTATTTTTATAAATTCATAATTCATTCCTGTTTCTATTGAAAAACCATCTTCAGGCTTCAATTCAGGATTTCCACCCGGCATCCAATACAAATCATTGAGTGATGGCAAGTGATAATTTTTAGAGATATGCGCTTTTAATAGTATGGATTTATCTTTTAGTAAAGAGAATTCCATCCCTAAAGAAGGCAAATACTTCTGAAAAGTATTATCACATATTTCTTTACGAACGACTGCATTTACAGCCAGACGGGAAGTAATATCAGAATTTAACCCAATAAAGGCTGATAATTGATTGCGATTTTTCACTCCCTGATAATTATTGGAATTAATCTGGAAATAATTATTGGTAATTCCTGAATTCAATATAGTTTTCCCGGTAATTTCATACCGATATTTTAAATTCAAAACATAAGTATAAGATTTATTATCAGAGTTTATAAGTGCAATTTTGTTTATATAGTTCAGATAATCATAGACATAAGCTAAACTGGTTTCAAGTTTTCCTTTGCCTTTAAAATGTTTCCATTTTGCAACTCCACGAAAAAGAGAATTCTTCTGCATCTCATTCTTATCCAACGGCAAAACTACAATTGGTTGTGGAATATCCCTTTCATTGAATTGAAACCAAAGTTTTATACCCAATTCATCAGAATGTTTTGGCTGAAAATATAATTCCTGCAAACAGCCATATTGTTTATATCCGGCATCTTTCCTGATTTCTACTAAATATTCATCCCCATTTCCTACTGCATTATTTTTAAACAGGAAATTATTAGCAGCTTTCAGATACATCAGACGCGTCCGGCTATGAAATTTTTCAATCCCTGCACTTATATCCAGATAGGATCCATAAGTAGAAAAACTGGCAAACTGCTGCATAAAAGTGATATTTAATTTATCTGCTGATATTTTATTGTCAATATTAATACTCCCGCCTAAACCGCCACTATTATTAATCAGAGAGCTTCCTCCAAAAAAAAGTTTTATATCATCCATAAAAAAAACCGGCAACATTGAAAAGTCCATTTGACTGAGCATGGGAGAATTGATAGTGATATCGTTCCACAATACAGGTGTATGCGAAGCAGAAGTACCTCTAAAAGTAACAGTTGACAAACCACCCTGCCCATAAGTTTTCATAAAGACTGTAGTATGAGCAGAAAGCAAATCTGATAGTGATGAGCAAATCTGTTGATTAATGGTTAAAGAATCTATAATACAAGACTTTAAGCCCTGCAAGGGATTTAATCGCTTTTCGGAAACAGTAATCCCACTTATCGTTATTGTATCGTTTATTTTTTGTGAAAATAATAAAAAACTGCCTGCAAAAACAAGTAAAGCAACCATTAAAATTCCTGAAACTAAACGATCTTTCATTATTCCATTGCTTTTTAAAAGAATTTATTTAAATATTCTCAATCAATACATCTTGATTAGGTTTAGCAGGTTTTTTCCCCAGATTCAGACTGATGTTTAAACCAACTCTTAACCATCTGCCCGGCATTGGAATATTACCAATATCCTGGTATTTTTTATCAAATAAATTCGCAGCCTCCACATAACAATTCCAGTTTTCTGTTTTATAAGTTATACGGGTATCTACTGCCAAAAAAGCAGAGTAAGGAGTTTCTTTCCCTGTAGTTATATCTGTATAACTTCCCATTCTCTCTTGATAAGATAAAGCCCAATTTCCACTAATTTTTTTGTAAATCTTATGGTCAACGCTGGCTGTAATTTTATGTTTTAAATAATCAAGGGCGTAATAAGAAATATAAGTATTACTGTTCTTTTCAAGATCCAGATAGGAATAGGACAAATTGAGATTATTTATAAAAAACCCATTGTAAATGATCTTTTGCATATTCATTTGTGTTGAAAATTCAAATCCTCTGCTTATTATATTAGTCAGATTGCGACTTTCCCATTTCATTGTATCATTACGTCTAACCCAATCAATCAGATTATTTCCATCCCGAAGAAAAACTGCCATATTGATATTAATAAAACTGGAGTAAAATTTCATACCTGTTTCATAAGCAATGGCTTCTTCTGGTTTCAGATTTATATTACCCAGATTAGTTGGACCAATATAATACAAATCTGTAAAAGTAGGCATTCTCATAGATTGATTTACAGACGCATACCACATCAAACTATTAGAAATACAATAGTTTATATCAATTCCTGCATTAGTTTTCCAGTCAAAATCAGAATTCCAGTTTACAAATAACCCAGCTGATATATTAAAGTTCCTATACTTATAGCTTTGTTCACCATAGAATCCCAGATTTTCGCGGTGATGACTTTTAGTAAATTTCCCGGAAACTTCTCCAGGAACAGCTATAGTATCCTTCATGACTTCTCCCAATACATTACTAAGTATATTTTCAGAACGGAAATCAATACCCAGCAATGATTTACCAATACAACTGTTAAAATTAAGTTTGGCTTCAGCTCCGAATATTTGTGTAAGATGATAATTATGTGAAGTATACCATGCCGGTGGATTGTTTCTGAATAATTCAAATTTATCCTGATGCCGACGGTAATAAATATTAGAAGTAAATTTATACGAGCCTTGCGTTTTATAACTTACATCAGCAAAAAAAACGTTGGTATGTTCAAATTGATTTGGATATTTTGCAGAATAAAAACTATTTGCTCCAAATTGCTTATTGTTATATCCTGTTTGTAAATTTACACTTCCCTTCTTCAATCTCAATGAATTCTGATAAAATAGATTTGAAATATCGAAATCAGTATTGTTTATATAACCATCTGATCCTTTTCTGCCAACAGAAAAGTAATGTTGCATTTTATCTGTTGCTAAAGATAAAGAAGCAGTTGTTGCATAAAGTTGATTTTCTCCAATCACAGAAGATAATTTTAATCTGTTTTCTTTTTTTGCTATAGTTATAATATTAATTGCGGCCGAAAAGGCATTGGCTCCATAAATTCGGGAAGCAGATCCATCCAGAATTTCAATCCGTTCGATATCCTGCAAATCCACCGGAAGGTTCATCGAATGATGGCCTGTTTGAGGATCGTTCATTTTTATGCCATTCAATAATATTAGACATTGCTCAAAAGAACCACCACGTATACTTATATCTGCCTGTACTCCAAATTCTCCACGCTGACGGACATCAACATTCAATACATATTCCAAAAGTTCCTGTATACTCTGAACACTCGCTTTTTCTATTTCAGTCTTTGTAATTAATTGAATAACTTTAAAACTTTCTTGTTGCAAATCAGTTAAATGTGTACTTAAAATCACGGTTTCATTTAAAAGTATCGTATCTTTTTGTGCATAGACAGAACTGCAAAAGAAAAATACAATTAATATCCTAATTTTAAAAATTTTATTAAAAATTTTGAAATACATATTAGTTATCTATTTTTAAAAAATTTAAGGATTGTAGTTTTGTCATTTTTATCTTTTAATAATAAATAATACAATCCTATTGATAAATTTGTCACATCAATTTTTACAGTATTAATGAAATCAAATTCTTTATAAATTCTCCCAAAAACATCAATAATCTGAGCTTTATAGTTGGAGGAAGATCCCGGATTTATTGTCAGACATTCATTTACAGGATTTGGATAAATTGAAATACTTTTATCAAAAATATTCTCAGAACAGTAACCTGTATTTTGTGTATTATGAATTACTCCAACAGCATCTAAATCAAAACCAGCTGTCCAGAATGGAGTTGGAAAAGGATCGTTAATACTATGCCCCTTTGAATCATAACTTATAAATGGTTCGGAAATTGAGCCTATTACATCTACAATTCTAATATGCGTAATATGATTCAGATTAATACCTGAACTATCCTGCAAATCACTCAAATCAAAAGGAGTTCCGTAAAAAACCTTGTATTTACCAGCTAAGTTATGAATTTTTGTAGCATCAAGAACCCCAAAACCTTGAATTTGTGATGAGGTTTGTGTTAATGAAACAGATGGAAATCTCACAAAATGAGTCCCATCAGAACTGGCTTCTACAAAGGCAAGTTCAAGGAAAATATCATCAAATGAATTTTCGAAAACAGCAAAATCAAAGCCTGGACCATTAGAAAGAGGATGATTAAATTCCAAAACTGCAGTTCCGGCATCTCCAAGACTTACTGTATTATTATCTGCTATGCCTATTGCAGCAGAACTATCTCCAAATGAAGCTTTGTTCGTTCCTGGATAAGCGGGATCTTCAGTTGTAGTATCACTTATATTTACATAGCCTCTAGTAATTTTGCAAGTATTTGCCCAATCTATAAATACAGAAGAATCTTTAAAAATAGCAGTTGTACCTGGTTGCCCAACAGCAGGAGGATACTGTGCAAAACCCGAAATATAAAATAAAAATAAAACAAAAAAGTATATTTGCTTTTGCATAGTTTATTTCTTAATAATTTTCCGATATTGAATAAAGTCCGATCCTGAAATCTTTACAAAATAAATACCCTGAAGCAAATCAGCTAAATTCAACGTAAATTCTTGATTTTCATTACCTATATTGATTATTTCTTTTCCCAGATTATCATAAATAACCACATTCAAATTTTCATCTTTTTTATCACATTCTATTTGAATCGTTTCAATAAAAGGATTTGGATAAATATGAATCCAACTATCTGAGTTTTTTAAATCAAAGACTGAAATCACAGGATTGACTCCATTAAAATTATCCATACAAAAATATGAAGGTGTATTCATCCCATAAGCTCCGTTATCAGAGGAAGTTAATGTAAATTCAAGACTATCAACCTCTCCAAGTGAATATAAGTCAACCCATTTCCAGTTTTTTAGAATATAATCCTGAGTCTGGATGGAAAAACGAAAGTCTGCCAGAAAGCAATTGACTGTATCCGTCATATTTCCATTTTTAAAACCTTTGATTTGCAATTTGAACCAATCCGGATCATTGCCTGATTGACCTCCAAATTTTTTAGCCAGGCTTCCATCGCCATTCAGCATCGAGAAATATGCATAAGTATTATTGGTGGCATAAAAACCACTAATAATTTTAGGTGTTGCAAAACGAAGTGTATTAGGATGAACTTTATAATTATTCATCCAATCATAATTTACATACGAAACTGCATAATTGTTTGAATTTAAAACTCCTTTTCCGGTGATAGCAGAAAACTGATTGGTATAACCATTTGTTAAAGAGTCAGTCATATTTGAATAAGCAAAGCCATACCAGCTAAACATTCCACCTCCAAAATCGGTGAAGGCATTTTCAAAAAAGAATCCTGAACTTGTAAAACCTCCGCTATTATCACTTCCATTCCATGCCGTAGAAGGGTTTAGCGATAAATTGTCAAATGTTGCAATATTCTGTGC
The DNA here is from genome assembly GCA_049315385.1 of Bacteroidales bacterium. Lineage (GTDB taxonomy): Bacteria > Bacteroidota > Bacteroidia > Bacteroidales > JACABE01 > JACABE01. Next base: position 74,856 of record JBMOKG010000013.1, read on the forward strand.
AATTGCTTTTTGAAAACATGCAATTAGCATTATTGCTGCAAATAGTTGAAAAAGATAATTTTTTTTCATTTCCGTGTTTTAAGTTTATTAATAGTTAATCATTAAACTTCAACACCTTCGGTAGTTTTAGACTGAAAAAAATAGGAAATACTATTTTGTCCATTCTCTGCTTTTTACCCGAAAGCTTTGAACCATAGATAATGAACAGGCAGGTCTTCTGACTTACTCTTCTTTCAAACGCCTTCCCATCCCAATAACAGTTGACAGTGGCAAAAATGTTGAAAGAACCAAAGAGCTTACAGCAGCGGGAACTGTGCGGGATTTTCACCCGTTTCCCTTTTCATTCCAAATTGGAAACCTATTCAAATGCAAAAGTAGAAATATTATTTAAATTTGAAATTTTTTAAAATAAAAAGTTTTTTGCAAAGGAAAGAGAGAATACCGAAATGAAAAATGCAGTAGTCTAAATCATAATTATTCATGAAGCTTCTACATCTTTCTGATTGGTATAAAATCATTTATAAAATGCTATATTAATAAATCACTCAACTATAAAATATCAGATAATTACTTCTTCTTTCCATTCCCCTTTGTCAAAAACCATTACAGTTTTAAATCCTATTTCTTTCAAAATTATAGCTGTCTCATCAAAAAACAAATCTAATTCTTCTGGTTTGTGTGCATCAGCACTAATGGTTACCGGGATGTTTCTCTTTTGCAGTTCTTGCAGAATAGAAATACCAGGAAACAATTCATCAGAACGTTTTTTATATAATCCTCTTGTATTTACCTCAACGATAGACCCTTGTTCTTTAATAACAGCGATGGTTTCTTTCAAAATATCCTTGTACCAATCTTCATCCTGTGTAAAAAACCTATCTTTATTATTCATTTTAATTTTATCAAAATGCCCTATAATGTCAGGATTTTGTGTAATTATCATTTGCATAATCTGCTGATAATATGTTTTCACAGCAATTCTGATATCATTGTTGAAAATTTCATGTAATCCATTATCATATTTAGCAATATTTCCACCATCGATAAACCATAATTTGTGATTTTCCTGATTGGCTACCAAATGAACTGATCCAATAGTATAATCGAGTTTGCAACTATTACTAAAATCATGAAAATTTTTCGTAATTCCCGGAATATAATCAATTTCAAGAGCCAGATAAATTTGTATTTCATCTTTATATTTTTCACATAATCTACGAATTGAATCACAATAATCCGAAAGTTCTTCCTCTTTAATAGCAAATCCATTTTCAAGAGGAATGGGTGCATGTCCCGAAAACCCAAGTGAATGAAAACCCAGAGCAATAGCTTGTTTCACATAAGTTTCGGGCTCAGAATTACCATCACAAAAAAAAGTATGGGTATGAAAGTTAAATTTTTGCATTTGTATATTCTTAAAAGTCGTCCTCTACTGTATCTACTATTTTGTAAAGTTTATCCTGTCTTCTTACAATTTCATTTACAGGAATAGAACAACTTATTCCTTTCACTGCTTCATCAACTGCTTGTAATTCTACTCGAATTTCATGTATTACATCTTCATAAACACCAGTAGTAGGTCCGATAATATGAATTTCATCCCCTAATACTAAAGAATGTGTTTCAATTTTAACTTCTGCCACTTTAAGATTTGCAAAGTAATTGGTAATCTTGCCGACATAAATTTTCTTTTTAGTTGCCTGTGAACCATGACTTTTAGTCCATTCTCCTGTTTTTCTACCTAAATAATATCCATCCCAGAAACCACGATTATATACTGTTTTCAATTTCTCAGTCCAACGTTCAATATTTTCTTCAGTATAAGTGCCATCGAAATAAGCATCTGCGGCTTCTCTATATACTTGTGTAACTGTTTTCACATATTCAGGAGATCTGCCTCTGCCTTCTATTTTCAATACTTTTACACCTGCTTTAAGAATTTTATCCAGAAACCCAATGGTTTTCAAATCCTTAGGGGACATAATGTACTCATTGTCAACTTCCAGTTCAATACCACCATCTTTATCTGTTACATGATATGGACGGCGACAAATCTGCAAACAAGCACCTCTATTAGCTGAGGCATTTAAATTATCCAAACTCAGATAACATTTACCCGAAACTGCCATACACAATGCGCCATGAGCAAATACTTCTATTTTTACCAAATCTCCATTTGGTCCTTTGATTTGTTCTGTTTCTATTGTCCGGGTAATATCAGCCACTTGATTCAGACTCAGTTCACGTGCTGTTACCATTACATCAGCAAACTTAGCATAAAACTTAACTGCTTCAATATTGGTAATATTACTTTGCGTTGAGATATGTATTTCCATTCCAATACTACTGGCATATCCAATTACTGACATGTCGGATGCAATTATTGCAGTTACTCCGTATTTTTTGGCAGCATCTACAATCTCTTTCATCACTTCTAATTCGTGACTAAAAATTATAGTATTTACGGTTAGATAAGTCTTAACCTTATTTTCTTTGCAAATATCTGTGATTTGAATTAAATCATCAATGCTGAAATTATTGGAAGACTTTGCTCTCATGTTCAATTGCCCTACGCCGAAATAAACTGCATCAGCACCACCTTGAATGGCAGCCATTAATGCTTCATACGAACCAACGGGCGACATGATTTCAATGTCGTGTTTTGTCATTTTAAATTTTTCTGCGAAGTTAAGCATTTTGATTAAATGATTATTGACTGTCGATATTTAGGTTTTTAGTTTTTAATAATCTACCATTAAAAGTCAAACATATATGGATGAAGGTAGAATCTATATTCGTTTAAATGCACTCTTTAATGAGTCATATTAACAAAACATTGAAAGAGTTGTTATTTGATTTTCAAAAAAAATCGAAAACTTTATAAAAATCATTTCTTAGTATAAAAACAAATAGGATTTTTGACACTTAAGATATCAACAATGACATTTTACGTAATTTCAAATTTATAAAGTCCTTTTAGAATTTTTCGGAAACACAATCGTTTATCCTAATTCTCACGAATAGTATAAAATAAATACCTATTCCTACATTATCTGAGGTATATAAATAGAAAGAGCAATTTGTTTAAAATTGCTCTTTTTAATAGTTTATATTGAAATATAGAAAACTTTGGAATCCCTCAGGAAAATTCTGAATTATTAGTATTTAAATCCAATAGTCATCATAATATTACTGCCGGTCATCGTATTCTTTACGGGTCTTAGACTAATAACTGATGGATCATAGAAGTAATAATCTTCGTTTTGTTTTGAATATGAATATGCTAAATCAATAAAAAATTGTTTTTCTCTAAATCCAAGTCCAAAAGATAGTATTGTGCGTTTTCCATCATTAACAGTCGTTTTGAAAGGACTTCCATATATTGCATAACCTGCTCTGAAAGCCAGTGGATTTAATCTCCATTCTCCACCAAATCTGAAATTAGAAGTTGGCGCATATTTTGTCTGGATGGCATCATTTTGGTCCATAAAATCTATATTATTTTCAGCTCTTAAACGGGGTAGTGTGTAATCAACAAATTCATAATCGGCACTAAGCAAGCCATGTTCACCAAAAACAAAGGCAAGACTTCCGATTACTCTTGTAGGTGTTGTAAGCTCATATTCAAAGCTACCTTTAGGAGAACTGGCGGAATATTTTCCCTGTGATGCCAGGTCAGATTCAATTTTACGACTATATTCATCCTGCATTGAATAATAATAAGTTGGAGAATGAAAAGCCAAACCAATTCGAATCAGATCGATAGGACGATAAATAAGTCCAAATTTAAAATTAATACCAGCACCAGTAGTTGTTAAATCATCAGAAACGGTAAAAGAATTAAAGTTGCTGACTGAATCTTTTGTATCTATTTCTTTGTAAGTAGATTGTTCTGAATAATGTAAAAAAGGAAATCCTAATGTTGCACCTATATATAATTTATCACTATAATTTCCACCTAAAGACATTACAACTTCATTTGTAGAACCACTTGTGGAAACCGTTTTTCTTTGTGTAACATTACCATTTACAATTGAAGTATAATGTGAGGAATCCCCGGTTTTTGGATTAATCAGATAAGTATCATAAGCTAACTGGGTGTCAAAACTGTATAAATCATTTGTATTATGATCATTTGCGTAATTAACATATTGATTCATCATGGATGATGTTGAATTATATCCTTCCATTATCATTCTATTGTTAAAGTTGTTCAAACGATTGATGCCAAATCCAAATTGTGCAGCTTTAAAGCCATCATTTTGTGAGTAGTTACCTCTTTTGAAAAAAGTATAAACAAAACCAATATTTCCAACATTGAAATTATATTTATAATCATCTCTTGAAGGAGAATCTAAAAATTTTGATTCTGTTTTTCCAATATAGAAAGAAGGTGTAAGTGTAAATTCTGAAATTTTGTACAAACCAATACCGGCAGGGTTTTGGCTTAATGAAGAAAAATCAGCACCCAAGGCTCCAAAAGCACCACCTAAAGCGGTTGATCTTGCAGTTCCTCCGTAATATATCTGAGAATACCTTAGTGCATCTATTTCGTTTTGAGCAAAAGTAGTTGAAATACTTGCTATTGCAATAATTATTGTGATAACAA
>JBMOKG010000064.1:0-25770 GCA_049315385.1 Bacteroidales bacterium
ATAAATCTTGCACTAAAAGTGCATAGTTTTGAACTAACGAAATTGATAATAAAACTTATGCTTAGCTACTTTTATTAACACAAACTGCTGAAAAATCACTTTTTTACTCTATTATTATCTAAATTGATTATCAACAAATTTTAACCTCTTAAAATTTACAAAATAGATTATTTACTTTTTAGCTTTCCATAACATCTTCAATTATGTAATCTTTTTAATTCATATCATATTCTCTTTCGATTTATTCTTAACTATCTTTTAAAAAGCTGGTATATTCAGCTCATAAGGACATAAAGTAAATATTTATTTGCTATATTATACTTCTAAAATATTGATAATTAATATGTAATATAATAATAAATTTAAAAAAATAAGTAATTTTTTTAAATTTCAGAAATTATATTAAATAATTATATTCTCATTTTTTAATGATAGGGGATTAAGTTAAAAAAATGGAATAATTTTTTTAAATATAATACATTTTGATTGAATACAATTGTAAACCAATTCAAAGAATTTACAATTGTATACCGTATAAAAAGCAAATATTTCGTTGTCATTTGTAATTTACATTTGTAATTATTAATATATTTGTAAATAAATAAATTATCAGCATATTAAAGATTATAATTATTTTATATTCCTTATTTCCTGCATTATAAATATATTATTTATAGTAATAATTTAAATAATAAATTATTGTTTCTATAAATCACTATTAGCCTTATATATTATTTATAAATCTATTTATTAATATATTATATTATATTATTTAAATCTTTTATTTGAATTTAAAAAGTAATTGACGAGTTACAATTGTAACACAAAACTAATTACACTTGTAACCTATAATTTGTTTATCTTTGTAATCTTAATTAATTGATTACTTAATATTGTAAATTATGATAAGTCGCATTATATTAATTTTAAAGACACAGAATTTAAGTTCATCTCAATTTGCAGATGAAATTGGTGTTCAACGATCGAGTATCTCACATATTCTATCTGGAAGAAATAATCCGAGTTTAGAATTTGTAATGAAAGTTTTGAAGCGTTTTCCCGATATTAACTCTGATTGGATAATTTCAGGGAAAGGAAGTATGTATAGAGGAAGAGATTCAAAAACGGAAGTTGAGTTTAAAGAAATAAATAAAATTGGTTTACAACCAAACTTATTTAATTTTGATGAACCTGAACAACCCTTAATAGAGCCATTAAAAGTTGATGACTTGTATGAAGTGCCGAAATATGAAAAGCATATTGAGGAAAAAAATGCAGAAAACACTAATAATATAATTGATATTCTGACAGTTAACCCTGAAAAAACAGAAGAAAAGAATGGTATAAAATCTGACAAAAAAGACTATATCGAAGAAAAGTCATTAGAAATTAATAAAATGAACAAACGAATTGAAAAAGTTTTATTTTTTTATTCAGATAAAACTTTTAAAGAATATTTTCCTGAGTAAATAATGAAGATTAACAAAATTGTTTTTTATTGAATTGAAGCCATTATTTAATTCTAATTTTTTTATTTAATGGAATTTTTATAATGCATTAAATGAAATAATACTATTTCTTCAAATTTCAAAATTTATTTTATAAATAAGAAACTTTTTGTTAACAAATGTATTATATTTGTAAAATTAATTTCATTTTTTATCAAAACATTAAAATATTAAAATTTATGAAAAAAAGTGTACTTTCTTTAAGCGTGTTAATGCTTCTAATTACATCAATTTTATTGTTTGCATGCCAAAACAATAGCAATAAAAAGGAAGCAGAGGATGAAAAAAATGATTCAACAGCAGTTTCTGCAGATCAAATTAAAGTAAATTATTACAAAATCCCTTGTCCTTCTGAATTATTTTGGTTTATTAAAGATTTTGGTGGTAGTTATTCTCGTAAAGTTTCAAATCCAATTACCAATGCTTCAAACTACAATAATAATATTAAAAAAGCTTTAAATTTTGGAATTTATGCTTCAGATTTGTTTTATGCTTCTGTTTTTAAGCAAAACCAAGAAACAATGAAATTCTATAAGCAAGTTAAAAAACTTGGGAGTGAATTAAATATTGTTGAAGGATATGACGATAATATTGCTAAAAGAGTTGATAAAAATTTGAACAATAGTGACTCATTATTTTCTATAACATCTGAAGCTAATTCAAATTCAATTCAATATTTAGAAGGTTTAGGTAAAAGCAACATTTTACCATATATTACTTTAGGGGGCTGGATAGAAAGTGTATACATTGCTATTAATCAAGTTAAAATATTTAATGCTAAAGATCCTATTGTATCTATAATTATTGACCAGAGTTATCTTCTTGATAATATTATTGGACTTTTTGAATCAATAGAACAAGATACTCAGACTAAAGAATTTACCATTAAATTAAAAGAAATTCAAAAAGTTTATGATGAATCTGATGATGTTGTTACAAAAAAACAATATGAGAAAATTGTTTCAAAAATTACAAGTTTACGTAACGAATTTATTAAATAAATTTTTTAAAATTAAAATAGAATAATTATGAAAATAAATATATTAGCAAAAGGGATTTTACTTGTAGCAAGCATATCAATTTTTAATGCTTTTTCACAAAACTGTGGTAAACAATCATTATGCAAACCCGAAAAAACTGACGGCTATGATTATAGTGCACAATCAAGATATGCTACGTTATCAACCGGTGAGAAATCAAGACTTTATATTGCAACTTATGCAAGTTGTGCATATAAAATAACAGTCTGTTCAGAAGAGAGTTTAGGTAAAATAAGTTATAAACTATATGAAAGAGTTAGAGAAAAGAAAAAAGTAATTACAAATATTGTAAAAGGTGATCCACCATTAATTGTAGACGAAAATGGAAACCAATCTTACGGTGAAGCTCCAGTTATTGATACTGTTTATGACATACAAGTTAGCATTAAAGAAGTAGAAATTTATGATAGTTCAAAGGGTGCATTGACTTATGAATTAAAAAAAGCAGATAAATCGAAAAATCTTGTTCTTGAATTGAATGTTCCAAAATGCGATCAAGCTTTAGAAGGCTGTGTAAATTTACTAGTTGGGACAAAACATCATAAACGATTATCAGGAAAGCTGATTACAGAATAAATAATATTTATGTATTGACTCCGTTTAATTTGACTTTATAATTTCTATTAACGTCAATGAAAACGGAGTTTTTTTATTAAATCTGATTTAAAAAATAAATCATGAATGAATCTATTTTAAAAGCACTGATGCAACTTTTTGCATTAGTTATTGATGGACAGGCAGATAAAGAAATCACAAATAAAGAAAGAGAAATTGTAGCTTCTTATTTAAGAAATATTTTAAATAAAGATCTTACAAATCAATATCTTGATTTATTTGATAAATATATATATGAATTTTACGGAAATTCAGAACAAAACGATGTTCGTAAAGTAAGGAAAAAAACCTCATTAAAAGCAATCAAAGTCCTTAAAATTTGTGAACAAATTAATCTTGAATTAAATCAGGAACAGAAATTCATTGTTTTAATTCAATTACTTGAATTTGTGAATAATGGAAAATGTGTAGAAGAAATTGAACTTGAATTTCTTCAAATGGTTGCAGATGCTTTTAACATAACCGAAAGTGAATATGAAAATTGCAGGTCATTTATATTAAATTCATATAATAACATCGCTCCTCATGAAAACTTATTAGTAATTAATAATCAAACTCTGGATGCTAATATTAATATAAAACAAATATATTGCCAAAATATTGAAGGTGAAATTATTGTTTTAAAAATTGCTTGTGCAAACTTATATTTCTTCAGGTATATTGGGAATGGGATTTTATATTTAAATAATCAAGCTGTTGAAAAAAACAAAGCCTATTTCATAAGTAGTGGCTCTTCAATTAGAAGTTCAAAAATGTCAACTATTTACTTTACAGATATCGTTAGTCGTTTTCTTAAATCAGAAAATATTTCTAAAATTAGTTTTAATGCAAAAAATATTGAATTTAAATTCAAAAATAGTTCAAATGGTATTCACAATTTTAATTTTTATGAAGATTCTTGTCAATTAATTGGTATAATGGGAGGCAGTGGTGTTGGTAAATCGACATTATTGAATATATTAAATGGTAATACAAAACCTCAAAAAGGAGAAATATTAATAAACGGATATAATTTATATAGAGAAAAAGATAAAATTCAAGGTATAATTGGCTTTGTTCCTCAGGATGACTTATTAATTGAAGAATTGACTGTTTTTCAAAATCTTTATTATAATACAAAACTTTGCTTTGCTGATTTTTCCGAAAAACAAATTAATGAGGCTGTTAATAAAACACTTGAAGAACTCGAATTATTAGATATTAAGCATTTAAAAGTTGGAAATTCTCTCAATAAATTTATAAGTGGAGGTCAACGCAAAAGACTTAATATAGCATTAGAGTTAATCAGACAACCTGCTATATTATTTATTGATGAACCAACTTCAGGTTTATCTTCTATGGATTCTCAAATGGTAATGGATTTATTAAAAGAATTGACTTTATTGGGCAAATTAGTAATTGTTAATATTCATCAGCCATCTTCAATTATCTACAAAATGTTTGATAAACTATTAATCTTAGATAAAGGCGGCTATTTAGTATATTATGGGAATCCAATAGATGCTATAGTTTACTTTAAAAAACAAACTAAATATGCTAATGCACAGGAAAGTAGCTGTGAAAAATGCGGTAATCTAAATCCAGAACAAGTTTTAGAAATAATTGAAGCAAAAGTAGTAAATGAATATGGAAAATTAACTAAAAACAGAAAGATATCTTCAGAAGAGTGGAATGAAAAATACGAAAATAATCGAATTAAGAAAGAAGATTTTGTATTTAAAGATAAAAATAAACTTCCAAAGAGTGATTTTAAAATCCCTGGTAAATTTAAACAATTAAAAATATTTATTAAGCGAGATGTTATATCGAAAATAACAAATCGTCAGTATTTACTAATAAGTTTAATAGAAGCTCCCCTACTTGCCTTTATTCTTGGCTATTTCACAAAATATGTCAGTGGAGAAGAATATATTTTTTGTGAAAACGAAAATCTACCTTCATATATATTTATGAGTGTTGTTGTGGCTCTTTTTTTAGGACTAACAATAGCTGCTGAAGAAATTATTAAAGATAGGAGAATTAGAAAACGTGAAACTTTTTTAAATCTAAGTTATTTTAGCTATATTAATTCAAAAGTATTGCTAATGTTTGTTATTTCGGCAATTCAAACATTGAGTTTTGTTTTAGTAGGAAATTCAATATTAGGTATTCATGGAATGACTTTGAGTTATTGGTTGGTTCTTTTTACAGCTTCTTGTTTTTCTAATATGTTAGGATTGCTTATTTCATCTGCATTAAATTCAGTAGTAACTATCTATATTCTAATTCCGTTTATTCTAGTCCCCCAATTATTATTCAGTGGTGTAATTGTGAAATTTGACAAGTTACATAAAAACATAGCATCTGATAAATATGTTTCTGTTATTGGAGATATTATGATTTCGCGTTGGGCATATGAAGCTATTTCTGTATATCAATATAAGAATAATGATTATCAAAAAGAAATATTTCCAAATGAAATGAAAATGAGTAGATTTTCTTACTTTTATTCCTATTTGATTCCAGAATTAACTTCTAGATTAAATGATACTTATAGAAATATTTCAAATCCAATTTTTAAAAAAGAAAATACAACTAATCTTGAATTGATAAAAAATCAAATCAAGATTATTAGCAATTATAATAATCAAACTAATTTTTTACTCATAGATAGCTTACAATCTATTTATTTTAATGATAGAATTTACAACCAAACATATGATTATCTGAATAATATGCTAAATTATTTTTACAAAAAGTATAATTTAGAAGTTACAAAAAAGGAAGATATTCTACAAAATATTAATCAAAAATTTGCTGCAAAAGGAGGAATTAAGGCTATTAAAGAAAACTGTTTTAACAATAGTATTGATGATTTAATGCGCAATAAATTAGAAAATAAGATTGTTGAAAAAAACGGGACTCTTATCCAAAATGTAGATCCTGTTTACAAAAAGCCTGAATCTAATTGGGGTAGAGCACATTTTTATGCATCATATAAAATATTTGCTGGAAACGAAATTGATACATATATTTTTAATTTATTGGTAATATGGCTTATAACAATAATTCTTTATTTTTTACTTTTATCAGACAGTTTAAAAAAATCATTTGAAATTATTGGGAACTTTAATTTTTTTACAAAAAAAAACATTTCTAACTACTAGACTTTCGATTTATGTTATATAAATACGTCCCTTCTTCTTTTTATAGAAAATTTTCTAAAAATGTAACATTAAGTTTCTTGATTATTCTAATTTTTTCACTGGTAGAAAATAGGATATATTTTAACACTGAAACTAAATTGCTTTTTACAGGTAATTGAGGTGAATCTACTTGATTTTTATTATTCATTATGAGTTATCTATAAAGATAAAACTCTTCAGATTCAACAATGGCGGGCTTAAATGTTTTTATTAGCTTCACATTGTTTAAATTTAGCAAGGTAATATTTTGAATTTTAAAAGATGTAATCAACAAAACCTGATTGTTTTCTTTTCTTTTTTGACTTAAAATCTGTAATAACTGTTCTTCTGACACATTTTCATTCCTTTTATTATTCCATACAATAAATGTAGAAGAGTCTTTTGATGTAGGATAATAAACTTTTCTATTCAACATTGAAGCTATTGTAGAAACACTAAAATCTGAATGTCCAATAATCTGATAATCTGTCATTTTATTTACTTTTAAATATGTGGCAACTTCTTTTGCTTTAGAAAAGGAATAGTGATATTCATAATAATATGCAACAAACCCGCAAAAAACGTGAATGAGCAGCAAAATATTTAGAAAATAATTTGATTCTCTTTTAATATAAAATTGCTCATTACATCTTTTTAAAAAAGATATATCTTTGAACAATAAAACTTTATTTGGGAAAATTTCCTTAATCCATAATGCAATAATAAATGAAATGAATATATGCCCATTATGCCTTAAATAACCATCAAATTTGATTCCTGAAAATGCAGTAAGTAAGAGTATACAAACAATGAAATAAATAATAGCTCTATTTGATTTTCTTAGTATAAATAAAATAAAAAGAAATAAAAATACAGAAGCAATCCGCATTATTAAAATATTATTTTTTTCGGGTAGATATTCAAGAATATTGGAATTCCAAAAATGAATATCAAATTTTGGAATTAGTATAAATGATTTCCAAATATTGATGAATGTTGATAAAATAGGCCATAATTTGATCTGATATCCAACTGCATAACCTGAATCATTGGGTGGTAATACATTTAAAACAAAAAAGAAAATACCTATAAAAATGATCAAGGTACCTATAATTGCATTACGTGCTGATAGCTTATAAAAAGGTATAAAACAAATCAACCAAAGTGAAATTCCTAGAAAAAAAGAGTACACATTAGTTTGAAGCACAATAAAAATTAAAATGGCAGAAAACAGAATTTTTCTCTTCTCTATAAATACACAAGTGATAAAAAGTAGCGTAATCCCTATAGAATAATTTCTAAACAAAAGTGAATATTCAAAAATAAAATAATAGCCAAAAACAATTAATATTTTCTGAAGCATTTTTATTGTTGAATATCGTAATAATACATAAACACCACTAAACATTATAATTAAATGCAAAAACTGTAAAATAAAAATGGATGTAGAAATTCGAGTATAAAGAAATAACATTAAAAACCAAAGACTGGGATGACCTTCATATCTGGTAGAATAAAACAAATCTGTTATTGAATTGCTTGTCTTGGCATGAGAAAATGCCTGCATTTCATCACGCCATGGTTCATGAAAAAAAAGCATAAAGCAATTAATAAGGACATAAATACAAAATGGTATGCTCCAGTTTATCTTATTAATTTTATTATTCATAATTAAAAATTAAAATAATAAATCCGGCATCAAAAATCATTTTAATTTGGAAAGAGAATCTGAGTCTTTTCAAAATTTATCTATACATTATAAATTCTATCTGACCGAAAATTACATTGCTCTTTATTGTAAGACAAGGTAAAACTGAACTAAAATTAGAAGGAGTATAAACCTGAGAACCAAATCCATCAGTACTTCTGTCTAACATTGTAGTTTTCCCGAATAATGTATTAGAAACTATTTTATAATTCAGATTATTTGAAATTTTAACTTTAAAATCTCCGAAAATACAATTGATTTCGATAGTTTTATCTTCTTTTAATTCAATGTTGCTTAGATCTAATTTAGACTCTCCAAAAATATTAGAATAATCATAAAGTTCTTCATTATATCCCAATGTATGGCTGCCGAAGACATTAAGATTTTCCATTTTCTTAGCATGTATATTTCCATTTATCAATTTAACACCAAAATAGATTAATAAACATGAAATAAGAATTGTAAACAAAGGAATATCTATTTGCAGAAATTCCTCAACTAGAAATAGAGAACCCAAAAAAATGAGTAGAATACCCCAAAAGCTCGTTCTAAATAATACGTTAGTTTTCATATGTATTTTTTTAAATTGCTATAATAGATACTTTTACAACTATCTCTATTGTTGAATAACTTAATTTTCACCAATCTAATGTCAATTCTATATTTATTCCTTATTGTGTTCAATAAAAAAATGACATTTTTTAATACAATAATTTAGAATAGATTAATTTCTAACCGGGAAAAATTACAAGAACATTCATTAATTTGATTTACAAAATTAATAAAAAACTTAGAAAGAAATAGTATAATATCAGTAAATTTGAATTACTTTTAAGTAAATATAAAAGGAGTCAATTATTTTTCATTATGAATCTATAATCAGCTTCCAATTTATAAGTTGAATTTAATCTCTTGAAAATATTTTATTAAGAATTTCAAAAAATATTGATCTAATTGTAATATAATTAATCAATTATAAAGGCTTTAAAAAAAACATTAAAATATTTTAGATAAAGTAATAATTACTAATTTTATAAACAAAAAAATCAAGAATGAGTGTAAATATTAATGAAAGTTGGAAAGAAGTCTTAAAGAATGAATTTGAATCCGAATATTTCATGAAATTAAAAGAATTTTTAGTTATTGAAAAAAAAGAATTTATTGTTTATCCACCTGGATCGCAGATATTTTCTGCTTTTGATTTAACACCTTTTGATAATGTGAAAGTAGTAATTCTTGGACAAGATCCCTATCATGGAGCAGGTCAGGCTCATGGCTTATGTTTTTCAGTTCAGAATGGAGTTAAACCACCACCTTCTCTTCAAAATATTTTCAAAGAAATTGAAAGCGATATTGGCGTAAAAACTTCAGGTAGTGGCAATTTAGAGAAATGGGCACAACAAGGTGTGTTACTGCTCAATGCTACACTCACAGTCAGAGCAAATTTAGCAGGATCACATCAACATAAAGGATGGGAAATCTTTACTGATACTGTTATAAAAACATTATCTGATAAAAAAGAAAAATTGATTTTTTTATTATGGGGGAATTATGCACAAGCCAAAGAATCGCTTATAAGCAAACAGAAGCATTATATTTTGAAAGCTGCCCACCCCTCTCCTTTTTCAGTTTACAGAGGGTTTTTCGGATGTAAACATTTTTCAAAAACCAATGAGTTACTTCGCGGAATGGGAGAAAAAGAAATTGAATGGAAAATATAATATGCAAAAATATTTTAAAGTAATTTCGATTTAATTCATAGGTTTTTATGTTACACTTTTCTTGCATAGGGTGAAGTATCTAATTTGGCAAAATCTTTTTTTAAAAACTTATAATACGCAGCAATTGCTATCATAGCTGCATTATCAGTACTGTATTCAAATTTAGGGATAAAAGCTTGCAAACCCATTTCATCGCAATGTTTTTTCAAGCTCAAACGTAAAGCTGAATTAGCAGAAACACCACCAGCTATTGCTAACTGATTAACTCCGGTTTGTTTAGCTGCTTTCATTAATTTTTTCATCAAAACCTTAACAATAGTATACTGAATAGAAGCGCATAAATCATTCTTATTGTTTTCGATAAAATTTGGATTTGACTTCAATTGATCACGAATAAAATACAAAAAGGATGTTTTTAATCCACTAAAACTAAAGTCTAAGCCAGAAATATTTGCTTCAGGAAATGAAAATGCAATAGGATTTCCATCTTTACCATACTTGTCAACTAAAGGCCCTCCCGGATATGGCAGACTCATAATCTTTGCAGCTTTGTCAAAAGCTTCACCTGCAGCATCATCAATTGTCTGACCAATTATTTCCATTGTGAAATAGTCTTTCATCAATATTATCTGAGTATGACCACCGGAAACTAATAGGCATAAAAAGGGAAAAGCCGGAACTTGTTGTTCATCAAAGTCTTTAATAAAATGCGATAAAATATGTGCTTCAAGATGATCAACAGCTATTAAAGGAATATTTAGAGAAAGAGCAAAAGTTTTAGCAAAAGAGCAACCAACTAAAAGAGAGCCCAGTAAGCCAGGTCCTTTTGTAAAAGCAATTGCATCAAGTTGTTCCTTGTTTATTTTCGCTATTTTTAAAGCAGCATCAACAACAGGTATAATATGTTGCTGATGAGCCCTTGATGCTAGTTCAGGAACAACTCCTCCATACAATTCATGTATCTGCTGAGTGGCAATTACATTGGCAAGAATTTTGTTATTGTAAATTACTGCAGCCGAAGTATCGTCGCAGGAAGATTCTATCGCAAGTATATATGGCATTTTAGTTTCAATTGTTTTTATTACTTTGCAAAATTATACTTATTTAATGGTCTAAAAAAAGTTTTATTGATAGGTTTATTATAGTAAACTCTCTTATTTTCATAAAATATCAAAAAAAACAACTTAGATTTGCTAAATACGGGGAAATTCATTTATTTTTGTTTTTAATTAACAACTCAACCTAAAAAAAAATATATCAAACGGAAATTACGTAAAATATTGATATACTTCTTCTCGGTAATTATTATTTTACCGTTCCTTTTGCTTGCTATCTTATCAAATAGTGTAGTTCAAACTTTTATTGCACAAAAAATTGCAGCCAGACTTTCATCAGAACTCCATACAGAAATTTCTATTTCCAGGCTTAGAATATCTCCTAACTTACACATTGTACTTGAAGAAATATTTATCAATGACCAATATCACAAGACTTTACTCCGAAGTAATCAAATAGATTGTAAAATCCGCAAACTCTCTTTTTTAAAAAGAAAAATTGAATTTAGTAAAGTCTTATTTAGTGATAATGAAGTTGCAATTGTTAAATACAAAAATGATTCAGTATCTAATTTTCAGTTTTTGATAGATTATTTCAAATCCAAGGACACGATTACAACCAAGGGAAAAGACTGGAAAATATCAGGGCGTTCATTTGAAATTAAAAATACAAAATTTAAATTTCAGAATCAGGACTATATGAATTTTGTTAATCAGGGGATTGACTTCAACAACCTCCTTCTAACTGATATGAATTTTAAAATTGACACCTTATTATTAAATAAAGACACTCTAAATATAGATATTAACAAATTATCTTTTAAAGATAAATCAGGGTTTGTGCTCAATAATCTAACCACACGTATTAATTACTATCCGGGATTTATTGGTTTAAAATATTTATCTTTGGAAACACCTAAAACTAATCTTTCGCTGGATTGTAGTTTCATTTACAATGATGCTAAAGATCTGAGTGATTTTATGGATAAAGTTCAACTTCAAGCAAGCATTCGTCCTTCAAAATTAGATATGAAAGATTTGGCTTTTTTCTTCAATCGCTTAAAAGGAATGGATAATTTACTGAGTTTTTCAGGTAAAATTTTGGGGAAAGTATCAAATATCAAATTAAGGGAATTTAAATTTGGCTATGGTAGATCTACAAGTTTTGAAGGTGCCATATCTTTAAATGGCCTTCCTAATATTGAAGAAACTTTTATTAGACTAACTGTAAATAAATTTACAACTTCAAAAGCTGACATTGATAATTTTATAATTCCAGGGATTTATAGTAAACATATACAAATCCCTGAACAACTTCTAAGTTTTGGGAATGTAATGGTTAAGGGTGATTTCACCGGATTTTACAATAACTTTAATGCTTATGCTGATTTTGCTACTCAAAATGGAAATTTTTCAACAGATATAACGCTCAAAAAAACTAATAATAATATTGAATATAATGGACATTTAGCGGCAGTTCAGTTTAACATAGGGAGTATTTTCAATATTCCGAATGTAATGGGAAAACTTAATATGGATGCTGAAATTTCCGGATCCGGGCTTACAGCAAATACTGCAAAAGTAAAAATGACAGGAGGTATTAATCGTTTTGAATTTAAAGGTAATATTTATGACAGTATCGCAATTAAAGGAGAAATCGCGAATAATCAATTTAACGGGTATTTAGGAGTTAAAGATGATAAAATAGATTTAAATTTTTTGGGTGTAATTGATTTTACTGCCAAACTTCCAGTTTTTGATTTTACGGCTACTATTCGGGATGCTAATCTTTATAGACTCAAATTAATAAATTTTGATTCAACTTCTATTCTTAATACACAGCTAAATTTTAATTTTACAGGAAATAAAGCTGATGATATTGTAGGTACAATTAAGGTAGAAAATACTTCTTATTCAAGAGATAAAGATATTTTTAGAATGAGAAAACTGTCCTTAATAACATACAATGATACAATAGGTGAAAGAAAAATAAACTTATATTCTGATTTTATTGATGCTGATATGCATGGGAAATTCAAGTTTGAGGATTTACCAATCGTTTTTAAAAAATTCATTAATAATTATCTACCTTCTGTAGGCGTAGTTAAACCTAAAGATGAAAAAACAGCAATTCTTAATAATGAACAAAGATTCGATTTTAATATCAACTTAAAGAATACTGAAGTTCTTTCTCGTTTATTAAGTTCAAATATTAAATTAAGTAAAAATTCTATTATAAATGGAAGTTACAATTCACAAAATTCAATTTTCAGAATAAACTGCCTTGCCGACACCATTCATATTAATAATCAAATACTTGACAAATGTTATTTAGAAGGAATTACTGATGAAAAGCGATTATATCTATTAAGTGGATGTCAGCATTTACACTTTAATGAAAATATGGGAATAGATAATTTCAAAATTAATTCATTGGTTCAAAGTGATAGTATTTTTTATTCTATAAATTGGAAAGACAGTTTAAGAAAAGTTAAAAATAAAGGAGATATTATTGGTTTTATTAGTTTTGAAAAAGCAGCATTTCTCGATATGAAAATAGTTCGCTCTGATATCGTTATTAATGATTCTATCTGGCATTTATACGGAGAAAACTATTTAAGTATGAATGATAAAGATATTACAATACAAAATTTGATTTTAGGCGATGAAAGACAGTCAATTAAAATTGACGGGAAAATTTCAAAAAATCCGGTTGATAAACTCATACTTAATTTTAATCACTTCAATATGTCACAGCTTGATTTTTTAATTGCAGACAACAATATTGATGTTGATGGGATTATAGATGGAAATATTGAATTAGTTGATTTATATAAGTCGCCAAATTTCATTACAGATTTGACCATATTTAATGTATGCTTTAACAAAGGTTATTTGGGAGATATGAGAGTTATATCAACATGGGACAAAGAAAAAGATGCTTTATTTTTAAGTACAAATCTAATATACACAGGCAATATAGGTAAGGATACAACTTTATTTGTAAAAGGTTATTATTTTCCAAATAATAAAGATCAAAATTTTGATTTCACAGCAAGATTGAATCAACTAAAACTTAAAAGCTTAACACATTATTTCAAAAGCTTCAGTTCAAAATTTGATGGCTTGGCAGTTGGGAATCTTTCGCTAAAAGGTAATTTTCATAATCCTGAAATTAATGGAAAGATTCTCTTACAAAGAGGGAAAATAAAAATTGACTATACGAATGTTTTTTATACAATTTCACCAACAGATTCTATCGAAATCAATACAAACTATTTTAAATTTACAAATATTGGAATTGCATCTGAAATATACGGCAGAGCTATGATGGATGGAATTATTACTCATCGTGGATTTAGAAATATAATGATTGACCTTACCTTAAAATATAAAAATTTAATGGTTTTGGATACTAAATCAACTGACAATGAGCTTTTTTACGGTAAAGCTTTTGCAAGCGGGATCATAAAAATCAATGGTTTTACCAATGATATTCATCTTGATATTAGAGCAAAAACAGATAAAGAAACTATGCTATATATTCCTCTGATTAATAAAACAGAAACCCGTGAAAATAATTTTATAACTTTTATTGAAAAACAAAAAGAATTTAAAATACCAACAAAATCCAGTAATCGCTTTGATGGTATTTCAATGAAATGTGAGCTGGAAGTTACACCAGATGCAGAAATAGGAATTAATCTAGAAACACCGCAAACTATAGGAAATATTAAAGCTTTCGGGGATGGAAATATACAATTGACTATTAATAAAGAAGGTGATTTTAAAATGTTTGGAGATTATACATTGAGAGATGGCTTGTATTATTTTTCAATTCAAAATATTATCAGTAAAAAATTTAATATTCAGAATGGCGGAAATATTAACTGGAATGGAGATCCGTATGATGCAACTGTAAAAATGAAAGCAATTTATAATTTAAGAGCTTCACTTTATCCTGTTTTATTACTTGGAACATCAGAAGTTATTAGTAAGAAGAAAGTTCCGGTACAAAGTATTATTAGTATAGAAGGTAAATTAAATAACCCTACAATTGATTTTGACATTAATTTGCCTAGTATTGATCAGGAAACCAAAGATCGTTTTTTTAGTTTACTTGATCGAAATGACAAAGAACTGATGACCAAACAAAATTTCTCATTGTTGGTAACTAATAGTTTTATTTCTCAAAACAGAAATACATATAGTTCTTCTGTAAGTAGTGGTGTCGGAAATTCTTCATTTGAAATGGTTTCGAACCAGATTAGTAATTGGTTATCTCAAATCAGTAAAGATTTTGACATTGGAGTTAATTATCGTCCAGGAGATCAGCTAAGTTCGCAGGAATTACAACTTGCTCTTTCAACTCAGATATTTAATGACAGAGTAAGTATTGATGGTAACCTTGGAGTAGGTGGAGAATTAAAAACAGCATCAGCCAATCAAACTACAAAAACTTCCAGTAATATTGTTGGAGATGTTAATGTAGAATATAAAATTACAGAGGATGGCAGATTCAGAATGAAAGTATTTAACAGAGCAAATACGAATGAATTTATGAATACTATTTCCCCTTATACTCAAGGAGTTGGCTTCTTTTATCGTCGAGAATTTGATAGTATTAAAGAATTATTCAGTGATCCTAAAAAATAAATAAATACTTCACCCCTATTCAATTCATATTTTGCAAATTATTAAATTTGTCTTTCCATTAAATCTAATTATTTTCTACACTTTCATCTAAAAAAATATAGTTCAAAAAATCTTAATATTGGTTTTAGGTTTGATGAATGGGAAATATCTGATTTTGTTTTCTTTTTTAATACTGTTCAGTTTTTTTTCTAAAATTGCTGGTTCAACTATCATATTTGAGATATTTAGTATACTTCCATTATTAAGAAAAAATTGTGTATAATTGAAGTTTTGAAGCAAACTAATTTTCCCGCAATCATAAACAAACCTGATTTTAAAAATATCTTTTTTAAAAAAGCTAAATTCCTTATCTTCAATACTAAAAAATATTTTTTCATTACCTGAACTAATTTTAATTGATTTATTTTCAGACTCTCTGGAGTGATTTTTATAAATAACTACATTAAAAAAACCAAATACAGAAAAAACAATCATTAAAATTATTCCAGTTGTAAATTCAGCAAACATAAAAAACAGAACTACTATAATTAAATAAATTAATAGTGTAAGATTAGATAAAGTAGTAGAATTATCTAGATAGTTATAGTTAAAATCCAGGTTTTCAAATCGGTTTATAATGTATGAAGCATCTGATTTATTCTTAATTAATTTTTTTGTTAAAGTTTTATAATCACTAATAAAAAACAGTTTAGCTAAATCTATAATATCGTAATTATAAAAATTATTAGAATAAGCATATTTTTCATTACAATTACAGTAAGTCAAACAATACCCATCTCTTGCAATATGTTCTATTATAAGAAAATACGTATTTTCAATTTGAATATAGTATTTTAGACGATCATTTTCTAATGTCCAAGAATATTTTGAAATAACTTTATTATTATCTTCTTTATCAAACAATTGGTAAAATGTAACAAAATCAATAGATTTTTCATTTGTAAATTCACCTTCTTCAAAATTAGAATATTGAAGTTTTAGAGTTATCATTTATTTAAATTAATAATGCAAAAATAAACTTTTAAAGTATTAGCTGGAAATAAAAAACCGTTGAACAAAAAATCACTCAACGGTTATTAGTTTTAATTCATTAAAACGGACTATGTTTATATCATTAATTATTTCTCTTTTATATAATTAACTAAACCTTTGGCATTAAATACATCCATAAGCTTTGCTGGTAAAGGTGCAAATTTGAAAATCCTACCCCCAACATTCACTTCTCCTTTAATAAAGTCAAGCAGTACTTCATCACCTTGATTGTAAGCATCAACTACTTCAGGTAAAACAATAATTGGCAATCCCTGATTAACAGAAGAACGGTAAAAAATTCGGTTTACTGATTTACAAATTACAGCTTTAACATCAACGTAAGCTAATCCAACAGCAGGATGTTCACGAGAACTTCCACAACCGAAATTAGCGCCAGCAATAATAATATCATTGGCATGTACTCGTTCAGCAAAAGTATCATCAAATCCTTTGAATAGAAAGGGCATAATTTTATCACCTTCAGAACTGGCAATCTGATAAGTAAGATTTCCGGCAAACATCTGGTCAGTATTTAAATTATCAACATCGGCATAATTCCAGATAGATTTGTCATAACGATTTTCACCAGCTTTAACTTCTACTGTTTTACTTTGCTCAGCTTTATAAGGAAATTTATCAATAGTTACAATACCTCTGGGGTCACAGATTTCACCTTTTAAAGCAGAATAAGCTACAGTTGCCGGAGAAGCAAGGTAAATACTGGCTTTTGGATTACCCATTCGTCCTTTAAAATTTCGATTAGCAGTTGAAATAATTGTTAAATTATCTGCAGGAATACCCTGCCCAGTTCCTAAACAGGGGCCACAGGAAGTAGCTAGAACATTAGCTCCAGCTTCCATGAATATTTCAATAAGTCCTTCTTTCATTGCTTGTAAGTAAATGGCTTTTGAAGCAGGAATTACTAAAAGTTGAAAACCGTTTGGCAATTTTTTATCTTTCAAAACATTTGCAGCCTCACGTAAATCTTCTAAACGACCATTTGTACATGTTCCTATCAATGCTTGCTGAATTTTAGTTCCTTGAACTTCAGAAACAGCTTTAACATTATCAACATTATGTGGAGCTGAAACAACAGGAAAAATATCGTTTAAATTAATATTAATTTCCTGTGCATAAATTGCATCTTCATCCGCCCACAATCCTTCTAATTTTGTACCAAAATGAGTTTCCAAAACTTCATCTGCTGGAAAAACTGCATTTTTTGCTCCCATTTCTGAAGCAAGATTACATAATGTCATTCGATCAGAAATACTTAAACTACTTACTCCTTCTCCATGAAATTCAATTGACATATAGTCTGCACCACTAGATCCTATCATACCAATAATCCATAAAGATAGATCTTTAGCATAAACAGCTTTTGGTAATTTCCCAGTCAATGTAATTTTAATTGATTCAGGAACTCTAAACCAGGTTTCTCCCTGCTTCCATAATCCGGCAGATTCTGTTCGGTCAATACCTGCTGCATAAGCATTAAATGCTCCGGCAGTACAACTGTGACTATCACTGCCAACAATTAACATTTTTGGTTTTGCATATTCAGCCATAATTTGGTGACAAATTCCCTGACCTACATCATGAAACTTATTAATCCCCTGTTCGACAGCAAATTCACGTATTCTTTGATAGTCATTTGCTAATTTAGCATCTGTCGGTGGAGCATTATGGTCAAGTACGATAAGTAATTGTTCAGGATCAAATATTTTTGTCCCTCCCATTTTAATAAATGTTTTTTCGATACTTGAAGTATTGTCATGTGTAAGAACAATATCCGGTTTTTTAAATATGATACTACCTTTTACAGCACCAAATATTTTTTCTGCATAGGATTTCCCTGCCATAACTTTTTAATTTTAAATTATTTATATAATTTTTCTTTTATAATAACTAATAATGCAAACCTACATAATTTTTCAAAAAATACAATACTTCAGAGTAAAAAAGGAATTAATTATTTAATATAATTTCTTTTTAAACTGTAATTTTAAAAAACAATTCTTAACATCTTCCAATTCAGTAACTTCTTTAGTCTTTCCTAAATATGGATACTTAATAAGATTCTTTTTTAAGATAATTATTTTTTGTTTTTAAATATTTAAGCAATTAATATAATCGCTATCGCTATTATTATAAATTTTCTTTTCAGATTTTTAATTAACTTTATGAATTTGTATTATACAAATTTAATCATTTAATTATATATTTACTGATTGTTTTTCATCACTATAATACAAAAAACAAAGCTAAATAAATAATATACAATTAATTATACACTTTTCAAAATAAATTATTAGCTATTATTTAAATTATCTTCGAAAAATATTACTAAATAAAAATATAAAAAAAAGGCTGATTCGTATATGAAACAGCCTTTTTTTTATTCTGCTAAAAAATTATTTTTTAACTTCTTCTTTTTTAACTTCAACTTTTTTAGCTTCTTTTTTTGCTTTTACTACTTTTACTTCTGCTTTTTTAACTTCTGCTTTTGCTTCTTTAACTTCTGCTTTTGCTTCTTTAACTTCAGCTTTTGCTTTTACTTCTTTTTTAACTTCTTTTTTAGGAGTTTGAGGAGTTTGTGCATTTAAAGTTAATCCACATACTAAAGCAATAGCTGTTGCAAATACAAATACTTTTTTCATTTTTCTAATTTTTAAATAATTTTTAATCATATTAATTATAACGATGCAAAAGTAAGTTCAATTATAGTTAAAAGTAAGATTTGTCAGTTAAAAGATGTTAAATGCATATTAAAATTTCAGATTCAGGCCAATTATAAAATTTCTAGTTGCCTGTGGAAAATATCCATCCATTACTTTATTTTGATTTCCAATATAATAGCGATAAACCCAGGCATTAGTTTCATATTTAGCATTCATAAAATTATTCAGTATGAAAAATAAATCAATTTGTTTAAGAGGCTTATTAATAAGACGAAAATCAATTTTTAAATTATTTATCAAATAAGCTTTTAATACCCTATCATCACTTGAAGTATTGTCTATGTATTGTTTTCCTGAATATTTACACAACCAACTAAAGTTGAAACCATTAAATAATTCATAAATAAACTGACTGTTTGCTATTATTTCAGGTGAAAAAGCGAGATCAGTTGTACCTAAATATTTTACACGCTGTAAGCCAGTATCCCAATCATCGACATATTCTGAGAAATTTAGTATTTTATTCTTACTCATTGCAATATTTGCTTCCCACTTTAAAGATTTTGTAATTTTGGCACCTGTTGTTATTTCAACACCTAAGCGATAACTTTTCGGAACATTCACCATTACAGGATCTCCAACATCATTGATTTCACCAGTTAGAGCCAATTGATTTTTATAATTCATCAAAAAAACATTTGATTTTAAATAAAATATATTTTTTATTAAACTATAACCGATTTCAATATTTTGCATATTTTCCTGAACAGGATATGGTTTAGCTGGGTCATTATCAACAAAATTACTTCTACTCGGTTCCCTATTTGCAATAGCTATTGAAGCATAGATATTACTATTTTTACTTAACTGGTAATAAGCACCAAATTTCGGATTAAAAAAAACAAATTCATGCATTTGTCTCAATTTAGCTAAATTATCATCAATTCCACTAATTTTATAATATATTGTACGTAATTGTAAATCAGCATAAAAACTCCATTTCTCATTTAACTGATAATTCATTTTTGAATAAATATTGAAATCATTTTTATAACCTGTGTTTCGATACCATTCATAGTTTAAAGGTTGATTTCCTGAAAATTGCATCCAGATAATTTTTCCAAAATGACCACCTATATATCTATTCCAGGCTCCACCAATTACTGCTGAAATTCGATTATGATTGTCATAATTCAAGGCAAAAGTATAGCCATAAAAATCGTTATCCAATACTTTCCTTCGAATTAAATCCGTTTTTTTAAGGATGGCTACATTAACTGTATCAACATAAATATTAACATTACTAAGTCCATATTTGATGTATTTTTCCTGAGATTTATATTCTTCATAATATCCATATCCTTTAGTGAAATGAAGTGCAGTATTTAATTCCCAATTCTTATTTATTTCATATGAAAGTAAAAACTGATAATGATCCTGTTGATAATTATCAGTTTGATTATCATAATACTTAAGATTACCAGCAGCATCATAATATTCACCTAAATTATTATAAGTTCTGTTTGTGTCTAAAATTTCGGAAGGAATTCCATTCCATGCCTGATAAGTTTTTTCTTTACCAGAAAAACAAATAAACTTCAAGATTGCTTTTTTTCCATAATAAGCGCCAGATAAATAGAAAGAACGTAAGTCAGATGTTGCTCGATCGATGTATCCATCACTGGATATTTTTGATAAACGTCCATCAAAAGCCCATTTGTTATTAATCAAACCACTGCCAAAACTAACCGTATGCTTGAAAGAATTGAAAGAGCCTGCAGAATTATTTATTTCAGCGTAGGCATCACTGTTTAAATGCAGCGTTTGAAAATTTATACTTGCACCAAATGCACCAGCTCCATTCACTGAAGTTCCAACTCCTCTTTGAATTTGTAAATTATCTACTGATGATGCAAAATCCGGCATATTTACAAACCAAACGCCATGAGACTCAGCATCATTAAGAGGAATTCCATTTACCATTACATTTGTACGGGTTAAATCACTTCCTCTAATGCGAATATTTGTATAGCCAATTCCTGCTCCAGCATCGGATGTTACAATAACAGAAGGTGTTTGCTCAATTAAATATGGAATATCAACACCTGAATTAATTTTTGCTATATCCTCTTTATTAATATTTTGAAATGTAGTAGGTGTTTTTTCACCTGCTCTTGTTGAACTAATAATTACTTCATCTTCCATTATAGAATTGATGTTCATTTTTACATCTATTTGTAGATTAGCATCCAAATAAAACTTCCTTTTATCGTTAAGATAACCAAGATAAGTTATAGATATCTGGTATTCACCTTTTTTTAATCCATTAATCGAAAATTTTCCTTGATTATCACTAACAACTGATTTATAACTGTTAGTTAAAACAATATGTGCACCAGGCAGTTTCTCACCGGTTTTTGCATCTGTAACACTTCCATTTACAGAGAATTGACACCATGCCATAAAAGGCATAAACATTGCAAAACTAATTGCAATCCATTTTTTTTTCATCTTTTAATATTATTTTAGTTAAACTTTTGAATGGTAATAGGGAGAAAAACCATCCTTTAATAAAGTTTACCCTAATTCCCTCCGCCAGCACTACCTGGTTCAGGTTCAATGGGTATGATCTCAGCCCGTTAATTTAGGGCACCCCTTTTAGTTCATTTTGCAAAAGTAATTATTTAAAACATAAAAATCTGTAAAAAAAATAAAATTATTAAATATATAATTCCTTACCGAAGGAATTTCTAATATTTGTTGTCTATAATTTTTTAGTAAATATTTAATAATTATTTGCAACTTTTACAGAAGATAACATATTTATTTGAATTTAAAGATTATATATTACATATAGTCAAATATATTGATAGAGTCTTAAGTTTTGTAACTGTTTCTTTAATTTTATAACAAATTATTAAAATATTATAACAGCAAAATCATCAACATAAGGTAATATTGCAGATGAAACTTGAAAAAATCTATTTTTGCATTGCTTTTTTTATTTATTTTAAATTATGCATAAACTAAAAACTTTATTCCCACATTACATAAGTAGTTTGTTGAATAGTTATTCACAAATATTCTTTTCAAAAAATACAATATTTGCTTGTTTTTTAGTTATTGTTACTTTCTTTGATTTTTATGCAGGTTTAAGTGGTGTAATTGCTGTAACGATTTCTAATACTGCAGCTTATTTAATTGGATTCAATAGACAAAATATTAGCTCTGGTTATTATGGCTTTAATAGCTTGCTGGTTGCTCTTGGCCTAGGTGTGTTTTATGAACCAAATATGCAGTTTTTTATTATATTATTTGTTGCATCATTACTTACTTTATTAGTAACAGTTTCATTGGAAGGTATAGTAGGTAAATATGGAGTTCCATATTTAAGTATCTCATTTTTACTGGTTATATGGATGGTAACTCTCGCTACTAGAGAATTCAAATCACTTACTATTAGTGAAAGGGGTATTTATTCTTTGAACGAAATGTATACATTAGGTGGCTTCACACTTGTAAATATTTATAATTGGTTTGAAAATCTAAATCTACCTGATTATATTGTTTTATATTTTCGTTCATTAGGAGCAATTTTTTTTCAATATCATTTGGTTGCAGGTTTATTGGTAGCATTAGGTTTACTCATATATTCAAGGATTTCATTTTTGTTATCTGTATTTGGATTTGGTTCTGCATTTATTTTTTACCATATATTTGGAGGAAACTTTACAGAATTAAGTTATGGTTATATTGGTTTTAATTATATTCTTACTTCAATTGCTATTGGAGGTTTTTTTATTGTTTCATCCAAATATTCCTTTTTATGGGTTTTATTATTGGTGCCTGTCATATCAGTTGTCCTTTCGAGTACGAATGTAATTCTTTCAGCATATCAACTTTCTATATATTCATTACCATTTAATTTGGTTGTGCTATTATTCTTGTATATTCTTAAATTCAGAGAACGCTTTTACTTAAAACCTCAAATAGTTGGAATCCAACAATTTTCTCCAGAAAAAAATTTATATACACAAAAGAATAATTCAGGCAGATTCAGTAATTCATATATTATACCTATTTCATTGCCATTCTGGGGAGAATGGAAAGTAACACAAGCACATGATGGTAAAATAACACATAAAGCTGAATGGAAACATGCATGGGATTTTGAAATTGCTGATGAATCCAATAAATTATACACAGGGACAGGATTATCATGTAATGATTATTACTGCTACAATAAACCAATTGTTGCTCCCGGAGCTGGATGGGTTGAACAAATATTAGATCATGTAGATGATAATAATATTGGAGATGTAAACACAGAGGATAATTGGGGAAATACGATAGTAATCCGACACACAGATTTATTATTCAGTAAAATATGTCATATCAAAAAAGAAAGTTTTAAGGTAAATGTTGGTGATTATATAAAAAAAGGGGACATCATTGCATATTGTGGTAATTCAGGAAGATCACCACAACCACATGTCCATTTCCAATTGCAGGCTACTCCTTATATTGGTTCAAAAACATTAGATTATCCATTAGGTCATTATATTATTCATAAAAACGGGAACTATATTTTACAATCGTATCAAAAGCCTAATGAAAATGACACATTATTAAATATTGAAAAAAATGAATCTTTATTTAAAGCATATCATTTTATTCCAGGACAACGACTTATTTTTAACGTTAACTCTAGCAATGGTTCCAGTCCTAAAGAATATGTTTGGGAAGTTCAGGTAGATATAAATAATCAATCATTGATTTATTGTGAGAAAACTGCTTCAAAGGCTTATTTTTATAATGATGGTAGTTTTCATTATTTTACGCATTTTGAAGGTAGTAAAAGCACATTACTATATTACTTTTATCTGGCTAATTACAAAGTAATGAATGGGTTTTACAATAATTTAGTTATAGAAGATAATTATCCATTGCATATTACGGCCAATCCTTATGTATTAATTGTACAGGATTTTATTGCACCATTTTATATTTTTATGAAATCAGAATTTCAAATAAATTATATATCAAAAAAGGATGATTTTTCTAATAGTGATATAGAATTAGCATCTAAAATGAAGATAAAAATCGGTAAAATATCAACCAAAGAGCTGAATTTCAACATATTAATAAAAGACAATTGTATTGATAAGATAATTGTAAGGCAAGGTGTTAAAAGTTTTGTTGCACAACGAATTATGAAAGATAAAATTTAGATTAAACAAAATGATACTAAAAATTTACAAACTTATACTTCTTATGACATTCATGCTGTTAAATTACAGTATCTTTGCTCAAAATGAGAGTGTAAACATTGAACAAAAAACATTTGATTTATTTCAGAACAAACAATACAAAAGGCTGATCTATGTCGGAGAAAATATTATAAAGGCTGAAATAGATTATTTTTATTTGAGACTTCGTATAGGCATTGCATATTATGAAGCTGGAAATTATCGCATGGCTGCTTACCATTTGGAAAAAGCATTATACTATAATTCTGATGATCCAATAGAATTGGAATACTTATATTATAGTTATCTTTTATCCGGCCGTATCAGTGATGCAAATTTCCTGACTAGAAGAATGACAGACGATTTGAAAGAAAAAATTGGTTATAAAACAAAAATATTAAATAGTGTAAATTTAGAAGGAGGAACTTCTTTAAGTAATAATTTTCCTAAAAACTCAAGTATTGATATAGACGGAGATACAAATATTTATGGCGAAAATGATATGAGTAACAATGTTTTGTATGCCCATATTGGCTTAAAACATGACATTTCCCCTTTTTTAAGCATTTACCATGGGTTTTCTCATATAGGACTTGAAAAAAGAAAAATAATCAGAATTAATAATAAAGACAGCATCTGTAATTATTCTTTAACTCAAAACGAATATTACATAAATAGTAATATTCAGCTTAAAAATGGGATTAAAATAACGCCTGCATTTCATTTTATTCATGTAGGAGCTAATAGTTTAGCTTATCAATATGATACTACAAAATACATTGGAACTTTTTCTGAATCAACTTTAAATATCAATAATTATGTAATGTTCCTTGGTATTTCAAAAGATTATAAAAAAGCTACAATCAGTTTATCTGGAAGTTTTTCTAACCTTAATTCTGCAAAACAAATACAAATTGGATTAGGATTTACTTATTTCCCATTTGGTAATCTTAATTTATACAGTTCAACAAATCTGAGTTATTTTAATCAGAAACTATCAGCCTCACAAAGTAATTCAAAAGAAAACCGAATAATTTTTGATCAGATGATTGGACTAAAATTATTCCCAAAACTATGGACAGAAGGATCTTTAACATTAGGAAACTTAGCAAACTTTAATGATAAAAATGCTTTTGTCGTATACAATATTGCTGATAAAATAAATTTGAGAACAGGAATATCGCTTATTTATTCGTTATCTTCAAAAATAGAATTATCTTTGAGGTATCAATTATTAATGCGTGAAAGCAATTATATTTCATATGAAACACCTAAAATAATAAATACAAATACAATTAATTATCAAAACAATACCATAATCGGAGGAATAAAATGGACACT
>JBMOKG010000155.1:0-6007 GCA_049315385.1 Bacteroidales bacterium
AACGAAATTGAAGCAAATACAATTGGTATATATCCAAATCCAACTAATGGTAAGTTTACTGTTAATATTGAGAAATTTAATAATGGTGAGATAAAAGTTTATTCTATAGTAGGCAGTTTAATTTTATCACAAACTGTGAATAAAGCCAACAACGAATTTGATTTATCAAATAATGGTAAAGGATTGTATTTTGTACAATATACCGATACAAAATCAGGTAAATCATGGACAGAAAAATTGATTGTTAAATAATTCTGTTTTTATATTATATTAAAAGGCATTCGAAACAACGAATGCCTTTTATTTTATAAAGTTATTGCTAAACAAAAAAGTATTATTAATTTTACAAAAAAATAAATACAAATTATCATGAAAAAAACAATTACTTTTTTCACATCACTTATTGTGATGATTTTAATAAATATGAATGTTAATGCTCAATTTACTACTGGTAACATAGTTGTTTTAAAAGTTGGAGATGGGACAAGTACTTTGGCTGCTACTGGTAATGTTTTATCTTTAGTCCAATTTTCTCCTTTAGGGTTATTAGTAGATACAACGACATTACCAACTACTGGAAATTCAATGATTTGTTTAGCTGGAAATGCTTCTTCAGAGGGACAATTGTCAAGAAATACTGACGGTACTTTTTTAACTCTGTTTGGTTATAAAGCGACTCCTCCTTATGCTTCAAGTTTAACTACTAGTTTATCTGCAAGTGTAAATAAAACTATTGTAAAAATAAATCAAGCAAAAACTGTTTCATTTGTAGCATCTACTTCTACTGTTTTTTCAGCAGGTAATCCAAGAGGAGTTGTTGCAAACGGAAATGATTTCTGGGCAATTGGATCAAATACAGGTATTTATCATTTTGCTCCATCCATACCAGATTCAGGTGTAGTTTCTTCAACTTCAACAAATATTAGAAGAATTGGAATTATTAATAATCAACTGTATTATACAACCGGTTCTGGTACAAAAGGACTATATAAAGTTGGCACAGGGCTTCCAACTACAACAGGGCAAACTTCAACTAATATAATAACCTCAACAGGATCTCCTTACAATTTTGATGGAAATACTGCAGGTAATATAATTTATATTGCAGATGATGGTGCTATTTCTGCAGGTGGCGGAATTCAAAGATGGTCGAATAATGGAAGTGCATGGACTTTAGATTACACTTTAAAAACCGGAACTGGCTCAATCGTAGGTGCAAGAGATCTTTTAGTAGATTGGAGTGGTGCTCAACCAATTATTTATGCAATAACTGCTGAAGCAAGTGCAAACCGTTTAATTAAAATTGTTGATACCAATGCTACTTCAGCAGTAACAGTACTTGCAACTGCTCCAGCTACAACTGGATATAGAGGAATTGCTTTTGCTCCGATTCCTGTAGTTGAAACCCTTCCAACCGTAAGCACGACATCAGCTTCTAGTATTACATCAAGCACTGCTACATGTGGAGGTAATGTTACATCTGATGGTAATGCTTCTATTACAACTAGAGGTATTTGCTACGGAATGAATGTTAACCCTGATACCGCTGGTACAAAAGTTACAGCAACTGCTACAATTGGTACTTTTACAGTAAATCTAACAGGTCTAACTTCTGCTGCTTTATACCATTACAGAGCTTATGCTATTAATTCAGTAGGGATTTCTTATGGTGGAGATTCTACTTTTACAACCGCAACCAATTTTGTTGCTCCTATTGTTAGCACTGGCGGAACTTCTGCTATTACTACTACAACTGCAACTTGTGCAGGCAATGTTACTTCCGATGGTGGTACTACTATTACACATAGAGGTATTTGCTATGGAAATGCTATTAATCCTGATACAACAGGTACAAAAGTTATTGCAACTGCTACTTCAGGAGCTTTTACAGGAAATTTAACAGGTTTAACAGCTTACACTTTATATCACTATAGAGCTTATGCAACAAATAGTATAGGAATTTCTTTTGGTGGGGATTCTACTTTTACAACTGCAATGGATACAATATATTGTGCAACTATCGCTGAATTACGTTCAAAAATTGCAGACAACTCTACTATTTATAAACTTTCAAATCAAGTAGTTCTAACTTGTAAACTTACAAATAGAAGTCAAAAATATATTCAAGATGCATCTGCTGCAATTTTAATTGACGATCCAAATCCAGCAAAAATAACAACAGTATATAATATAGGAGATGGAATTACAGGCATTAAAGGAAGATTAGAAAATTACTTTGGGTTATTAGAATTTCATCCTATTGCCGACCCAGGTGCTGCAACTTCTACTGCGAATATTGTAAATCCATTAGTAATTACTGCTGCAAATTTACAAGATACTTCCTTTATGAAAAACCATCAGTCAAAATTAATTAAACTTAATAATGTTAATTTTACTGATGCAAATGGAACACTTGCTTTTGCAAATGGGAAAAAATATCGTTTAACTCAAAACACTACAACTGACTCATTATTTTATACTTACATTTATAATATTAATTATATTACTAAGGTTTTACCATCTGTTATTGGAAATATAACAGGTGTAGTTAATCTTTCTTTAAACAAATATTATATTACAGCTCGCGATTCTTCAGATATGTTGTTTTTAAATTCAGTAATCCCCACTGTTATTACAGGAACTACTACTTTAATTACAACTACAACTGCCACTTGTGCTGGCAATGTTACTTCAGACGGAGGTTCTACTGTTTCTTTACGTTGTATTTGTTATGATTTGACGCCAAATCCTACTACTGGAAATTATACATCCTGTAATTCAGGTGGAACTGGATCTTTTTCTGCAAACTTAACCAATTTAACTTCAGGAACTACCTATCATTACAGAGCTTATGCAACTAATTCAATAGGAACTGCTTATGGTGCAGATTCAACTTTTATAACTACTACTGTTGGTATCAAAGAGAATGAAGCCAACAAAATTGGTATATATCCAAACCCAAACAATGGAAAATTTACTGTTAATGTTGAAAAGTTCAATAATGGAGAACTTAGAATCTACACAATGCTTGGCAGCTTAATTTTGTCACAAGAAATTAATAAAGCAAACAATGAATTTGATTTATCAGGTTATGGTAAAGGAATATATTTCATTCAATACACCACCTCAAAATCAAGCAAATCATGGACAGAAAAACTAATCATAAAATAGTTTATTCTTCTTAATTCATACAAAACAAAAAGCATCAGATGTTTCTGATGCTTTTTGTTTTATTAGTACTCTCATTTACACTACAACAAATACCTCAACGGTAGCATCATCCATTCAAATATTTTTTCTAAAAAAGGACGAGTCAACCATTTTTCATAATCAAAATCTTCGCAATCTAACATTGTTTTCATTATGTGGTTGCGAATATCAAGATTAATTGAACTGTTTGTACCCAACAATATAATTTCGTATTGATACCTAAAACTTCGGTAGTCAAAATTAGTAGAACCTATTGAAAAAATCTCATTATCTATTAATAAACACTTCGAATGTAGATTATTAGGCGTGTAAAAAAGTATTTTTACATTCTTCTTATAATACATTCCAAGATATTTGTTACGCAACATATCTACCAATTTAACATCAGAATGTTTTGGAACTAAAATTTTAATATCTACCCCCCTTTCACCTGCGTCCAATAATGCTTTACGTAATTTATAACCAGGTAAAAAATAAGGTGTCTCTATTAAAATTTCTTTTTTGGCATTATTTATCAGATGAGTATATTCTTTTCTTATTCGTTGAAAATAAATGGAGGGAATATCTTGTACAATTTTATAATCCCCTAATTTTATTATTTTTTTAAACGAAAATTTATTGAATTGGTATTTTCTATAAATCGTAAAACTATCATTAAATGTTTTTTTAAAATAGCGAGTTATCTCTCCTTCTATTTTCAACACAGATTCTCGCCATGCAAGACTATATGTAGAATAATTTGATGAACCAATATAAGTAATATTGTCATCAATTAATAATAATTTTCTATGATTACGCCTGTGGTTTTTAGTAAAAAAATCAAAGAAAAATTTAAACTTTTTAAAATACCGGACTTCGCCTCCATTTTTAATTACAGGTGTAAAGAAAGACGAAGAAACTGAAGTACCCCAGGAGTCAACCAATATTCTTACTTTCACACCTTGTTTGCATTTAACTGCCAATGCATCTCTAAACTTATAACCGATAGAATCATCATTTAAACGATAAGTTTCAAGGTAAATATAAGTAGTAGCTGCCTCAATATCTTTCAACATTGATTGGAAAAGCAAAGAATTAGAATCAAATAATGTAGCATTGTTAATCATACGAGGATAGCTAACGATAAATTTACAATTACAAAACTACATTTTTTTTGTGAGATATTACGATTTAATGAAACTGATTTAATAAACAAAAACGTATCTTTGTAAAATCAATATAATTACTACTTCATCATGATTAAATCAATGACTGGCTTTGGGAAAGCGAGCTGTGAATTACCCAACAAGAAAATTTTGGTCGAAATAAAAACGCTGAACAGCAAGCAAATGGATATCAATGCCAAATTACCTGTTTATTATCGTGAAAAGGAGACTGAAATCCGCAGTTTTATTGCTTCTAAACTCGAAAGAGGAAAAGCAGATGTATATATTAATGTTGAAAATATAGGCGGATACGCAGAATGTTCTATCAATAAAGATGTGATTAAAGCCCATTACAATGAGCTTAAACAAATATCTGATGAATTAGGCGAACAACCCAGAGATTTCATGAGTTTACTGATGAAAATGCCGGATATTTATAATACCAATACTGAAGAAATCGGTGACGAAGAATGGAAATCCTTAATGGAAACCATTCATCAGGCAATATTGAATGTAGATGAATTCAGGATAAATGAAGGAAACATACTCTGTGAAGATTTGATGAAAAGAATCGAAATGATTGAGCAGTTGCTGAAAGCCATAAATCCTTATGAAGCCAATAGAATTCAATCTATTAAAGATAAATTATGGAAGAATTTGAACGATATGCTGGAAACTTCCAAAATCGATAACAATCGTTTTGAACAGGAAATTATTTATTATCTCGAAAAAATTGACATCACTGAAGAAAAAACACGATTGAAAAAACATCTCGACTATTTTACTGATACCTTGAAAACAGAATTGTCGCAGGGGAAGAAGCTATCATTTGTATGTCAGGAAATCGGCAGAGAAATTAATACCATAGGATCAAAAGCCAATGATGTGAACATACAGCAAATTGTGGTTCAAATGAAAGATGAATTAGAAAAAATAAAAGAACAATTGATGAATATTTTGTAGCGGTTAGTAAAGTTCATAAAGTTTATAAAGTATAAAGTATGAAGAATAGATTCTTAATTGCGTTGATGCTGATATTGAGTTTTACTTATACACAATCACAAGACATTCAATATGCTCATTATCTAATAGATTCGCTGTGTTCGCCTGCATTTTTTGGAAGAGGATATACCAATCAAGGCGATACAAAAGCGGCAAGATTTATTGCCAATGAATTTGCAAAAATAAAATTGGCAAAATTCCAAGATAGCTATTTGCAAGAATACCATCTTTCTACCAATACTTTTAGCAAAGAAATGAAAGTTTCTATTGGCAAAAAAGACTTAACAGCCGGTATTGATTTTATGGTGGCTTTGTCCTCCCCTTCTTTTAAAGGAGAATATAAAGTATTTAAAATCGACAGCAACAATGTAAGAACCAAAGCTGATATTGATAAAGTATTGAAGAAAAATCTGAAAAACAAAATTGTAATCATTGACAAACAAAATATTATTGATAAAGAAGTAGTTGATTTCTGGACAAGGCTTAAACGCGAAAATCCATTTCATTCGAAAGCTATTGCTTATATTAGCGATGCAAAGTTAAGCTGGGGTGCTTCGGATGGGAAAAAGCAAAATGATTTTGTAAAACTTAATTTGCTTAGAAAATCATTACCGAAAAAAATAAAGAAAATAAAAATTGAAGTTGAAGCT
>JBMOKG010000156.1:0-5966 GCA_049315385.1 Bacteroidales bacterium
CAAGTGGTTCAACAATTTTATGTGAGAATAATTTGAATTCAACTTACACAACTTCCGGAAGTGTTAATTCAATTTCATATTCATGGTCGGTATTCCCTTCAAATGCAGGAAGTATTTTAGGAACAACCACTTCTATGACCATTGACTGGAATAATTCTTATTCTGGGATTGCAAAAATTATAGTTAAAGGTGTTAATGATTGCGGAACTAGTATAGCATCTGATTCGTTGACAGTTACATTAAATCCCTTGCCTTTGAAACCTTCAACACCAACTGGTTCAGCTATTTTATGTCAAGGAAGTGCTGCAACCAATTATAACACAGGAGGAAGTACGAATTCAACTTCATATTTGTGGAGTATTTATCCTGACAGTGCCGGTAGTATATCTGGAACAACTGCATCAATTTCTGCTAACTGGAATGCAACCTTTAGCGGAACAGCCAAAATTTCAGTTAAAGGAATTAATACTTGTGGAAATAGTTTAAGTTCAGATTCATTGTCTGTTACAATAAATCCATTACCTTTAAAACCAATAACCCCAACAGGTTCTACTTCGCTTTGTGAAAACAATACTAATACAAATTACACAACTACAGGAAGTAGCAATGCAACATCTTATCTATGGAGTATTTATCCTGCAATAGCAGGAAATATAGCAGGCGTATCAACTACGGCTGTTGTTGATTGGAGCAGTACTTTTACAGGAATCGCTAAAATTAGTGTTATTGGTATCAATGGTTGTGGAAACAGTATTTCTTCGGATAGTTTGACGATTACAATCAATTCTTTACTTTTTAAACCAGGAACACCTAATGGTTCTCAAAATTTGAGTCAGAACAGTTCAAACTCAGTATATACCACAACTGGAAGTTTAAATGCTATTTTGTATCAATGGAGTATTTCACCATCAAGTGCAGCAAGTATAAGTGGTACAACAACATCTGCAACTTTCGATTGGAATAACACTTTTGTCGGAATTGCAAAAATATCTGTTTTTGCTATAAATTCATGTGGAAATAGCCCTGTTTCTGATTCATTAACAGTAACAATAACAGCTCTACCAACAGCTGATTTTCAAAATATTGTTGATAGCATCTGTTCAGGAACTTCAGATACTTTAAAAATTAATCTTACAGGTAATGCACCATGGTCGATAGTTTACAATGATGGAAATTCAAATCTGAATATTAACTCTATAATTGCAACACCTTATCTTTTAATTGTAAATCCAACAATTGCTACAACATATAAACTTATTTCAGTAACTGATGCAAATTGGACAAATAATCAGAATGATACTGCAAAAGTTATTATCAGAAGTTTGCCTGTTGCAAGTTTTACAAAAGCTATCAATGTATTAAATGTAAACTTTACGAATACGTCTTCTTATGCAAATTCATATTCTTGGGATTTTGGAGATAGCAGCCCTATTTCTAATCAGATTAATCCTTTACATACATATAGCGCATTTGGTAATTATCTTGTAAACTTGACAGCTACTAATATATGTGGCTCTGATAATTATCAGGATTCTGTGAAACTTACTAATGTTGGGGTTTTTGAAAATGCTAATTTATCTCAATTAATCGTATGTCCAAACCCAAATAATGGATATTTTGAAATTAAAATAAGCGGAATGAAAACAGGTTTTCAATTATTTTTATTCAACGAAATTGGTCAAATGATTATTAAAGAAAAATACGATGATGTTTTTTCTTCATTTAATAAAGTATTTAATTTTCAGAAATATCCCAAAGGAATATATATTATAAATATTCAGACTTTTGAGGGGATTATCTCTAAAAGAATTGTAATCCAATAATATAATAATTTAGAAATTAATTTTTTAGGCAATGGAAAATAATAACTTTCGAAAAGTCACTTTTGTTATAGTTTTAATATTGATTTCATTATCTGTTTATTCACAGCAAAAAGAAGTCAAAAGCGATATGTTGAGTTTAAATGGTGTTGAATTTTGGCATAAATGGAAATCTAGTAAATGTTCTAAGAAAACTCCAGTACAATTAAATGTAAAAGTTAAAAATAACAATGCTTATTGTGTAAAAGTTGAACTGCAGGTAAATTATTATCAATCAGGAATTATAAAAGAGCAAAGTGATACAATAAGTTTATGCCTCAATCCAAATCAAACTAAGCAAGGTAGTAAAAATGGATTAAATTTTTCGTCAGGTAGTTTTACAAAAGCTGAAATCAATAATCCATCATTTACTTATGAAGTAAATCCAATTAAAATTATCAAGATGCGTAGTTGTCAAGAAAATAAATAATTATATGCAAACTATTATTCAACTTTTTGAAGAGAGTGTAAAGAAACATGCTGATAATCCTTTATTAAGAGAAAAGATATCTGCAAATTATAAATATATTACTTATCAAGAAACATTTGATCTGGTTTGTCGATTTGCTGCAGGATTGATGAGTTTAGGTGTTGTAAAAAATGATAAAATTTCATTGATTTCTGAAGGAAGAAATGACTGGCTAATCAGCGAATTAGCTATACTGTATTGCGGAGCAATAAATGTCCCATTATCTGTAAAACTAATTGATGCTTCTGAAATTAAGTTTCGCATCAATCATTCAGAAAGTAAATACATTATAGTTTCGCAAGGGCAAGCTAAAAAAATTAAAGAAATACGTTCAGAATGTTTGTTGGTTGAAAAAATTATTTATCTCGATGCTCAAGAAGAATATAATGATGATGAAATATTCAAAGAAAGCATTTACGAATTAGGAGATGCATTTTTAGCAACCAGAGGAAGTGATTTCGAAAAACGAAAAGCAGCTGTTAAGCCCAATGATTATGCTAATATTTGTTATACTTCGGGTACAACTGCCGACCCAAAAGGAATTTTACTTACACATCGTAATTATACTGCCAATGTTGAGCAAGCTTGTACTTTAATGACGATTCCACAGGATTATTGTAATTTATTAATTTTACCTTGGGACCATTCATTTGCTCATACTGCAGGTTTATATAGTTTTATTTACAAAGGAGCAAGCATTGCTTCAGTTCAGTCAGGTAAATCTGCTTTAGATACTATAAAAAATATCCCTCTAAATATTAGAGAAGTTAAGCCTAACCTTATACTTAGCGTTCCTGCATTGGCTAAAAACTTCAAAAAAAATATTGAAAAAAATATTTCTGATAAAGGAAAAATTGCTGAATCCATGTTGAATTTCAGTTTGAAAATAGCTTATTTGTATAATGCTGAAGGCTGGAATAAAGGGAAAGGTTTGCGTTTTTTTCTAAAACCAGTTGTTGTTTTTTTCGATAAAATACTTTTTTCAAAAATTCGTGAAGGATTTGGAGGAAAACTCGACTTCTTTATTGGAGGTGGAGCATTGCTTGATATTGACTTGCAAAAGTTTTTCTATGCAATAGGAATTCCAATGATGCAAGGTTATGGTTTATCTGAAGCTTCACCAGTAATATCATCCAATGCTTTACATAAACATAAATTAGGTTCTTCTGGATGTTTGGTTTCTCCTATGGAAATAAAAATTTTAGATAGCGAAGCCCATGAACTTCCTATTGGTGAAAAAGGAGAAATCCTTGTAAAAGGAGAAAATGTAATGATAGGTTATTGGAAAAATGAAGCTGCAACTGCAGAAACTATTACCAATGGCTGGTTACATACAGGCGATATGGGGTATTTGGATAAAGATGGCTATTTGAATGTTGTCGGTCGATTTAAAAGTTTACTTATTGGTAATGATGGCGAAAAATACAGTCCTGAGGGTATTGAGGAGCAAATTGCAGAGCATTTACCTTTTATTGATCAAATTATGCTGTACAATAATCAAAATGCTTATACAATCGGCTTATTTGTTTTAAATAAAGAAGCTGTTAGGCAATGGCTGAAACACAATAAGCACAATCATTTGAATACAACTGAAGAAAAAGCTAAATATTTTTTACTACATTTACGTAATGAAATTCAACATATTAATAAAACTTCAAAACATAAAGTTTGCTTTCCTGAAAGATGGTTACCTGCTTCATTTTTAATCTTAGAAGAAGGTTTTACAGAACAAAATCGTATGCTCAATTCAACCATGAAAATGGTAAGAGGAAGAATTACAGAGACTTATTCTTCCGAAATAGACTATTTATATACTTCTGAAGGTAAGTCTGTTAGCAACTATAAAAATATTAATATTATAAAAATAATAATAGAAAATTTAAAATAAAAAATCTATCCTTTTTAGACTTTTTGGTATAAAATAATTTATACCTTTGTTTCAAAATTCGAAAATAACAAATCACACAATAATCAATTAATTATAATAATTAATATCATGAAAAAACATAATTTTAATGCCGGACCCTGTATTTTACCAAAATCAGCAATTGAAAACACAGCTAAAGCTGTATTGGATTTAGATGGAATTGGAATGTCTTTAATCGAAATCTCTCACAGAAGTAAGGAATTTCAAGCTATTATGGACGAAACTGTTGCTTTATTTAAAGAACAATTAAACATTCCAGAAAATTATCAAGTTTTATTTTTAGGTGGTGGAGCAAGTTTGCAATTCTGCATGATACCATTCAACCTTTTAAACAAAAAAGCAGCTTATTTAGAAACTGGTGTTTGGGCAAAAAAAGCCAATAAAGAAGCTAAATTATTTGGCGAAGTAAATATTGTTGCATCTTCTGCTGATAAAAACTTCAGTTATGTTCCAAAATCATATACTATTCCTGCTGATGCTGACTATTTTCATATCACAACCAATAATACCATTTACGGAACAGAACTTCACACAGATATTGATAGTCCTGTAACTTTAGTGGCAGATATGTCTTCTGATATTTTAAGCCGTCCTGTGGATGTATCAAAATATGCTATGATTTATGGTGGTGCTCAGAAAAACTTAGGACCTGCAGGTGTAACTTTTGTAATTATCCGCGAAGATATCCTTGGAAAAGTAGAGAGAATAATTCCTACTATGTTGGATTACAGAACTCATATTAAAGAGGGCTCTATGTTCAATACACCTCCTTGTTTTGCAATATTCACAGTTAGAGAAACTTTGAGATGGATTAAATCTTTGGGTGGTGTCGAAAAAATATATGAAATGAACAAAGCAAAAGCTAAGTTATTGTATGATGAAATTGATCGCAATTCAATGTTTAAAGGAACTGCAGAAACTGAAGATCGTTCATTAATGAATATTTGTTTTGTAATGAATGAGAAATATCAAGACAAAGAAGAGGCTTTTATGGAATTAGCAAAAGCTAATGGAATGATAGGTATTAAAGGACATCGTTCTGTTGGTGGTTTCCGTGCTTCTACATACAATGCTTTACCTATCGAAAGTGTACAAGCTTTGGTAGATTGTATGAAAGAATTTGAAAAAGTAAATGCATAATTTAAAATAGAATTTCAAAAGGTTGAAGAGTAAAGTATTACTTTTCAACCTTTTTTATATAAAAACAAAATTTTAAAAATATGACAAAAGTATTAATAGCTACTGACAAACCTTTTGCAAAGGTTGCAGTAGATGGTATCAGAAAAATTGTAGAAGATGCAGGTTTTGAACTTGTATTATTGGAAAAATATACTGCTCAGTCGGATTTTCTAAATGCTATTGCAACAGTGGATGCTGCAATTATTCGTAGTGATATTGCTGACAAAGAGATGATTGAAGCTGGCAAGAATCTGAAAATTATTGTACGTGCAGGTGCAGGATATGATAATATTGATTTGGCTGCATGCACTGCTAAAGGGGTTGTAGCTATGAATACACCAGGACAAAACTCAAATGCTGTTGCTGAACTGGCATTTGGTATGATGGTGATGGCTGCTCGTAATAATTTCGACGGTTCATCAGGTACCGAACTTAG
Source organism: Bacteroidales bacterium (assembly GCA_049315385.1). Classification (GTDB taxonomy): domain Bacteria; phylum Bacteroidota; class Bacteroidia; order Bacteroidales; family JACABE01; genus JACABE01. The sequence goes on from JBMOKG010000156.1 coordinate 5,871, forward strand.
AGGTAAGAAACTTGGCATACACGCTTATGGAAACGTGGGGAAATATGTAGCTTTGATTGCAAAGGGTTTTGGAATGGATGTTTATGCTTTTGATCC
>JBMOKG010000157.1:0-5821 GCA_049315385.1 Bacteroidales bacterium
TAACTCTAAATTTGTTTAACCAAAAAGTTGCATTTGTGACTTGAATTCAGCTTTAATTAAAATACAACAATTTTAAAATGATTCTGATTTTTCTTTCAATTATTTTTAACAATTATAAAGTCTTGAAAATTTCAATTGGGTTGTATTTATGCTTTCTGTCTTTTACTATTAAAGTGGTAGAAGGTGCTTTAGATTTGGAAGTAAACATCATATCATGTCCTATGCATAAACCCATAACAATGTTAAGTTCTGTATTATTCTCCTCTAAAAACTTAGCCTGGCCAGCAGGATTGCACATTATTCCTTTAACTTCATTGCCCAAATATTCACTTGCAACTAATCTACCACATCTACAATCAATAGTGTGAACTTCAAAATCATCAGACAGCATCTCTTTTAAATGATTTGTCTCTTTTTGTAAAGATATGCAATTAGCAATTCCTATTCGTTTAAATCCAGCCAATTTTGCATAATTCCTGATTTCAACTATTCGATTTTTGCCCATTGAAAGTGCATTCTCGGCTAATTTCATCATTTCAATGTCAGATTCATTGTATAACAAGTGTTTATCCATTTTTGTTTTTTGGTTATTATACTGTTCTTGAAATGATTTAATTAAAGATTATCATTTATTATTTTTATTAATTGAGATTTTGAATGTGCTCCTTGTTTTTTGTAGCTGACTTTTGACTTTTTACAAATCATTATTGTTGGTACACTTGTAATTTGATAACGACTTGTGATCTCTTTGTTTTGATCAACATCTATCTTTATTACTGTCACTTTATCTTTCATTTCTTCTTCAATTTCTTTTAAAATCGGTGCTTGTACTTTACATGGCCGGCACCATTCTGCATAGAAATCAATTATAACTAACTTATCTGTACTGATAAGTTTGTTGAATTGAGTAAGACTCATTTCTGGCTTTGCAGTTGTATTTAGTGTTGTTTCAGGCAAACCAGCGGCACGCCATTTCATCATCCCACCTAAGAGATTATAAACAACTTTAAATCCTTGTGTTTGCATTAAATTGACAGCATATGCACTCCTGCTACCACTTAAACAATAGACAAATACAGGTTTATTCTTGTCCAGTTTGCTTATGAGATTTGTGAAATTATCATTATTGATATTTATATTGATAGCATTCTTTATATGGCTCTGATTGAACTCATTTGGAGTGCGAACATCAACTACTGTAGCCTTAGGTATGTCATTTATCTTTTTCTGAAAATCAGCTGGACTTAGATTCTGTGCAGATGAATTTAATCCAATGAATAATAATATTGATAAAAGTAACAGAGCAATTGAATTACTGTTTCTTATATTGTCGAAATTTTTCATTTTGTTTATGTTTTATTTAATATAATTTTTTAAGATATTCATTAATTGAGGTTTTGTGTGTACACCTGGCAGTTTGTATAAAACATTCGCATTTTTAAAAATCATAATTGTAGGTACACTTTGAATCTGATAGCGTGCTGCTATCTCACTATTCTGGTCAACATCTATTTTAATGACTCTGATTTTATCACTAAGCTCCAAAGCCAGTTCTTTTAATATTGGAGATTGTGTTTTACAAGGACCACACCATAAAGCATGAAAATCTACAATTACTGGTTTGTTGTCATTTATTACTGAATTAAAATTAGCTTTCATTTTGAATATGTTTATTTTAAACTTTATATTTTAAACTTTCATTTGGACATATTGCTACACATTCTAAACACTTTGAACAAGTATAACTATCTCCGGGCTTTTCAGTTTTTGGTTTATATAAACTGTATTTTGCTGGTTCCATTGCTACTATATAACATTTTTTGTCACAGGCACCACAGTTGAGGCAACTATCAGTATTTAATTTTATTTTAAATAATGAAAATTTGTTCAACCAACCCGAAACCCATGCTATTGGACAGCCTAGTTTATGATATTGGTACATTTGTTTTATTTTCCCATCAGGATTCATACTCATTAGCAATTCCATAATAAGTCCCATTGGACAAATCCAACGACAGAAAACTTTTCCGAAAACAATACCGGTAATTGCACCAGCCAGTAAGATATACCAAAGCGAAATATGATACTGCGAAATTGCATAAAAAAGCGTTCCTCCTGTTATTGATAGAATTACAACCCTTTTGTCAACAAGTTTTTTTAGGATTCCATTCATGTATAAAATTCTTTTATGAATTAATTATTTTGATTTATTTGTTGCAACAAAAATTCTTTTTGTTTTACGCCAGTAAAGCGATCGATTTCTTTTCCATTTTTAAAGAGAATCATTGTTGGAATACTTCTTATTCCATATTTTGAAGCTAAAATCTGACATTCTTCTACATTCAATTTACCGATACGGGCTTCCCCTTCGATTTCTCCGGCAATTTCATTTAATATCGGGCCTAATAATTTACAGGGTTGACACCAATCAGCCCAGAAATCAACCAATACAGTTCCTTTACTAATTTCTGACTGGAAATTTGTTACATTCAGATGTAAAATTTTATCATTTTCTGTTTCTAAGGGTGCATTTTTTATTTTTTTATAGCTTCTGTAAATATAGTATGCAAAGAAAGCTAAACCGGTTAAAACTACTATTAATGTATTCATCTTGTTGAAATTTATGTGTTTAGGATTTATTTATTGCTTAGTTGGAAATGATTGTTTTTTTTGTGTAAATATTCTGATGCAGCCAAAGCTGCTATTGTTGCTTCTCCAACAGAAGTAGTTATCTGTCTGTATTTTTTTGCAATTGAATCCCCGGCAGCATAAACTCCTTCAATGTCAGTTTCCATATTGCTATTTACTATTATCTCACCCCATTGATTTAATTTGATTTTGTCTTTTAAAAATTCAGTATTGGGAACATAGCCAATGAATATGAAAACACCATCGGTTTTAATATTACTTATGTCTCCTGTTTTCTGGTTTTTAATATCAACACTTTCCAAACTTTCATTTCCATGAAAGGCAACTATGCTTGATTCCATGATAAAATTGATTTTTTCATGATTTGAGGCTTCTTCTATTGCATATTGAAAAGCTTGAAAATGATCGAACTGATGAACTATTGTCGCTTTAGAAACATATTTACATAAAGAAACTGTTTCTTCTAATGCAGAATTTCCACCACCAACGACTACAATTTCTTTATCCATAAAAAAATCTCCATCACAGGTTGCACAATAAGAAATCCCTTTTCCTTTGTACACATCTTCTCCTTCAACATTTAATGTTCTGGAACGTCCACCGGGCGTGAGTATAACAGAATCCGAAGAATAAATTGAACCATCAGACAAAATCACTGTTTTAACGGCTTTATTTAAAATCAAATCATTAATCATGATATTTGATCTGATTTCACAGCCAAAAGTTTTGGCTTGTTTCTTCATGATATTAGATAACTGATAGCCATTTATATTTTCAACCCCGGGATAATTGGCAATTTCATGTGTTAATACCATTTGTCCTCCTATCGTACCTTCATTCAGAATTAGGGTTTTTAATCTTGCCCTGGAGAGGTAAATTCCTGCTGTTAATCCGGCAGGACCTCCTCCAATTACGATTACATCAAAATGATTTTGTGTTTGCATCTCAATTAAGATTTTTGTTCATTTCCGAATTCCTGATTCAAAATAGTTGTAACCTGTTCTATAGTTTGAATACTTGAAGTTGCTTTTGCTACTTTGCCATTTTTATAATAAATAGTAAATGGAATTCCCATGAATCCTTTTACTTCGGGTAAATTACGAATAACATGTGATTCTGGATTATCAAATTCCATATCATAAAACTGAACATGTGAATATTTGTTTTCAATTTCTTCAGCTATTCCATAAACTGGAATACACATGGGGCCCATACGTCCACAAATTACCATAACGTTTTCATTTTCACTGATAACTTTTGCATGATCAGTAGCTGTTTCGATGTGTTTTAAATTAGTGTATAACATGATTGTATTTTTTAAAAATTTATTATGCAAAAATACCTTATAATAAACTAGGATACTTATGTTTTACCTTTTACTGCCTCATACTTTCACTTGAAATAGAACAGCTTATTCTTTGATTAAAAACAATCTTTAGTAGATTTTATTTAGCTTTGCAAAATCATTCAATATTATTTGTTATATGAAAACAATATTAGAAACAGACAAGGACTTTATCTGCAACATTGATGCACCATGTTTTCAAATGCTGTCACCTGAAGAAGTAGAACTGATTAGAGCAGCTAAAACACAGGTTTCTTTCCGAAAAGGAGATAATCTGTGTAAACAGGGAGCATTTGCTTCTTATGTTTTGTTTGTTATTACAGGATTGGCTAAACAATACATTGAGGGTGACAGTTCAAAGAGCTTAAATCTTAGAATTATTAAACCAGGTGAATTTGTGGGTCTTTCAGCTGTATTTACTAAAAATAAATTCAATTATTCCTCTGTTGCAATTACTAACTGCCAGGTATATCTAATTGAAAAAGAATCAATAGCAAATATTGTACAGCAAAATGGTATGTTCGGATTTAATATTATTAAAAGGTATTGTGAGCAAAATGTAAACTTGTTTGATACATTGCGGAATATGACGTATAAGCAAATGAACGGACGAATTGCAGATACTTTATTATATATTGATAGTCTTAAAAACCAATTTCCTGAAATATTTCAGTTGCTATCCCGTAAAGATATTGCTGATTTTGCAGGAATATCAACTGAAAGCGCAGTTAAATTGCTAAAATCTTTTGAAAAAGATAATTTAATAGAACTTCATGAAAAGGATATCCAATTGTTAGATTATATAAATTTAAATGAAATTAGCAGGAAGGGTTAATATATTGAAAATTTATCCTGAGCTTAATATTTTGCAGCGTAAATTCATAATTATTAATCATATTCTGAAAATTGTTTTTTAATGCAAGTTTTTTAATTTTAAAATGTCTTATAAATATAAAAATTCTTTTTATAAACATAAAAATCAAAAACATGAAAAAATTAATTTTGCTTTCGGTTGTATTATTCGCTTTTACATTGACAACGAATAATTTATTGGCACAAACTCAGGAAAAAGCTGACAAATCTACGGTTAAAACAGAACAAACCACAGTTACTACCGGCCAATTTGTAGATAAAAATAACAATGGAGTATGTGACAATCGTGAAAATAAAGTAAAAACTGGCAAAGGTGCAAATTTTGTCGATAAAAATGGTGATGGCGTTTGTGATAACAAAGGAACAAATTGCAAAAGAGGCGGTAAAGGAAATGGAAACTGCTTTGGTAAAGGAAATGGAAATGGGTTTCAACACAGACATGGTTGTGGACAAGGCAATGGAAATGGTTGTAGAAATGCTGTTAAAACGGAATAGTTGTAGTCCTTTTGAAAAAAATTTAAAGAGGCTTTCTCATTTTTGAGAGAGCCTCTTTGTTTTTATACTCTTAATTAAAATGGGAAAATGGTTTGACAAAGTTTATTTTATATAATAATTTTTTAATATGCCTGAAAATGGATATAAATTGTTTTCATTAGTTGAAAAAAATGTAATTTAAACTCAACTGTAAGATAATAAAACTTTTAGAATATAATGTTTTACATGAAAAGTTGGAGACAGGATAAGTTTTAAAAAACGATTAACCCTTTTCACTTATCTGTCTGAGAAGTTTTTCGTTAAGAATTGTTATTTGACGGCCATTTACTTCAAGGATTTTGTCATTGTTAAATTCTGTAAAGATACGGCTGCAGCTTTCGCGTGTAATACCAGCCAATGCAGCTAACTCCTCTCTGGTAACCGGTAATCTGAAAGTATTTGAATTATAAATTGTATTTG
>JBMOKG010000014.1:0-76745 GCA_049315385.1 Bacteroidales bacterium
TGCATTAACAATTATAAACAAACATCAGAATGATAGATATACTCACTCAAAAGCCGAATTTAGTAATTGTTGATGATCATCTCATTTTCAGGCAATGTTTGCAATCTCTTCTTTCTAATTCATCTATAGCCAATGTAATAGGAGAGGCATCCAACGGTAACGACTTTATGCAACTCCTTACTCATCTTAAGCCAGATATGGTTTTAATGGATATCAATATGCCATTTATGAATGGAATTGATGCCACTAAAAAAGCACTCGAGTTAATGCCGGACTTAAAAATCATAGTATTTTCAATGTTCGGTAATGAAGAATATTATCGAAAAATGATTGATTTTGGAGTTAAAGGATTTATATTAAAGTCGAGTGGTATCAATGAACTTGAAAGTGCAATTGAAACTGTAATGATGGGTGATACTTATTTTTCAAATGAGTTACTCAGGAAAATAATAAATAATTACGGACACAAAATTGCTTCTAAATCTTTAGAAAATCATGATCTTACCGATAGAGAAATAGAAATTTTACAAAATATCTTTTTGAGTTTAACTACTGAAGAAATTGCACTAAAACTTTGCATCAGTCCCAAAACCGTAAAAAGCCACAGATCGAATCTGCTTGAAAAAACATATTGCAAAAATACGCCTCAATTAATCCTCTATGCATTAAAACATAAAATTATAGTTTTATAGATTGTTTGTTTTTTATAATAATATTTCTAAGATATACTAGATCAATTATATATATAGCTTTCCCAACTTTAGACCGATAGTATTCTCCTCCTTTATATCTAGTAAATTTACATATTTTTTCCCCTCAATTTACTCCGTTTAGTACAGATTATCTTTACACCTCTACTGTAATTTTACCTATTCATTATTTATAATAATTTAAAAAAATGAAGGTAATAATTGCAGATGATTCTGATTTAATTCTTGAACGCTTGTATAATATGTTGTGCGATTTCTCTGAAGTAGAGATTGTTGGAGCGTTTAGCAATGGTATAGATACCTTGAAAACTTTAAGGAAAAAGAAAGCTGATCTGGCAATTCTCGATCTTAAAATGCCTGGCTTAAGTGGACTGGAAGTTATAAATGAGATTAGAAAAGAAGATAGAAATATAAAGATCATACTGCTCACTTTTAATCCAACTGCATATTTACAACAAATGGCAATAAATGAAGGTGCTGATTATTTTTATTCCAAAGTTGATGATTTTGAAAAACTTGCATTTGTGGTGAAAGACATGTTAGCCCAAGAAGTTTTGATAAAAAATGAAGTTTGATAAAATATAAAATTAAATCGCATTGTCAAGCCTTTGAAATGAGAATACAAAAAAATAGTATTACAGATTAATCAATAATTACGAAATAAAACTTTAAAATTTTACATCATGACAGTATTAACGGCTGATAACTCAAGTTTGATTCTTAAAAATCTGGGAGAAATGATAGGCAGTTTTAATCATTTAGAGATAAAAGAACCTTTCATAAATGGAAGAAAAACAATGGATGCACTTAGAATTCAAAAAGCTGATAATACATTCGTTGAGATAAGAATTCCGGGATTTAATGGAACAGAAATAATAGATGAAATAAGAAAGAAGAAAAAGACCATAAGGTTATTCATGCTTACATTCTATGCTTCAGGTGATTATCAACAATCTGCTATGAATGCTGTTGCTGATTTTTTGTTTTCAAACATGGATGAAGTGTGAAAATTAAAACATAGACTTTTGAAAATCAGTCAAAGAGGAAAACAGAATAAAAAAATACTATACAATATATTAACTAAAATTTAGAACAATGGAAGTGCTAAATAAATCATCACCAAGAAAGATTAAATAACAGCATCTTAAATTAATAACAGAATTTAAATTTCAATTAGTCTTAATTATTAAGACTAATATATTAATAAACAAATAATTATATATAATGAAAAACATTTACAAAACAAATCGTGTAAGAGAAATGCTGAAGCCATTGGCTACGCTTATTCTCTTTATTGCGTTGCTCTTTGCAACGCTAAGTAGCTGGGCAGCCACAAAAACATCCGCCGGCTCCGGCTACTGGAGTAATGCAGCCACCTGGTCGCCTTCCGGCGTTCCGGCGGCAGGCGATGATGTCGTTATCCAAGCGGGGCATATTGTATCATGTGATGTCGACTATCCTGGTACCCTGGACTATCCTGCTACCCTGAATTCTCTTACCGTTAACGGTACGCTGAACAGGCTATCTAGTTACTTAACAACGGGCTCACTCAGCGGAGCGAGTACAGGCGTGATTACTTCCGACGATGGTGTTCTGATTGTTGACGGTTCAGCCAATACCACCTATGCGGGTAAATTTAGTGGTCCTAGTTATTCTGGTGGACAAATTCTTCAAAAAGACGGTAGCTCAACACTGACGCTTACCGGAATCAGCGATTATACTTATACTGATCCTTATGGTCGGTTTATTGAAATTCTAGGTGGCACACTAAAAATGGGCGTTGCCAACGCACTTCCCTCTATTACACAAATTTATGTTCATCATGGTGGAACATGGGATCTGAATGGCTTTGACCAAACAATAGCATATCTTGCTGATGTCGGGCAAAACTACATTCCGGCCCCTATTGTCACCAACAGCTCAGCCACTGCAGCTACGTTAACTATTGTTAGTGGTGGTATGGGGTATACTGGGCAATATGAATCAACCATGAATGGTAATCTGAGCCTGGTTATTCTGTATAATTATTCAATCGCCGGTTCAGGCATAGCAGTCAATGTATCAGTAACCAGTGGTTCAGAGTTGACGCTTGGTTATTATTTTGATCTTAACCCTCCTGACCCTCCTTTATCAAACACTGCAGCTTTGAGCGGTGATTTGAGTGTAGAGGCCGGAGGAACTGTACGTGTTGGTAACACCGCCTCTTGCAATAAATTATACCTTGCCGGTGTACAGCAAGTTGCGGGTACGTATGGAAGTTCAACTTCTACCGCCACATATAAGAACGATAATTTTTTTGTAGGTGACTATGTACTCACTGTTGCCAACGGTCCTTCCCCTGTCAGGGTATATTCTGACAATGCCGAGACTATACTTTTAAGCAGTCATGCCACTATACAGGCAGGTATTAATGCCGCTGCTCCAGGCAACTACATCCGTGTAGATGCAGGCACATATACAGAAGCTTTGTTAATCAATAAAGCACTCACCATCCGGGGGCCTAACGCAGCTGTTTCTCCAAATGGAGGAAGCAGGGTTGGCGAAGCTATTATTGATCTTACAGGAGGTAGTGTAATTAAAATTGCCACAAATAATATAATCCTGAAAGGCTTCAAGATAGTAAATCTAAATCAGCAAGGAGCTATTATCTCAGGTGGTAGTTTATCAGGAACAACTGCCGCAGCCAATGTTACCATTGAAAAGAATCTGTTTGATAATCTGAAGGGCAACGCTATTTATACCTACGGTTCCATCTCAAACTGGACCGTTACAGATAATAAAATACAGAATGTATCTTCATATACATCTGGTGGTACCTATGGTTCGGCCATGGGCTTCTGGCTGGTTGCTAGCAATATAACAATAACGAACAATACAATTTCAAACTGTAGTTGGGAAGGAATTCAATTTGTATGCTATGCTACTTCTGCCAACACCGTACTTATTCAAAATAATACACTTACGAACATTGCTCATTCAGGTATGAATATTGCCACTAACCTGAACAATGTTGATATTCTTGGCAATACAATTACAAGTGCCAATACTTCATTGACCGCCATCGAAGGTGGAATAATTATTCAGGGATTAGGCAACGTTGTTGATGCTGTAATTAGCGGCAATACTATTTCCGGAAGTTACAATGGAATCTATGTTCAAGACAATCTTACAGGTAAAGATTTAGTTGTCAATAACAACAATCTTTCGGGCAATGTCAACATGGCAATAAAAAACGATGCAACCGGTACTTTAGCTGCAACATGCAACTGGTATGGTACAACTGTTCCGGCAACTATTGCTGGTATGATAAGTGGTAGTGTTACTTATATTCCTTATAATGTTTCTAGTAGTGGTCCATGCAATGGAGGTCTTGGCCCTATTACTACAATTCAAGCACCAATACAAATTAGTTGTGGTGCTTATGATGTACCAGTAACAGTTAAGAATTTTACTGATATAGGTGCTATTTCTCTGGTGTTGAACAGTGATGCTTCAGTGCTGGAATATCAGGGTGTTACTGTTAATCCTATTTTTAATGGTTCTACAACTATACAATATACAGCTCCTCCGGGACAATTCAGAATAGGATATTTTGGAAATACGGTATCTCTTGCAGATGATGATGTATTATTTACATTACATTTTAATTTACTACCAACTGTGGCAGGCACAACAAACCTAAGCTGGAATACTCTTCAGGGGGATTGTGAATTTGCAGGACCTAATGGCGATCCTGTTTATACAAGTACTTTCAATGACTTAGCTACTTATTGGACAATACCAACAAGACCTGTTAAGAATATCAATACAGGTATAGAATATTGTACCATACAAGCTGCAATTGATGCTGCACAAACATTAAATACGCATACTATTACTGTTGCTGCAGGGACTTATCCTGAAAACGTAATTATTAATAAGTCATTAACGCTAAAAGGTGCTAATGCAGATAAACCTTGCCCTTATGGGAATCGTTTAGCTGAGAGTATTATTAGCGGTTCATCATCAGCTGCTATAACTATATTAGCTGATGGAGTAACAATTGATGGATTCGAAATAACAAATCCTTCAGGAAATTATGCTATTACAGCAACAGGAAGGAACAATTTGTTAATTACGAATAACAATATTCATCACATTGGTACTTTACCTGTATTAAGTGGTAATACACATGCTGTCGCTATCGTTATGAGTAGTACAGCCAGTATTCAGAATATAACTATTTCTGATAACTGCATCAGTGAGGTAAAAGGTGGCGAAAACCCGGCTTTAACCGGAAATGCTGCAAAATTAAACAATGGTACTGCAAGTGCTGTCGGAGTTGGCTGGTCGAATGCTACCAATGATATTGTTAATTTGCTCATTGAAGACAATACGATTTCTAACATAACAGCATGTACACAACCATTTGCAAATGGGGGTAAAGGTGCTTATGGTGTTATTGTCAATGTCGGAGCAGGTTCTGCTTATACAGGGAAAGCTGTTAGTCCGGTAATCTCTTGTAACTCAATTTCTGTACTCAGTGGATGTTGGGCTCATGGTATTGGCCTGGAAGGTGAAACACCGGGTGCAATTGTTTTCAGGAATGACATTAAAAATCTTACATCTACAAAATCTCCTTCAGATGCGGTATGCGTTATGATTGAAGATAATGCTGGTGCCGGAACTGTTGCAATTAATGAAAACAGTTTTACGTTAATGTCCTATGGTATTGTAAATACAATGGCTGCATTAACCGTTGACGGAACTAAAAACTGGTGGGGAACCACAGGACCTATCCCTCCATTAGTAGGTGGTAATGTTACCTGGAAACCATTCTATACAACAGGTGTAAATGTTTCAACACATCCACCTTGTTTTCAATCATCAGGCACACCTGTTGATCGTATTCAGGTTTCACTAACCGAAACTCATGTTGATGTAACATGTTTTGGTGGAAATACCGGGAGTATTGATCTAACTGTAAATGGTGGTATTGCTCCATTTACTTATGCATGGACTGCAAGTAATGGTGGTGTTATTCCAGCAGGACAGGAAAATAATCAGGATTTAACCGGCTTAACTGCAGGAACATATAATGTAACAGTAACTGACGGTAACCTTAGTGTACAAACTTTAGATAATATTGTTCTGATTGTTACAGATAATGAAGCTCCTATTGTTACAACTTGTCCAGCATCATACGACATAGAAGGATGCTCAACCGCAGCTATTACTGGACTTGTATATTCTGAAAATGAAGTAGAAGTTACTGCTGCACAGTTTAACACAGCAGGCGGTGCTGCTACAGATAACTGTAGTATTACTTATTATAGTTATAAAGATGTTTCAAATGGAACATGTCCAATAGTAATTACACGTACCTGGACATTGAAAGATGGTATGGGAAATGCTAAGACATGTGTTCAGACTATCACAATTCATGATAACACTGCTCCTTCAATGACAACTTGTCCACCAGAAAAACTTTTGGTAGGCTGTACAACAGCCGCAATTACATTAGTGTACTCTGAAACAGAAGTTGTTGTAACAGCAGCTCAATTTACTGCTGAAGGTGGTTTAGCTACTGATGCTTGTGGCATAACTTACTATTCTTATATTGATAGTAAAACAGGAAGCTGTCCTGTTATTGTTACACGTTTATGGAAAATAAAAGATGCATGTAACAATACTACTACTTGTACACAGACAATAAAAATAAATCATACTGCAGCTCCTGTTGTTCCAGCTAATGGGTCAAGTACTGTTGCATGTGTAAATGATGCTGTGCCTCCATTAAATGCTCAACAACCATGTAACCCTGCTTATGGACCAACTCCTTGGCCGGACTGGGATGTAATGTTTAAAACCTATATGAATTCAAATGTTGATCAACAACAGACTACATTCAGTAACTGGTATATGAATATGAATACCGGGGTAGGACAATCTTTTATACCACAATCTACAGGACAATTAACAAAAATTGATGTAAATGTTTATACTTATGTTGGTTCTCCTTCATTCAATGTTCAAATTTATGCCGGAGATGGTAAAACCGGAACTCCTATATATAGTGCAGGTGGGTATAGTATTTCAGGAACTGGATGGAAATCATTGACATTAGCATCAGGACCTATATTAAATTCTGGTACACAATATACATTCTGGCTAACTCCATATCCTTATAATTCTGTTCAACTTTCACTTGCTTATCCAAGCCTATATGCAAACGGTCAAGCCTGGGATGAATGTTCTTCAACACTTCAATCTACAGTAACAGATGCCTGCGGAACAACTATTCCAACGCCAACACCTGTAATTACAGGAACTTATAATGGATGTTCAGGTACAAAAATTTATACATATACTTATACTGATTGTGCAGGTTTATCATCAGATTGGGTTTATACTTATACTATTTCTCCACCGGTTGTAACAATGCCTAATCCTGGTAGTTCAACGGTAGCATGTGCTTCATTGGCAATTCTTCCAACTCCTCCGGTTGTATCAGATAATTGTGGACGTACTTTGTCTGTAAGTGCAGGAGTTCCTGGTAATAATCCAACATGTGCCGGAACTAAAACATGGTCATTCACTTATACGGATTGTGCAGGAGTTCAATATCCTTGGGTTTATACTTATACTATTGCACCACCTGTTGTAACAATGCCTAACGCAGGAAGTTCAATTGTAGCTTGTGTTGCCTTCGCAACTGAACCAACACCACCTGAAGTAAAAGACAATTGTAATCGTGCTTTATCAGTAAGTTCTGGTGTGCCAAGTGCTGATCCAGCATGTGCAGGTACTAAGACCTGGACATTCACTTATACTGATTGTGCAGGAGTTCAATATACATGGGTTTACACATACACAATTTCAGCACCTGTTGTAACAATGCCTAACGCAGGAAGTTCAACTGTAGCTTGTGTTGCCTTCGCAACTGAACCAACTCCACCTGAAGTAAAAGACAATTGTAATCGTATTTTGACAGTAAGTGCAGGCGTTGAAGGAAATGATCCAACATGTGCCGGAACCAAAACATGGACATTCACTTATACCGATTGTGCAGGAGTTCAATATACATGGGTTTACACATACACAATTTCAGCTCCGGTTGTAACAATGCCTAACGCAGGAAGTTCAACTGTAGCATGTGTTGCCCTCGCAACAGAACCAACTCCACCAGTAGTATTAGATAATTGTAATCGTGCTTTATCAGTAAGTGCAGGAGTACCAGGTAATGATCCAGTATGTGCCGGAACCAAAACATGGACATTCACTTATACTGATTGTGAAGGAGTTCAATATCCTTGGGTTTATACATATACTATTTCAGCACCTGTTGTAACAATGCCTAATCCTGGTGGTTCAACAGTAGAATGTGCAAGTTTAGCAATTGAACCTACACCACCTATCATAAAAGATAATTGTGGCCGTACTTTAAATGTAAGTGCAGGTGAAACAGGTAATAATCCAGCTTGTATAGGAAGTAAAACATGGACTTTCACTTATACAGATTGTAATAATACAAGTTATTCATGGGTTTATACTTATACTATTCTTCATAGCACTCTTCCAACAGAAATAGGTGGTCCAATAGCTTCTGCTTCTAATGTTGAATGTGTTTCAGCTGCTATTCCTCCTACTTCACTTCCTGTTGTGAAAGATGTATGTAATAATACTTTAACACCGGGGGCTCCATTGAAACAACTTAGCTTTGTTAATAAATTTGATGCTGCCGTTACTTTGGGAGCAACTCCTGCAAATGGCGTTTGGTACACTGATCGTTATGCTCCTTACGGATTTACTTCTCCAGTTTCATTCGATGGAGGTAATCGATTAATGGAATCTATTAATGCATCAGATTATCAAGGTGCTGGAAGTTTCTACAATACTCAGGGTAGGGCATATGATGTTGGAAATTCAACAAATGCAATGGAAATTAAATTATATGTACCATCAGCATGGGAATTAACTAATAAAAGGCTGGCTGGATTCTGGGGCGTTGCCGTAGATGCTTCTAATGCTGTTTCCGGATATCCAATAGTTGAATTTACAACAGATGGTAATAATCCTCGTTTCCGCGTATGGGAAAGTGGTGGAACTGGTGGCTGGTATGATTTAGGCTTACCTCAAGGATTTGTATTTAATAGTTGGGTAACCTTAAAAATCAGATTATTGCCAACAGGAGAATTTCTCTTATCCGCAGGTTCATTAAACTATGTAACACATACAAGTGTTCCTGATGCATCTGTACGATTAAAAAGTGTAATTTTACAAGGCTATAACAGTGCTACTTCCTATGATATCTATTGGGATAACTTTGTTTATAATAATACATATTCAGATATTTGTGAAGGTGCAATTACTTACACTTATGATTATGCAGATTGTGCAGGACTTCCTTATTCCTGGACTTATACATATAATATTAAGCATAATACAGCACCAGTGGTTCCTGCTAATGGATCAAGTACTGTTGCATGTGTTTCACTTGCTGTGCCTCTTACTTCTCAAACTGTTATTGATCAACAACAATTACTAGTTGCTACAGATCTTTCTTCTCCAAATTGGATTGATTTTACATCTATAGGACAATCTTTTACCTGTGGAATCACCGGCAAGTTTACAAAGTTAGATTTAAAAGTTGGAAGTTTAGTATTAGCACAAAACTTTACACTTAAAATCTTTGATGGAAATGGAATTGGTGGTACATTACTTTATTCCGGAAGTCATACTTTATCTTTAACCGGTTGGCAGTCCTTAAATATAGCAGAAAATGATGCCCCTGAACTAATTGCCGGACATCAATATACATTCTGGCTTAGTGCATTCTCATATAATCAACTTGGTCTCCTATGTATGCATCCGGATGTTTATTCTGGTGGTGTTTCAATGGATGGTTGTATAACTGGTTGTAATCCTCCTTATGGATGGCAGCAATGGCCAGCTTATGACTTAGTATTTAAAACTTATATGACTGCATTGCCTGTTGTTAAGGATGTTTGTGGAACAGTTATTTCAACACCAACACCTGTTGTAACAGACAATATAACTAATTGTTCAGGAACGAGAACTTACAAATACACTTATACTGATTGTGCTAATCTTTCAACAGATTGGACATATACTTATAATATTATTCCACCAGCAGTTACATTTGCAAATGTATCAGCAATTACTGTAAACTGTGGTGCCGTAACTACAAGTTCACTCGCATATTCCAATGGTTTAACTGATGCATGTGCAATCAACGGATCTGTAACATCAACTTTGAGTGCTATTCCAGGCGCTTGTGGCGGAGATGTAACTGAAACATGGACAGCAATAGTTTGTGGAAACACTATTACCAAATCCAGAATTATACATGTAAATCCTGCAGCAGTTGCAGCATTTGATGCAATAGGTGACATTACTGTAGCTTGCGGAGCAGCAACAACCCATTCATTAAGTTATACTAATGGAAAGACTGGCACTTGTGAGATCAGTGGATCTGTAACTTCAACCTTAAGTATACAAAATCCAGCAGGATATTGTGGAGGTGATGTAACAGAAACATGGACATATACTGATAATTGCAACAGAACAATTACTCAATCAAGAATCATTCATGTAAGTCCAGCAGCAATGCCAGTATTTGCAACAGTAGCCGACATCACAGTACCATGTGGTGGAGCAACTACCAGTGTTCTGGGATATGACAATAACTTAAGTTCTCCATGCAATATAAGTGGTTCTGTAACTTCTACATTAAGTGTTCAGTCACCTGAAGGTTATTGTGGTGGCGACATAACAGAAACGTGGACTGTTGTAGTATGTGGCAACACAATTACTAAAACCAGAATCATCCATGTAAGTCCTGCAGCAGTTGCAGCATTTGATGCAATAGGTGACATTACAGTTGATTGTGGAACAGCAACAACCCATTCATTAAGTTATACTAATGGAAAGACTGGCACTTGTGAGATCAGTGGATCTGTAACTTCAACCTTAAGTATACAAAATCCAGCAGGATATTGTGGAGGTGATGTAACAGAAACATGGACATATACTGATAATTGCAATAGGACAATAACTCAATCAAGAATCATTCATGTAAGTCCTACAGCAGTTGCAGCATTTGATGCAATAGGTGACATTACAGTTGATTGTGGAACAGCAACAACCCATTCATTAAGTTATACTAATGGAAAGACTGGCACTTGTGAGATCAGTGGATCTGTAACTTCAACCTTAAGTATACAAAATCCAGCAGGATATTGTGGAGGTGATGTAACAGAAACATGGACATATACTGATAATTGCAACAGGACAATCACTCAATCCAGAATTATTCATGTAAGTCCAGCTACAACACCAGCATTCCCAGCTGTACAAGACATAACAGTTGATTGTGGTGGAGTTACAACAAGTGATTTAACATATGATAATGGATTACCAGGAAACTGTCGTTTAACAGGTACCGTAACATCAACTTTGAGCACTATTCCTGGTGCTTGTGGAGGAAATGTAACTGAAACTTGGACTGCAATTGTTTGTGGAAATACTATCACTCAATCAAGAATCATCCATGTTAGTCCAGCTACCTTACCAACGATGACAGCACCTGTTGATATTACTATAAGCTGTATAGATTTATTACCAACAGCAAGTTCAATTACTTATAGTAATGGATTAAGTGGTAATTGTCTAATATCAGGTACTTCCAACAACTCCACTTTCACTACAACTGTAGCTGGAAGTTGCAATGGAAAGGTTACAGAAACCTGGACAGCTGTTGATGCTTGTGGAAGAAATCTGATACCAGTTTCAAGAATTATCACCATAAATGATAATATTGCTCCTGTTATTACTTGTCCTCAGGATATTACAGTAAATATGAATACCGGTTGTACTTATGTTGGTTCAATAGGAACTGCAACAGCAACTGATAATTGTACTCCAACATTAGCTATTGTAATAAGCAGTGATAAACCTGCAGTATTCCCTGAAGGAAATACAACTGTTACCTGGAAAGCTAAGGATATGTGTGATAATGAAATTAGCTGTACACAAATTGTTACAGTTATAAAGAATAGTTTGATAGGTAAACTAACCTACAATAATACCAATCATACTGTACTGAACAATGTAACTTTAACATTAAATCCGGGAGCTTTAACCACAGTTACAGATGCAAGTGGTAATTATTCGTTCAATGATTTATGTGCAGGAAACTATACTATTGCAATAACCCAAAACAACAAACCTGCCGGTGGTATCAATTCAACAGATGCTGCTCAGGTAAATGCTTGGGGTGCTAATCCTACTCCTATTGAATTGTGCAAATACTTTGCCGGTGATGTCTTACATGACGTTAATATGAATGGGGCTGATGCCGGAAGAATTTTACAACATTTTGTAACTGCTGGAAATCCTTCATTTATAGGATGCTGGGATTATTGGAAAGTAGGGGATGTTTGTAATAGTAATTCACATGCTGATTGTCCTAATATTCCTTTTACTATTGTTGGAGGTGTAAACACTGTTAATCTTTTAGGTCAAAGTGCCGGTGATTTTAATAGTAGTTTTACCCCTGGTAGTTTGAAATCAACAAGTGATAACCTTACATTAGATTATGGTCAAAATATGCAGATAAATCAAGGAACTATTTTTGAATTACCTGTTTATGCCGGTATGAACATGAATGTTAGTGCCATTTCTATGATTCTTAATTTCCCATCAAATTTACTGGAAATTCAAGGTGTATATCTGACAAATGATCCTAACAATCCTTTACAATTCAGTGTTTCTAATAATGAACTAAGAATTGGATGGAATTCATTACAGGCTGTTAATTTGTTGAATGGTGATCGTTTACTTACATTAAAATTGAAACTTGTTGGATCATGCAGTTCAGAAGGAATCCTTCTAACACTTGCCGGCAATCCTCTCAATGAACTTGCTGATGAAAATTACAATGTTATCAATAATGCTCTGTTAATTGTTGATAAAATCAATGCATCTGCTGTAAATATAACTAATCCTGTTCAAGCTGAAAAACTTTCACTCAGCAATCATCCTAATCCTTTTAAAGGAACTACTACAATTGATTATACATTACCTTATGAAGGTAAAGTTATCATAGAAATCTTTGATATTTTAGGTCAAAGAGTAAGTATTGCAGTCAATGAAATTGAAACAGCCGGTGCTCATACACTGGTATTGGATGCAAAAACATTTGCTCCAGGTGTTTACACCTGTACCTTGCAACTCAATAATTCAGGTAAGGTGATAAACCGTACCATTAAAATGATGAGTAAATAAGGAATGATTATCAGGGAACGGGGAATTCATTCTCCGTTCCCTTTTTAAATTTTTCTGTAAGATTTTTCTAATTTATTCACCTGTAAATTGTAAATAGACGAAATCCGAAAAGAACTCAGTATAAAATTTAATAAAATGAAAACGAAAGCTGTTTTATTCTGGATACTTATTTTCTTTTCTTCACAGACTATTAAAGCTCAAAATGCACCTGTTACGAGTATAGGGAATTTTATTATGAATAGTTCTACAATTACAGTGCCAGTTACTGTATGTGGTTTTACAAATATAGGTAGTTGTAATTTGAAAATTATGTATAATCCTTTGATTGTCCGTGCTTTAAATCTAAGTATTGCATCAGGTGTCGGAGGTAATGTAAGTGTTAATCTAAATGTTTCAGGTGAAATCACATTAGGCTGGTATGCCTATCCAGGAAAAACACTTGCAGACAATAGCATAATTTTTAATATTGTTTTTCAAAAAATTAATGAAGGAACTACATCATTATCTTTTTTTGACAATGGATATTCCTGCATATATTATAATGGAAGCTGGACTGCGTTAAATGATCTTCCATCTACAACATATTATCAGAATGGATCAATAACTGTTCTTCCTGTAAATTCACCCAAGACATATTTATCAACCATATCTGCAGATTCTGGAACTATTGTAAGTGTACCGGTTAAAGTAAACTCTTTTAAATGTATTGGTCAATTTTCACTTACCTTAGTTTACAATCCAAATGTTTTATCATATATTAATATAGAAAACAATTCTTCTTTTCCTGCTTTGTCTATTTCTCAGTCGGTAGCAGGAACTTTAGTTATTAATGGTTTGTCATCAGCTTTTTCAGGAATCTCATTTCAGGATAGTACCATATTATTTACGCTTAATTTTACATATAATGGAGGAACAACTACACTAAGCTGGATGGATAATGGAAATTCATGTAAATACTCTGGTCCGCAAGGAAGTCCTGTTTATAATGATTCGCCTCAGGAAAATTATTATATTAATGGTTCTGTCATTGCTTCTATATTAATTTCAGGTAATCTTTCAGTTTGCCCAAATACTCAATATGCATATCAAATTCCTTTATTACCAAATGCTACCTGTCAATGGAGTATTACTGGTGGTATTATCACTTCTGGTGCTAATACTAACTTTGTTAGTGTTTTGTGGAATGATAGTATGACGAGTGGAACAATTTCAGTTACAGTAAACTATTCAAATATATCAGTTACTGTTTCTAAAACGATAACAATTAATCAAGAACCCTTGCCTGATATTATTGGAGCAACCAATGTATCATGTAATAATTATGAAACTTATTACACATTAGGATCTTCTAATCAATTTTTTTGGACTGTTGTTGGCGGAATTATTCTAAATGGACAGGGAAGCAATACAATTCAGGTTGACTGGGACTCATGCAGTTCATGTATTTCAAGATCTGTGTCTGTTACAGAAACCACTGTATTACCTGCAGGTTGTAGTGCAACTTCTACTTTAAATGTAAGTATATCAGTTCCTGTTAGATCTATTTACGGTCAACTTACATATGATAATTCATTAAATACCCCTTTGAATGGTGTATTGATACAATTAATTGATAGCTCAAATTTAGTTGTTGCTTATACAACAACGTCTACACATATTATTCAGTCTATTCCGGGTAATCAGGTTCAAATTGATGGATATTATGAATTTTATAATATTAATAATGGAAATTATTTTTTGAAAGCCACTACAACAATTCCATGGAAAGGTGTAACTGCAACTGATGCTTTAATGGTAAAACTACATTCAGCAGGTATAGTAACATTGACTGGTCTTCCAGTTAAAGCAGCTGATGTAAACCTCTCAAATTGCATAAATTCTACGGATGCATTAATTATAGAGTTGCGTTGTGTTGGTATAAAAAATGATTTTGATACAGAGGACTGGATTTTTGCAAATACAATTGTAAATGTAAATGGCCCGACCGAACATAACTTTTATGCATTGGTTACAGGGGATGTTAATAAATCTTATATCCCTTTAAATGAAAAAAAAGATATCAATAATACATATTTTCAAAAGGACGGAGTCCTGAAAATAAATAATTATGAAGACTTTGAACTTCCTTTTAAAGTAAATGATTATATAAGCTTGGGTGCTTTTACATTAAATCTCAATTATAATGACAGTTTATTTGATGTAACAGCGATAAATTCAAAATTAAATGAATTAGAATTTAATATCAGTAATGGCAGCATTATGATTGCCTGGTCTGATGTTAATCCTGTTCATTTTAAACCCGATGATATTCTGTTTGCACTTAAAATGAAAACGAAAGTTAAGATTAACTCAAATGTTGATTTATTCAATAACGGCATTTATTTAGATTTTGCTGACAGGAATGGAAATAGTTTGCAAGGTATTCAATTAAAAATAAGTAATATATATGTTCAGGACGATAGTTTTTACTTAAATATAAATCCAAATCCATTCAAAACTGATACTGAGATTTTCTACAGTTTGCCTGAATCAGGGAATGTAATATTATACTTGTACAATTCAATCGGTCAAAGAATCAATATCTTAACAGATGAATATAAAAGCGAGGGGAATTATAACATAGATTTGAATGTTTTAGGTTTGCAAACTGGTATATATTTCTGTGAAATGATATTTAATGGAGCAACTTCAAAATATCAGAAGATAATTAAGTTGCTAAAAACCAATTAATATATTTGTAATAAGAAAGCAAAATATAAAATATATCTTTCTTATACATAGTTTTTGTAAGAAGCTAAATGATTTTTTAAATTGTAAAAAAATGAAAAAAATATATATAAAGATAGTATTAAGTGAGATACAGGAGAAAGTGGTTTTAATTTTTCTGAGTTTGATATTTGTAATTATGAGTCTGACTAGTTTTGCTCAAACGACATATATAGAAACTCCAACAAATATTTCATGCAATGAAATTGATGTTGATGTTACTGTTCAGGATTTTACAAATGTTGGTGCTATTTCACTAGTGTTACATTTTGACCCTGAAGTGCTTGAATATCGAACAACCGGCTATACGATAAATCCAGCAATTTCTTCTGCAATTACTAATTTACAGTTCCCATTTGCTATACCTGGGGAATTCAGACTCGGTTATACACAAATCAACGGAATAAGCCTGGCAAATAATACTGTATTATTTACGCTTCACTTTAATATCATCCCAACTATAGTTCCAAATAGTCTGACTTCCATTAGCTGGAGTAATGTAATTGGTGAATGTGAATATTCATCTCCAGGTGGAATTTTTGTATATTACAGCAGCTTTATAAATAAAGAATGGACAACCCCTTTGCCATTATCATTAAATCAGACACACAATAATATATCTTGTTTTGGAGGTTCAAACGGAAGTATTGATCTCACTGTAAATGGTGGTGAATCACCATATACTTATTCATGGACAGGGCCATCAGCTTATTCTAACAATATTCAGGATATAACAGATCTTGCTGCTGGTACCTATTCGGTAACTGTTACAGATGAAAATTTTTGTACACAAACATATAATAATATATTACTGAATGTAAATGATACAATACTTCCAACCGTTTTATGTAAAAATATCGATGTTTATTTGAATAATACCGGAAATGTAGAGATAACAGCTGATCAGATTAATAATGGCAGTTCTGATAATTGTAGTATTACAACAATGGTTTTGTCAAAAACATTATTTAAATGTAAAAATTTAGGGTTAAACACAGATACACTTATTGTTACTGATAATAGTGGTAATTCTGCGCAAAATACAGCAACTGTGACAGTCCATGATACTATTCACCCGACTATTACCTGCCAGGCTGAAGTGAATGTACAAGCTGATGCCGGCTTTTATACTGCATCGAATGTTTCATTAAATAATCCGGTAATAACTGATAATTGTTCAGTTTATAGTTTGATAAATAATGCACCGTTAATCTATCCTGTTGGTTCTACTTCAGTAACTTGGACCGTAACTGATGCTAGTGGCAATTCAACCATCTGTTCTCAGTTAGTAACTGTATCTCCAACTTTAATTTCAAACCCTGATATTAATGTAACACTCGTTGATGAATTAATATGTGGTAAAGTACAAACCAATGATATCGTTCCAAATGCTACCATTTATAGTAGTCCTGTATTAATTTCAAGTCCTGGTGGAAGTAGCTGTAATATATCGATGTGCAATAATGGTAGTTATACTTTTAAAGCTAATCAACCGGGAGTTTATACTTATGATGTGCTGATATGTGAAACTGCATTGCCGCTACCATATTGTAAGCATGAAATATTAACAATTACTGTGAAAGCTTCATATTTTCATTCACCAATAGCACAAACGGATTTTGCAACTACTTTTCAAGGTTTTCCTGTAACAATAAATACACTGGTAAATGATGAAGCAGCTTATGTTGGAGGTGAACTTGTTCCTTCAAGTGTAAGCATCATTTCTTCAACTTTACCTAATCCTGTTACAGAAGGTAATGTATCTATAAATACAACAACAGGTAAAATTACATTTACTCCTGTTGAATCATTTACAGGTGAGATAAAGTTTACATATCAGGTTTGTGATAACACTTTGCCAACAGCATTGTGTGCAACTGCAATGGTTGTGGTTACTGTGTTACCTATGGAAATTTCTATAAGTGCTTTTAATTTAGATTTTACAACATCAGTTCCTAATAGTACTATTGCCGCTGATAATTATAATGAAACTGTTCAGGGTATAAACCTTATTGTTTCAGCTGACAAAGGTGTTTTGGCCAATGATATGGATCCTGAAGGAAATTCCCAGACAGTTATTACAACTTCACCAATAACAATAGCAGGTAAAGGCACTGTGACAATTGCAGCAAATGGTAGTTATGTTTTTGTACCAATTCCAGCATTCAGAGGAGGAGTAAGTTTCACATATACAGTGGGAGACAATGGCAGTCCACAGGCTTTTACGAATGCTACTCTTTATATAATGGTAATTCCTCACAATACTGACCCTGATATCAATGTTACACTTGTAAATATTCCGGTTACGGGTGATGTATCTAATAATGACGAAGTAATTGAAGGTAGTGTTTATGATAATAATCCAACTCCAATTTTGATTTCAAGTCCAGTAGGAAGTACAGCTGTTATTAATGTGAACATTAATGGAACTTATATTTTTTCAGCTAATCTGCCTGGTGTTTATATATTTGATATATCAGTTTGTGTTCAAAGTCTGCCAAATTTGGAATGTAAATACGAAAAACTGACTATTACAGTAATTAATCCAATGATAAATACTGTTCCGCCAATAGCAAATACTGATTTTGCAATAACTTTATCAGGTATTCCTGCAACATTAAATACACTGGCAAATGATGCACCAGGAAAAAAAGGAAAGATACTTCTTCCAGCCAGTGTTAGCATTGTCCCTTCTACAATGCCTGATCCGCTTACTGAAGGAAGTTTAAGTGTAAATCCTTTGAATGGAGAAATCACTTTTACTCCTGTGTCAACATATACAGGTATAATTAGATACAGCTATACGGTTTGTGATAATAGTCTGCCAACATCTTTATGTGCAACAGCCATTCAACAGATTACAGTAGTATTGAGTGGATCAACTGAAGCTGTAGATGATTTTAATACTACAGTAATGGACGAAGTGTTAAACGTACCAGTAACTTCAGGTGTATTGTCCAATGATACTGATCCTGAAGGCGATTTGCAAATAGTAACAACCACTTCATCAATAACAGTCCCAGGAAAAGGAACATTAACAATAGCAATTGATGGTAGTTATGTATTTGTACCTGCTCCTTGTTTTTATGGCCCTGTCTCTTTTCCGTATACAATTGTTGATAATGGAACACCTGTAACATATGCTAATGCAACCTTATATATTGTAGTTTTGCCTTTTGCTGCTTTTGCCAATGGTGGTACTATTGGTTCAGATCAAACCGTATGCAGTAACGAAATCCCGTCACCAATTTCAAGTTCAGCATTAGCTGATGGTTATTCCGGAAATATTGAATATAAATGGTTAAAATCAGTTTCTCCTTTTGACGTTTGGACTGAAATTGATAATAGTAATTCAGTTTCATTCTATCCAGGATTATTAACAATATCAACATGGTATAAGCGGATTGCAAAAGCAGAATGTCAGAGTATTTGGTCATTATCTGTTGAATCTAATGTGGTAAAAATAACAGTTAATACAATACCGGAAGTTACAGCAGATACCTATTCTGCAATATGTATTGATGCTTCTGACGTTACTTTAAGTGGTATGCCATTAACTGGTGGAATATGGAGTGGCCCCGGAGTTACAGGAAATATGTTTGATCCTTCATTAGGAACACAAACACTTACACATTTTTATACAGATACAAATGGTTGTACTGCATCTGCACAAACAACAATAACTGTAAATCCATTACCTGTTGTAAATGCTGGTTCTTATGACACTGTATGTTCTGATGCTGCTGATATTATTTTAGACGGATTTCCAATTAATGGAGAATGGAGTGGAAACGGTGTTTCAGGAAGTCAGTATTCATCTTATTATTTTGACCCAAATGTTGGAACACAAACATTGACTTATTCTTATATTGATAGTACAACGCACTGTGGTAATTTTGCAACAACCTTAGTTGTTATCAATCCTTTACCAGCGGCTCCTCAAATAGCTAACATTATACAGCCGAATTGTAATACTCCAACTGCTATAGTTGAATTAAATGGATTGCCTTTTGGTAACTGGATTATCCAACCCGGCGCAATAAACGGTTCTACAACAACGGCTACAATATCAGGTTTAAATGCATTATCTGTTTATAATTATAAAGTAACTGATAATAATGGTTGTTCTTCTCCTTATTCAGATAATATTACTATTAATGCCCAGCCTTCTATACCATCAGTTATTGTTACAAATCCAGCAGCTGTGATTTCTCCTGCAACTATTGATATTACTTGCCCAGACATAACATTTGGTTCAACACCGGGATTATTTTATACTTACTGGATGAATGATTCTGCTACATTGCCATATTCAACACCAACAATGGCAACAGCAGGAACTTATTATATAAAAGGAAGTTCAGTGGCAGGTTGCTATGATATTGATTCTGTCAGGGTCATTGTAAATCAGATTGGTAATATATGTGATTCAGTTTCTTATGTAACTAATAATAATGATAGCGGCCCTGGATCCTTAAGGAATGCTATTTCAATGGTTTGTGAAAATGGAATTGTTCGTTTTAATCTTTGTCTTGATAATCAAACGATCCTTCTAACAACTGCCTCATTATGTGTAAACAAAAATTTTAGTTTCGACAATAAAAACCATACTTCAGGTGTTACTATTAATGCAAATGGTTTTAGTTTTAATATTCAGTCTGGAAAAACACTAACCTTACTATGTGGATCTAAAATCACGATATTAGGTACAATCAATAATTTGTCTAAAGGGTATGGAGGATTAGTCATTGCTTCAGGAGCATCATTTATCCATAATAATATTAACTTACAAGCTACTGCACAGAGATACCTGAATAATACATGGCATTTATTCGGGTCACCATTTAAGAAGAATATTGGTGCACAACTTTCAAGCATGATTCCAGCAGGAGGAAGTATTCAACTTAGACCCTATATAAATGGTGCAAACTGGGAATCAAATGTAACTTCCCCTAATTATTATTTGCAACCAACTGTAGGTTATGCAGTAAAACCAAATATTAATTATACAGTATCTTTTTACGGAAATCTTTATTTTAGTAATTCTGTTTTTGATTATACAAATTTATTGACTTATAGTGGGAATGCTTCTCCTCAGAGTTGGAACCTTCTCGCAAATCCTTATACAGCTTATTTGAATTGGAATTTATTAGGCATAACTAATGTCAGCAATACTTTGTATTTATGGGATAATAATTTGTACCCAAATATCTCGCCAGTGGCTAATGCATCATATCTGAGAACTTATAATTCATGCAGCAATATTGGCGTTCCTGCAAATACTAAACCATTTATAGCTCCTTTCCAGGGATTCTTTGTAAAAGCAATCTACAATTCGCCTAAGATAATTTTCTATCCTTCAGCTCGTACTCACTCCACTTCAGTTTATTATAAAACAAATTCAAACACAATTAGCTTACTTCGCTTGAAAATTGAAAATGATGAAGGAGCTGATGAATTAGTTATTTGTAAAAATCCGGATGCAAAATCAGAACTTGATGTTTTTGATTCTGAAAAAATGTTAAGTGACATACCTCTTGAAATCTATTCAGAATCAACAGGTGGTGAAAAACTGGTAATCAATACAATTAATGCTACCAATAATTCTGTTATTCCTTTGGGAATTAACGGTAAGGCAGGAGAAAAAGCAACTATTAGTGCTTTTGGTTTAGAAAGTACAGAACAAATTTATCTGGAAGATCGCTTTAAAGGAAAAATTATCAGTTTAGCTGAGAATTTGACTTATAATTTTGAATTTCCAAGCAATATAATCACCGGCAGATTTTTTATCCGTTTTGGAAATATAAATGTTAATTTGATTAATTCAGAAATTAAAGTTTTCCAAAACAACAACGAACTTAATATCATTGCCCAAACAGGAGAAAGATTGCAATGTGTTGAAATTTATTCAATTTCAGGTAGTTGCTTATATAAATCACAAACTAATTGCGGTAATATTTTTACTAGAAAAATGGATTTATCTGCTGGTATTTATCTATTTAGGGTAAAAACTTCTGTTGGAATACAAAATATAAAGATGAACTGGAAATAAAAACGAATTTATTGCATGAAAGATAAAAAACTATGATGCAATTTTTTAATCTGATTAGTAGTAAAAACGTCTGTATCAAATGATACAGACGTTTTTGTATTTGATATTATAATCCTTTTTGTGTCTTTATTTTAAAACCTTGATAAATTGGTAGCAATTGTGAAAAAATTGGAAGAAGCTGATAAATGTTGAATAACATGTGCATAGCTAAAGTAGAATTTAGAAACCCTGAAGCCAAATCCCCATGAAAAACCTACAGTTGAAAGTGCAGATTCGACTTTCATTTCCTGACGTCTTTGGTAATTATAGCCTAAGCGAATATTAAAGCTGTTTGAAGGAATAAACTCAGCACCAATGACTACATGTCGCATTAAGTTATCTCCGAATTTTGATAATTTACTTTTCTCTATAACTTCTTTTGTAAGAGGATCTGTTTTTACTGAAGGATTTAAAGGATCTTCATAAGTAAGATCCCATTTTTCAAGATGGTTTAACAATAATGAAAACCTAAAAGGTGCATGTTTTAGTCTTTCAGAAATACCAAGTTGTATTTCAAAAGGAAGAGCTTCTCTATTGCCTTCAGTATAATAAGAAAGCTGTCTGCCCATATTTTTGAGCATAAGTGATGAAATAAATCTTTTATTGTTACTTTGGTATGTTGCAGCAATATCCACTGCTAAGCCAAAAGAAGAATAGGTTTCTAAAGACGAAAGTATCGTTTTAAAATTGCTTCCAATTGAGAAATTAGAATCTAATGATCTTGCCCAACCAATATTTAAAGCATACTCTCCGGCTCTGAAAGTTCCGAATGTTTCACCGTTTGCATCAGCATTAGTAAATGTACCGTAATTAATATATTGTAAGCTGCCAACAAAACTTCCAATTTTATTAAAAGACTTTGAATAAGCCGCAAAACCATAATTTACATCAGCGTAATAACTGATGTAGCTTAATGCCAGTTGATTATTCATATCTTTTGTAATTAGAGAAGGGTTAGCAATTGCCAACGTAATATCATTATCTTTAATTGCAAGGAAATTACCTCCTAAAGCTGCTACTCTGGCTGAATTCGGCAGATCTAAAAATTGATAGGTATGGCTTCCTCCAACCTGAGCTGAGGTAGTTAAAGATTGTATTAACAATAGGAACAATGCAATAATGCCGGAAGATTTTCTCACAAAATTTTTTTTAAACTTAAGTTTTTATAACGAAACATATGAGGCTTTATTATACAATCTGCTAAAAAATAAAATAACAAAAGGATATTTTTTACCTATAAGCTAATTTTTTCTCATTATCATTAATCCATCTCTAAATGGAAGTAATAGATTCTCAACTCGGTTATCTTTTGTAACAAACTTATTAAACTCAATAATACCTTGTGTCTCCTTGTCGTTTTGAGATGAAGAATTAAGTACTTTGCCACTCCATAATACATTGTCAGCTATAATTATCCCTCCTTTTCTAACTTTTGGAAGGACCATTTCAAAATATGCGATGTAATTATCTTTATCAGCATCGATAAAAACAAGGTCAAAAACTTGATTAATTTCAGGTATAATATCTAATGCATTTCCTATATAATGTTTGATTTTATTTTGCAAACCAGCTTTTTCAAAATATTTCAGTGAAATAGCTTCTAATTCTGCATTAATATCTATAGTATGTAAAATGCCATTTTCATGAAGACCTTTGCAAAGTGAAATGGCAGAATAACCGGTATAAGTGCCAATTTCAAGTATCTGATGAGGTTGTAACATACAACTTATCATTTCCAGAAATTTCCCCTGTAAATGTCCTGATAACATACGGGGTAACATTACTTTAAGGTTGGTTTCTCTGTTTAATTCATTTAAAACGCTGCTTTCAGAGCTTGAATGTTTTTCTGAATAAGCCTCATAATCAGGATGAACGATAGTAAACATAGGTAGTTATTTAGATTTATATGTTAAAATACTTAATTGGTCAGGATCAAATACCTGATTTGCTATAGCAATGAGGTCTTCTGATGTGATTTCATTTATCTTAGAACAAAGGTGTTCGATTGTATCAACTTTATTGTAAACCAGATAGCTTTTTCCTATTGATAACATTTCATTTAAATTTGACTCATAAGCAATGGCAATCTGGCCGGTTATTTGTTTTTTTACACTATGGAGTTGAATAGTACTTAATTTAACAGTCCTGAGTTTTTCCAGTTCTTTCATCACAGTTTGAACAGCTTTGTTATATGTACTGTTGTCTGTACCAAAATAAATACAGATTAATCCTGTATCGGAATAGGGTGTGTAATTAGATTCTACATTATAAGAAAGGCCGTTTTTTTCGCGGAGTGCAATACTTAATCGACTATTGGAAGCCGGACCTCCTAATAAATTATTCAGTAATGTTAGACCTGTTTTTCTGTCATCTTTAATTTGATATGCAATATTTCCAATTAAACAATGAGATTGAAAAGTCTTTTTGTTTTTTATTACAGAAACCGGATGATAATTTAAAAAAGGATTCCGTTGAATACTTCGATTATTTGTTTCAAAATCATTAAAATAGCGTTCTGCTAATCTGATAAGATTAGAAAACTTAATGTTTCCAACTGAACAGATAACCATTTCATCTGTATTATAATTCTTTTTTGTAAAATCAGATAAATGCCCGGATTTAAATTTTCTGATATTAGTAGGCGTACCGAGTATCAGTTCACCTATAGGATGATTTGCAAAAACTTCTTGTTCAAATTCATCAAAAATTAATTCAGAAGGACTGTCTTTATAAGCGTTAATCTCCTCAATTACAACTTCTTTTTCTTTTTCTAATTCTTTAGCAGGAAAAGTAGAATTAAAAACAATATCTGCCAGTAGTTCTAGTGTTCTTGGGAAATATTCAATTAGAAAAGATGCATAAACGAATGTTTCTTCTTTTGTAGTATATGCATTTAAGTCACCACCAACGCTATCTAAGCGGTTTAAAATAAAGGATGATTTGTGTTTTTGAGTTCCTTTAAAAATACAATGTTCAATAAAATGAGCAATCCCATTTTCTGCTTTGGTTTCATCGCGTGATCCGGCATTAATGATTAAACCACAATGGGCTACTTTACTGTCAGCATTTCTATGAACAAGTCGAATCCCGTTTTTAAGTTGATGGTAATGATATTCCATTAAAATTTATATGATTTATTCAGCATTTTTTAAGCTTTCATCAAAGTATATCCAGAATAATGGTGTATAACATTTTCCTAGTTCTCTATTGTAAATACCTTCAATCATCGGACATATCGCCAGTACTTTTTTGTAAAATCTAAAAGATTGAGTGTTAATTGACCATTCTTCAATAAATCTTATTTTTACAATTGAAGATTGATCGTAATCAGTTGTCATAACTGTATCGATATTTTCATAAGGATTATCCAGATTTTCAATAGAAACGGAATCTGTTCTGTGAAGTATTTCTTTTAATTTCTTTTTATCAAGCGGTTTGTTGAAATAATCGTAGGTTTTAATTTTTTCTTTTATGGCAGCATTAATTATTTCTTTGAGGAAGTTTTCTCTGTCTGAAGTTTCAATGTTATTCATCCACCAATCTTTTCCTTTATCTTCGGATTTTACAAAAACATCATATTGAATTTTTTTTGTAATTATATAGTTATTTGATGTATCAGAATTTATTACTGTATCAGGGTAAACCCAAAAAAGGGGTAATTCTATAACAGCATTATCTTCTCCCATTTCTGTAACTAAAATCGGGCAAAATCCTTTGATTTCTTTACTAAGCAATAATGTTTTAGTATTGAATTTCCATTTTTCATCAAACCGTATTTTTGTAACATTTTTAAAATTAAATGAACTACTTACGAATACAGTATCTATAATTTGTTTGTTTTTTCCGTTTTTTTGTAAATGAATAGTGTCAAATGTGAAAAGATTAGAGACAATATTTTCCAGCGAAACTATTTGCTGGTTCATATTGTATATTTTTATTTTATTATCTTCTACTGCATTGAACAATAAATTAATAAATTTATCTCTCTGAGGTCCTTCAATGTTTTGTATCCACCAATCTATGTCGCAGTCATTGTTCTTTATGCTTACATCGTATTGGATTTTTTCAGTTACTAATTGCTCATATTTCGACTTGTCTTTATGACAGGAAATTGTTAGCGAAAAAACGATTCCAAAAGCAATAAAATAAAGTAAACGTTTCATAATGTGTGAATTATTTTGATGTTTTAACAAAACTTCCTTTATATGATTTTTCCTTTGTTTTAATATTTACGAAATAAATACCATCTGTATGATTCGAAAAATCAATTTTATAGAGGTTATCTTTAAAATTAGCTTTTGATGTGTATACTTTTTGTCCATCTGATGTAAATATTTCAATAGTTGCATCTAGAATTCCGGTTTCATTTAAATCAATAGTCGCAATTCCATTGGTAGGAGAGGGGTATATTGAAAGTTGCTGAACATTCTCTTTATTTTCAGAAATTGAAACAGGAGCATAAAGTGGAGATTCCCAAATACCTCTTCCAAAAGTAGCCACTCTTATTTTATTAATAGAAGTAGAAATAGATAAGTCATTAATAATAACATTCGGTAAATTATTAGAATACAATTCCCAGTCTGTTAATAATGTATCACGATAATAAATCCCTACATCCATTCCAATATATAAACCTTCATTTAATTGATTATCTGCTACAATACAATTTGCAGGAAGGTTGGGTAATGTTCCTGAATAATTGATCCAGTTAACACCTCCATTTCTGGAAGTAAATATTTTTTGTCCGGCTGAGTAAGCTGAAAAACTTATCCAAATTACTTCAGGATTACTTGAACTTATTTCAATGTGAGTGATAGTATTTCCGGGAAGTCCGTGTGAAATATCAGTCCAGGTAGTACCACCATTTACTGTTTTATAAATGATGTTATCTGAAGCTGCGTATATGTAATTTGGATTAGATTTTGCTATTGCCAAATTTCTAAGCTCAGTTGTCGTTGCAAAATTTGAAATTTTAGTCCAGTTATTTCCTCTGTCAATAGTTTTCCAGACATTGTTATAACCGGCATAAATTGTTTGAGGATTAACAGGATCTATAATATAAGGTGTTACCCAGATACCAGTTTCCTGTCCTGTAATATTTCCTGATATTGCAATGAAATCAACACCTCCATTATCTGTTCGGTGTATTTCTCCATTGGGAGTTGTGGTATAAAAGATATTTGGATTTGAATAATCAATAATACATTCCATTCCGTCACCACCATAAACCTGAGTCCAGGTATTATTCCTTAGTAAATTACTTCCATTATCCTGCCATCCAGTTATTATTGTACTTGGAAGTGTATGGGAAACACTCATTTTGTAAACTTGTGCAATAGAAAGGCTAGCGTTTTTGTCTGTCCAGTTTGCTCCACTATTTGTAGTATAAGAAACACCTCCATCAGAGCAGGCATATAATACGTTTGAGGGATTATATTTTAAAGCATGAATATCAGCATGAACTTTTGGTTTTTGCCCACCTCCATACCAATGTGCACTCAATGTCCAGTTTGTACCACCATTTGTTGATTTCCAAATATTTACACCACCTGCATAAATTTCTTCTGCATTTGTAGGGGAAGCTGCTAAAGCTAGATCATACCAGGCTTGTCCTCCACTTCCATTGCCGGTAACCGACCAGTCAAGTATATTTGGTGTTGTTGATCTGGTTGTGAAATTTTCACCACTATCGGTAGATCTGTACAATCCAGCAAAACTCTGATCTGTATATTTTCCTGATAATAAATATACATAATTTGGATTTGCTGGTGTAACTGCAATTTGAATTCTACTGGATGCTGCTGCAAAAGCAATTGATTTGTAAAAAAAGTTCTCACCGGCATCTGTTGATTTATAAAAGTCAGTGCTGGTTGTAGCATACATTACATTTGTATCACCGGGTTTGTAAGCTATGTCAATAGTTTTTCCGGAAAGTGTATTGTCCCATGTATTCCCACCGTTAAAACTTCTGAAAACACCGGCAGAAGTTGCAGCAAACAAAGTTTTAGGGTTGATAGGATTGATGATTAATTTGTTGATAGTTCTTCTGCTTTCAACTAAATAATTGAGACCTGTAGTTTGAAAACTAAGACCAGCATCTGTTGATTTTAAAATACCAATTGAATAGGTGTCAGTTCCATCTCCATCACCGGTTGCTATGTAAATAATATTAGGATTCGTATAATCAATTACAATACTGGAAACACCGATTACTGATAAGTTATCTGTTAATGAGACCCAGGTATTTCCTCCGTTTGTTGTTTTCCATAGACCACCACTGGGAGAACCCACGTAAAAAATATTCATATTTGTAGGATGGAAGGCAATGCAATTTAATCTCCCTGCATCTCCACCGTTAGCAGGTGGTGCAAAAGGGCCTAAAGCCTGCCAGTTTGAGGAAGAATTTGACTTTAATGCATGTTTTTTTTTGTATTCTTTAAAAGATTTCCAGGCAGTTTCCATTTCTATTCTGTTTCCAGTAGGGAAAACTCGTGGTTGCATAAAATATTCCCATCTTTTGTATTGTTTCCAACCTTTAGATCTGCCTACTTCTTTATCTTTCCAATAAGTATTAAATGCTTTTTGAACATCGTAAAAGTTTACTTTCGGATCTTGCATTTTTTCAACCCAATCCTGTGCATTCGACTGATAATTAAAACTTAACAGTGCTAAAATAAATAAAAGTTTCCTAGTAATAATTCTCATTTTTGTATAGTTGTAATTTTTTGCAAATTTATTAATAATTATGTTCCAATGCAATATTACTTACATTAAAAAAAATAACGTAAGTTATTGGAAATTATTGTATTAATTATTTGTTAAAAATATTTTTATTTATTTATCACTAAGAATGATTGACTTTAATCAACGATAAAGAATAATAAATATTCTGAATTGTATATGATTTATTTTTATCCTGATTGCAATATAGCTTGAAATAATAAGTTTGAATAAAAAATGGAAGTGGTATTCCTATAAAATTTATTATATTAAAAAAACTAAAACAGTTGTTTTTTTGAATTTTACATTAATAAAATTTCTGTTTCACTTTAATTAAAAAACATAAGTCATTTTAACTCATTTTTATTTATTTTTGTGACATTAATATTTAACAGCAATTGTTTTTGTACAATTTTAGTCAAATTCATAAACATTTAAAAATCAAATAATGAAGAAGAAATTATTATTAATCAGTAATTCAACCAATGCAGGTGAAGCCTATTTAGGATGGCCTCGTCAGGTAATTAAAAATTTTCTGGAAACCAACAATATCAAAAAAGTCTTATTTATCCCTTATGCGGGAGTTGGTATTACTTATGATGAGTATACTGCTAAAGTAAATTCAGTTTTTGCAGAACTCGGAAGTTCTGTTTATGGAATACATGCTGAAACTGATCCGGTAAAAGCTGTAAACGAAGCTGAAGCAATTGCTGTTGGTGGAGGTAATACTTTTCATCTGGTTTATATGCTGCATAAACTCAAAATAATGAAAGCAATTAAAGATAAAGCAAATGAAGGAACGCCTTATATGGGATGGAGTGCAGGTTCTAATGTTGCTTGTCCTTCATTGAAAACTACCAATGATATGCCAATTATTGAACCAGAAAGTTTTAATTGTACAGGATTAATTCCTTTTCAAATCAATCCCCATTATTTAGATGCAAATCCTGAAGGGCATGGTGGAGAAACCCGAGAGCAACGAATAGAAGAATTCATGGAGGTTAATAAAGATATTTACGTCGTAGGTTTACGCGAAGCCACCTATTTATTAGTTGAAGGTAATT
Organism: Bacteroidales bacterium; assembly: GCA_049315385.1. Lineage (GTDB taxonomy): Bacteria > Bacteroidota > Bacteroidia > Bacteroidales > JACABE01 > JACABE01. Next base: position 29,640 of record JBMOKG010000014.1, read on the forward strand.
CTATTTCTTTACATGGTAAACGTCCAATGCGGATTTTTAAATATGGTAATGCTGCTTATGAAATTCAGGTGGGCGAAAATATTGATTTTTTGATGAAGTAATTAAAAGTTTATTTTCTAGATGGTTAAAAAAAATTATACTTTAATCCTATTTTTATTTTTAGTTAGTTACCAGCTTTTTGCTCAGCAAAAAGCTGGAAAGCAGCCTTATCTGATTGTTATTTCTTTGGATGGATTTAGATGGGATTATCCTGAGATTTATCATTTAACTCATTTTGATTCTATTGCAAAAATAGGGGTGAAGGCAAATTCTATTCAGCCCTGCTTCCCAACGGTTACATTTCCCAATCATTATAGTATGGCAACTGGATTGTATCCGGAAAATCATGGCATTGTACAAAATAAATTTTACGATAATGCATTAAAACTTACCTATAAAATAGGTGATTCCAAAACAGTAATGGATGAAAGATTTTATGGTGGTGAACCAATTTGGGTAACTGCCGAGAAGCAAAACTTGAAAACAGCTTCTTTCTATTGGGTAGGTTCCGAAGCTCCAATAAAAGGCATTCATCCAAGTTTTTGGAAATTATATGAAAATAAAATTCCTTTTGATCAAAGAATTGATACTGTGATACATTGGCTCCAAATGCCCGAAAAAGAGCGTCCTCATCTTGTTATGTTTTATTTACCAGAACCCGATGCCATCAGTCATGATTATGGACCTGAAAGCTATGAAACTAAAAAAATGCTTACTTATCTTGACAGTTTGTTGTGGGTTTTTGTTCAAAAGTTAAAGGACTTATCAATTGGAAATGAGATAAATGTAATTATTACTTCTGATCACGGGATGTCAACTGTAAGCAAAGATAGAAATATAATTATTGATGATTACCTTAATCCATTATGGATAAAGGGGATGTATGGTTATAATCCATGTTATAATATTACGGCTGCTGACAATTGCATTGATTCCATTTATATCTCATTAAAAAATAGACCTCACTTGAAAGTATGGAAAGTAAAAGAAGTTCCTAAAAGATTACATTATAATAATAATCAAAGAATCGCTGATATTGTGGTTGTTGCAGACAGTAGCTGGAGCATTTCCCGAAAGAAAGACAAACCACCATTTGGAGGTGCTCATGGTTATGATAATGATAATATGGATATGCATGGAATATTTTATGCTTTTGGTCCTGATTTTAAAAAAGACTATAAAAGGAAGTGTTTCAATAATATACAGCTTTATGTTTTAATGTCTCAATTGTTAAAAATTAAGCCAGTTCCTTCAGATGGTAATTTGAAAAAAATAAATGATGTTCTGAAATAGTTTTCCGAATAAATAAAATAGTTTAAAATTAAAATTATTATAAATGAATTTATAATTTTGTTAGAAAAATAATTTAACATAATCAATCGCAAAATGATAGATCTATCCACCAATTACATGGGGTTAACATTGAAAAATCCAATTATTGTAGGAAGCTCAGGTTTAACTGATACTGTTGAAAAAGTAATCGAAATTGAAAAAAATGGTGCTGCAGCTGTAGTGTTAAAATCATTGTTTGAAGAACAGATAAAGCACGAGATTAATAAAACAATCAGTCAGAATGGTAATTCATTTGCTTATCCTGAAGCGCTGGATTATATTAAGAACTATTCTGAAGAACATTCTTTTGAAACATACATAAACCTTATTAAAGATTGCAAAAAAGCCGTAAAAATACCTGTCATCGCAAGTATAAACTGTGTAACCGCTTCTGAATGGATTGCATATGCTAAAAGAATTCAGGATGCCGGGGCTGATGCTTTAGAGTTAAACATTTTTTTGCTGCCATCCGATGTAAACCATTCAAGTGAACAAAACGAACAGCTGTATTTTGATATTATTTCAGAAGTAAAAAAACAAATAAGTATTCCGATAGCAGTAAAAACAAGTTTCTATTTCTCAGGATTAGCTAAAATGATGCTGAAATTATCCTGGACAGGTATTAATGGTTTGGTTTTTTTTAACAGATTTTTTTCACCTGATATTGACATTGATAATTTTACTATTACAAATGCTAATGTTTACAGTCATCCTGAAGATATTACAACTTCTTTGCGTTGGGTAGCAGTGTTGTCTGATAAATTATATTGTGATGTTGCAGCTTCATCCGGAATCCATGACGGGAAAGCAATTATTAAGCAATTATTAGCAGGAGCCAAAGCAGTTCAGGTTGTATCTGTTTTGTATAAAAATGGGTTTGAATATATTGCTGTAATGTTGAATGAAATTGAAAGCTGGATGCAAAAAAACAATTTCAAAAATATTGAAGAATTCCGTGGTAGAATGAGCTATAAAAAAACAGGAAATACACCTGCTTATTTAAGGGTTCAATTTATGAAATATTTTGCCGGTATAGAATAGTTTAGTTTGTAAAGTTATTAAGTTATAAAGTTGAAAGTTTGTAAAGTGTTTTCAGTGCCTTTGGATGCCATAAATTAATGTGTGGTTTTATAATTGCTTTCATGCTATTACGCCTAGATGCATTTTTGTTATCACCTGTTTTTTTATTTTATTTTAATTCAAATTCATGAAAAATTTACTTTTTGTTAAAATTACTTTGTTGTTTTTTATTTTGTTAGTTGCTTCTCATTCTTATTCTCAAAAACTTTATTTTAATGTGGGCTTGGGATATAATTATAGTGCAGCATCCACTTATTCTGTGACAGACAATATTGAAATTTATTCAGACAATGGAAATTCTTACGTTCTGAGCGGAGTGAACAATACATTGAAAGAAACGATATCATTTGGAAAGGGATTTCAATTTGGAGGAGTAGTAGGATATAATTTTTCTGAACACTTCAGTTTTGAATTAGCTGTTAGTTATTTAAATGGGAGGGAATATGAAGAGATATTTACTCAAAGATATGCCAACAATAGTGATGCGTATAGCCGAATTTACAAATCTCAGATGTTGAGATTAATGCCCTCTGTCAAACTCTCGGTAGGTGACGCTCTTAAGCCTTATCTTAAAACCGGGCTGGTGATTGGGGTAGGTTCAAAAATAAATGTACAGGAAACCTTTAATTTTAAGGATCAATATTTTAATGCAATTTATCAATTGTCTGAATTTGATCTAAGTGGAGGTATCTCAATTGGCTTTGTTACAGGGATCGGCATAAGAATAGAATCTGACGACAAATGGGGATTCTTTTCAGAAATAAATATTATTACTCAAAGTTGGGCACCTGAAAAAGCAAGTTATTCAAAATTCATTCAGAACGGATCTGATTTTTTGTCGAGACTTCCTTATAATATGAAAGAAAATGTTTTTGTTGATTCATATTCAAGTAGCGTTGACAATTCAAACACAGAAACATCTTCTGAAAAACTCAAACAATATTTTCCATTCAGCAGTATAGGATTTAATATAGGTATTTATTATCAGTTGTAATAAATTTTGGTTCTTTTGAATAAAGACAAATGAACTCTTATCGAAATACCTTACTTTTGCATCCTATAAATAAGGATGTATGAATTATCTGTTAATTGAAAATCTCACCAAATCATATGGTGAAAAACTATTATTCGAAAATATTACTTTTGGAATTGATAAGGGACAGAAAGTAGCTTTGATAGCCCGTAACGGAGCAGGGAAAAGTAGTTTGCTTAATATTATCAATCAGAAGGATTTGCCTGATAATGGAAAGGTTGTATTTCGTAAAGATATTCACATTGCTTATTTGCCTCAAAATCCTGAATTAGATGAAAATCAGACCATTGTAGATGTGTTATTCAATACAGAAAATAAATTTTTACTGGCTATTCGTCTTTATGAAGAAGCACTTGAAAATATAAAGAAAACTGACAGTACTGAAAACCGTAAAATACTGGAAGATGCTATTCATCAGGTTGATGTCTTGAATTGTTGGGACTACGAAAATAAGGTAAAAGAGATTTTAAGCCGCTTACAAATTACAGATATTTATCAAACTATTAGTACCTTGTCGGGAGGACAACGTAAAAAAGTAGCACTTTCTAAAGTGTTGATTGAAGACGCTGATTTATTGATTTTGGATGAGCCTACAAACCACCTTGATATATCAATGATTGAATGGTTGGAAGAATACCTGAGCAAACAAAGTCTAAGTATTTTATTAGTTACTCACGACCGCTATTTTTTAAATAATGTTTGTGGTGAAATTCTGGAATTAGATAACGGGAAAATCTTTCACTATAAAGGTAAATACGATTATTTCTTAGAAAAAAAAGCTGACAGGGAAACTATAGAAAGACAGGAAATAGAGAAAGCTAAGAACACTTATCGCAAGGAATTAGACTGGATGCGAAGAATGCCAAAAGCCAGAACAACGAAGTCTCAGGCACGTATTGATTCTTTTTACAATCTTCAGGAAAAAGCGACTAAAAGAATAGATGATAAGAAAGTAGAATTAAGTATCAAGACTGAGCGTATCGGAGGGAAAATTCTTGAAATGTACAATGTCTCCAAATCTTATGGCGACAAAAAAGTTCTGAATGACTTTACTTATACATTCAAAAAAGGAGAAAGAATTGGCGTTGTTGGTAAAAATGGTGTTGGTAAAACCACTTTTTTAAATATGATTATTGAAAAGGTAATGCAGGATTCAGGAAGAATCGTGAAAGGTCAGACTATAAGTTTCGGTTATTATTCACAAGAAGGACTCGAAACCCATGATGACAAACGTGTAATAGAAATCGTAAGAGAAATTGCTGAAGTTGTCAGGCTGGATGGGGGAAAAGATTTATCAGCTTCGGTATTTTTAAATTATTTCGGGTTTTCAAATACCTTGCAATACAATTATTATTCCAACCTGAGCGGAGGAGAAAAACGCAGATTGTTTTTATTAATGGTCTTGATGCAAAATCCAAATTTTTTGATATTAGATGAACCAACAAATGACCTGGATATTTTTACTTTAATGATGCTTGAAGAATTCCTGCTACAATACAAAGGTTGTTTATTATTGGTTTCACACGACCGAAGCTTTATGGATAATCTGGTGGATCATATCTTTGTGTTCGAAGAAAACGGCGTTGTAAAAGATTATCATAGTACATACAGCGAATATACAAAGAAAAAGCTTTTGAAAGAAAAACAATTAAAAGCTGAAACTAAAAAAGAAGAAAAACCTGTTGAACGAATTAAAAGCACTTCCAATAAACCAAGTTATAAGCAAAAACAAGAGTATGAATTGCTTGAAAATCAAATTGCTGAACTGGAAAAAGAAAAAGAACAGATTGTTAATCTGATGAATGCAGGAAGTTCTGATGTTTCATTATTGATTCAATGGTCCGAACGAATAGGTGAAATAATAAGTCATGTAGATGAAAAAACCAACCGCTGGATTGAACTAAGCGAATTGATGGAATAGATTTCTAAATACCATTTAATCCGTTTAATTTATTTAGTTTTCTTATAAGTAGAATTAAATACCCTGAACCATTTATCGTCAGCAGTATATTTTAAGATATTCACATTGGCATTAAAATCAGCATGATGAGTCTTATCAATTTTAGCTTGTTTTTCAGCCAGATTAATTTGGATTTCTTTTAATTTAAAAGCATCATATCCTTTATTTTTTAGTAATTTGAGCGATGCAAGGCAATAATCGAAATCATAATTTGTAATGAAGAAATTTACAGCTGATAGCATGGCTTGTTCATTTGATTGATAATTCAGGTAGCTAATAAAGTCACTGTTGGGAATACCAACTGTGTCTAATTTTGAGGTTTTATAAAGCTTGTCGGCAGTATAATATAATTGTGTACATAAACTGAAGTCTGATTTTTCAAAAGCTTCTTTAGCCTTTGTTTTTATTTGAGTATAATCTGTAATAGGTTTTATAAATTGCAATATTTTTTCAGTTTTGTCAGCTGATAAATTACAATTGCTGTTTTTATTAATCAGTATTTTAGCCTCATCTATTAAAAGTTGAGCTTTTTCAAAATCCCTGATTGAAATAAAATTGTTGGATTTACTATTTAGCTGATCAATTTCATCCTGAATATTCTGGCAGGATTTCAACTCAATTTTCTTTTTAAAAGAATCTAAAAGAGTTTTACAATTAACATCATTATTTAAATTATACTTTTTTTGTAATGATATACAATAAAGATATGCTGTATCGGCTAGTTTTAATTCATTTGCCCAAATCAAAAAATAAGCAGATTTAAGTTGAGCATTGATACTGTTCAGTCCAGTAAGATTTTTGATAGAATCTAATACAAGATTTGGTTTTTTTAAAACCCTGTATTCAATTTCTTTTGCAGCCTGATATTTTTCAAAAGCTTCATCATATTTTGTTGATACTGAAAGCTCATCACCCATTTCAATTAACGAGCAATAAAGGTTGTAGTCTCTGCTTTTAATTTTATTTTTGTGCTTTAATGCAATATCTGTTGATATTGTTTTTAAATCATTTTTTTTTGGTTTAGAAAGTTTTTTGATTTTTCTAAGTTTCTTATATACATTTTTTTTTCTGTGATGTTTTGTTTTATCCTTATTAATTTGCTGATTATTTGGTATTTCTACTATGTTGTTTTGTTCAACAACAGCAAGTTCTTTTCCTTTATTTAAAAGAAAAGCTTCACAATCTTTATCTTTAATCAGATTACAGATATATATTGCTTTTCCCCTGTAATATTCCGATTTAGAATTATCAGCATTGTATTTGAAATTCAATGATAAATCAATGTATTTTAAAGCGATTTTTTTTAGGAATTTGTCAGCATCATCATCATTGATTATAATAATTCTGTTAATGGAAGCATACTCTTTTGCTTTCATCACAAATGATTCGGCAATTGAATATTTGTGAGCATCCATTGCCTGATCGGCTACACGAAGATAGGAATTAAACAATCCATATTTTGATTGAATAATCCCTTTTTTAAAATATTCACAATCAGCAGATTTGAAATAATTACAAAAAGTATCAGCTTGCATAAATATTTCAAGTGATTCATTGCAATATTCAGCAGCGAGCATTTTTTCGCCCCGGTTTTTATATTGTTTGTTTATTTGCTCATTCATTGCTCTAATCAGCATCCAGTCGTTTCCAACAGGGTAAAGATTCACTGCAGTAAATTCTGCAATTTTAGCAGCTTTTTCTGTCTGAGATTTCTCTAAATAAATTATAACCTGCTGATACAATGCCGGAATATAAAATGGATTAATCAATAAAGATTTTTCAAGTTTATCCGTTGCATTTATAGTGTCTGATTTAGATAAAAACTCCATTGCTTTTTTATAATACCAGAAATCTAAGTTGCTGATATATTGATTTAATACAACTCTAAGTTGAGCAATTTGAGTAGTAGTTTCTGTAAAATATTCGTAAATTGCGATTTCTTCTCTTTTTTTAAAATCTATCAGTCCAGCTATATTTTCAAATTTTAGCATCTCAAGACATGCTTCAATTTCATTTAATTTACAATCGTTTACCATCAGCATGTCAACATCGCTTATATCAATTTGCTTCATCAAATTAAAATTCGATTTTAATATTGAATCTAACTGGGTTAAACTAATTATATCGTTTTTTTGCTGAGCAAAGCTTATTTGAATGAAAAAGAAAGTTGTAGTAAAAAGAAATATAGATTTTGAATACATCAGGAAAATAATCAGTCAATTAATAATTATTTCAAAATTAATGATTTCTAAAATATAAATATTTTATATCATGTGTTTTTAATACACAGTTTAAAAAAGCTGTAAGTAATTAAAAAATAGCATTATGTAATAATTAGTAACAATTTTAAAATCTTATTTTTTAATACTAAAACTAAAATAATAATGGTTTTAAGATTTTTTTGCAATTTATAAAAATTTCGATTAAAATTTATTCTACTTTTACTGTCATTATTAAAAACACCAGAAAATGAAGAAAATATTTTTCGTTTATTATTTAATATTAATGTGTTTATGTATTCAGGCACAAACTAAACCAACTATTTCATTTAAGAATACTATTCATAATTATGGAGTTATTAATGATGATATTGCTGAAGTTAAAGCAAATTTTGTATTTAAAAATTCAGGCAATTTACCTTTAGTTATACAAAACGTATATCCCAGTTGTGGATGTACATCTGCTTTCTTTACCAAAACACCCGTAATGCCGGGTAAAAAAGGAATTGTAGAAGCCGTTTTTCATACTAAAAATGTTTATGGAACATTTCATAAATCAATCTTTGTTTATACCAATGATACTGCTAATAAAATAGTTATTTTATATATTGATGGAAAGATAATTAAAAAAGGGAAATCTTTTGAAGATGATTTTCCTCAATCTATTGGGAATTTAAGCTTCAAATCCAATCATCTTGCTTTTAACAAAATTAAAAGTAATGAATTAAAAACTGATACACTTTGGTTTTACAATTCTGGAAATAAAAAGTTAAGAATAGAAATTCTTAATTCTTATGAATATTTATCTATTTCAAAGACATTTTTAAAGTTAAAACCAGACAAGAAAAAATATGTTATAATAACTTATGATGCATCAAAAAGAAATGATTGGGGATTGAATTTTGACAAAATTATTATTAAAACAAACGATGATACTTTGGCTGAGAAAGCTATTTTTGTATCTGCAGAAATAAGCGAAGATTTTTCGAAACTCACAGAAATACAATTAAATAATTCTCCCAAAATTATTTTTGATAATATTAATTATGAGTTTGGGGAGATTAAACAAGGTAAAAGCGTTCAGCATGATTTTTTATTTACAAATAAAGGTAAATCAGATCTTATTGTTCGAAAAATCACATCAAGTTGTGGATGTATTATGGCTACAATTGATAAAATGGTATTAAAACCCGGCGAAAGTAGTAAAGTTTTTAGTGTCTTTAATACTGAAGGTAAGACAGGTGACCAACAAAAGACCATTACATTAATTACTAATGATCCTGTAAATTCAGCAATTGTATTGAGCATGATTGGATTTGTAAATGACTAATTTGTCAGAATAACTGCATTTTTGTGTTAAATTCTTTTATTCTTAGATAGATAATTGTTTTTGTTTGTAAATTATGAAAAGATTATACATGATTTTTAAAAAAAATGTCTTTTATTTCAAATGATTTTATAATTTTGTTCACCAAAATAAAAAAAACTATGAAGAAAATATTTACACCAAGATTAATTTTTATAATTTCCGTTGTATTTGTAGCTGTTTTATCGCGTTTGTTTTTACATATTCCCAACATAACACCTATAGCAGCTATCTCATTATTCGGAGGAACTTACATAAGCAGAAAATTTTTAGCATTTTTACTTCCTTTAGCAGCTTTGTTTATAAGCGATTTATTTTTAGGATTTTATCCTGAAATGTATGCCGTTTATATTAGCTTTGCAATTACAGTGGGCTTAGGGATTTTACTTTCTAAAAAAATCTCTGTTGTATCCACTGCAGCCGCTTCAATAGCTTCATCAATTATATTTTTCGTGTTTAGCAATTTTGCTGTTTGGATCAGTGTAAGATTTGCATATCCTATGACGCTTGCTGGATTAGGCTTGTGTTATGAAGCTGCATTGCCTTTTTTTAGAAACGAATTGTTTGGAACATTAGCTTATAATTCAGTTTTCTTTGGCGCATTTTATTTTGCTCAAAATAGATTTCCTGTTTTAGCTAAAGCTTAATATAACTAATTTAATAATTCTGAGGCTGGCAATTGTCAGCCTTTTTTATGCATAAATTTGTTTGATAGATCTGATGAAGATTTATCAATTTTTGAATTCCTATACGTTTTAACCAATTTCAATACGGTTTCCTGGAAAATCTAACATAATATCAAAATGAAAGATGTTGTAATCCAATTTGCTATTGAATTTTACCCTGCAACTTCTTTCAGGTATTCATTTTACCTTTTAAACAATGAATTAAGTTATAAATCATTTTAGTGTTTTTTTTACTTTTTTTTCTTTTATAGATTTAAAAAAGAAGATAAAATAATATGGATTATGAAATTATTTCATTATATTTGTAAAATTATTCATGTATTTGAAATTAGAATTCTTAAATGTTTTCGCAATTATTATTTTAGCTTCAATTTTTGTAATTCTTAATAAGTAATACAAACATCAGATTTATAATGTTTTAAAAATTTTCTATGACAAATTTGCCTAACCTGCTTATTGTAGATGATAAATTAGAAAATCTTATTTTTCTTAGATCTGTTATTAAAAAAATTGAAGTTAATGTAATACAAGCACTTTCTGGTGCTGAAGCCCTTGAAAAAACTACGGGTGTTGAAATTGCATTGGCAATTATCGATGTCCAGATGCCTGGAATGAATGGAGATGAATTAGCTGTAAAACTGAATGAACTAAGAAAAGACAACAAGGTTCCTATCATTTTCCTGACAGCTAATTATTTCAATGAAAAAGAAGTTGTTAAAGGCTATATTTCCGGAGCTGTTGACTATATCTTTAAGCCAATTGAAAGTCATATTTTAATTAGTAAGATAAATGTTTTTCTGGATTTATATGCTCAAAAACAGACAATCATAAGAAATGCTGAACAACTAAAAGAATCTGCTGATGAATTGAACAGAGTTAATGCTTCTATTATAAAAAGTGAAGCAAATTTCCGAAGTACTTTTGATCAATCACCTGTTGGATCTATTATGGTAAGTTTAGATAATAGTTTTATTCGCTGTAATTCAGCTTTTTGTAATTTTATTGGCTATAAAGAAGAAGAACTGATCGGGAAAAAAATTTCGGAGATAATCTATCCGGATGATTTAGAAATTGGTAAAAAAGAATTGAAGCAATTATATAAAAAAGGAATCGAGACTTTTTTAACACAACAACGTTATATCCGTAAAGATGGTACAATTGTTTGGGGCGAAATAAGCATCTGTCTTGTTCATGACGCCAATAATGAACCTTTATATTTTTTGCCGATTATACAGGATATTACTAAGCGCAGACAGGCAGAGGAAGAATTAAAAAGTTCTCTGGAACAATTGCATCAATTGGCACAATATATTGAGAAAGTTAGAGAAAATGAAAGAGTAGCAATATCAAGAGAACTGCATGATGATTTGGGTCAGGCTTTAACAGCTGTTAAAATTGATTTGGGGATAATTAAACAGAATGTAACAGATAAAGATTTAGTGCAAAAAATTAATAAAGTTATGTTGCTTGTCAGCGATACTATAAAAACAGTACAAAGGCTTACAGCTCAGTTACGACCTGAGATTATAGATGATTTAGGAATAGTGGCTGCTATTGAATGGTATACTAAAGATTTTTCACAACGCAATGGAATGGAAGTTATGCTTGATTTAGATAGTAGTATTTTGCTTCCTCCAGATCTTTCATTGATTATTTTCAGGGTAATGCAGGAATCTTTGACAAATGTATCCAGACATTCAAAGGCAACTAAGGTAATAATCAAGCTAAATTCAAGTTCCGGATGGATTCATTTATCCGTTGCTGATAATGGTATCGGAATCATCGAAAGTGAAATTAAATCAAAAAAATCATTTGGATTAATTAGTATGAAAGAAAGAGCTCAATCTGTTGGAGGAAATTTTAATATAAGCACTGCTGAAGAAGGTGGTACATTTATCAAATTAGTTTTGCCAATTAATAATTAATAAACCTATGAATATTCTTATTTGTGATGATCATAAGATAGTTAGAGACGGACTTAAACAAATACTTTCGCATTTTGAAGGAACTAATATAATTTTTGAAGCAGCTGATGGTAATGAAGCTCTGGCGCTTTTTAAAACAGAAGTATTTGATATTATGTTGCTTGATATTTCGCTTCCAGGAAGAAGTGGACTGGAAATTCTGCAATCTGTTAAATCGTTTTGGCCGGGCACAAATGTGGTTATGTTAAGTATGCACCCTGAAGAACAATATGCATTGAGAGCATTGAAACTTGGAGCATCTGCATATCTTACAAAAGACACAGCCTCCGAAGAACTTTTATTGGCAATCAGAAAAGTATCGGATGGAGGGAAATATATTTCTCAATCACTGGCAGAGAATTTTGCTCATTTCATAAATAATGATTCACAGAAACAGAAACATGATTTACTTTCTAAACGTGAATTTGAAATTATGATAAAAATTGCCAATGGAAAATCTTTACTTGAAATTGCCAATGAACTCTTTATTTCTAATAAAACAGTTAGTACATATAGAAGTCGTATAATGGAGAAAATGGAGTTGAACAAGAATACTGAACTTACAAGATACTGCATCGAAAACGATTTGATTTAAATTCAAACTTATTGTGAACATAAATGAAAGCTATTTGTAAATTATAAATAGCTTTTTTTATTTAATATGTTTTTGTGTAAGTAAATTCTTACAGAAAAATAAGCTAAATCCTACATTCTTTTATCCTACATCCTACAATTAACTTATGATTTTGGTAATACTTTTACATTGTATTTAAAATGTAAAAATATGAGAATATTATTATCCGATGAATCTGGTATGATTCTAGAACGTCTTCAGAAATTAGTGAAAAAATATAAAGGTGTTGAAATCATTGGAGCTTTTACATCAGGAATTTCAACTTATGAGCAATCTGCTATTCTGAAATACAATTTAGCAATACTTGATATTAAAAAGCCAGCGTTAAACGGTCAGAAAATTATCAATGACATACGAAATATTAATATTTTAGGAATAATGGATATTAACTAAAATAAACTAAAATATAATGAAAGTATTGTTAGCAGATGATTCATTATTAATGCTTGAACGATTACAGGATCAGATAAAAATGTTTAAGCAGGTGGAAATTACAGGTTCTTTTACAAATGGAAAAGAAACGCTTGACGCAATAAGAATAATGAAACCTGATTTGGCAATTGTTGATCTGAAAATGCCAGGATTAACCGGACTTCAGGTATTGAATGAAATAAGAACTGAGAACAAAATACTAACTTTCATAATTCTTACATTCTGTTCTTCTGATTATTATCAAAATATGGCATTAGATGCAGGAGCTGATTATTTCTTCTCTAAAGTAGATGAATTTGATAAAGTTTCATTGGTTGTGGAGAAATTGCTTACTAATAAAGAATGTTATATTAGTTAGTTTTTGAAAATCAATAAATTATCTCTTTTTTTTGCGAAAATTATTATTATTACATGGTGAAATGTATGTTAAACTTTTCTATTGACATCTGAAATATTAATCTTAACTTTTATAATACCCCTCCAGTTTATTCCTGTTTTTATTTTATTGCATTCCAATTTTATATATTTAAATATCCACAAATTTTATTTTTTCAAAATACTCATTTTGCATTGGTTTTAATAGATCAATCCGAAAAGTTGAGGATTTCTATTTTAAGTATTGGATTTCATTTTGTAAGAGAATGGTTAATTTTCTAAATTCATCTATTAATATTTTGAATAATAAATTATTAACTGATGTTACGCAAGTCAAACCATTTGTAAGGGAACTAAACCTGCAAATCTGAGCTTAACAGGAAATACAGGGGATGTTGTAAGATGGGAAAAGGCAAGTGACTCTTCTTTTACTACACCAGTTACAATAGCTATCACTTCTACTATATTGACAGGAATAACTATCGGAAATCTTGATTTGCCAACCTATTTTCGTGCTGTTGTGAAAAGTGGAAATTGTGTAGAAGTTAATTCCTCTAAAATTCTAATTTCTATTGATTCAGTTTCAGTTGGAGGTACTATAAGTGGAAATTCGCTTGTCTGTGCCGGAAATACAAGTGGATTGATTACACTTTCGGGTCAAACAGGCAATGTTGTTAAATGGCAGCATGCTGTTTTAGTTTCCAATGTATGGACATGGTCAGATATTTCACATACAGCTACAACCTACACTTCAGATCCTTTAACTGAAAGTACAAGATTCAGGGTAGAAGTTAAAAGTGGTGCATGTTCAGTTGATTATTCAAATAATATTTTAATAACAGTCAGGCCAAATCCAAGTTTTACCAATGGTAGTGTGAGTAGTCCTGTATGCTACGGTGATAGCGTTGAATTTACAGCAAATGGTTTATTGCCAAATATAAATAATACATTTAATTATGAAGTAACCATAGGCAGTACTGTCATTAATGGTGTTAAAAATTCAGTTTCTAATGCTTCAGGCGTAGCAAGTTATAGCGAATCAGGATTTAGTCCTGAATCCTATAGTTTTAAACTGACATCTATTGTAGTAGCCGGTTGTACTACAATTATCAACCAAGCTCCAGTTGTCTTTATTGTAAATCCTTTACCTACAGCCAGTATTACTGGTTCAACAACGGTATGTGCCGGCACCACTCCTGAACCCGAAATTGTATTAACAGGTGCAAACGGAACATCACCTTATACCTTTACATATACAATCAACTCAGGAGGAAATCTGACAGCAGTCAGTACCGGAAATGCTATTGGTTTACCACAATCAACATCAGGTTCAGGCAATTTTGTTTATAACTTGGTTAGCATAGCTGATAACAATGCATGTTCTCAATTACAAACAGGAACTGCAACTATTACAGTTGATCCAGTATCTGTTGGAGGAAGTATTAGCGGTACATCAACGATAACTTATGGTTCTTCTACAGGAACTATGACATTAAGTGGCTATTCCGGATCTATACTGCACTGGGAGAAAAAGTTAAATACAGGGAGTTGGACAAGTATTTCAAATACAACATCAACTTATAATGAAATTCCAACCGATGCTGGTAGCTGGTATTACAGGGTTGTGATTAAAAATGGGGTTTGTGCTGAAACCAATTCTGATCATTTTATAATAACAGTTAATAAGAAATCACTTAATATTAAAGCCGATGACAAAACCAAAATATACGATGGTTTGGTTTATAGTCCATTTACTGTAAGCTATACAGGTTTTGTTCCCGGAGAAACCTCCTCAGTATTGGGAGGTGTATTGTCATTTAGTGGAAATGCAACTTCTGCCAAAGATTTTGGAAATTATACAATTGTTCCTGGCGGTTTAAGCAGTGATAATTATAATATTTCATTTTCCAGTGGCAGCCTTAATATATATAAAGCATCATCCACTATTGTCAGAAATATACTGAATAATGGCTACGGTTCATTGAGAGATGCAATTATAAATGTTTCAGATGCAGGAACAGTTAGTTTTATTGATGGTATTAACGGACAAACTATTGGTTTGACAACAGGAACCCTGACAATTGATAAAAATATTACTTTTGATAACAGCAATCATTCTATAGGCATTACTATCAGTGGAAGTGGTGATAATATTACTATAAATACAGGCAAAAAGCTCACTATAGCCTCTAATAGCAAAATTACAGTTATTGGTGCGATAAAGAACAATCCAGGAATCAGCGGTTTGCAAATTGAATCCGGTGCATCCTTTATTCAGAATAATATTGATTTAGCTGCGACAGTTAAAAGAGAACTGAGCAATAAATGGCATTTGTTTGGCTCTCCGTTTAAGAAAAATATAGGAGCAATTCTTTCCAATATTACACCAGTAGCAGGGAGTGTACAAATGAAACCTTATACCAACGGAACAGATTGGATCACTAATGTGACTTCACCTAATTATTATCTGCTACCTACACAAGGATATGCAGTAAACCCAAACATTACATTCACTGCGTCATTAAGTGGGAATTTGTATTATAGTCCGACTTCATTTGATTATACCAATACATTGGTTTACACAGGAACATCATCAACTCAAAGCTGGAATCTGATAGCAAATCCATATACTTCTTATCTCGATTGGAGATTATTAGGGAAAACAAACCTGAATAATTCACTTTATTTATGGGATAATAGTTTATACTCATCTGTTTCACCAGTTGCGAATACTTCATATTTAAGCACTTATAATGCTCAGACCGGAGTAGGGGTTCCATCCGGTACTAAACCATATATTGCATCATTACAAGGTTTCTTTGTAAAAGCAATAAATACTTCACCAAAACTTAGTTTTCCACCAACGGCTCGTGTACACACTACTTCAAATTACTACAAAGATGCATCTTCTACAGAAATCCTGGTTCGTTTAAAAACGGAAACTGAAGAAGGATATGATGAACTGGTTATTTGTAGAAATCCGGAAGCTAAACTAGATTTTGAGGGATTTGATGCTGAGAAAATGTTTAATGGAAATCCGCTGGAAATGTATACCCAATCAACAACTGGTGAAAGATTAGTTATCAATACGATTAATACAACCATACAAACTATCATTCCGCTGGGTATTAATGGGAATTCCGGTAAAAAAGCAAAAATTACCGCATTTGGTTTGGAAACAGCCGAAAATGTTTATCTGGAAGACCGCTATAAAGGAAAGTTCATCAGTTTATCTGAAAATACAACTTATGATTTTGAATTTCCAACAGATAACATTACAGGCAGATTCTTTATTCGTTTCGGGGATATTAATACAGCATTTACAACTTCGGATATTAAAGTTTTCGAAAGTGATAATATATTGAATATCATTGCTCAATATTGTGAAGAAATTCAAAATATTGAGATTTATTCAGTTACCGGAGCTTGTGTATATTCAAAGGATTACAACAAAGGAAATATGTATACAATTCCACTTGATATTCCAATAGGAGTTTACCTTGTGAGGGTAAAGACATCACTTGATACTAAGAATATTAAAGTGAACTGGAAATAGGAATTAATTATGAATTTAAAATTATGAATTAATGTTGTTTAGTTAGTGATTTTAAATTGCCGCTGAAAGCTCTGTTATATAAACAAAGCTTTCAGCGTCCGAAGTTCCTGTCAGTGTTTGAACTCCATAACCAGCGTCTATCCATTGTCGGCTTTTGATAAGAAAATTGAATAGCGAACAAGTATTAACGATTTTAAATTTTAAATATATTAAAAATCTGATGATTACATTAAAAATCGCAAATTCATAAATTCTGGTCTTAAATCAATTAATAAACGACTTTAAAGACAGACAGTAATGAGTAATCAGGAATAAAAATCAATTTAGAATAAAAATACTTGAAAATATGTTGGTAAAAGGAGAAAAATATAGACAGAAGTATTTGCTGGAAAAAGATTTTGAGTTTATTAATGAAAGTACGATATTTTTGTTTTATAGAAAAGGAATCAATGCATTTGTCTTTGAAAAACCAATAGAAACGACGCATGATGATGAATATATTCTTATCGAAATTTGGAAGGATTAAATATAACCTGAGTTTTGGATGAGAGATATCTAAAATTATTATTATGAAATAACTTCTTAAAAGTTAGAATTTATTGAATTCAAACTTTATAAGGCAATGTAATTCAGAATACTGCTTGTTGTTTGTAACTTTTTTGTTTAAGAAATAGTATTAATAATTCTCGTTTTGTAGGGCATATCCTACAAAAAATCAGAAATATCCTACAAAAGAATTATAATATTTTAGATTAACTTTGTAAAAATTTTTATATTTATTAATAATCAGCTGATTGTCAATATTTAATGCTGAATAAATATTTATTTGATTGAAGTATTGATAGTCATCCGGGTCTTTTGTATAAATAAGAGGATATCGTAAAATCCTAAATACAAAATTGTATTTTTAAGCAGTTTTATTATAGAGGTTATAGGTCTATTGGAACTCTAAATGAGAAGCTTAAATGGAAGTAATTTGAATTAGGAATATACAAAAAAAATGAATATACAAGAAGATATAATAGTAAAAGGAAACAAATACAATAAAGAATACTTGCATAAAAATAATTTTGAGTTCATGAATGATAGTGAAATATTTTTCTTTTATAGAAAAGGAAACACTGCATATGTATTTGAAAAACCCAGAGAGAAGCAGGATGATGAGTATCTTCTTGTTGCAGTATGGAAGGATTGAAAAGAACCTGAGTTTTTGAGGAGAGTTGTTAACAATACTCATTTTAAACTAACTTCTTAAAAGCCTGTACTCTTTTGTTACAGGCTTTTTTATTCCGGAAAATTTACAATGATCTTTGTTGAAGAAATTGAGGTTAAACTAAAACGAAAGTTGATTAGTCTGACAGAAAAAACGAATGATGAATTTCTATCGAGCAATATATACGGCAGGCTTTTATTCGTTTTAGAGAAATCATTGTAATATTGAATTTTTCGGATTTTAAATTTTTGAAAATGATAATATGCTTAATACCATTACTCAAATAGGAGGGAACATTGAGCAGTTTGAAGTGCTTACTGTTTCCGGCTCCCGGTTATTTAACTCAGAATGTGAAAGTGAGTTGGAAGTAAATGAAAATTAGAATTACATAGAAAACTACTTTTTTACATACTGAACATTAGGAAATAACTTATTTCATGAAAAGCCTGCATTCATTGGATGTGGGCTTTTCTAATCTATGTGATAAAACGTTAATCTTTTTACAGGAATCGGATGAAAATTTTTTAAGAAATTTAGAAATTAAGTAGTAAATAGTATAAACGCATATTTTTAGTCTCGGTAATTTATGTATAAAACCATTAGAACGCTGATTAAACGCCAGCCTGACGGCAGTCAGGGATACGTTCCGTAGACGCAGATTTTTGCGAATTATTCAGAATGTTTTGATTTTCATATATATTAATAATCCGTTTTATAAGCGTTTCCCGAAGGGATCCCTACCTATCGGCAGGCAGGTGCGTCATCCGCGTTCATGAAAAATACATTAGAAAAATTAATACTATATTTTAAATATGACAATAAATGATTCTTAGTACTTATATCTGTAATTAGGGATTCATTTTTCTTCAAATACATGATTCAATGTCCTTTAGTTAAGGTTTTTAAGCATAAAAAGATTTAAACGTAAAGAACGCTGAGAATATGCAAAGAGCCGCAGAGCCTATATTTGTTGTATTTCTTTGCGGAACTCTGCGTAAAACTTTGCGGAACTCTGCGGTAAAATTTTATATTTTCTGCTAACTAAACGACATTGATACATGATTCTCAATAAAAAATTGCGGTTTAAATATTTTATTTTTTAATAAGAGTGTAAATTGGAGTTTTAATCCGGCTGGATTTAAATATAATAACTTTTAGTTTTATTCATTTATTTCATAATATTACTATTTGATGGGTTCCGGATCTTTTCTAACTTCATTTGCAAACTCTTTTGGGGTGAGTCCGGTTACCAAATGAAAAGAACGATAAAATGAAACTTCCGAATTAAATCCGGATAAATAAAAAACTTCAGATATTACTAATTTTTTCCTGGCATAAATCATTTTTTCGATAATTCTTTTGGCTTCATTCACACGGTAACGATTAATAAGTGTTCTGAAATTATCAGAAGTACTTTGGCTTATTGCCTCGTTTAAATATTTTTTGTTTGTGCCAAGCAATCTTATAACATGGATGAGGTTCAAATCGGGGTTCAGATATAATTTGTCCTTTTCAATGGCTTCTCGCAATTCAATAAACAATAAGCTTTCGTTTGAATTAAACGTTGAGATATCTGATTGCTGTAACTGTTCTTGCGAAAGGGTAGCTGTATGAGCCAAGTGTCCCGTCTCCTTTAAGAGTTCACGTTGCTTCAATAAATAAATCTCTTTCAATTCTTTATCAAGATATTTTTCTTTTTGATAAAGTAAGCTTCTATGCTTTCTGGTATTAATTATATAGACTAAAAATCCTAAAGAAATGAGTAAGATAATAACCAAAGCACTACTAAGTAATTGGTTTTTAATTTGTTTTTTTGACAATTCAACCTCTTGATTACTTATTGTTAAATTCTTTTCTGCCACATCATATTTAATACTCATTTCCTCCAAACGCTTTCTTAAGTTTTCATTTAAAAGTGTGTTTTTCCACTTTAAAAAAGCTTCAAGCCATTGTAGCGCTTCTGCATACTTTGAAAGACCTTTACATGATACATACAGCATGCTATCAACTCGTTGCTCAAGCACAGGAAAAGGATGATCCTTTAGTATCATATTTGCTGTTTTTCCATAACTGTAAGCTTCTTTGTAATTATTTCTTGAAAGGGCTTCTTCTGTAAGATTACAGTTAAGCGTAGCAATGTATTGGTAATTTTCTACTTTTTCTGCTGTTGCCATTGCTAAATATATATATTTCTTCCATAATACTTTGTTTTTCATGGCTAAATAACAATCTGCTAAAGAGCCATAAATTACAGTTAAATATTCAAAATTTCCCTGAAGATTGGCTTGGGGTACAGCTTTATTCAGATAAAAAATACAGCTATCATATTGTCCCAATTCCAAAAAAACAATACCAAGATTTAAATTATTGACAGGGAATGCAACTGTGTCATGAATCTCATTACTTAAAGCAGCAACTTCCCGATAAGCCTTTAATGACTCAGCATATTTATTGTTTTGAGCATATATTGTTGCTACCGAAATTAAAGCAGTAAAATATTGAGTATGATCTTTTCTCCTTTTTGAATAATCAAGTAGTTTCAAAGCAAAATATAAAGCGCTATCCAGGTTTCCACTGCGATTATAGGCATAAGAGCTTACGCGCCATGCTTCGCTTATCAATACAGAATCGGTTGCAGTTGGCACTAAATTCATTGATTTCAATGCATATTTTTTTGCCAACCCATAATCGCCTAATCTAAATTGGATGATGCTGAGACTGTTATAATAATAAAGCTGCGAATGGATGTCGTTAAACTTCTTATTCGTTAATCGACCATTTATTAGTTGGGCGGCTTCCATATATTTTTTTTGTTGAAGCATTCTCTTAACTGTAGTGTCAGAATAAGAAGTTTGAGAAATAACGCTCACACTAAAGTTTAAAAGAAAAAAGAAAAAAAGATAAATTCTATGCATAATAATAGATATATATTCAACAAAGATACTATAAGTCTTTTATTAGAAAAATAATATATACATAAGTTCAGTCAAAAAACCATAATATTTAGGCTAATATTATATATAATGCAGATATTCAATACTAAAACTCTCAAAAATTTTGATGTTTATAACGTAAATAATCAGCTTTTTAGCCTGTATTTTAAATTTTAAACTACTTTTTTAAATCGGACTCATACATATAAAACGCATAATCTATGATTAATTACTGCCTTTTTGACAGGAAAATTGCCTTTTTGATAGTAAAAAGTGTCTTTTTGATAGTAAAAAGTGTCTTTTTGAAAATCATTTTTAGATGATTGAGATTAATTTTGTTGCTAATTAAAAAAAATCTACACACAACCAAGTATTTACAAGTGGAATCGTAAGCTGAAAAGTCATGCAGTATGGAAATTGAAAGCCAAAGTACTATAAAATAACGATTTCTGTAAATAATGAGTAACAAACAATTTAAAATTACAAAATGGAAAAGTTTTATTTACGTATGAAAAAAATGAAAAGTAGTTTGGCAAAAGCCATTTTACTTCCCTTTATGTTTCTGGTGATGTTTGGTCAACTTGCAAAGGCCGTCAACGAAACTAAAACCGTTGGAACAACGGGTGCCGATTATGCAACACTTTCTGCTGCATTCTCAGCCATTAACGACGGAACTCTGAAGGGGGCTATAACACTACAGATTATAGACAACGTAAACGAATCGACAAATACAGCCACGTTATACCAAAGTGGTTTCGCGTCCTCCAGTAGTTATACTTCCGTTCTAATTTATCCAACGGTCAGCGGGAAAACGATTAGCGGTACCCCTAATGCCCCGCTTATTGAACTAAATGGTGCTGACAATGTAACGATAGACGGCCGTCTTTATACTGCAGGATTACCCGGAGCAACACCAGTCCTTACAATTAAGAATACCAAATCCAACTCTCCTTCTTTGGCATCCACCATCAAATTTATAAATGATGCTACAAACAACAAGATAAAATACTGCAACATCCAGGGTTCGTCAATGGACCCTACCGGGGGGATTTTATTTTTCAACACCGGGTTTTCTTCAACCACTGGTAATAATGGCAACAAGATTGATCACAATAATATCACAAATGCCGGTGGTAACAGGGCGATTAATACGATATATGTAAATACTGGCTTCGGGGTTTATGATAGTGAAGATACTATAAGCAATAATAATTTTTATGATTTTTTCCAACTTGGATCCAACAGCATTTGTTTAAACATAAAAGGTGGAACAAGAAACTGGACAATTTCCGGAAACAGCTTTTACGAAACTACTACGATGACCCCAGCAGGGAATTCAGGTTTTACAGTAATATCGATTTATTCAAGTGGCAATAATTTTGCGGTGAATGATAATTATATCGGGGGAAGCTCAAATAATTGCGGCGGAACATGGATGAAACCCGCGGGAAATTCAACTTACAACTCGTTTACAGCCATCAAAGTTGATTTAAGTATAAGTTCTTCTGCGGGTACAAGTAATATTCAGGGAAATAAAATTAAAAATTTCTCCTGGACAAATGTTGGTAATGGTGCAGCTGGCACACATGACTGGAATGGAATTATTTCAACTGGATATGATACCATAAACATTGGTACAACAGCTGAAAATATCATAGGGGCGACAACGGGAACTACATCCATTGCGCTGACAAACAGCACGTCAGGCGGCACTTTTTACGGAATAAAACTAGATGGTTCGGGAAAAATGGACTGTCAGAACAATCGTATCGGCCTGATAACCGTTGCCAACAGTAGCGCCGGCAATAGTACAAATTTCAAAGGGATATCTAAGAGTCCCAGCACCGGAACCGCGACCATCAGTAACAACACAATTGGCAGCACCTCTATTGCAAGCGGCATCACTGCTACATCAGCCTCTTCAGGCTTTGGCGTTACACAAACTGTTTATGGAATCTATGCTGAAGGAACCAGAGTACAAACCATTGCCAGCAATACCATTGCCGGTTTAAACAACGCAACGACCAATACAGCAGGAAGTGTGGCAGGCATTTATTACAAAGGAAATGTGACGGGGGGTACATTATCAGTTTCACAAAATTTTATTTATGGCCTGACAGCCTCGGGAAGCGAAAGCACGGCTGCTGTTTACGGGATTCAGATTGTGTCTGGCAAAACAATCTATTCCAACAATATCATATCTCTTGGTGGAAATACACCAAGCACAATCTATGGAATATACGAAAATGGAGACCCCGGTAATGATAATGATCTGTATTTCAATACGGTTTATATCGGGGGGACACCGACAAGTGGATATTTTAGCACTTATGCGCTTTACAGTGCATATGCTTTAAACTTAAGGAACTTCAGAAATAATATTTTTTACAATGCACGGTCAAATTATAATAATACCTTATCTGGAAAGCATTATGCGGCATACTTTAATACATATGGAGCACAAGGCGGACTGACAATTGATTACAATGATTATTATGCCCCGGGTATATTAGGTGGAACATTAGGGTATTTTCCATGGACAGATAGGACTACCCTGGCGGACTGGAAAACAGCAACAGAGCAGGATATACACAGTTTGAACATCGATCCTTCATTTGCCGATGCCGGTGGCCCGACTCCTGCCGGTTATAAGCCTTCCGCCGCAGTGTCCGCTACCCTGGCTGGTGTAACCGTAACAGGCATAACCACCGATTATCCAGGTGTTACCAGGGAATCTGTGCCAACCATAGGTGCCTACGAAGTAATTCCGGTACCGGTAACCACACAGGCCGTAACTTCCATTACCAACTTAACTGCTACTGGCAACGGTACGATTGCCATAAACGCAAGTTACACCAACCGTGGATGCATCGTTTATGAATATTCAAATACTGACAAAATTATCGGCAATTCAGGAGTTGTGAATTTCGCTGAACCTGGCAGTTTCGGACTAGGCTCTTTCACAGCGGCCATTACCGGATTGTCGGTTGCCACCCGCTATAATCTAAGAGCACATGCCACTAAGAACACAACTACAAGTTATGGCGAGAGGGTTGCCTTCTGGACTATGGCCAATGTGCCAGATGCTCCAACAGTTAATAATCCAACAGCTACTACATTAGATGTAATCGTTAATGTAAATAGCAATCCAACTTCAACAGAGTTTGCTATCTACGAAACCTCTACCATTATGTATTTGCAGGCAAACGGAACTTTTGGGGCTTCAGCCGTATGGCAGACCGCAACAGCATGGGGAACAAAAACAGTAACGGGTTTAACTACCGGAACTGAATATACTTTCCAGGTAATAGCCCGCAATGGGGATAGCACAGAAACTGCTTATGGTGCAACCACAAATGGAATACCTGTGGATAAACCTACAGTTACAACTCAAGTAGTATCAAGCATTGATACTACATTTGCAACTGGCAATGGAAACATCACATTAACTAATGGTATTGCTCCAACTGCACGTGGTACTATATATTATGCCTACACCAATACTGATAAAGCAATAGGAGATGCAGGTGTAACCAATGTATCAACAGCAGGTAGCTTTAGTACTGGTGCTTTCACTTCTTCTTTAACAGGATTGGCTGTAAGTACACATTACAATACAATTGCTTACGCTACTAATACTGTTGGTACAGGCTATGGTTCAAGAGTTGCTTTCTGGACATTGGCAAATGTGCCAGATGCTCCAACAGTTAATAATCCAACAGCTACTACATTAGATATAATCGTTAATGTAAATAGCAATCCAACTTCAACAGAATTTGCCATCTACGAAACTTCTACCATAATGTTTTTACAGGCAAACGGAACTTTCGGGGCTTCAGCCGTATGGCAGACTGCAGCAGCGTGGGGAACCAAAACGGTAACCGCCTTAACCACCGGAACCGAATATACTTTCCAGGTAAAAGCCCGCAACGGGGATAACATTGAAACCGACTATGGTCCTGCAGCCAGCGGGACACCCGTGGATCACCCTTATGTAGCCTGGCAGCCTGGCAGCGTCTGGAGCGAAACCCAGCCAGCCGGAAATAACAATAAAAGCTGGGCTGCTACAGCAACTTCTGCCAATGGCCTGGTCAAACTTGTAGCAACCAGCCCCGGCCGCATATACCTGTCGGTCAACGGAGCAACCACCTGGAACGAAACCAGGCCTGCCGGAGATGTTAACTACTGGTGGCAGACTGTTTCGGTATCTTCCGATGGCTTGACCCTACTAGCAGCAGTTCAGCTGGGCAGACTCTATAAGTCTATCGATGGCGGTACAAGTTGGAGCGAAACCCAACCTGCTGGAAATGTTGATAAAGAGTGGTCCTCTGTTTCCGTTTCAAACAATGGATCTACCATGTTGGCAGCAGTAATGAGTGGTCGTCTCTACATATCAACCAATAGCGGTGCAAACTGGAGCGAAACTCAGCCTGATGGCGCCCAGAATAAACCATGGAATAATGTTTCAGTATCTTCCGATGGCCTGCAAATGCTGGCATCAGCTGGCACTACGCGCGTTTACAGATCAGCCAATGGAGGGACAAACTGGACGGTTACATATCCGACGGGTTTTGTTGAAATTAAAAACTGGACTCTTGCTTCAGTATCAGGAAACGGATTAACCATGCTGGCAGGTGTTGCTGGCGGGCGCTTGTACAAGTCGGCAAACAGCGGAACAAACTGGGTCGAAGTGCGTCCCGCGGGAGATGCAGATAAAAACTGGGTATCTCTTTCGGTATCTTCCGATGGCTTGACCATACTGGCAGCAGTTCAGCTGGGCAGACTCTATAAGTCTATCGATGGCGGTACAAGTTGGAACGAAACCCAGCCTGCGGGAGCTTTCGATAGGCAATGGATGTCAGTTTCAGTTTCTGGTGATGGTACTACCCTTCTGGCCGGAGAGGGTGCTGGGCGACTGTACAATTTAAATGCTGCCATTTTCAATCCGATAACAGCAACTACTGCCTCTGCTACCGGCAAGATCACCGCCACCAACGGCGCCAATGCCAGCAATCGCGGAGCGATCATCTATCCTTATACCGGCACCGACAAGATCATCGGTGATGCCGACGTGACCAATGTAAGCAATCCCGGCGATTTTGGAATCGGAACCTATCCTGTTTCCTTTACCGGTCTCACGCCCGGCGCCCGGTACAACGCGCGGGCACACGCCACCAATACATACGGAACAGGGTACAGCGACAGGGGCGATTTCTGGACATTGGCCAATGTGCCGGCAGCGCCAACCGTTGATAATCCAACAGCAACCACTTTGGATGTAACCGTGAATGTGAATGGTAATTCTTCGCTTACAGAATTTGCCATCCACGAAACCACACAAAATAAATTTATACAGGCAGGCGGCACTTTAGGAGCAACCGCAGATTGGCAAACAGCAACAGCATGGGGAACTAAAACGGTAACATCTTTAACTACCGGAAGCACCTATACTTTTGAAGTAAAGGCAAGAAACGGTGATCCTGCGGAGACTGCCTATAGTCAGACAGCCAGCGGAATACCCGTGGATCACCCTTATGTGGCATGGCAACCGGCAAGCGTCTGGAGCGAAACACAGCCAGTTGGTAATGTGGATAAATATTGGTATTATGCTTCGCAATCCAGTAATGGCATGATCAAACTTGCCGCACCTGACAACGGACGCCTATACTTGTCGATTAATGGGGGAACCACCTGGAGCGAAACACAACCAGCCGGTAATGCAAATATAATTTGGAGATGTATTTCAGTTTCCGGTGATGGATCGAAAATGATAGCGGGTACTAATGGCGGTCGTTTGTATATATCAACCAACAACGGTGTAAGCTGGACCGACACCCAAGCTGCAGGAAATGTTGATAAATTTTGGTATAAATGCTCTGTTTCCAACGATGGATCTACTATGCTGGCATGCGTTAATGGGGGCCGTTTGTATTTGTCAGTCAATGGAGGAGTAGCCTGGGTAGAAACACAACCAGCCGGAAATGTTGACTATTGGTGGAGTGCTGTTTCAGTTTCAGGTGATGGATTGACCATGATGGCAGGAGGCGGTTCAGGCAGATTGTACAGATCAACCAATCATGGTGGAAGCTGGAATGAAACTCAGCCAGCAGGAAGTGCAGATAAAAATTGGGGAAGCATTTCTATTTCTGACAATGGATCCATCATACTGGCGGCAATTATCAATAACAATAAAATTTACAAGTCAGTCAATGGAGGAGGAACCTGGGTAGAAACACAATTTGCAGGTTCTCCACAGTGGCAATCCGTTTCGATGTCAGGAGATGGTTTAACTATGCTGGCAGCCGCTTCATATGGCAGTTTATTCAGATCGGTCAATGGTGGCACAAGCTGGACAATAGCAAACCCAACTGGCGTTCCCACGAATACTTTCTGGAAAATTGTTTCGATTTCAGGCAATGGTTTGTCTAATCTGGCAGGTATAGACGGAGGAAGACTTTATCGTTTCTCCATGGCTAATTTTACCGATATAACCAGTACTTCAGCCTCTGCTACCGGAAACATCACCGGCACCAATGGCGCAAATGCAACCAGCCGCGGGGCGATCATCTATCCATATACAAATACCGACAAGATCATTGGCGATGCCAACGTGACCAATGTAAGCAATCCCGGCGATTTTGGAATCGGAACCTATCCTGTTTCCTTTACCGGTCTCACGCCCGGCGCCCGGTACAACGCGCGGGCACACGCCACCAATACATACGGAACAGGGTACAGCGACAGGGGCGATTTCTGGACATTGGCCAATGTGCCGGCAGCGCCAACCGTTGATAATCCAACAGCAACCACTTTGGATGTAACCGTGAATGTGAATGGTAATTCTTCGCTTACAGAATTTGCCATCCACGAAACCACACAAAATAAATTTATACAGGCAGACGGCACTTTGGGAGCTACAGTCGCATGGCAAACAGCAACAGCATGGGGAATTAAAACGGTAACATCTTTAACTACCGGAAGCACCTATACCTTTAAAGTAAAGGCAAGAAACGGAGACAATGCGGAGACTGTTTATAGTGCTACAGCCAGTGGAATACCCGTGGCAAAACCTTTAGTAACTACACAGGCTGCTACAAGTATTACTTCAATAACAGCAACCGCAAATGGAAATATAACTGTTACAGGAGCAACTAATCCAAGTGCACGCGGTACTATATGGTATGCTTATAGCAATACTGATAAAGTAATAGGAGATGCAGGTGTTACTGATGTATCCGAAGCAGGTAGTTTTGCTACAGGTGCTTTCACTTCTTCTTTAACAGGATTAGCTGTAAATACACAATACAATGCAATAGCTTACGCAATAAATACAATAGGTACAGGCTATGGTGCAAGAGTTGCTTTCTGGACTTTAGCTAATGTACCGGATGCTCCTACAGTAAATAATGCTACTGCAACAACATTGGATATAGCAGTAAATGTTAATAGCAATCCTTCAACTACAGAATTCTGTATCAACGAAACTTCCACAACATATTATCTACAAGCCAATGGAACGCTTGGCGGAAGTGCAGTGTGGCAAACAGCTACTGCATGGGGAACAAAGACCATTACAGGCTTAACTACTGGAAGTACCTATACTTTCCAAGTAAAAGCCCGCAACGGTAGTAGTACAGAGACTTCTTATAGTGCTACTGCAAGTGGAATCCCGGTATATAAACCTACGGTTACTACACAAGCTGCTACAAGCCTTGCTGTTGCCTCTGCAACAGGCAATGGAAATATAACTGCTATCAATGGAATTGCACCAACTGCACGCGGTACTATATGGTATGCTTATAGCAATACTGATAAAGTAATAGGAGATGCAGGTGTTACTGATGTATCCGAAGCAGGTAGTTTTGCTACAGGTGCTTTCACTTCTTCTTTAACAGGATTAGCTGTAAATACACAATACAATGCAATAGCTTACGCAATAAATACAATAGGTACAGGCTATGGTGCAAGAGTTGCTTTCTGGACTTTAGCTAATGTACCGGATGCTCCTACAGTAAATAATGCTACTGCAACAACATTGGATATAGCAGTAAATGTTAATAGCAATCCTACAACTACTGAGTTTGCAATTTACGAAACAAGTACACCTCTATATGTGCAAGCTGATGGTAGCTTAGGAGCAAGTGCAGTATGGCAAACAGCTACTGCATGGGGAACCAAAACAGTAACTGGTTTAACAACAGGTGCTACTTATACTTTTGAAGTTAAAGCACGTAATGGTGCTAATGTTGAAACAGCTTTTGGTGCATCAACATCTGGTACTACTTGTTCAAATCCAACTGATGGAGGTAGTATATCAGGTGCTCAAACAATATGTTCAGGACTTACACCTCAGCCAATAGCTAATACTACTTTACCTGCCGGTCATTCAGGTACTTTAGAATATAAATGGCAGTCATCTACGACTAGTGCTGCAACAGGTTTTACGGATATAGCATTAGCTACTTCATCAACTTATACACCTGGTTTATTAAATACAACAACTTGGTTAAAAAGGTTTGCACGTGTAGATTGTAAAACTAATTGGGTAGGTTCAGCAGTATCAAATGTAATTGAGATTACAATAAACCCTGCACCAACTCCTGTAATAACAGGCACACCTAAGGATGGTTATTATGTGCATAGTTTTGATACCATTACTTATTGCACCCCTTTTATTGCAGGACATCTGTATTCGTGGAGTGCTTTTGGTAATGTTACATTTAATTCATTAACACAAAGGAATTGTATAATCGACATTTTTGTAAATCCTTGTGGAGTATATGGTAGCTGGTCTATTATTGTTACCGAAACAGATCCTGTAACAGGTTGCTCTACAAAGTTTACAAAGAATATATATATCGAAACTAACTAATGGTTTAGTTAGTGCTTAAAGTTATAAACTATTAATGATAAATATATCTTTCTGGTTTTAAACTCTTTATTATTAAAAAGAGGACATCTCAAAATTGAGATGTCCTCTTTTCCAAAACAGTTTCAATATGGTAAATGGTTTATTCTGAGAGAAAATAAATGGAGTAATTTCGAAATGAATACAGAGAATTTTGTTTGCAGATTCTTTATCCGTTTCGGGGATATTAATACACCATTAACTTCATCGGATGTGAAAGTGTTTGAAAATGATAATTTACTGAATATTATAGCACAAACCGGAGAAAATATAGAACAAGTTGAGGTATTTACTGTAACTGGTGCCCGCGTTTATAAATCAGATGCAGCTAGTAATATGCTTACAACAAAATTAGATTTGACGGCAGGTGTTTATCTGGTAAGAGTTAGCACTAATTTGGGAACTCAAAATGTGAAAATGAACTGGAAGTAAATGGTAATTAGTAATTTGAAAATTTGAAAATTTGAAAATTAATAAATAGTACCATAATAACCTAATAACCTAATAACCATTGACCATTAACCAAAAAAGAGCTTGTGTCCATTGATACAGGCTCTTTTTCTATTAGTAGGAGTGCAACTTAAAGATTAACTCAGAATAGATTTAAATATAACTACCTTTCATTTTATACATTTATTTTATAATATTATCGTTTTTACATACTATATGAATTATTAGGACGTTGAATATTTGGAAAAACAGCAAAAAATTGATATTTTTGTAAAAAAATAATTATTCATCATGAGACTATCATTTTTTAAATTACCAAAAGCAAAAGCATTTAATTACAAGCCTTTGTATTATGATCCTAAAAATGATGCAGAAATTAATTCAACTACAAAAGAAGTAAAAGATGCTGATCCTTTAAAGTTAAGACTTAAAGCTGAAATGAATGAAAAATGGGCCATTGGACGACATAAAGGAAGTCAGGCCAGAGGTTTTATTAATTCAAAAAATCTACTCATTTATCTGGCCATAGCTCTATTGTTGTTGTATTTTATTTTCTTCTAATTTACTTTTATGTAACTAGATTGTTATATTATCAAAATATATCGTATAAACGAGCTAAGTTTTTTTATGCCCCAAAACTATAAATAATCTAATTACTAAATTACTAAATCAATAAGCCAATAATCAATGTCAGATATCATTCACTTACTACCTGATGCTGTTGCCAATCAAATTGCTGCAGGAGAAGTAATTCAACGTCCAGCTTCGGCAGTTAAGGAACTGATGGAAAATGCACTGGATGCCGGAGCTACTCATATACAGTTGATCGTAAAAGATGCAGGAAAAACACTGATTCAGATTATTGATAATGGAAGTGGGATGTCTGAAACAGATGCCAGATTGAGTTTCGAACGACATGCTACTTCTAAAATCACTCAGGCTAATGATTTGTTTTGCATCCGGACAATGGGTTTCAGAGGAGAAGCGTTAGCCTCAATTGCAGCAATTGCTCATGTAGAGCTAAAAACCAAACTACACGATGCCGGTTTAGGAACTCAGATTATTATTGAAGGCAGTGACGTGAAAACGCAGGAAGCTTGTCAGTTTTCTGGAGGAACTTCTATTGCTGTTAAAAACCTCTTTTATAATGTACCTGCCCGCCGTAATTTCTTAAAATCTGATGTTCTGGAGGCTAATCATATACTGGAGGAATTTCATAGAATAGCATTAATCAATCCATCAATAGCTTTTTCTTATCATCATAATGGAAAACTAATTTATCAACTCGAAAAGTCAAATTTAAAACAGCGGATTGTAAATATTTTCGGGAAAAATTATACAGAACGATTAATTTTAGTTGAACAGGAAACTAATATTGTGAAGTTTCATGGATTTATTGGTAAACCAGAATTTGCTAAGAAAACCAGAGGCGAACAGTATTTTTTCGTCAATAAACGGTTTTTTAAACATCCATACCTGCATCATGCTGTAGATAATGCTTTTCAGGAATTATTACCTGAAAAATCATTTCCGGCTTATTTTATTAATTTTGATATTAACCCAAAAGAAATTGATATCAATATTCACCCTACCAAGACAGAAATAAAGTTTCAGGATGAAAAAACAATGTATGCCTTGCTTCGTTCTGTGGTAAAACAAAGTATCGGTAAATTTAACATAGCACCAAGTATCGATTTTGAAGTAGAACATAGTTTAAATCTAATGCCACCACCCAAGGATTATGATGTTAAACTTCCTTCCATAAAAATTGATCCGACATTTAATCCATTTGAAGAAAAAAACAAAAAAAGCTATTCTCCGCCAAAACCAACTGAAAGAGAACAACGAAATTTACAAAATTGGGAAAAAATATTTGAAGAAAGAAAATCTGATAATTCAATGCTTATTTCTTCCTATTCTGAAAAACAGCAGTCGTTTGAAAATGAATCTGATGCTGGGTTTAAAGTTCCGTTAAATTATAGTTTTTTTCAACTTCAAAACCGTTATATTATAAGTTCTATCAAGTCGGGTTTAATTGTAATAGATCAACAAAGTGCGCATGAAAGAATATTGTACGAACAATTTATAGAAACTATTAATGAACATAATGCAGTTTCTCAACAACAACTTTTTCCTCAAACTCTTGTTTTTACTCCATCTGATAGTGAATTGCTTAAAGAATTAAAAAATGAAATGGCATTATTAGGTTTTGATATCAATGAATTTGGATTGAATACATTTATTGTCAATGGTATACCTGCCAATATGGCAGATGAAAATATTAAGTATCTTATAGAAGGAATGCTTGAGAATTTTAAAAAAAATATGATAAGTGTAAAAGTAGATAAGAAAAATAATTTAGCTTTGTCAATGGCAAAAAATATGGCAATTAAACCTGGAAAGCTATTGATTCAGGAAGAAATACAAAATCTGATAGATAAACTTTTTGCATGTAAAATGCCTTATCAGTCACCATCAGGAAAAAAAATATTGATAACTATCACATTAGATGAGTTAACAGAGAAATTTAAATAATTAGACAGTATGACTTTAGAACAATTCCGGCCAAGAGGATTTAATTATTTACCTGTTGTGGTAAAAAATTTATTGATAATCAATGGCTTATTTTTTTTAGCAACTATTACTTTCGATACTGTTTATCATATTGACCTTGATAGGTTTTTAGGCTTGCATTATTTTGAATCTGAATATTTCAGACCTTGGCAATACATTACTTATATGTTTATGCATGGTAGTATTGATCATATTATTTTTAATATGTTTGCATTATGGATGTTTGGTTATGTATTGGAAAACTATTGGGGTGCCAAAAAGTTTTTATTTTATTATTTAATTACGGGTGTCGGAGCAGCATTCACTCAAAATGTAGTGAACTGGTACGAAATATCTACCATTAAAGATGCTGCTTTGGCTTATCAGTTATCTCCTTCACCTGAGGCATTTGCTGTATTCCTGAGGGAACATTTCAGTGGAAGTTATAATCCGGAAAAGCTACAGGAATTTGTTTCAAACTGGTCGTTAATGCCTAAAAATACAGTTGCTATTCAGCAATCTTTAAGCTATGTAAATGATTTTATTGTAACTAAAATTAATGTTCCAACCATAGGCGCATCAGGTAGTGTATTTGGTATTTTATTAGCTTTTGGAATGATGTTTCCCAATCAACTTCTTTATATTTACTTTCTTTTTCCAATCAAGGCTAAATGGTTTGTAATTGCTTACGGAGCTATTGAGTTGTATTTTGGAGTTACTAATTCACAATCCGGAGTAGCTCATTTTGCGCATTTGGGTGGCATGCTTTTTGGTATAATTTTAATTTTATACTGGAAAAAAAATAATACACATCATAATTATTATAACTAATGAGTAATACTTCGTTTGATCAGTTTAAATACTTCTTCAGGCAAAAAACAATATTGGTTCAACTGATAAAAATAAATATCGCTGTTTGGCTGTTTATTGTTATTGTTTCATTGTTTTCTTTTTTACTTCAGCAGGATATTTCAGGAAACGTAATTGATTGGCTGGCTCTTCCTTCCAGTGTTGATAAATTGATAAGCCGCCCCTGGACAATAATTACATATATGTTTCTGCACAAAGATTTTTTTCATATTCTATTCAATATGATGATGTTATTCTTTGGCGGATTATTATTCACACAATATATTGGGATTAAAAAACTTCTTCAAACCTATCTTTGGGGTGGTATATCCGGAGGTGTTTTTTATATTGCATCTTATAATTTATTCCCTGCGTTTAATCAGATAGTTGGTTTTTCTTCTGCATTGGGAGCTTCTGCTTCTGTAATTGCTGTTGTAATTGCTGTTGCTGTTTATAAACCTGATGCTGAAGTTCAATTGATGTTTTTTGGAAATGTAAAATTAAAATACATTGCTATCGGCTTAATGATACTTGATATAGTAAGTATTGAAAAAGGGAATTCAGGTGGTCACATTGCTCATATTGGTGGTGCATTTTATGGGTTGTTAATGGCTTTAAATCTTAAATATCAATATTTAGTATTAGCTGATTTTAAAATGGGAAACCCTTTTAAAAGAAAGCCAAAAATGAAATTTTACAAAAATGAAAATCCTCCACGTCCTGTATCAGATGATGAATACAATCGTAAAAAAGCAGAAAATCAGAA
The DNA here is from genome assembly GCA_049315385.1 of Bacteroidales bacterium. GTDB lineage: Bacteria > Bacteroidota > Bacteroidia > Bacteroidales > JACABE01 > JACABE01. The sequence goes on from JBMOKG010000014.1 coordinate 63,988, forward strand.
ACGTACGGATGCAATTTTAGATAAAATTTCCAAATCCGGTTATGATAATCTTACGAAAGAAGAAAAAGAGTTTCTATTTAATTCATCATCCCATAAATAATCATCCAATATTGAAATTAATTTAAGATGGCGAAAAAATCCCAACATACGTTATTTGCGAAATTTGCTTTTTTTGTTAATATTATATTTGCTGTCAGCTTATTAATATCTTATTTAGCTTTTTATATAAGTCCTGATAAACAATGGATTATAGCCTTTTTTGGTTTACTTTATCCTTTTTTGCTCATTATTAATCTAATATTTGTTATTATTTGGTTACTGTTCCTTAAGAAACATTTTTTATTGTCGTTGATTGTAATTCTTATTGGATATAATCATTTGAATACCACATTTCAACTTTCATCAAGGCATTTAAAAGATGATGGAAAATCAATAAAAGTTTTATCGTATAATCTAAGATTATTTAATGTTTATAAATATAAGAAACTTAGTAAAGAAAGATATAATGATCGTAATAAAATATTTGATTTTATAAAAGAGGAAGATGCTGATATTATGTGCTTTCAAGAGTTTTATTACGATAAAACAGGTAATTTTACAACATTGGATAGCATAATCAAGTTTCAGAAAGCAAAATTTTACCACACTGCTTATACTTCTGAAGTCAAAACAAATAAATATTATAACGGCGTTGCAACTTTTTCCAATTATCCAATAGTTAATAAGGGAAAAGTAAAATTTGAAGAAAAATCTGATAATCTTTGTATTTTTTCGGATATCGTGAAAGGAAAGGATACAATTCGTATTTATAATGTTCATTTAGAATCAATCAGATTAAGTAAAGAAGACGAAATGTTTTATGAAGATTTTGGAAATAAAACTGAGCAGGAGGAAATAAAACTTGGAGCCAGAAAGATTTTTTCAAAATTAAAAAATGCATTTATTAAAAGAGCTTCTCAGGCTAGAAATATTGCTGAACATATCCGGCAATCGCCTTATCCTGTGATTGTTTGTGGTGATTTTAATGACACTCCCGATTCTTATGCGTATCACATTATTTCTCAAAATCTAAAAGATGCTTTTGTAGAAAGTGGTAAAGGAATTGGCAATTCTTATAATGGTAAGTTTCCATCTTTCAGGATTGATTATATTCTTCATTCAAATGATTTTTCTGCCTTTGATTTTTTAGTCAAAAAAGCTGATCTTTCAGATCATTATCCTGTAGTAGCAAAGATTATTGAAAATGAAAAGTAGTGAGTCAAAAGACGGAAATATGAAGTTTTATGTGTTAAGTTTGAAGTTGGAAGTCGGAAGTCGGAAGTCAGAAGTTAGAAGTTAGAAGTTAGAAGTCAGAAGTCAGAAGTCAGAAGTCAGAAGTCAGAAGATGGAAAAGTATAAAAAGGTTAATAGGTAATATTTAAAAGGAAATTTTGGAAAAAAGGCTGGAATCAATGAATAAATGTAGAGCTTTCATTTTGTATTTTATGATCTTATCTGTAAGTGGTTTAGCACAGAACACTAAAGATTCTATACCACATTCTGATACTATAAAAGCCTGGAAATTTAAAAGTCTCACTACTGTTACTTTTGCACAAACTACTTATAAATACTGGGCACAAGGAGGTGAAAATTCATTATCAGCAATTTCAAATACCAAGATATTTGCCCGATATAATAAAAGAAATAACTATTGGGATAATATTTTTGAGGCGACCTATGGAATAAGTCAACAAGGTGAAAAAAAAGTAATTAAAACCGATGATAAGTTTGAGTTTACTACTAATTTTGCACTCAGAGCTTCTGATAGTTGGAATTATAATATGCTTGTTAATTTAAAAAGCCAGTTTACACCCGGATATAAATATCCGAACGATTCAACTGTGGTCTCTGATTTTTTCTCACCTGCTTATTTAATTACATCTTTAGGACTTGAATTTAAAAGGAAAACTTATTATTTTATCTTTTCTGTTTTAACTGGTAAAACAACTTTTGTAACTAATACTTTGCTTTCTGATGCTGGAGCTTTTGGTGTTGAAAAAGGTAAAAGAGTGAAAGCTGCTATTGGTTCTTATATAAAATTTATTTATAAAAAAGAGGTGATTACAAATGTTGAACTAAATAGTAAACTTGAATTATTTTCAGAGTATTTTAATCATCCTCAATATATTGATGTCAATTGGGAAGTAATTCTGAAAATGAAGATCAATAAATTTATGTCTGCTATCGTCAACACTAATCTTATATATGACAATGATACCAAAGTTGTCGTTAAAGATTTAAAAGGTGTTGTTATATCAAGTGATGCTAAGGTACAATTTAAGGAAACATTTGGATTAGGATTTACCCTTAATATATAGATAACTTATTAAAAATGAGTATTAAGTGTAATGTTTAGGCTGTATAGGCGTTTAGGTGTTTAGACTTTTAGACTGTTAGGCTTTTTAGACTGTTAGGCTTTTAGACTGTTAGGCTTTTAGGTGTTTAGACTATTAAAGTACCTTAAATCCGCAAGTCACGGGGTGACTATTTGAATATCAATAAAGAAAGGAAATCAATGCTTTTTGAGTCACCCCGTGTCTATCACAACGTTAACTGATTGATTGCGGATTTATGGAAGTATTGGAAATCTTTTCATTTTCAATACTTCAAATTTTCAAATTAACTAATTTTCAAATTACCAACTCACTTTCCCTACTTTATTCATTGCAATTAAAATTTTCTGCTGTTTGCGGCTAATATATTGAGTGGGATTATCGGGATGCCATTTTCGGGGATTGGGTAATACAGCTGCTATAAGAGCAGCTTCGCTACGGCTAAGGTTTTTAGCAGATTTTTTAAAATAAGATTGGGCTGCCATTTCAGCACCGTAAATTCCTTCACCCATTTCAATAACATTTAAATATACTTCCATGATTCGTTTTTTACTCCAGAAAAGTTCAATCATTCCTGTAAAATATACTTCAAATCCTTTTCTTACCCAGGTACGGTCTGGCCAAAGGAAAACATTCTTGGCCGTTTGTTGAGAAATGGTACTGGCACCTCTCATTTTTCCACCTTTTTCATTTAGTTTACTGGCTTTTTTAATCGCTTCAAAATCAAAGCCCCAATGATCCTGGAAATTGTTGTCTTCAGAAGCTATAACTGCCTGAATCAGAAAAGGAGAAATTGAATCTATAGGAATCCATTCTTTTTGTAATGCTACTTTTTCTCCCGAAATAAGCTTTCCTGCACATCGTACTAACATTAATGGTGTTAATGGAGGGTCTAAAAATAGATAAACTAATGTAATTAAAATAGTTGATGAGAAAAAGAGTATCAAGGCTCTTTTAATAAATATAATTATTGTCTGAATGTTAAACTTGTTTTTTTTTGCCATTGAAAGCTGTAGTTTTTCTGCAAAAATAAAAAATAATTATGAATGAAGAATGATTAAATTTGATTCTTGCTTCTTTAAAATGTATTTTTAAAATATTATTCTTTTCATAATAAATAAGTTAACTTATTTATAATAGTAAAAATCTTATTCTGGTAAAGTAGAATTAATTAATAATTCTTCAAAACCCAACTTCATGCCTTTAATTATAGTATATTTGTAAAAAACTGAAAATTTAGAATTCAGTTTAATATTCCCCAAAACAATAAACTAAGTAATTTAAGTTATTTTACTATTCTGTTTCTTCATTATCTATATTAACTTCTTTAAAATCAAAGTATGAACAAACTGAAATTTATCTGGTATGTGTTATTGTTATTCTTTATTATCATTGCTTCTAATTTTGTTATGAATCTGAATAATAAAACTGAGATAAGCAGAGCAATGAATGATATAAAACGTGCGAAGGAAAACATTGAGATTGCTTTACAAAAGATTGACAGTGCTCAATTGGAAATTAAAGCATTGATATTGAATATTGATTCCACAAAACTTAAAATCAATGATATGAATAATTCCGTTAATCACCTGAATACTAATATGAAGTTCAAAATAGATAATAATAATTTGAAAATTAATAGAATGTTGGAGGATGTGAAAGCAGAACAAAATAGGCTGGGACTACTTAAAAAAGAACTATTAAAGATAAAGTAAGTAGAAGTTTAAATTATGTTTTTTTAATATATTCATTTAGAGTTAATTGAATTTATTTTTTTGCTAATTAAGTAAAAATTCTATGGAAAGAATAAATAAATCAACAATAGTTTTTTTTCTATTGTGTTTAATTTTTGCAAATAATACCTATTGTCAGAAACTCAAAACCATAGATTGTAATTCAGTCGAAAAACCATTAATAAGTATACGTGGGCAAAAGTTAAATATTCAATGTGATACAGTTGTATTGATTACTGCTTACCATTATCGCATATACGAAAAAGCACGTCTTGCTATCTTATCTACTGATTTGGGTCAGTATGATAAAGTATTCGAGGCTTATAACAGGCAGTCAGTGCTTTATAAACAGTGGAATGATTCTTTAAAGATCAAATACACTGATATCAATACTCTGTTTAAAAACTCACTGGAAAATACAAAAAATAGCCTGACTTTTATAAACAATAACTTATCATCAGCAAAAGATTCGCTTGGAACAGCAAATAATAATCTTGCAGATGCATTGCAACAACTGAAAACTGCTAAACACGAAAGATGGTTTTTTGCTTCTGTTGGATTTTTAGTAGGTAGTTTGCTTACTGTTTTGGTAATTCCTAAATAATTTGAAAATGGATTAATCTGAAAATTTGAAAATTGAAGAAATTATTACATATAATTAGCTGAATAAAGTGTACTTTAAATTGTAAGCATTTCATTTTCTTTTCTGTCTGAATTAAAAAACAGTTCACTTCACATTTTTTTCCGGAGTTTAATTATTTAAAAAACTTTTTTTTTAGAAAATCATTTCGTAATTTTGCGAAATTATAAAACGTTATTAAATTAAACAAAAATGGAAATAAAAATTTTAGGAACCGGATGTTCTAATTGTAAAACTTTAGAAAAATCAGTGTATATTGCTGTTGCTGAAATGAAAATTGATGCTGAAGTTGAAAAAATTGAAGATATTCAGAAGATTATGGGCTATGGAATCATGCGAACTCCTGGTTTAGTTATCAATGAAAAAGTGGTAATGAGTGGTAAGCTACCTTCTGTATCTGAATTGAAAGAAATTATAGCAAAACATCAATAGAAATGGCAGTTAAACCAAAATTTACAGCTCAACAGGAACAAATAGCCCGCATTGCCAAAGCCTTGAGTCATCCGGCCAGAGTGTATATCCTTGAAAAATTAAGCGGCTTAAATAGCTGTTGTACCAGTGGAGAGATGATAGGAGATATCCCAATTGCACGCTCTACATTATCACAACATTTAAAGGAACTTAAGTACTCAGGTTTGATACAGGGCGAAATTGAACCTCCAACCATAAAGTATTGCATCAACCGCAATAACTGGGAGATAGCGAAAATGCTTATGAATGAGTTTCTTAAATAATTTGGAAATTAGATAATCTGAAAATGAAGTAATTAGATAATTTGAAAATGAATAAACATTTCGTATTTAGTAGAAATAGTATATAACATTTAATAAATATAGTATAAAACATTTAAAATCAATTTTATGAAAACATTAAAAATTTTATTTTTTGCAAGTATTGTTTTATTTACAGCTTGTAAATCAAAAAAAAATGATCAGGAAATTAAAACTCAGTCAGCAGATTCAACTGTAGTTATTTCCAGTATTCCGTCAAATACAAGTGGACAAATACCTGAAAAAACTATGCAATTAAGTGAAAAACAAGCTGTTTTATTCATTCAGAATTTTCACTTAACCAATCGTTGTGCTACTTGCAAAGCTATTGAAGCAGCAGCAAGAAAAACGCTGGAAACCTATTTTAAAAATGAAATTACAGAAGGAAGAATTGTTTTTTCAGTTATTGATGTTGATGATGAAGCAAATAGCAAAATAGCTGAAAAATATCAGGCAACTGGTTCTGGCTTGTTTGTTACAAAATTATTTAAAGGAAAAGAAGAAACCAAAGATTTGACTGAAGATGGTTTTAGTTACGCCCGTAATGAAGAAGCCAAATTTATTGAGATACTAAAAAATCAGATTTCTGAATATCTGAAATAATATAATTAAAGTTAAAATTGTAATTAACTATATCGATTTTCAAATTTTCAAATTATATGGAAGCTTTACAGAATTTATTAGATAACAATAATATACCTTTTTTGTCCGCTTTTCTCCTTGGAATTATGACGGCCATCAGCCCTTGCCCATTGGCAACTAATATTACTGCGATTGGTTTTATCAGTAAAGATCTGGAAAATCGTAAAAGAATCTTCTACAATGGACTTTGGTATACTTTGGGAAGAGGCATCAGTTATACGCTTTTAGGAGTTATTCTTTTTTTCGGAGCCAGTAAGTTTCAGGTTGCCAAGCTTTTTCAGTCAAATGGGGAGAAATTTTTAGGTCCTTTGCTTATTCTGATTGGTATTTTAATGTTGGATGTTATCAAAATCAAATTTCCAGGCTTCCATGGATTGAGTGAAAAAATAGAAAAGAACAATAAAAATAACTGGTGGACAGCTTTATTGCTGGGAATCGTATTTGCATTGGCATTTTGTCCTTACAGTGGTGTATTGTATTTCGGCATGTTAATTCCAATGACTATAAGCAGTCCTTCTGGTTTGTTTTTGCCTTTTATTTTTGCCATAGCCACAGGATTACCTGTTATAATCATTGCTTATTTGCTGGCATTCAGTATTTCAAGTGTGGGTGGTTTTTACAATAAAGTAAAAATCTTTGAGAAATGGTTCAGACGAGTGGTTGCAGTTGCATTTATAATTGTTGGATTGTATTATATGTATATTTTTTATTTGTAATTTGAAAGTGAGAAATTAATTTGAAAATTAAACAATTTGAAAATTAACCCATTTCCAAATTATCAAAATAGCACATTTTCAAATTAATAGAATCAAATTGACTCATTAAATAATTATTCTTATGCGAAACGATAAAGAAAACATTATAGTAAAACTTAGCTTTGAATTTGCGCTTCAGATCATAGAATTTGCAGAAATACTTGAAGAAAGCAAAAAATACGTAATTGCCAGACAAATTTAAGTTCCGGGACTTCGATAGGAGCAAATATTTAAGAAGCTCAAAATTAGGAAAGTAAAGCTGATTTTATTCATAAATTAAAAATAGCAGCCAAAGAAGCAGATGAATTGGATTATTGGTTATTGTTATGTAAACATGCAAAAAATTATACCTACAATGAAGAATTACATTCAAATCTAACAGAAATCATTAAAATTCTAAGTAAAATAATCACAACATCAAAAAACACTAATTCTATAAAACAATGAATTTTAGGTTAAAATATTTTCAAATTTTCAAATTTTCAAATTTTCAAATTATTTTATTACCACTTTGGTTCTTCGTTTATCATTATTTACAACCCTTTACAGATTGGTTAATATTTTCTGCTTTCGGAATGACAAAAGGAGAACATCTGGGTGAAACTTTGTGGTTTTTTATTTTTGAGTTTCTTAAAGTATTGCTATTGTTAACACTGATAATTTTCTTTGTAGGAATAATCAGGACTTTTTTCACCCCAGAACGCACTCGTATAGCTTTGGAAGGCAAAAGAACTTTTACAGGAAATGTAATGGCTTCATTGCTGGGGATAGTTACTCCATTTTGCTCCTGTTCTGCTATTCCTTTATTTCTTGGTTTTGTAGAAGCCGGTGTTCCTTTAGGTGTTACTTTTTCTTTTCTGATTGCAGCACCTATGATTAATGAAGTTGCAGTTATATTACTTTATGGCATGTTTGGGTGGAAGGTCGCTTTATTTTATATAACTACTGGCTTAACCATTGCAATAATTGCAGGCTGGGTGATTGGTAAACTTAAACTGGAAAAATGGGTTGAACCCTGGGTTTACGAAATTAAAGTTGGACAAAATGCAATTGGTGAAGAAAAACTGCATTTTAGTGACAGAATTAAACTTGGATACGAAGCAGTTAAAGAAATAGTTGGGAAAGTATGGATATATGTAGCATTGGGAATTGCTGTCGGTGCTGCTGCCCATGGCTATGTCCCTGCAGGATTTATGGCTTCATTTATGGGTAAAGATGTATGGTATGCAGTTCCAGTTTCAGTTTTAATAGGTATTCCTTTATATTCCAATGCTGCAGGAATAATACCCATTGTATCTGTACTGATTGAAAAAGGAGCTGCCTTGGGAACTGCCTTGGCTTTTATGATGTCGGTTATTGGTTTATCTTTACCTGAAATGATAATTTTACGCAAAGTATTAAAACTACCCCTTATTTTTACTTTCATTGGTGTTGTGGGATTTGGAATTATGATCGTAGGTTTTTTATTTAATTTTATTTTTGAACTATGAATATTGAAGAATTATTTAAAAAACCAGGCATGGTAATTAAAGATGTTCGGCATATTTCACCGAAAGAAGCCTTTGATTTATGCGGCAAAGGAGTTGTAATGATAGATGTAAGAGAGGATTACCTTAATACGTTTAAAACATTTGATGTGCCTCAGCTAATTTCTATGCCTTTTAGTGAAATAAAAAAAAGATGGAATGAACTTTCCAAAGAGATATATATGATTTTTGCTGATTCTGTGGGATTATACAGTATCGAAACTGTTGAATTTCTAAAAGAAAAAGGATTTGCAAAAATTGCTAATATGGCAGGTGGAATTGTGGACTGGGAAAAAGATGGATTACCTATGAAAATAAATACAAAAGAAAGATTGTCAGGTAGTTGTATGTGTCAGTTAAAACCAAGGGAAAAATAATTTATAATACCTCTTAAAATTTATTTACTTTTGCAAAAGGCTATGGAGTTAGCCGTAAACCGCATTTAAAAGCTGATGACTCCTACATTTACTTTGTTTTACAAAAGCAATATCAGTATATGTTTAAAATTATTCTTATCATTGGCTCGGGTAGTTTTTTGGGAGGAGTAGCCCGATTTCTTACTTCCAGGTATATTCAAAACACTTTTATTTCTGCATTCCCTTATGGAACATTTTTGGTTAATATTATTGGATGCTTATTAATTGGCATTTTCTTTGGCATTTCTGAAAAAGGCAATATAATGAATACAGAATTGAAAATGTTCTTAACCATTGGATTTTGTGGAGGTTTTACTACATTTTCAACTTTTGCTAACGAAAATCTTGCTTTACTCAGAAACGGAAATATCTTTCATTTTGCACTTTATGCCGGATTAAGTGTATTTCTGGGAATTATGGCAACGTATTTAGGAAATATGATAATTAAAATAGTATAAAGATGGAAACAAATTCAGAAGTCAGATTATTAAGAATTTATATTAGTAATACCGATAAATTCAGGCACGCTTCCTTATCAGAAGCCATTGTATTTGCTGCCCGTCGTTATGGACTTTCGGGGGCAACTGTTTTAAAAGGGATAATGGGATATGGATCAAGCAGGATTATACAATCAAACAAGTTCTGGGAAATTACCGAAAAAATTCCAATAGTTATTGAAATTGTGGATAATACAGACAAAATAGAAAAGTTTTGCCGGATTATTTTACCCTGGTTCGATAAACTTAAATACGGTTGCATGATAACTTCTGAAAAAGTGGAAGTCGTGCTTTATAAAAAGGGAAACCCAAAGCTTATATTTTAAAATTAGAAATAGGATGTCTAATTAAAGAAAATAGTAATATATTAAATATCCGAAAATTATTTTATGAAAACAAATCCTGGATTTTTAAGAATTTTCTTCAAATAATAATTTAATTTATAGAGTATTTATTTATCAATAGTTTATTTTACACAAATTTTCTTTTAGACTGGTTCTTAAACATTTTTTGAAAAGTGTTTAAAAAAATATTGTTTTATCAATTTAATGTCGTATGTTTGCAACATTAAACATTAAAAAATGACAAAAGATATTTCAATTGAATATACTACAGATCAACAGCTAGTTGCGAATTATGCCAGGGTATTATCACATCCAGCACGAATTGCAATAATTAAACTTTTAGCAGAAAAAAAAGAGATTCGTACGGGAAATATTTCAGATTTCCTGCCTTTAAGCCGAACAACGGTTTCTCAGCATTTGAAAGAATTGAAAGAAATTGGAATCATTAATGGTACTATTGATGGGTTGAAAATTCATTATTGTTTAAATCCAATAAAACTCAACGAAATCAGAATTCTTTTCAATCAGCTATTTGATCAATCCATCAGCAACTTTATATGTAACTGCGATTAATTATTCACTCATTTAAATATTTATAAAATGAAAAAAATCACGATGTTTATTTTATGCACAATGTTTGCAATGTCAAACATTTTTGCACAGGGAGCAAAATCAGAAATCGGAAAAGCTCAGAAATCTAGTAAGACTATTTTTTTGATTGTTACAGATAAATCCTCTAAAGGAGCTGAAGCACTCGTAAAAGTTGCAGAAAATGCTAAGAGAAAAGCTAAAAATATAGAGGTTGTCAAATTAGATCGTGATGACAAAGCCAATGCAGCTTTAATTGCAAAATACAGACTTGCAGGTGCTCCACTGCCAATGGTTTTGGTTGTTGCAACAACTGATGTTGTAACCGGAGCTCTTACTGCTTCAGATGCAACAGTGGAAAAACTAATTGCTGATATTCCTTCTAAAAATCAGGCTGATGTTTTATTAGGATTTGAAAACGGTAAAGCAGCACTTATTATCTGCGGAAAGAAAAATGCAAAAGATAAAGATGCTTTGATGGCTGAATGTAAAATAGCCGCTGCAAGTATTGGAAATAAAGCCAACGTTGTTTTTATTGATATTGATAGTAAAGATGAAGCTAATTTTATTGCGTTGTTAAATCCTGATAAAACAAAAACCACCGTTTTGATTTTTAATGGAAAAGGTCAGTATACTGGTGTGCATGAATCAAAAGCAAAATCAACCGATCTTGTAAAAACGGTAAATAAAAAAGTAGGTGGTTGCAGTCCGGGTAGTTGTGGTAGTGGTAAAAAATGCTAATAAAACGCTTACTATGAACTTATTTAAACTAGTCTGGATAGAACTCTGGAATAAAAAAACGCAGCTTATATCCAGTTTGATGGCTATAGTAATTGGAATCAGTGTTATTGTTGGTATCCGTACCATCAATGTATATTCTGAAAAAGCGGTAGCTGTTAAACTTGATAATCTCGGTGCAAATATTCTTGTATTGCCACAAGCTACTAGCATTGATGATTACTACACTTCTGACATAGATGCACCTACGATTCCTATGGAATATGTGGAGAAAATATTAACATCTGAAATTAAAGGTGTAGATAATTTATCTCCAAAATTAAGTCGTAGAATTACAATTGGTAATAAGAAATTTGTGCTAACAGGTATTCAACCCAAAAATGAAATTGCATCTAAACCACTCTGGCAAAATACAGGTTTTGGAAAGGAATTGGAGGCAAGTTGTGCTCCTTCCACCGAATCAAATATAAGCCATGGTTATGAAGATGAAAAACTGAAACGGAAAGGAGTTGATAGTTTAGATTATACTGAATGTTTATTGGGAACTCAGGCTGCAAAAGCACTTAATTTGAAAGTAAATGACAAACTAAAGATTCAGGATAAAGAATTTACAGTCGCTAAATTACTTGATGAAACAGGCACCGTGGATGATGACCGAATATTTGTAAATTTAAAAGCAGCTCAGGAAATCTTAGGTATTAAAGATCAAATCAGTGCTATTGAAATTATGGGTTGCTGCAATGCTATTTCTGATGGTCTGCTGGGAAAATTAAGAAATATTTTGCCGGATACCAGAATAACAACTATTGGTCAGATTGTATCTACCCAAATTGAAACCAATAAAATGATGAAAAAAACTTCAATCATTTTTCTGATCATCATTCTTTTTGTTGGAAGCATTTCTATCGGTAATTATATGTGGGCCAATGTGAATGAACGTAAAAAAGAAATTGGAATTTTACGTATGATAGGATGCTATAAATCTGAAATATACAAAATTTTGCTGTTGAAAGCCTGTGTTTTAGGATTGATAGGAGGGGTGCTGGGTTATTGCCTGGGAACAATTGCAGCCTATTATATGGGACCTGTTTTCGCACAAATACAGGTAGCAGCTATTCCTTTATTTCTAGTATGGTCAGTTTTAATATCTATCGGGATTTCAATTACAGGTTCTTTGCTCCCTGCTTATTTTGCTGCCAGATTCGAACCATTTTCTAATATGCAGGAGGAATAAAATGAACATATTACATACAGAAAACCTTTCGAAAATATACCACCATAAAGATGGGTTGGTAGACGCCCTGAAAAATATTTCGCTTACTGCTGAAAAAGGTAGCTTTGTTACCATCACCGGTCCTTCGGGTTCAGGCAAAACAACACTGTTGTTGACATTAGCGGGATTAATCAGACCGAGTTCAGGTAGTTTCAGTCTGATGGGAAAAAATCTGAGCTGTGTAAGTGACAGTGAACTGGCTCTTTTCAGAAGAGAAAATGTGGGCTTTATCATGCAGAGCTTTGCCTTGATTCCTTATCTTACAGCTATCCAGAATGTAAAACTACCTTTGGCTTTGATTAAAATGAACAAAGCCATGCAGCAGTCTAAAGCAGTTGAAGTATTGAAAACTGTGGGAATGGGAGAAAGAATGAATCATTTGCCCAGGGAATTATCTGCAGGACAGCAGCAAAGAGTGGCCATTGCCAGGGCATTGGTTAATTCTCCTTCCATTATTTTTGCTG
>JBMOKG010000065.1:0-24783 GCA_049315385.1 Bacteroidales bacterium
ACTGTTGATTATAATCAATTGACTATCTTTGATTTATAACCGGACACTAGTGAAACGAATACTAAAAAAAAGTTTGACTTTTTCACACTGGGAATAAATTGTAAATTATGAACCGGGTTTTGTCGACTGTATGATAACTGATCAACTTTTTTTAAACTGGAAATAATAATATTTTTTAGCATAACCCTTTTTTTGAATTATTCCTAACTCCTAAATCCCCGCAACAAAACTTCAACAAGCCAATAAAATTTGACTGGCTTTTTACAATAAACATGCATCATATTTTATTGCTTTTCAATTTCCCAAAATTATTCTTTTTAAATGATATAAATCATCAATCTTTCTTTTTTTAACATAAAGAAATTCAAAAAAACAAAGATGATTTATAAATTATAAAAATGACAGAATTCAGAAATATCATGCAAAGAAGATGAAAAGGGAAAAGTCTTAAGATTGAAAATTGAGTGTTTTTTCAGCTAATGCTGAATATTTTGGGAGCTTAAAATAATCGTTGTTTGTCAACAATTATTTTTTTTATGTGTTCATAATATTTGTTGAGGTATAATAAATTAATTTAAATAGATAAAATATGAAACATTATTATTCATTAAAATTGATAAAAGTATTGCTGTTTTTAGTAGTGATGTTTTGCTCTTCATTCGTTAGAGGACAAAGTTTTGAATCCTATCCTAATGATAATGTTAATGATACTGTTGATGATGCAGTTGATGATACTGTCAAAACTAAGCTTATTTACCATGAGTTTGGTATGGGATTGTACAGTCAGCCTAATTTTGGGAATTTATCCGGTTTTATAGAATTTCCTCAGAATAAAAGTATAGAATTCATCTTCTTACTAATTGTTGCGCAGTTTGATACTATTTATTCAAATCCTCAAAATAAGTTTTTTAATACTTTTAGCTTTTTCTATAAATTGCACTGGAAAGAAAATGGATTCCGCATAGCATTCTCATCTAATACACTTAACTATAAAACTGTTGTTGACAGTACTTACTGGAATACTACAATATCCGGTTGGTTCAGGAAGTATAGCGGTAGTTATCAGATGAATAAGCTCAGTATAGGATACGAAAGAAACTATAGGCTTAAGAAATTCGACTTTTACGGTGCCCTTGATCTAGCTTATTATTGGGGATCTCTAAATGGATATAAACATAAAGGCTTTGGTAATCCTGATGCTTCATACGCTCTTATTTCCAACATTTCTTACGATATAAATATTAGCGGGTTTAGTGCAGCTCCTTCATTCGGCATAAGATATCATTTATGGAAAGTATGTGCGATCTCAGCTGAAATGAATTTAAATTTTTTGTATACCAGTACTAAAGATGCTAAGGGCTACTATCCTTCTTATTCACGATTTAAAATATATACCAATCCTTTAAGCCTTTTGGCTTTCAGTATGTATTTTTAACGAATCACTATAAGCTGATGGGTAGGCATATAATTCATAATTACAAATAACTGACTTCAATTAAAAAAGTTAAGTCTTTTTCTTTTTTTTAAGATGGTATATAGTTTTTCTTGCTATATATCCTATTGCAAGCAGTGTTATAATTGCAATTCCTCCATCAAGGGGTGAGCTCCCTTTTATATGGCTGGTTTGACTTGCATTTTCAACTTTTAAATAGGGCTTTGATACTAAATCTGAAACAGGGAAATACTCTCTTGCAGAGGTGTTTAGGTTAAATAAACCCAAAACGATAATACTGCTCAATAAGAATGAAATTAAATGAGTAGATTTTGGCATAATTACCTCCTTTTTATTGATTTATAAATATAATTTTCAATTCAAAATAAGCTTTTAATCTAAAGAAGTGTATACAAAAAAAGAATTGGGAAATCAGGTATATATGAAAATAATACTCACAAAAACCTTTACAAATATACTCAATTTAAAGGTTAAAAAATTTTATTTCATCCCTTTCTAATTACTAAATATAATTTACATTATGAATTTTCAGAGTGGGTTAATGAACAGAAGTTGTGGAATTTTAAATAAAAAAACCTTGCTCAGCTATGCAGGGCAAGGTTTTGTAATATATATCTGTTTGCAATTTATATAAAGATAAAATTCTCTTTAGAAGTTGTTTTCTCGCAGTAATGACATTGAAGTTTCATAGCATCTTTATCAATTACATCAAATCTTGTAGGAATATTTTCGTGATTTGTTACACAGTTTGGATTGATACATTTGATAAATTTATCAACTATAGCAGGTACTTCAACCGCTTTCTTTTCGATAATTTCAAAATCTTTAATAACAATCAAGGTAGCTGATGGGGCTACAATGGCAATTTTATTGATCTCCTCTTTTTCAAAGTATTTATTTTTAACCTTTATAATTCCCTTTTTGCCATATCTACGGCTGTCGAGATTGGTTCCAAACAAAATCTGATTGTCAAAGCTATCCAGATTTAAAATTTTAATAACCTGAAAAACGTTTTTGGAGGGAATATGGTCAATAACAGTACCATTTTCCAATGCAGATACTATTAATTCTGTTCTTATTTTTTTACTTTCCATTGTTTGTAAAATTAAAAATTTGCAATCTGTTTATTTAATCCCTAAAATTGAAGCCATTAATGCCTGACGAACATATACACCATTGCGGGCTTGTTGAAAATAATAAGCTTCTTTCATATCATCCACATTTTCATTGATTTCATTTACTCTTGGTAATGGGTGCAGTACTTTCATATTTGGTTTGCAGTTACCCAGCATATCACCGTTAAGGATATAGGCATTTTTAACTCTTTCGTATTCAACAGGGTCCGAAAAACGTTCGCGCTGAATACGGGTCATGTATAAAATATCTACAAACGGGATTACTTCATTCAAATCGGTATACTGATAATATTCCAGATTTTTTTCTTTAATATGGCGTTTTACAGCACTGGGTAGTTTTAATTCAAAAGGAGAAACAAAGTGAAAAGTACAGTTGAAATTGGTAAGTGCGATAACATTGGAATGTACTGTTCTTCCATATTTTAAGTCACCGACAAAAGCAATGTGAAGATGATCTAACTTTCCCTGTGTTTTGCGTATTGAATACAAATCGAGCAAACATTGAGTAGGATGCTGATTAGCGCCATCACCTGCATTGATGATTGGTACTGAAGAGACTTCACTTGCAAATCTTGCGCTACCTTCCAGTGGATGACGCATTACAATTAAATCAGAGTAATTTGCTACAGTTTTTATTGTATCTCTCAAAGATTCTCCTTTTTTAACACTTGAGCTGGCTGCATCTGTAAAACCGATTACTTTTCCACCTAATTGACTAACGGCACTTTCGAAACTTAATCGTGTACGCGTGGAAGGTTCAAAAAACAAAGTGGCTACCACATAATCTTCAAGAATTTTTTGTTTTGGATTTTTTTCAAATTCTTCAGCAATGTCGAGTATTTTTAAATACTCTTCTTTTGAATAATCATTGATTGAGACTAAGCTTCTATTTTTCATATTGATTGAATTTATTTAATTTTCTATTTTCAAAAATACTACAATTTTACTTTTATATCAAAAAAAAAGGCGACTAAAATAGTCGCCTTTAAATAAGCTATTAGTTACATCCGCAGCCACAGCCGCTTTTTTTAACTAAATTATGTTTTTTAACAAAATCAGCAACCACTTGAGTTAAGTTTGGATAACCAATTTCCTGTAATTCATAATCAACTTTAGTATAAGGTTTGTTGATTTTGATAATTCTGGTCAAATCAATAGGAGTTGCAATAACTACTGCATCGCAATCGGTATTGTTGATAGAAGTTTCTAAATCTTTTACCTGTTCAGCACCGTATCCCATAGCTGGCATTAAAGTACCGATGTTAGGATAAATTCTGAATGTTTCAGCAATTTTACCAACAACGAAAGGACGAGGATCAACCAATTCTTTTGCACCAAATTTTTTGGCAGCAACAGTACCTGCACCTAATTTCATTTCACCGTGAGTTAATGTTGGACCATCTTCAACTACCAATACTCTTTTACCTCTGATTAATTCAGGGTTATGAACAGTTAATGGAGAAGCCGCATCAACAACAATAGCAGTTGGATTGATTTTTGCGATATTATCTCTTACGATTTGTATTGCTTCAGGAGCAGCACTGTCCATTTTATTGATAACGATAACGTCAGCAACTCGGGCAGTAACTTCACCAGGATAATAACTTACTTCATGACCTGGTCTGTGTGGGTCAACAACAGTTACAGTTAAATCTGGTTTAAAGAATGGGAAGTCATTATTTCCACCATCCCATAAAACTACATCACATCCATCAGGATCATTTTCAGCAGCTCTTAAGATTGCTTCATAATCAACACCAGCATAAATAACATTACCACGTACAACATGTGGTTCGTATTCTTCCATTTCTTCAATGGTGCATTTGTGTTTAGCTAAATCTTCAACAGTGGCAAAACGTTGTACTTTTTGTGCATTCAAATCACCATAAGGCATTGGATGACGAGCAGCAACAACTTTCAAGCCCTGATCCATCAATAATTCGATGATTCTTCTTGAAGTCTGGCTTTTTCCACAACCGGTTCTAACTGCACCTACTGCAATTACTGGTTTTGTGCTTGCAATCTGAGTGTCTTTTGGTCCTAATAAAATAAAATTTGCACCGGCTGCATTTACAACTGAACTAACATTCATTACTCTGTTGTAAGGAACATCGCTGTATGAAAATACGCAATCATCCGCTTTTAATTCTTTGATTAATCTTGGCAATTCAGATTCAGCCAAAATTGGAATTCCTTCTGGATATAATTCAATTCCAGCTAGTTCTTTAGGATATTTTCTTCCATCAATATCAGGGATTTGGGCAGCTGTAAAAGCTACAACATTGTAATTGGCATTGCCTCTGTAATAACAGTTAAAGTTGTGAAAATCACGACCTGCAGCACCAATAATGATAACATTTTTTTTCATTATTCTTGACCTTTCTATATTAATAAATGATTGATTTGAATATTTCTGGCAAAGTTAGAATTTTAAGTAATGCGAACAAGCGTTTTAAGCTCTTTATTTTAAAAAAAAGTTAAAATACATAAATTCAATGATATGAGTCGTGTAAATTCGCTTTTTAAAAGATTTTTATATTCTCCTTTTTAATATATAAAAGTAAATTAGCTGTTGGTATTTCTTAAGAACTCTATCTGATAAAAGATTAGCATTTTATTTAAAAAGTAATAAATGTTGTTTTGTTATTTGTTTTTAAATGTCAGTTTGGATGCAAGTTTTGTTCCGAAAATAGCAATAGCTACAACCGATACTGAGCTTATTGGCATCAATATGGCTGCTACAACGGGCGACATATTGCCTGATAATGCATACATTAAGCCAAAAATATTGTAAAGGAAAGAAATAGCAAAACTTATTTTTACAATATTCAGTGATTGTCTGGAGAATTTTATTACATCCTTAATGATGTGGAATTTAGAAGCTTCAATAATAATATCTCCTGCTGGTGAAAAATGGTAAATATCATCGGCAACTGACACAGCAACATTGCTTTGTAAAAAAGCACCTGCATCATTCAGACCATCACCTGCCATTAAAACATTATGTCCTTGCTGTTGTAATTTCTTTATGAAATCCATTTTTTGTTGTGGGGTCTGTTCAAAGTTCATAGCATCTTCATTAAAAAAAAATTTTAAAAATTCTTTTTCCGTAGAATTATCTCCTGATAACAAATACAACTTAAATTTTTCTCTAAGATTTGAAGCAACATTTAGAAATCCTTCTCTATATTTATTCCCGATTGTAAAATGTCCATAAAAAGTATTATTCAGCTCTATATAAACTTTTGCTGAACGATCTGTGTTTTCAATATTTTCAATATCTAAATAAACAGCAGATCCAAGTCGTACTCTTTTTCCATTTATAAATGCAAAACTTCCTTTTCCCGATATTTCAACAAATCCCTGAACTGTAATTGCGTCAATATCTTTAAAATGCTTAACAAGTGATTGACTCAAAGGATGAGTGGATTGACGTGCAAGAGATACAACTAAAATAATATCTTCTTCAGTAAGTGTACGTCCTGAATAACTAATAAAGTTTTGATCGGGAACTGTGATGGTACCGGTTTTATCAAAGACAATACTATCTATTTTACTAAGATTCTCAATAATATGCGTATTCTTAAGATAAACTCCCTGTAATCCCAGTAAACGAATAGAATTTCCAAGTGTAAAAGGTAATGAAAGTGCCAGTGCACAAGGACAGGTTACAATAAGTACTGATGTAAATACCAGAACGGCCTGATGTAATTCTCCGGACATCCACCAATAGATAAATCCGGCAATAGCCACGCTGATAATTATAATTGTGAAACATGCACTAATACGATCAATCATTGGAAGCAATTGTTTTGAAGGTAATTGCTTTGTTTCACTTTGATTCCATAATTGAGTAAGATGGCTTTGACTAACTTCCCTTACAACTTTAATCGTTATAGCTCCCTGAACCTGTATTCCACCTGCATATAGAGCATCGTTTGTTTCCTTTCGGATAGGAGTGGACTCACCCGAAACAAAGCTGTAGTCTATGAGGGCAATTCCATCAAATAAAACAGCATCTGCTGGTATAAGTTCTTTGTTTCTGATTAACAGCAAATCATTCACCTGAATATCTTTTAGTAAGATATTCTCTTCCCTGTTTTCATTTAATTTGGTAACTGCCACAGGGAAATAGGATTTATAATCCCTGTCAAAAGTAAGTGCTTCATAAGTTTTGCTTTGATACCATTTTCCCAGCAACAGAAAAAACAATAATCCTGAAAGACTATCAGAATATCCTTGTCCTGTTTGAGTGAAAACTTCATAGGTTGTTACAATAAAAAGTGTTAAAATACCCAATGCAATCGGAAGGTCTATGTTGATAATTTTCTTACGGATTGCCTTCCATGCTGAAATCAGGTAATCACTTCCACAGTAAAAAACCAAAGGCAATGTTAGTATAAAAGAGATATAGCTAAAAAATACACCTAACAAACCATCCAGTGGTTTACCATTAAAATAGGATGGAAGACTAAACATCATTACATTACCTGCAATAAAACCGGCTACTCCAATTTTGTAAGTAAGCGCATTGCTGCTTTTCTTTTTCCCTTTTCTTTCTAAAGATTGATGCGAAATTTCAGGAATGTAATGAATAGAAATAAGTAATTCTACAATTTGTCTTAGCGAAATCTCTTCAGTATCAAAAGTTATAGTACAGTTTTTTTTTACAAAATTAACGGATGATTGTTTTATACCTACGTTAAGTTTGTTGAGATGCTCAAGTAACCAGATGCAAGAAATGCAATGTATTGCAGGTATATAAAAGCTGACTTTTGCAAGATTGTTTTCATAGAATTCATACAACTTGTTTTTAACTTCATCTTTATCAAGAAATGCATATTTCCCTGAATAGTTTGCTTCTTCAGATTTAATACCAGGTAGTTTAACTAAAGTATAATATTGTTGGAGCTTATTTTCATTTAGCAGCTGATAAACCTGTTGGCAACCATTGCAACAAAAAATAAGTTCTTTCCATAGAATCGGGCTTTTGCCACAATCGGCACCACAATGAATACAAATGTTCCCGGAATGCATTTTAATGTTTATTTAGAATGACAGCAATCACCGTTCTTTTCAATTTCTGTCTTGTGAGCATCGGTTGATTTCATTTGTAATGTGGTTTCGAGTTTTTCTTTTGACGGACTAATGTAAGGGATGCCAAGGCATAAGCCTCTGAGAATAAACAGTACACCAATAAGTACAACTACATAAGGAATTAGCTTGTTTAATAAATTTCTGACATTCAGTGTTAATGCATTACCAATCAACGATATTGTAAGCATCATAGGTATTGTTCCTAGTCCAAATAAAATAAGATAAAGACTGCCTGATAATATGCTTCCGGTAGCAATAGCACCAATGATTGCCATATATACAAGTCCGCACGGTAAAAGACTGTTTAGCATACCAATCAGGAAAAGGCTTTTATAAGAACGAATACTAAAAAGTTTTTGGATACTTTTTCTTACGAATCCGGTAAATAAATCAAACCGTTTAAAATGTATTTTTTTAATCATAAAAGGAGCCAGTACAGAAACTATCAATAAACTTCCCATAGTAATTGATACCCAGCGTTGAATACCCAGCATCATTAAGCCCTGGCCAATAGAGCCAAATATTGCACCCATTAAACCATACATTAAAGTACGCCCAAGGTTATACAAAATGCCGCTTAAGAATCGTTCTGTAAAAGTAATACCGCGTAAAGGAAGGTTAAGGGCTATTGGGCCACACATACCTGCGCAATGGAGACTTCCGGCTAATCCAAGTATAAAACCTGCAAATACAACTTCCATTACTTTAAAAGTATATCTTTCTGAATATTATAAGAATTTCCAGCGTGATTCCAGGACATTTTCACCAGAAATCTTCCACTCTTTAGTTCAGTGGAAGGTATACTTATTTCATCTGACATCAGGGACTTTATTTTAAGATCTGCTTTTTTATCAGAAGGTCTGTAGAAATGGATATAGAGTGTATCACCAGAGCTAGCCAGACTTTTGCAAAGATTGATAATTATACCTGAATTTATTGGATTTACGTTAATACTGTCAATATAAACCGAAGATCTTTTATTGATTTCAATTTGTTTTGAATAGCCAGCTCCCTGTTCATAATAATCATCTGATACAAGATCCTCCGACTGATTGAGTGAGAAAATTATAAATGCAATTGATAAAAGCAAAAATAGTATCATAAATAAGAGAATCCCATGTCCCCAGTTGAATTTCATTTTTTATTAATTTTGAGGTCCGATAAAGTTAAGAGTTGTAGTAGAAATAAGAATATTAGCTTCAAAAATACAAATTTTCAAGTCAGTAGTTCTCCCTTTTAATTCTTGTTTTGGAAGTTTAATCATTAGTACACTTTCAGCGGTTTTGCCTACCTGTATTAGTGAAATATCATTGGTAAATTCAAGACTACCGTGTTCAATATCCATCAATTTGAATGTTATATGCTTTGTAAGATTTGTTTTATTAATAATTTTCACATTGTAAATATTCGATACTGTTACAGAATCAATTACTTGACACATAGTTCCCTGCATGCGAAGTATAGAAACATCCAATGTGCTACGTCTAGAAACTGTAAAGCCAAGTACGAAGATAAGAACAAGTAAAACTGCTGAATATGCATAAGTTCGGGCATTGAAAATGGATCTTTTACCCGTTTCAATTCCATTGTAGGAATCAAAACGAATCAAATTGCCCGGTTTTTTTATCTTTTTCATTACACTATTGCATTCATCTATACAGGCAGTGCAATTAACACATTCATACTGAGAACCATTTTTAATATCGATACCTGTAGGACAAACTGCAATGCACTGACCACAGTCAATGCAGTCACCTTCATTTTTTGAACCCCTTGGTTCTCCTCGTTTAAAATCGTATATTACTGATATCGATTTTGAATCAAGCAGAACACCCTGAAGTCTTCCATATGGACAAAATACTGTACAAATCTGCTCTCTTAAAAATGCATAAACCACATAATAAAAAATCGAAATTCCAGCCATAAACAAAAATCCCAATTGATTTTCACTTATTGGAGAACTTATTATTTCCAGTAATTTATCAGGACCTGTAAACCACATAAGAAACACATTTGTAATAATAAACGATAGTAAGATAAAAGAAATATGCTTTCCTATTTTTCGAAAAATATGGAAAGGGTCATCATCTTCTTTTTTAGAATTATTTCGGGGATTTCCTTCAAACAGATATTCAATACGACGGAAAATCATTTCCAGAAATATTGTTTGAGGGCAAGCCCATCCACACCAAAGTCTTCCATATATAACTGTAAACAAGACAATACAAACCACAGTGACCAACATGATGAGTGCTAGAATAAAAGTATCCTGAGCGAAAAACAGATTGCCAAACAGAGAGAACTTACGATTGGCAATATCAAGTAACATCAGCGGATTGCCATTTATTTTGATAATTGGAGCTAATATCAGGAATAAAATGCAAAACCAGGCAAAATAAGTACGTCTTGTGTACCATTTACCTTTTGGCTGCTTTGCAAGAATCCGTCTGTTATTGCCCGCTTCGTCTATATTAATTGGCCGATCACGAAATGCTTGATTATTATCCATTAGCCTTTTAGCTTAATTGGGCATGAGAAAATTATGATTTTACTTAATTTATTTACATTCTACTCCCTGAGCTGCTTTTCCGTTAACCGGATTAGATTTACTCAAAGATTTTTTTATATAAATAGCCAATTGTTTTATTTGCGATCCAGTTAAAGTAGACTTAAAAGGAGTCATGCCTTTTTGAGGAATTCCTTCTGTAATAGATAAGATTATTTCCTCTTGTTTACAGCCATTTATCCAATATTTGTCACATAAATTAGGACCAATTGTATTACCTTCACCTTTTTGCCCGTGGCAGGCTATACAACCTTTTTCTTTAAATAGTTTTTCGCCTGCGGCTATCATGGCTGGTTCAGGTAATAAAGCAGCTTTAGTATCTGCAATTAAACTCATTTTTAATTTTTGATCCTCCACAGAAGATTTGTATTCGCTGGTCTGGTCCATGCCATTGTTAGGGAATCCAAAGTATTTAACTGCATAAATACCAGAAAATCCAAAAGTGGCAAGAAAAAGTAAAATTACCCACAATGGCGAAGGATTGTTTAATTCTTTGATTCCATCGTATTCATGTGATTCATCATGATTGTCGATGTTATTATTTTTTTCTTCAATATTTTCATCCATAATATTCAGTATTAATTATTTATTTACCTTCAGATGTCTTGTCGTTTTTAAAAATGGATTCTTTGTAATCTAATAAATCTGATTTAGGAATCTTTATTACTTTATATACTATTACAATAAAAAGAGAAAGAAATATTAGTAATCCAATAATGTAGTACCATTGGATTCCATTTTCGTTCGACAATACGTCACTTACAAAACTCATATCTTTATTTTGATGTTTTATTTGCAACAGGTGATATATCGCGTCCGAGTTTATGCAGGTAAGCAATCATAGCTATTAGTTCAGAGGTTGGTTTAATTTCAACACCTGAAGCTTTTAATTCGGTAACTATTAATTTGGCTTCTCGCATATAATCATCTGTTGCGATTTTATCAAAATCTTTTGCATATGGTATACCAAGGAATTGCATACAACGTATTTTAGCTGCAATCGTAGTTAAGTCTACCTCTTTGTTAATTAGAAACGGGTAAGCCGGCATTATTGATTGAGGGATCATTTCCAATGGTTTGTTGAAATGATTATAATGCCAGATTGCTGTTTTGTAAGTTGAACTTCCTATATAACCGGCACGAGCTAAATCAGGACCGGCGCGGCGTGAACCCCACTGGAAAGGATGATCGTAAACAAATTCGCCAATTTTTGAATACTCACCATACCTGTCAGTTTCATATCTCAATGGACGCACTTGTTGTGAATGACAATTATAACAACCATTGCTGATGTATATATCCCGTCCTGCCAGTTCTAATGGAGAATAAGGTTTAACAGTTGATATTTTAGGAATGTTAGAGTCAACCATCATCATTGGAATAATTTCTACTATTCCACCAACAACAAGTGCTATAAATACAACAATTGCAAAACGGACAGATTTCCTTTCCATCCAGCGGTGAATAGTTTCTTTGGCAATGTTCCTTTTTTCTGTATTAACAAGAGCAGCAGCTTCAGCAGCTTCATCATTAACAAGGCTTCCGGTTTTTATGGTCTTTACAATATTGAATAAGAACATTAGGAAACCTAATAAAAATAGTATGCCACCAAAGATGCGTAAAACATACATTGGATGTAAGCGTGATGAGGTTTCAATGAAGTTAGGATAAGTTAATAATCCATCAGCCGTGTATTCTCTTAACATCAGCCACTGTGTGATTCCGGCCCAGTAAAGAGGAATTGCAAACATAAGAATACCAAGCGTTGCAATCCAGAAATGTGTATTTGCAAGTTTTTCAGAATATAGTTTTGTTCTGAAAAGTTTAGGAACCAACCAGTAAAGCATACCAAAAATTAAACCGCCATTCCAGCCCATTCCGGCAATATGTGTATGAGCAATAGTCCAATCGGTAAAATGACTGATAGCATTTACACTTTTGAGAGACATCATTGGACCTTCGAAAGTTGCCATACCATAAGCTGTAATAGCAACAACCATAAATTTAAGAGCAGCACTGTCACGAACTTTATCCCATGCACCTCTAAGCGTTAAAAAACCATTTATCATTCCACCCCATGAAGGTGCAATTAACATAATTGAAAAAGTAACACCCAATGCCTGAACCCAATCTGGTAAAGCCTGATATAATAAATGATGAGGACCTGACCACATATAAATGAATATCAAAGCCCAGAAATGGATAATTGAAAGTTGATATGAATATATTGGTCTGTCAGATGCCTTTGGGAGAAAGTAATACATTATACCCAACCATGGAGTCGTAAGGAAAAAGGCAACAGCATTGTGTCCATACCACCATTGAACCACAGCATCCTGTGCTCCGGCATAAATAGGATAGCTTTTTAATAATGAAACAGGAATTTCTATAGAATTTACAATATGTAAAACTGCAACACCTATAAAAGTAGCCAGATACCACCATACAGCAACATAGATATGCTTTACCCTGCGTTTTATAATAGTACCGATCATATTCCAACCGAAAGTAACCCAGATAATTGCAATCAGAATATCTATTGGCCATTCCAACTCAGCATATTCTTTTCCGGTTGTAAAACCTGCAAGCAATGTAACTGCTGCAAAAACAATGATTAATTGCCATCCCCAGAAATTAATTTTACTCAGTATATCGTTAAACATTCTGGCTTTTAATACTCGTTGCAATGAATAATAAACTCCAGCAAACATGGCATTTCCGATAAAAGCAAAGATAACAGCGTTGGTATGCACCGGTCTTACACGTCCGAATGATGTAAATTCTAATCCAAGATTAAAAGCTGGAAATGCTAGTTGTAAAGCTGCTAATAAGCCAACAATAATAGCTACAGCTCCCCAGATAACAGTAGCCCAGATAAAATTTTTAACAATGGCGTTGTCGTAGTTGAATTTTTGTATCTCCATACTTTAAGATTTAAGTTTATTGCTATTCTTTGGTTTCTTCTCCCTTTACTTCATCATCGTCAAACAAAATTCTAATTGATGGTGTATAGTTATCTTCATATTGACCTGATTTTACACACCAGACAAATAGCCACAAAAAAATTAAAGCGGCAAAAAGACTAACTCCTATTAGTAAGTAAAGTATATTCATCACAAAATTATGGTTCAAAGATACAATTTTTTTTTAATGAAGCAAAGAAACACCTGAATATTTGAAATAAATTTAAAAATATCAATTAAATCATTGATAAACAGTGTAAATAAAATTTAAAGTGATATTTTTTCTTTTATTTGCTTTTAGACTTTAATGTAAAACTATCTATATATGTGGTTATAAATTATAATAAATTACAGAAAATTTTCAATAAAATTAATAAAAAAGCGATTCATTGACTTATGGATTATTTAATCATTTTGGGCCTAATAGCCATAAAATAGGCTGTAATACGCATGTAAACCTTATTATTTATAGCTTTATAGCAAATTGAATGTTATGAATAAAAAAATGCTTTTCTTTCACAATTAATTGCTATGAAAATCTAAGCTATTTTTAATTAAATAATTGATATGGAATTTGTAAGCAAAGATTTTAACGTTGGATTTTAATTTAATCAATGCTGGGTTTTGTATCTTCAACAAAATACACTTCATCAATATCAAGTATATTAAGTTTTACTTCAACTACCTTGTTTATCAGTTTTTTATCTGCTTTAATTTTAACTCGAATATAATTATCAGTAAACCCAAATATATATCCATGATGTATATCAGATTCAAATAATACTTTTAATTTTAAATCTTTATTCTGTAAATAAAAATTATGTTTTTTTTGGTCAGAAAGTAATTGTAATACTTTGCTTCTATCTCGACGAATATTAACTGCAACTTTCCCTTCAAGTTTTGCAGCTATAGTATCAGGTCTTTCCGAATAAGTAAAAACATGAAGGTAGGAGATAGGTAGTGAATTAATAAATTCAAAAGCATCCTGAAAATCTTCATCCGTTTCGCCAGGGAATCCTGTAATTACATCTGCAGCTATACATGAAGCTGGCATTATTTCTTTTATCCTTGCAATTCTGTCAGCAAATAATTCTCTTTGATAATGCCTTTTCATCATTTTCAATATTTTATTACTTCCCGATTGTAAAGGTATATGGAAATGAGGCAAGAATTTTTTTGAATTGGAAACAAATTCAATAATTTCATCTGACAATAATTCTGGTTCAATAGATGAAATCCGATATCTTTCAATACCTTCCACTTGATCCAACGCTTTTATTAACTGTAAGAAATTTTCTCCATTTTGCTTGCCGAAGTCACCAATATTAACACCGGTTAAAATTATTTCCTTTAAGCCTTTATCAGCAATTTGTTCTGCTGAAATAACTATATTTTCAATAGTGTCACTTCTGCTTCTTCCTCTTGCAAAAGGGATGGCGCAATAGGTACAGAAATAATCACAACCATCCTGAATTTTCAGGAAAGAACGGGTTCTGTCGCCGGAGGAATAGGAGGGGACGAAAGCATCTTCTTTCCCCATTTGTTTAACATCGCAATAGGCACAATTATCTTCAGCATTAACTTCACGGTTTGAGATCATCTCAAGTAATTTATGCTTTTCATTGTTACCGACTATGATGTCAACTCCTTCTATTTCCTGGATTTCTTCAGCTTTTAATTGAGAGAAGCACCCTATAACAGCTACTTTCGCATCCGGATTTCTGTTTATAGCTCCCCGGATGGCTGTTTTGCATTTTTTCTCCGCAATAGAAGTAACAGTACAGGTATTGATTACATAAACATCGGCTGTTTCCTTGAAATCAGCTATTTCATAGCCATTTTCAATAAATTGTCTTGATAATTGAGATGTTTCTGCAAAATTTAATTTACATCCGAAGGTTTGGAAAGCTACTTTTTTATTCACACTGCAAAAATACAAAGAATTTCTTTAAGTAACAACTCCTTGATTCAATGTAGCTGATGGATTATCGAGTATATTATTACCTGTTTTCTGATGCAAAACTACCCAATAATGCTGTATTAATCAGCTTTATATTCTTGCTTATTTCTTTTTTATTCATATAGTTGGTAACTTTTTTATGATTTCTATTTCGCCTTTGAAATGGATTCAATCAGTAATTTGATATTAATTCCATATTTTCTTTTATTAATTCAATAAATTGTTTGTGAGTTTGAGCATTTTTTATTAAAAATGAAAACAATACCGGTAAATGGATAACTGTGCTATCTTATTTGTTTTTCAGAACAAAAGCTTTTATTAAAATACTGAATGAATTAATGCTTACAATCCATTTAGACCTCTAATAAGTTGTATCATTTTACGCTGCTACATCTACATAAATAACACATCAAACTTTAAAACTGCAATAAGAAATTAAACAGTATTAAATATAAAAAAGATGCTAGAAGTTCATTTATTAAAACCAAAGGTTTAAAATAATCAAGTCATTATTGAATATTAAATCTATTAAAGATTAAACCTTTTGTTATTTTTTTTATCTAAAAAAATTAAATTTATTGGATGTAAAACAATCTAAATTGAAGATATTAGATCTTTGATTGAATAATAGGCTAGTTTTCAACATTAAATAATGAAGCACAAAATTCTTAATCTGATACTTTAAAAATAAAAACTCAATATGCAATATCTAAGAAAAATATTAATAATCTCGTTTTGTGTAGTCAGTAATTTTTTATTTGCACAGACTTTTACAGAAATTCTGGGAAGACCCACAGACAATTCAATAACAGTAAGCATTTTATTTAATCAAAGTGTTAACTTATATATTGAATATGGTACACAACAGGGAGTTTATCCCAATTCAACATCAGTAATTTCAAATATAGCTAATTTACCGGATGAAATAGATTTAACAAATCTAACAACCAATATAAAGTATTATTACAGAACAAGATATAAATTAATAAATTCGTCGACATTTCTGACTGGTACAGAACATTCATTCTACACACAGCGTGCAGCGGGTAGTACTTTTACTTTTACCATCGAATCTGATGAACATCTTTATGATAAAAAGGGAGTTAAAAGTATTTATCAGATTTGTCTCAAGAATCAAGCCGAAGATAAACCTGATTTTATGCTATCTTTAGGTGATATTTTTGGCGATGATCATTATGTTTCAACTATGACTTCCGGTAAGTCAGATACACTTCACAGAAATTATTTACCCTTTATTGGAAGCATTTGTCATTCAATTCCTTTTTATGTTTGTTTGGGAAATCATGAGGGTGAATTTGATTATTATCTGGCTCAAAATCCACCTAATAATATTGCTGTATGGGGTACTTTATTCCGCAAATTGTATTATCCTAATCCTATCCCCAATAATTTTTATTCAGGAAATACTGATGTTGAACCTTATAGTATGGGAAATCCTGAGAATTATTATGCTTGGAATTGGGGTAATGCCTTATTTGTTGTAATGGATGTATACAGAAATCAATGCGATACTTCAGCTAAACCCACTAACTGGAATTGGTCATTGGGTTTACCTCAATATACATGGTTGAAAAATACTTTAGAAAATAGCACTGCACAGTATAAGTTTGTTTTTGCACATCATGTTTCAGGTCAAGGAAGAGGTGCTGCAGTTCAGGCAAAATTATTCGAATGGGGAGGTTATGATCAAAATGGAAACTATAATTTTAATACTAAACGTCCGGGTTGGTCAAAGCCAATACATAAATTGTTTGTTGATAATGGAGTTAATATTTTTTTTCAAGGTCATGATCATTTGTTTGCTCATGAAATACTCGATGGAGTAATTTATCAGGAAACACCAATGCCCAGTGACTCTACTTATGAAATCGGAATGCTGGCAAACGCTGATGCCTATACTTCAGATACAATAGGAGGAACAGGTCATCTAAGAGTAACTGTTTCACCGGCCTGTGTAAAAGTTGATTTTGTTAGAGCTTATCTTCCAGCCGATACTTTAACTGGATTACATCACAATGGTGAAGTCGCATTTAGTTATACTATAGGAAATTGCAGTACTTCTATTAGTGAAAAATCATTTATGGAGGTAAATTTATTTCCAAATCCGGCTAAAGATAACCTCTATGTTCAGATTCCTGAAAATATTGATAACTATTTGATTAAGCTGTATAATGCTTTTGGTCAAATGCTTTTGCAAACAAAATCTACCAATATTGACCTTCATGATTTCTCAAATGGTATTTATATATTAAGCCTTGAAAGTAAAAGTTTTAAATCAAATAAAAAATTAATTATTAATAGATAAAAGCAGTATATTTAAAGAAATTAAAACATGCATTATGAAGAAAATACATATATTCTTATTATTATTTTTAGCGGTTAATTTAACTTTTAGTCAAAACTTCACAGAGATACTTGGAAGACCTACAAATACTTCAATTACAATGAACATTTTGTTTGATCAGCAAGTAGATGTTTATTGGGAATATGGTACTATATCTGGTGTTTATCCAAATTCTACTACTACTTTAGTTGCCAATGTAAATGTTCCGCTTGAAACAGATTTTATAAACTTACAAACAAACACAAAATATTATTATCGCACAAGATACCGAATAAATGGCAGTTCCTCAACTTTTTTGGCAGGTACTGAACATAGTTTTCATACACCAAGATCTGCTGGAAGCGCATTTTCATTTGCAATAGAAGCAGATCCTCATCTTGATACAAATTCGAATCCGGCTGCTTATACTTTAACACTTCAAAATATTTTCTCAAAAAATCCAGATTTTATGCTTGATTTAGGTGATATTTTTATGTCGGAAAAATTGCCAGTACCAATGCAGATACAATCAGAAGTTACAAACCGTCATACTCTTTTCAGACCATATTTTAATGAAGTTTGCCATTCAGTTCCATTATATCTTGTAATTGGAAATCATGAAGGCGAATTGGGCTGGTTGTTAAACGGAACAGCCAACTGTATGCCTGTAATGGCTTCAAATACCCGAAAGCTTTATTATCCGAATCCTTTCCCCAACTCATTTTATACGGGTGATACTACAAATCAACCATTTATTGGATTACGTGAAAATTATTATGCTTATGAATGGGGGAATGTTTTAATAGTTGCACTTGACCCTTTTTGGTACACTGTTGTTAAAGGTAATTGGGGTTGGACACTTGGTACAACACAATACAACTGGTTTAAAAATGTTTTAGAAACCAGCCAAGCTAAATTCAAATTCATTTTTTGCCATAATTTACTTGGAGGTAAAGGTAATGATGCCCGTGGAGGGGCTGAATATGTCGACTTTTTTGAAATGGGTGGTAAGAATGCTGATTCAACCTGGGGTTTTACTACATATCGCCCTAATTTTCAAAAAACGATACATCAGTTAATGGTAGATAATCATGCTCAGATTTTCTTTCATGGACATGATCATTTATATGATAAACAAGATAAAGATGGTGTTGTATATCAGGAAGTTCCGCAGCCATCTAATAGAAACATTACCAATACACAGGCTGCAAACTATGGTTATTTAAGTGGTGTAATAATACCAGGTAGAGGTTATTTGTTAGTTAGTGTTACTGATTCAAGTGCAAAAGTAGATTATTTTAGAACTTATTTACCAAACGAAGTAACAACAGGACATTCAAACGGAGAATTGGCTTATTCATATACGATTACAGCTCCTGCTACTAATATTGCTGAAATAAACGAATTATCGTCAATGTTTAGCATTCAACAAAATTATCCAAATCCGTTTAATTTAGAAACCACTATTAAATATAAAGTTTCAACTGCCAATAATGTACAGCTTAGTATATTTGATATGTTTGGCAGAGAAGTTAAAACGCTTGTTAATCAATACCAGTCAGTTGGGAATTATTCTGTTTCTCTTAACTCAAGCGAATTATCATTAAAAACAGGTATTTATTATTATAAAATTACAATGGGTAATTACTCAAAAAGCATGAAAATGATTTGTATTGAATAAATTATATTTCAATAAAGAAAATATGGATCAAAATTTTTTAAAAATTCTTATAACGTTATTAAATCTTCTCATTTTTAATATATGCTTTGCACAATTTACAGGGCTTAGCGGTGTATACTATTTAGGTACAGCTAACATTTCCAATAATATATCTGTTTTTTCAAATCCAAATATTAGTGGAGTTGTTGTCCGTTTTAACTGGGATAATATTGAACATAGCCCAGGCGTTTTCAACTGGACTTATATTGATGAAGAGATTGCTAAAGCAGTTGCGTATAATAAAAAAGTTTCCTTACAGCCTTTGGATGTTCCTCATTGGTTGGATAGTATTGGAACTCAACATTACTATCACATTGATAATAATAGTTTTCATTCAACTTACGGACAAATAATTTCAGATGTAATTACATGGGACTCAATTTATGTTAATCGTTATAGAATATTTCTTCAAAATTTATCAACAAAGTATGCTTCAAATTCAACTGTTTCATATATTAATACAATTGGAGGCTCATTTTCCAGAGGATTACCGGATACTGTTATTACTGATACTTTATTAATGACTAAACAAGCATTCTGGGCTGTATTTAATTATAATGCAGATAGTTTAGGGGAATTAATGAATAAAATGACAGATTATTATATGAATTTATTCCCTTCCACACATTTATGGTGTTCAACTGATTATGTAAGTTTTGAATCAAAAGCTTCAGGGCGTCCTATAAATTATCTGGCAACTTTATATAGTAACTATGGAATTACTCATTATCCTGACAGATTTGGTCTTTGGCGAGAAGATTTATCTGGGTGCAATCCACAATCTGTTATAAATACTGGAAATCAATGGTATATTCTGCATCAAAATCCATGCAGAACTGGAGCTCAAATGCTATGGAATGTTCAGGATGGTCCATTAAGGATGAATAAATGCGGAATAATACCAAATCAAAAATCAATAGTTTTAGATTCTGCATTAAACAATGGATTATCTTTAGGTATGCGTTATTTAGAGATCTATGGTGTTGATATTAACGATGTTTCACTTAGTAATTCAATTCAACAGGCAAATAATAAACTTATTGCTTATGGAGCAATATGCGATTCAATTTTATCTAATAATGAAAATAAAGTTGAAAATTATATTAAAGTTTATCCAAATCCATTTAATATCGAAACCACTATTAAATATAAAGTTTCAACTGCCAATAATGTACAGCTTAGTATATTTGATATGTTTGGCAGAGAAGTTAAAACGCTTGTTAATCAATACCAGTCAGTTGGGAATTATTCTGTTTCTCTTAACTCAAGCGAATTATCATTAAAAACAGGTATTTATTATTATAAAATTACAATGGGTAATTATTCAATAAGTATGAAAATGATTTGTATTGAATAATTTACAGTCCGCTTTATTCAAAATCACAGTAGTTTATTCAATTGAATGATGACAGATATTGATTTGTTGAAAAAAATAAAAAGCGGAGAAAAAGATGCTTTTAATGAGTTAATGGAGCTTTATGCACATAAAGTTATAAATACTTGTTATAGATTTTTGTTGAACAAAGAAGATGCAGAAGATATTTCACAGGAAGTTTTTATTGAAGTATTTCAATCAATTAGTTTTTTTCGTGCGGAGGCGAAGCTTTCAACATGGATATATAGAATTGCAGTTACGAAAAGTTTAGATGAAATAAAAAAACGTAATCGGAAAAAACGTATAACTTCTCTTAAAAAAATCTTACATTTAGATGAGGTAGCAAACTGGGTCGTAGGCGGAATAATGCCAGATAATTCTATACATGAAAAAGAACAGTTGAAGGAATTAATGCAAGTATTAAATATATTACCTGATAATCAAAGAATAGCGTTTACATTGAGCAAAATGGAAGGCTATAATAATTCAGAAATTGCAGCAATAATGAATACAACTATCAATGCTGTTGAGTCGCTTGTGTCACGTGCAGGTAAGAAAGTTAAAGGAGAATTAGAATTTATTCTTAAAAATAATTCTTAAAAGTGCCAGAAAACAAAATAATAATCGTCAAATATATTATAATCATATAGAACCAATTTACAAAAAACGAATGAATGCTTTTACAGAGTTTGAAAATATCGAAAATATTGAACCCTCGGAAGAATGGAAACTAACATTGATTGAAAAACTTGCTTCAGTAAAGCCTCAATTTCCTTCAAAGATTATTAAAAATAATCTGGTTATATTTGTTATGTTTGTTGTTATTTTCAACTTTGGTTTTATTTTAAATTCAATAATTAGTAAACCACAAAAAATAACAAATAGAAATAATGAACTTATGCTTATTTCTAAAGAATTATTGATTAATGAATTTCAATAAACAATATATTAATATGGATATTTTTGCTCAAAAAAAATTATTAGTAAGAATAGTAATATTACTTTCATTGTTGAATCTATTATCAACTGGCATTTTTATTTGGAAAGATTTTTTCCATAGGCCTCCACCAGCAAATCAATTTTATGTCAATCATGATGTATCTGACGTATTGAAAAACGAACTTAACTTAACGGAAAAACAGATTGAGCAATTCAGAAATCTTCGTTCTGATTTCATTGAAAAAGAGACGATAATATCAAAAATCATTCGAGACGAAAGAGATTCTATGAATCGGGAAATGTTTAATAATCAAACTAATGACGAATTGGTAATATCAATAGCTCAAAGGATTGCAGAGAATGAAAAAAAAATGGAACTTTTACGTTATGAACAGGCAAAACAATTAAAAAAAATCTGCTCTTCGGAGCAACTGGAAAAGTTTCATTATTTAATTAAAGAAATTAGAGATTGTTTAAAGCCTGATAATAAATAAACTAAAGTAATAAAAACAAATTAATAGAAAATATGTAGTATTATGTTAAAAAAAATCATCATTATTGCTTTGATTGGTTTATTTTATTTCCAATCTAATGCTCAGAAACTACGTCCTTTTAAACTGCCTGAAACAGGACAAAATACCAGTTATACATTAACTCATGGAGAAGATGCAGATTTTCTTTTCAATCCTATTTCATTAACCAATAATGGAGATGGAACTATAACGGATAATAATACCGGACTGATGTGGCAAAAAGTGGATGGAGGTGAAATGACTTTTGAAAATGCAGTGACTTATTGTAACAATTTGGTTATAGGAATATATTCAGATTGGCGACTTCCTAATGCTATTGAATTATTTAGTATTAATAATCATGGAAAACTAAACCCTGCCATTGATACAGTATATTTTACAAAAACGCTGGCAGAGTATTGGTGGACAAATCAAAAGAGAGCAGATGATACTACAAAAATATGGGCAGTAAATTCCGGTGGAGGTATCGGTGCGCATCCTAAATCGGAAACTGTAAGTGCCGGGGGAACTAAAAAATTCCATGTAAGGGCAGTGAGGGATGTCATTTCAACCACTTTTAATGTTTCTCATTTTATAGATAATGGTAACGGAACAATTACTGATAATTATACAGGATTGGTCTGGCAAAAAAGCAAAGCTACGAATACAATGACCTGGGAACAGGCACTTTCTTATGCTGATACTTTTTCTTTGGCAGGTAAATCAGATTGGAGATTACCAAATATCAAAGAACTCCAAT
This sequence comes from Bacteroidales bacterium, assembly GCA_049315385.1. Taxonomy (GTDB): domain Bacteria; phylum Bacteroidota; class Bacteroidia; order Bacteroidales; family JACABE01; genus JACABE01. The sequence goes on from JBMOKG010000065.1 coordinate 22,826, forward strand.
CTCTAAATAATGTAAATAAACACCATCAATCATTTGATGTAGATTATTTTACGAATATAGTCTCAGGAAATTATTGGTCATCCACAACAATGTATAATACTGTTACAAAAGCATGGGATATCAATGTGGATTACGGCATAGTTTCCTATAATGATAAAACTTTAAGTGAAAATGTATTATTGGTTAGAGGAGGCATGGATTTAACTGATTTAAATTTAACTGAAGCTATAATACCTGCTGATAGTTTTAGTATGGGAGATCATTTCGGCTTTGTTGATCCGGGACATCCTAGCGATGAAACGCCCATACATTCAGTAAAAGTTGATTCTTTTTTAATGGCAAAAACAGAAACTACCAATCAGCAATTTCTTGATTTCTTAAATTCATCTTTGCTGAATGGTTTGATAATTGTTCAGAATAACAAAGTTTACAGAGTCGGAGATACTAATATTTTATGTTATACAAACCAATATGCTACATACTACAGCATCAGCTATAGTGGTGGAGTTTTTTCTATGGCTGATTTCAGAGCCAATCATCCTGTGGTTGGTGCAATGTGGTTTGGTGATATTGCTTTTTGCAACTGGCTGAGTGTTCAGAACGGATTGCAGGAATGTTATAATCTGCAAACAGGAGATTGTGATTTCAATAAAAATGGTTACCGCCTTCCTACTGAAGCGGAATGGGAATGGGCTGGAAGAGGTGGAAATACCAATCCTTATTTGAATTATGCAACTTCTAATACTATTGATATTACAAAAGCAAATCTTCCTAACTCAGGAGATCCTTATGAAGTTACTGCTTATCCAAATACTACACCCGTAGGATTTTATAATGGAAGTTTGAAACAAAAAACAGATTATAACTGGCCTGGCAGCACAACTACTTATCAAACCTCAGATGGGGCTAATGGTTATGGTTTATATGATATGCAAGGCAATATTTGGGAGTTGATAAACGACTGGTACGGGCAAAATTACTATAGCTTAAGTCCTTACGATAACCCCAAAGGTCCTGCCTCAGGATTTATTATGCCTGATGGCAAACCTTATCGCGGAATGCGTGGAGGTAATTGGTATAATGGACTTGTTACCAATGGAGTGAATGATGGACACTCACGGATTTCGAACCGCAATCCATCTTATTATCGAGGTCCTCAGGATCCTAATCATCCATGGTATCATATCGGGTTTAGGATAGTGAGAAAATATGATGGAAGTTCAACAGGTATTATCGATATACAAGGTAATAACTCATCAGAAATCCAAGATTTTTTATTTTACCCAAATCCTGTAAATAGTTGTGCCAGCATCCAGTTTAAGCTTTTGAATTCCAAAAATATTTCATTAAATATTTACAACTCATACGGGCAATTGATAACAAATTTAGAAGACATTAAATTAGAGTCAGGAATACATAAATATCAATGGAATGCCGGAATATATCCGAATGGTATTTATTTTGTTAAATTAAGTGTTAACAATATGGAATTTATAAAAAAAATAGTTTTGATTAAATAATTTGTAATATGAGAAAACTACTATTTATTACCTGCTTTTTCGTTTGTTCATATTCTTTATCTGCACAGGAAAGTTTTATGATACAAACTGAAACCAGATACTGGGATAATTCAAAAGCATATAATGGCTATACGCTTTTTGGTACAAGAGGAACTACTTATTTAATAGACATGGAAGGTCATATAATCCACACTTGGGCTATCGGTACAAATCCTCGTTTTACCGAAGCTGGCACTTTGCTGGATGCAGTTGGTGGCAATCCAAGCAGTCAAAATTCATGGAAAGAATTAGATTGGAACGGAAACACTGTATGGTCATATACTGAAACTCGTTCAACTTATCACGGACACCATGATTTTGCAAAAATTTATAATCCAACACTTGGCGATTCAACTTTTATTTATATAGCCAATAAGGATTTAACTTCAGCACAATGTC
>JBMOKG010000066.1:0-24713 GCA_049315385.1 Bacteroidales bacterium
TTTTTAGACCTTTAAACAATCTAAAAGTAAATCTTTCCTAAATGCACAACGGGTTTATTCTATATTTAAAATGTGATTATCATCCAATTCCGTCTCAAACACCTCATCAAACTCCAGTTCTCCATCCTCCATCCCGAATGCTGGGTTATTGACAAAGAGAAAAACTTACAATTAACCATTACAACCTGCAAGTCCTCTGTGATTACCTCAACATTACCTATTATCTCGATATTACATTAGATGAATATTATATTGCTTTCAAATCTCCAGTCGGTCACTGAGCGTAGTCGAAATGAGTCGAAATATGGTCATTGAGCGAATTCGAAATGTGTCGGACTATGTACTAAAAGTCAGAGAGTCAATAGCCTAAACACCTGAAAACCATTTTATTTTATTTAGAATAATTCTAAATTTCTGTAATTTAAGAAAATAAGTTGTTTTTTAACTTTATTTTTATAAATTTGAAAATTATTAATGTCCTTAAACATGAAACAAGTACATGTTAATATCTTTTTTACAGAATTATTATAATAATTCAATATAATATGGAAAAAATAACAAATATATGGCAAGTAGCAGGTCCTCTTTTAGGATTTCAACTTACTGCTTTTTCATTCAGAATAAATAGTGAATTGAATTCTTACGACAGAACTAATAGATGGTTTCCTCCTGCCGACTGGTCGAATATTCTTTCAATGTTTATAACAGTATGTTTTGTATTTTGTATTCCTATTGCACAGCATAATTACGACTTATCAATAGTAACTTATTGGTTTGGTTTGGCTTTAATATTATTTTTATTTTATCCCATAGCATTAATTGGCCATTATGAACTTTTTTATAACCTTCATCTAAAGATCAACCATATAAAACTTGTCAGGAAATGGTTATTATTATTTTTGCAATTATTATAGGGCTTTTATATTTATACTTAGCACGAAAAGGAAGACAAATTTATTCAAATTTTATTCACAAATAAATAAAAAATAATATGTAAATTTGTCTTGTTTTTTCAGCACTAATTTAAATGGGTTCTAATTTGTGCATGAAGAAATCAAAAAAATGAATTTTCAGAACCCACCTTATGTTAATATGGTTAATTATTTTTTTGAACATAAATCAAATGTGTTATTATTAGTTAAATAAATATAAATTAAAAAATGAATGTATGAGATGCAACAATTGTGGATGGGATAACCCATCAAATGCTCAACGATGTGAAAAGTGTAATGCACCAATGCAAGGTTCAATGGTAAAACCATCTAGTGATGAAAATCGAGATAGAGATTCTGGAATTCCTTTAGATAAAACAATAAAGGGAGAAATACCTCTTATACCTTTCATTGATAGCCCTGGAGAATTTCAGGGTAATGATAATGTTAAAAAAAATACCGACTGTCCTTTTTGTGGTTATCCTAATCTAAATAACAGCATCAAATGTATTCAATGCAAAAAAATATTTGATGATAAAGAAGCTGATAAAATAAATAATATACAAGCTGAAGAATCATTTAATCAAAAGATTTTTTTAAAAACACAAACACCTTGGGATCAAAAGGCTAAAGTGAAATTTAAATTAAAAGAACTTAATGTTGATAATTCAATAAAAAAATCATTAGAATTTTTAGGAGAAAACATTATACTTAATAGATCAAATACTATTAATGATAATTCAACAATAACAAGCAAAGAACAAGCATTAATTGAATTTAAAGATGGGAAATGGTTTATCCATGACAAAAGTAGCCTTAAGACTACTTTTATTAGACCATCTTCACCATTTGAAATAAAAAAAGGTGACATTATATTACTTGGAGATTCCCGTTTCGAATTTGACATTTAACTTTTACTAATTATTATGGAAGCCAATGCTGTAAAGAACATTTCAATGTTTGATTCTTATGAAATTCCATACTCTTGTTTTCCCCGCTGTGGAGAAATCATTGATAATTATACAATAGAAAAAAAACTTGGAGAAGGTGCTTTTGGAAGTGTTTTTAAAGTAATAAATAAAGATAATAATCGGATTTATGCATTGAAACTTTTGAATCTCTTTTCAATTCCTTATGAAGAAGAAAGAAAGGGAATAATGAAAAGATTTAAAATGGAATATGAAACAGGAAGGATTGAAAGTGAGTTTTTAGTTCATAGTCATGATTATGGGAAAATAAGCGGAAATCCATATATAGTAATGGATTTTTGTAATGGAGGTGATTTAAGATCAAAAATTGGAAATAATCAAGAAATTGAAAAAGTAAATAGCTGGGCTTATCAAGTTTTAAATGGTTTAAAAATTCTTCATCAAAATGGGAAAGTTCATAGAGATTTAAAACCTGATAATGTATTATTATCAGAAAACCTGAATGCTAAACTTACTGATTTTGGTATAGCAGGTCATAAAAGTATGCGGATGACTAAAAGGAATATTTTCAATAAACCATCTGAAATATTTGGAACAATTGCTTATATGCCTCCAGAACAGTTAAATCCATCTAATATGCATGTGACAATCCTGCCTACAATTGACGTCTTTGCATTTGGGACAATGTTTTACGAAATCTTCTCTGGGCATTATCCCTTTGGCCCACTTAATACTGATGCAGACCTTGCAAATTACAATAAAAATGTAATGCAAGGAAATATAATTGATATAAGCCGTTATGGGGTGAATCTTCCTGAATTTTGGAGTAGAGTGTTTAAAGAGACTTTGCAACCTAATTACAAAAACAGAATACAAAATGTAGATGATTTATTATTGCTAATTGGTAAACCTTCCGAAAAAGAATTAATTAATTATAGTTTTAATAATGATGAAGTTTTACTTCAAATTATGCAAGGTGATGAATTTGGTAAAGTTTATAATTTAAGTAATTATTTTAATGATGATGAAGGTGTTATTACTATTGGAAGAAGAGATGCTGAATTTAAAAATAATATTGATATTCTTGAAAATGAAACGTGCTATATATCCAGAAAACATGCAAGTATAGAAAGATTGAATGGTTCAAAAAAAGGATATTTTATTGTTGATGGGCAATGGGATATGGGAAGTAGAATATGGAAAAAATCTTTAAATGGTACATTTGTTAATTCTGAACCAATATCAGATTTTGCAAGGAAACTATTAATTCCTGGTGATATTATTACTATTGGTGATGTTACACTAAAAGTTATTAATAAGCCAAGGATATAAAATTATTGTATAGGTAAAAAATATTATTTTGCTTATTAAAAATATTTTAAAATGCTAATAACAAAAGTATTACAATCATATAGTAATGTAATAGTTATAAAAATAAATAAAACATGATAAGGTTAAAAAATATAACGAAAAATTTGTCTTAAAATAATAGAAGAGTTAATTAACTTCATTCAATTATAGAAAATTATATTTAAAACTAAACAAAAATGTATTATAATTAATTAAAATGTTATGGTAACAAGAGAAACCGAATACAAAGAGAATAAACAATTTTCAAAATCAATTGGAGCCGGTGTTAAATCGGTATTTGGCGGTAGCGGTCGTACATATTTTATTCTCGAACACAAGCTGTCTTCAGAAAAATACAGAGCTGGGCAAACCCAGGAAATTATTATTGATTATATTGAATTAGGCCGTGATCCAAAGTGTCAGGTATACTATGGAAATACCTTCCCAACTGTTAGTCGTAGACATGCTGCAATAACACGTGAGGGTAATAGCTGGGTGCTAAAACAACTTTCAACATCTAATCCTACTTTAATTAATGGAAGACCTATTAAAAGTCAATGGTTTCTTCAGAATGGTGATGAGATTCAACTTTCTTTGGAAGGTCCAAAATTGGGATTTCTTATTCCGTCAAATCCAAGTATTAAATCTATTGGTTTGTCAAGACGACTTAGTCTTTTCAGGCAACAAGCCCTTAAACCATACAAGAAAGCAATTACAGCATTATCAATTTTCTTTATTGTAGGTATATCTGTTTTAACATATTTTTTATGGCAAAGTCAGGGAGAAATAAAAGATTTAATGGCAAAGAATAAAGAATTATTTGAACGATCAACAGTTTTTCAAGGAAATGTTGATTCTCTCCAAACCCGCGTTTTACAAAGTGAAGAAGCTCGAAAAAGACTAGAATCACAATTTGCTCAAATAAGTCGAATATCAAATAAAAATAATGACAGATATACTACTGATTCGATCAAACGACCAACTATAGATAATGATATGTCTACTCTTTTCCCTGCTGTATATTTTATACATGTCGATAAAATTACAGTTGAATTAAATGGAGAAACAGCAATCATCAATGATTATAAATGGAGTGGTACTGGTTTTCTTTTAGATAATTCAAGATTTGTAACTGCACGTCATGTTGTTGAAAGTTGGTATTTTATAAATAAAGATGATGAGAATGGTGTATTATTAAATATGTATGCAAACAATGGTGCAAAAGTTACTGCATTTTTTACTGCAATTTCACCTGATGGCTCTAAACTAAACTTTAATTCATCTTCCTTTATTTGTGATCGCTCAACAGATGAAACAAAAACAGAAACTGATGAAAATGGTAATGCTGTTATTTTTAAACTTGCTGCATTAAATGCCAATGATTGGGCTTATGTAAATACAAGTAAAACGGGTGTTATTCATGCAGTGAATAATATTTCACCTTGCTTACGTCAGCAGCAGAAGCTCCATATTTTAGGTTATCCTTTGGGCTTAGGTGCAAGTTCCCCGTCTAATGTGTCTCCAATTTACGGTAACTGCATTGTTTCATCTACTCAATTACAAGCAGGTTATATACCTGTTACTGATAGAAATTTTGAACATGGAAACTCAGGAGGCCCCGTATTTTATTTGGATGATGCTGGAAAATATCAAGCGATAGGAATTGTATCTGCTGGATCAGGTGATAATACAGGTTTTATTGTTCCAATTACTGCTTTAAAATAATAACAAATAAAAATATTTTATGAAAAAAGTAATTTTTGCATGTATTATGTGCATTTTGATTCAATTATCAGTTAATGCTCAAATAGACTTACGTTTTTTATCAGCAAACCAGGAAATGGTTTATAAAGCAACAGATAGTGCTTTTGTTATACTACGTATGGATTATGTTTTACAATCTTCATTTGATAAATCTAAAATTTTTGGACGTGAGGGAAATTCTTTCTTTGGTAGCGCATATACTTTAGCTGTATTTGCTGATAATAAGCTTTGGTGCAGCAGTTCGATATTGAAGCCATGGAACAACGATCCGAATTATGTTGAATATAAAAATGTAGATAGTTTAAAACCGATTTTATCTAAATCATATATCCGATATACAAACCAAACCAAATACACAGAAATTTCTTTTGATTCTATTTCTTATAATGATTCATTGACTATAAATACTGGAATTGTTGATTTTTCTCCAAAAAGAAAATTTTCCGGACTAAAACTTTTTACTGCCAATCCTACAGATGGTTGGTTGGTAGTTGCTTATTCTGATAAAGAGTTTGCTTTGAATGACACTTGCTCAATCAAATGGGCAATTTATAAAGAAAACCCTGAATTTGGTCAAGCTGAAAATATTGGAAAAGTTGGAAGTCCTTCTGTTAATGGTAAAATTATTGGTGGAGTATTTATTAATCTAAAATACCAGATGGGTTTAATCGAATTTAAACTTGGAGGCATTTTGCATAAACAATTAATAAATTGGGTAGTTTCAGGAATTAATTCAAAAATGGAAGCTCAGATTTCAACAAAACCTGACAAAGTGGATATTACTCCAATTAAACCAATAATACCGAAGAAAAATAATCCTAATTCAAAAAATAAAAAAAATAAATAGAATTATTAATTAATTTACATTAATGTTTTAAATTATGACTAATAAAACCACTTTACAAATTGTTTCATCTACTGATAAGGGAATGGAACGTGAGCATAATGAAGACTATCATGGTTTTATCGCTGATGTTTCGAATGGAGAATGGCTTTTTTTTGGTAATAAAATGGTAGAATCACTTTCAGAACTAGGATCATTTTTAATTGTTGCAGATGGAATGGGAGGAACCAATGCAGGTGAAGTTGCTGCGGAACTTGCTGTTCATACTTCAAGAGATTATGTTTTAAATAAAATGTCCGGATGTTATTCTGTTTCAGAATCTGATGCCAAAACTATTATTTTTGATGCTATAAAATCTTCACAAAATACTATTGTTCAACATCAAAAAGATTTCCCTGAAACTGAAGGAATGGGGACTACATTGGTTCTTACATGGATTATTAAAAATAAGGCATATATTGCTTGGGTCGGTGATAGTCGTTGCTATGTATTTAACCAAACAAGCGGATTAAAGCAGCTTTCCAAAGACCATTCTTATGTGCAAGAATTAGTTGATTCAGGAAAATTATCAGAAGAACAAGCATTTTATCACCCACAAAGTAATATTATTACTCAAAGTCTTGGTGATGCAAAAAGGCCTCCTATTCCTGGTTTTGTTACCTATAACTTACAAACAGAAGATTCAATTTTGATGTGTTCCGATGGACTTAACGGAATGATTACCGATAGTAAAATTGAATATTTTATGCGAACTGTTCCCGAACCGAAACCTTGTGCAGATTTACTTATCGATGAAGCAAATAAAGCTGGTGGACATGACAATATTACTGTTCTTATTGCTTTTGCGGAAAATGTAAATAATCCTTTACCGCCTGTTATTCAAAAATCTATTGAAAACCCGGTTGAAAAAGCTCATGAAATTTTACCTGCAAAAAAAAGCAAAAAATTATGGGTTGGGATAATTATAGGATTATTATTAGCTCTATTAATTGTAATAGCAGTGCAATTTTTACTGCCAGATTTTTCTAAAAATAAAATGGATTTTTCAACACCTACAAAAAATATTAATAATCCTGCAAAGAAAAAACAAACCATAGTTCCTATTCATATAAAGGATACCTCAAATCAACAAAAATCTAATAAGAATAGAAATGTTGAATCAAATAAAATTAAAGATTTGGAAAGTAATTTAAAAAAAACAAATGCAGTACAAAAAATCAATTCGAAAAATACAATAATTAATAAAAACAATAATGCTGATAAAAACAAACAAAATAAAACGAAACCAATAAAAAAACAAACAGAAAATCAAAAAACAAATCTTAATCCTGTAGATTTAAAAAAAGATGAAAATAAACTAACACCTATAATAATCGAGGAAAATCAAAAAAAACCAACTACACCATAAAATAAACAGAACACCATCAAATATAGTTGTATTTTACATGTAATTTATTGTTTTTAATTATCACGCTATGCTAATAATAGGAACTAATCAACTATTAAATAACAGATATCGACTTCAGAGCCGTATTGGCTCTGGAGGCTTTTCTGTTGTATGGAAAGCAATTGATATAAAATCAGGAGATACACCTGTTGCTGTAAAAATATTTTTACCTGATAAAGGTGCGGACTCATCAATAATAGATATGTTCAGAGAAGAGTTTGAACTAACTAAAAATTTGAACGATAACAGATTGGTTAAAAATACTGATTATTTTGTTTGTGATGATAAACCTTGTCTGGTAATGGTATATTGTCCTGGTGGTGCTTTATATGAAAAAATACGTAAATCTGGTAGTTTGCCCGAAAAAGAAATTGCCAAGATTATTTATCAGATATGTGGAGCACTCAACTATCTTCACGCTCAAGAAACTCCAGTAATACATCTTGATATAAAACCAGAAAACATCCTTATTGATTATAGTGGTAACTATTTGCTGGCTGATTTCGGTATTTCTCAACAAATGCGTTCTACATTACTTAGAGCATCAAATACCAAAGGTGAAACATTTGCTTATAGTTCACCTGAGAGAAGTGAAACAAGGAAACTAGGAACTTCAACCGATATTTTTGCTCTTGGTGTCTTGATTTATGAACTTTGTACTGGAGTATTACCATGGGGTGGTATGGGTGGAAGTGCTATGGTTATTGGCTTACCCAAACCAGAATTACCTGACGGATATACTCACAGACTTGAGAATATCATGCACGCATGTTTGGACCGTTATCCTCAATACCGTCCAACAGCAAAAACATTAGAAGATCTTTCCAGAAAATACCTCGACCATGGACATTGGGACGAACTCCAAGCCACTAAAAGTGAAGAAAAAATAACTATACCCACTTCTTCCGAAAATCTAGAAAAAGCTATTTCAGCTCTTGAGTTTGAATCTTTTATAAAAAAAACTGACGGAAACCCAAGTAAAAAAGTTATAGATAGTTTCTTCTTTGAATTGAACAAAAGTTATGGAAATATTAACCGTGATAGCTTTGATAAAGCTCTACATAAAGCATTTAAAGTAAATTCCCGCAAAACAAATCCTAAACCATTATCAGAACATAATTTAAAAGAAAATTATAATAAAAAGATTTTCTATATTGCAGGTGGAATACTTGGAATTACTTTAATTATAATGCTTATTTGGATATTTTTATCATACAAAACTAGCATTAATAATAAAAATAACTCACAACAAACTTTAGCAAAAATAAAAAATGATTCATCTCAAGTTGCAGACAGTACTAATTTAGCAGATAGTTTAGCTAAAATTGCTTATGTTGACAGTATTGTAATTACTACTGATCAAGCAAATGAAAGTACGAGTAAGCCTGCACAATCTACAAAACAGCAAGTTGAACCTAAGCAGAATAATTTAAATCCAAATGGGACATTTATTGATACGCGCGATGGACACACCTATAAGTGGATAAAGATTGGTTATCAAATTTGGATGGCCGAAAACTTAAATTATGCAATAAAAAATGGCAGTTTGTTTTATGATGATAATTATGAAAATGGAGGAACATATGGAAGGTTATATAATTGGAGTGCTGCAAAAAAGGCATGCCCTGCTGGTTGGCATTTGCCTAGTGATGCTGAATGGACAAAATTAATAAACTTTTTAGGAGGTTTAAATGATGCTGTGATGAAAATGAAAAGTAAAAATGGATGGGTTGATTATAATAACAAAAGTTGTAATGGTACAAATGAATGTGGATTCACAGCCCTCCCAGGAGGAGCTCGTTTCTATAGAGAAGAGTTTTGTTGTAAAAGTTCTTTAGGTATTTGGTGGAGCTCTACCTCGGATGGTGGTTATGCATGGAACAGAAGTATTTCATGCAATGATGATTATGGAGTTAGTAGATCTGGATGTAATCAGAATTATTATTTATCTGTAAGATGTGTCAGAAATTAGAATTTAAAATAATAACTCAATATTTAAAGAATATCTAGTCCTGAAATTGGTTTGCCTTTTGGCTCCTAGTCCTTTACTTCCTTTTGGTAAACCTATAAATAATTCCGCTAAGTGGTCGAGATTTATTAATTAAAAACAAATCTAAAATATGTTAACACTAAAACCAAACGAAATTTTTGCACACCGTTATCAGCTTATAAGGAATATAGGCGTTGGTGGTTATTCCGAAGTATGGTTAGCCATAGACCAAATGGCAGGCGATTTAGAAATTGCTTTAAAAATTTATGCTCCCGGTCAGGGATTAGATGATCAGGCAATACAGATATTTCGCGAAGAATATAAAGGTGTTTTTTATCTCAATCATCCCAATTTGCTAAAGCCAACGCATTTCGATATTTACGAAGGAAAACCCTATCTGGTTCTTCCATTTTGCTCGGGTGGAAGTGTAATGGGTCTTACTGGTCACATGGACGAAAAAACTATTGCCCGCTTAATGGTTCAGATTGGCGGAGCACTTGAATATCTGCATTCGCAGGAACCTGCTGTAATACACCGCGATATAAAACCAGAGAATGTTCTTGCTGATAGTAAAGGGAATTTTTATTTAAGCGATTTTGGAATTAGTAGTAAACTGCGTCGAACTCTAACTAAAAGTATGGGGCGAAGTCAGGAATCATCAGGTACTACCGCATTCATGGCACCGGAATTATTTCAGGCAAAACGTCAGCTTATAGCCGAATCAGATATTTTTTCATTTGGGGTAATGCTCTATGAATTAATTACAGATGAGTTGCCTTTTGGCCAGATAGGCGGAGCCATGCTTATGAATGGAGCTGAAGTACCGGATATTTCAGATATTTGCAACAAAGAGTTAGCATCACTTATCGCTAAATGTCTTGATTTAGATCCTTTAAAAAGACCATTGGCTTCACAATTAAAAGACCTCGGAAACCTGTATTTGTTAAAAGAGAGTTGGGAAACATCTACAAATAGAAAGACTCAACAAAAGAAAACATTAATAAAAGTTGAAGGTAATGAAAAAAATAAGATTTCAGATCACAAATCACCTAAAGCAATATTAAATCATAAATCATATCGATTAAAATGGTTATTTACAGGTGTCGCAATATTAAGTGTTATTTTTTTTTTAATTTACAGTTGGTCTCATATTCAAAGCTATAAAAAATACGAAATTACAGTTGAAAAAGCAAACCGATTTTATAATATAGCAAATTATGACAGTGCTGCAATTGTTTATAAAGAAGCATTAACTTTTCGGAATACTGATAGTATTCAAACAAAATGTGAAATACTATCATACCTTATTCCTGCTTTAGAATCATATTATACTGCAAAATACGTTAACGCTTTTGAACTTTTAACAAAAGCTGCTAATTTAGGCTCAGGAGATGCATTTTACTATTTAGGTGAATTAACATATAACGGTATTGGTACTATTAAGGATTATAAAAAAGGATGGGAATTTACAAATAAAGCTAAAGAAAAAGGATTTAAAATGGCATACTGGCGGATTGCTTATACTTATGAAACAGGGACAGGGGTTAAAAAAGATCAAAATTTGGCCGATAAATATTATTTGGAAGCAATGGAAACAATGAAAATACTTGCAGAAAATGGAGATCCTGAGGCATTGGGGAATTTAGGATCCATGTATTCATCCGGTTCAGGTGTAACTAAAAATCAAAAACTTGCTTTTGAATATTATTTGAAATCAGCTAATACAGGTTATGCTTTTATCATGTCCCATTTAGCTAGTTGTTATTTTAATGGATTAGGTGTTGAGAAAAATACAGATGAAGCTGTAAAGTGGTTAACTAAATCAGCTGATTTAGGACATCCCTATGCTCTATTATCTTTAGGAGTTTTATATTTAAAAGGTGAAGATGTTGAAAAAAATGTAGATAAAGGAATTGGATTAATTAAACAGGCTGCTAATCAAAATTATTCCGCTGCTTTTTCTAAATTAGGGTACTTGTATTTTATGGGTGATGTTGTACAAAAAGATAATAATTTGTCTTATATTTACACCCAAAAAGCAGTTGATTTTGACAATGATAATGTAATTGCAATGGAAAACTTAGCTTATGATTACAAGAATGGAATCGGGTGTGATAAAAATTTCGAAAAAGCAAAAAATTATTATTTACGAGCTGTTGAAAATGATAGTATAAGAACTGATAATTATATTAAGGTTGCTATTCTTTATTTAGAAGGAGGATATGGTTTAATTAAGAGTGAAGATGACTTCATCAGATATTGTGAAATTGCTGAAAACAAAGGTAATTTTTCTGCTTCTGAATCTTTAGGTTTATATTATAATCAAAAAGGAATGGAATTCTTTAAAAAGAGTAATTATGTTCAAGCAAGAAGTTTTTTTAATAAAGCCAATCAAAAAGGGCATAAAAGTGCTTATGAAAATATAGAATACATGAATAAGTATGGTTATTAGCAACCAAATTTCTAAATATTAAAAATATGTCAACACTAAATCAAAATGAAAATTTTGCAAGCCGTTACTTACTCATTCAAAAAATCGGCGTAGGAGGTTATTCGGAAGTATGGAAAGCAATTGATACTAAAGCTGGCAATTTAGAAGTTGCACTTAAAATATTTGCTCCGGAAAAGGGCTTGGATAGCAAGGGCATTGAGGTATTTAGTAAAGAATACTCTCTTGTTTTTAATCTGAATCATAAAAACCTGCTTATACCAAAGCATTTTGATGAATATGAAGGCTCTCCTTATTTAGTTATGCCCTATTGTAAAGAAGGCTCTGTTTTTAGTAAAATAGGAGAAATGACAGAAAAAGAACTTGCTCGTTTTATGCAACAATCAGCATCAGCATTGGCTTACCTACATTCAAAAGAACCTCCAATAATTCATCAGGATATAAAACCCGATAATTTTCTGATTAACGACGAAGAAAATTATCTTTTAACAGATTTTGGTATTAGCAGTAAAATACGAAGGACTTTAACTAAAAGTATGGGCGCAAATGCTTCTGTTGGAACCTTGGCATATATGCCTCCCGAAAAATTTTCGGAAGACAAACAAATGATTATGGCAGGCGACATATTTTCATTAGGAGTAACTATGTATGAATTGCTAACTGGCGATTTGCCTTTTGGAGAGCAAGGAGGACTTTTGCTAAAAGCAGGTGCGGATATACCAAAATTACCAGTCAATTTTAGTTCTGAGATAAGCCAAATTCTTAAGAAATGTCTGGCAAAAGAACCCTGGGATAGACCTACTGCTAAAGATTTGGAACAATATGTAAATAATTATTTGAATACAGATAATTGGTTGACAAAACAAAAAAAAGAACCTGAAACAAATAATCGAAAAACAAAAACGATACCTAAAGAAGTTGTTGAACAACAATATAAACAATTATCAGAAAATTTGACTGATAGTTCTAAAACTGAGTTAAAGAAAAAGAAAAACACCATCATATTTACATCATTAGGATTAATAGCAGTAATTACTATTTTCATCTTTATGTATATCAATAATTCCGATAAAAAAGAAATAGCTCAACAAGAAAATAATACTGTTTCAACAATTGAAAATAAAAAAATAAATGATAATAATTTGACTTTAGAAAAAAGAAAAATTAAGGATGATATACCAGACAAACAAACCAAAAATGAAAAACAAACAAACAAACAAACAAAACCAAACATAACAGACAAACCTATTGAACCAAAAGAACAAAACAAACTAAATGAAGCGATTAATAAGAAAATAAAATCAAATAAAGAACTTAAAATTGGAGATAATTATGCAGGAGGAATTATTTTTGAGCTTGATGAAGTTCAAATACATGGCAAAGTTTGTACTGTTAAAGATCAAAATATAAGTTTTTCATGGGAAGATGCAAAATCATTCTGTGAAAATATGAATATTAATGGATATACTGACTGGTATTTAGCATCTTATAACGAACTTTACGAAATGTATAAAAATTTGCATAAAAATGGTCTTGGTGGTTTTACAAAAGATAATTATTGGAGCTCAACCGAAAATTCAAACAAATATGCATGGGGTCAAAACTTTAACGGAGGCTATTCGAACTATTACTTTAAAAATGTAAAATTTTATGTTCGTGCGATAAGAAAGTTTTAGCTATAAAAAATCACAGAATTTACAAATGCTTTTTTACAATTAAAATATGTCAACATTATTACAAAATGAAATATTTGCAGGCCGTTACCATTTACAAAATCGTATTGGGGTTGGTGGCTATAGTGAAGTATGGTTAGCATTGGATACCAGAGTCGGAAATCTGGAAGTGGCACTTAAAATATTTGCTCCGGAAAAGGGTTTGGATAGCAAAGGAATTGAAGTGTTTAGTAAAGAGTATTCCTTGGTTTTTAATCTGAATCATAAAAATTTGCTGATCCCTAAACATTTTGATGTAGTTGAAGGTTCTCCTTATTTAGTTATGCCTTATTGTAGCCATGGTTCAGTTTATAGTAAAATTGGGGAAGTTACAGAAAAAGAACTTGCCCTATTTGTTTTACAAGCATCAACTGCATTGAAATATTTGCACGAACAGGATCCTCCAATAATTCATCAGGATATCAAACCTGATAATTTTCTGATAGACAATAATGGTAACTATCTGCTAACAGATTTTGGTATAAGTAGTAAAATACGCAGAACCTTAACTAAAAGTATGGGTGCAACAGCATCCGTTGGAACGCTGGCATATATGCCACCAGAAAAATTTTCAGCTGACAAACAGATTATTAAAGCTGGAGATATATTTTCTCTTGGTGTTACTATGTATGAATTAATTACTGGAGATTTGCCTTTTGGAGATCATGGAGGTATGATAATGTTGACAGGTGCTCAGATACCAAATTTATCAGACAATTATAGTTTAGACCTAAGCAAATTATTAAAAAAATGTTTGTCCAAGGATCCTTGGGATAGACCCACAGCTGAAACATTAATTGAGATAGCTAATAATTATATTATTAAGGGAAATTGGAATATTGAAATACTTCCAAATAATAAACAAGTAGATGTAAATGAATCAAATCAAAAAGAAAAACAAAAACAAAGTATTAGAGAAACAAAGCAAATTCCCTTTATTGAACTAAAACAAAATGATAAAAATATTAATAGTAAAGATGAAATTAAAAGTGAAAAAACTGTATGGTTAGATTCAACTAAAACAAATACATTAAATAGTTATAATCTCTATTTAAAAAAATATCCTTCAGGTATTTATCAAAAAGAAGCTTTAAAAGCTATTGAAGACATTAAATGGATGCCAGCAATTATAAATAAAACAAATATTCGTCTCTATGAGGAATATCTTAAAGAATATCCACATGGAATTCATGCTAATGAGGCAATTGAATTAATCAAATCCATTAAGTTACAACATTCTTTAGATGCTGAAAAGCTATGGCAAAAAGCTAAAATAGAAAATTCATTGCTGCTTTTCAAAAAATATATTGATTCTTATCCTGATGGTGTAAAATATGAAGAAGCAAAAAAAGAAATTAAATATTTAGCAAATATTAGATGGCAGAAAAGTTTTTTATATTTAACAATTATAATAATTGCCTATATTATTGCATTATTATTAATTAATAATTATGAATACGATATAAATTCTAATTTTTCTTCTTTTGCAAATGACTGGAAATTGATTTCAGATAAACTCATTATATTAACAATTTTAGCTTTATCTATCATTGGAATTATTTATTATCAATTATTTAAAAAAAAGTAATTATTTAAAACAGTTAATATGCCTATATTAAAACCAAACGAAATTTTCGACAACCGATACCAACTTTTAAATAAGCTTGGATCTGGTGGTTTTTCAGAGGTGTGGCTGGCAGCCGATACCGACAGTGCAGATATGCAAGTTGCACTAAAAATATTTGCTCCGGGTAGCGGACTGGATGCCGATGGCCTCAAAATATTCTCAAATGAGTATTCTCTGGTCTTTAATTTAAACCATGCACATTTGCTAAAACCAATGCATTTTAGTAAATGCGAAGGTATGCCATACCTTGTAATTCAATTTATGCCCAAGGGAAGTTGTCAGAAGCTTTGCGGAAAGATGACAGAAAATGATTTAGCAAGGTTTATAATACAAATTTCTGATGCATTAAAATATTTGCATTCACAACAACCCCAGATTATACATCAGGATATTAAACCGGATAATGTTCTGATGGATGCCAATGGCAACTTTCTGCTTACCGATTTTGGAATTAGTACAAAAATTCGACGTACATTAACCAAAAGCATGGGCAACCAGACAAGTAGCAGCGGAACTACTGCTTATATGGCACCTGAACGTTTTAGTAAAGAGTTGACAGAAAGAGCACCGATAAATGCAAATGATATTTTTTCGCTGGGAGTAACGCTTTTCGAACTGCTTACCGACGAACTTCCTTATGGCGAACATGGAGGTATTATTGCAATAACCGGAGTAGAAGCTGCAAATTTGCCACCATCGTTTAGTGAAAACTTAGGTTTATTAATAGCTGCCTGCCTCGAAAAAGAAACATGGAAACGTCCCACAGCAGAAGAACTGTTTACCTCAGCAAAAATATATACTAAAACAGGCCAATGGCAACTTCCGGCACGTATAGAAGGAAACAAACAAAAGCAGAAAATTGTTAAAGAACCAATAATACCAAAGATTACAGAAAAGCCAAAAGTAAGAGAAACAGTTCAGATTCCTGTAAATAAAGCGGAAACAGAAAAGAAACAACCAATTGCTAAGTCTCCATCAGTTTCTTACTTAAAATATATATTATATTTAGGAATCGCTATTTCGTTGATTTTAACAATCAACTATTTTGTTAAAAATAACGGTCCATCTGCAGAAGAAAAAGCTGCCGCTGAACAAATGATTGAGGATTCTATTGCACAGCTTGAGCAAAATCGAATAAATGATAGTATTGCATCTGCTGAGCTAGTAGATACTAATGAGGTGTTAGTAGAAACAGAACAACAGATTTCAGAAAGCAATAATAAACAAAGTAATTATGGCAGTTTTACCGACCCCCGCGATGGGAAAACCTATAAAACCATAAAAATTGGTAATCAGATATACATGGCAGAAAATCTTGCCTACACCGGTAATAATGGCTATCAAAGAGGAATAACTGATGATAAGGAATGGAAAAATAATAGCAGTTATGATGGATGGTGTTATTATGATAATGACAAGACAAACGTAAAGAAATATGGAGTGCTCTACCAGTGGGAAGCTGCAAAAAAAGCCTGTCCTGATGGCTGGCATTTGCCAACAGATAAAGAATGGGATGAACTTATTAATTTTTGGGGAGGTGAAACTGTAGCCGGAGGCAAGTTAAAAGAAGCTGGTTATACCCATTGGAAAAGACCCAATGCTGGAGCTACAAATTCAACTTCTTTTTCAGCCCTTCCGGGAGGCTTCCGTGACAGCAGTGGTAAATGCAACGACGTTGGCACCAACGGCCTCTGGTGGAGTTCTACCGAGACCAATGCTACGAACGCCTGGTTCAGGAACATGTACTACAATGACAGCGATGCGAGCAGAAACGACATATATAAGACTTACGGCTTTTCTGTTCGTTGCCTCAGGGATTAATTTATTTGATTCATTTGACAATTTGATTATTTGATTATTTACCGCGAAGCGGTCGTTTTTTTTTTGATTATTAACAAAAGTGTTTAAACAATAAATAAATGAATTTGCAATGTGCAAATTGCATCTTAAATATGATGAATATCAGTAAATTGAATTGTATAAAACTACAGCAAATAGATTCAATTGCCGTAGTTTTATTTAAGAATTTTATACTTTTTTACTACAAAAGTTTATAATTGCAGTAGTTTTATATAAACCAAATAAAAAAAATAGCATATTTGCAATTCGCGAATTGCAAATTAAAGCTTTTATAATATGAAAATCAACGGAATGAGACCACAGGATATTCCTGTCTTATTACAACTTCATTTGATGAAGGGTAGCAATTGGCTGTATGCAGATATTGCAGCTCTGTTACAAATTAGTCCTTCGGAAGTATCAGAAAGTCTGAAACGTAGCAAAGTTGCCGGTTTGCTCGATAACAGCAAACGTAACATAATGCCTGCTGCTTTATGGGAATTTCTGGTTTATGGCATAAAGTATGTTTGGCCCGCAGTTTTAGGTAAAAAACAAAGAGGTATTCCTACTGCACATTCTGCCAAGCCTTTATCAGATATAATTGTATCTAATGAAGATGTTTATGTTTGGGCTAATGCAAAAGGAAATCACAGAGGCGAAAGCATACAACCTTTATATCCCACAATTCCTGATGTAGTTGAGAATAATCCCCAACTTTACGAACTGCTGGCTCTGATTGATGCGCTGAGAATTGGTAAAGCAAGAGAAGTACAAATTGCACGTGATGAATTGAATAAAAGACTTTTAAAACAATAATACAATGAGTTATCAAATCGAAATGATTAAAGTTGTAGCTCAGGGTTTGGGAGAACTCATAAACCAGATAACTTTTGTTGGTGGATCTGTTACAGGTATTTATGCAACTGACAAAGCATCGTCTACACCACGACCGACTGAAGATGTGGATTGTGTGGTTTCGCTGACTACACTTTCTGATTTTTATAAATTTGAAGAACAATTAAGAGCTAAAGGTTTTACCAATGACATGGAAAGTAATATTATATGCCGATGGAAATATAAAAATATTTCTGTGGATATTATGACTCCTGATAATTTATTGGGGTTTACAAATTCATGGTATCCCGAAGGAATTAAAAACGCAACAAACTATTTGTTGCCCAATGGTTTGAATGTAAAGATTTTTTCAGCAACTTATTTTATTGCTACCAAATTAATAGCTTTTGGAAACAGATGTCAGGATATGAGGTACGATAGTGATTTTGAAGATATTATTTATGTGTTGAATAACCGTAAGGAAATAAAAGATGAAATTTTTACAGCCAATAAAGAGGTATTAGAATTTATTAAACAAGAGTTTACAGCTTTTTTATCACATCCAACTATCTATGAATCAATATCTTGTGCTTTGGGAGATGAAAATGAAAGAACTGTGCTGATTATAAATATAATGAAATTAATTTCTGATTATAAAATCTAAATAAATATGTCAACATTAAAACCAAACGAAATCTTTGCACATCGTTATCAGCTTATCAGAAACATAGGTGTAGGTGGTTATTCCGAAGTATGGCTTGCCAAAGATCAAATGGCAGGCGATTTAGAAATTGCTTTAAAGATTTATGCACCCGGTCAGGGATTGGATGATCAGGCAATACAGATATTTCGCGAAGAATACAAAGGTGTTTTTTATCTCAACCATCCCAATTTGCTAAAGCCAACGCATTTCGATATTTACGAAGGAAAACCCTATCTGGTTCTTCCATTTTGCTCGGGTGGAAGTGTAATGGGTCTTACTGGTCACATGGACGAAAAAACTATTGCCCGCTTAATGGTTCAGATTGGCGGAGCACTTGAATATCTGCATTCGCAGGAACCTGCTGTAATACACCGCGATATAAAACCAGAGAATGTTCTTGCTGATAGTAAAGGGAATTTTTATTTAAGCGATTTTGGAATCAGTAGTAAACTGCGCCGTACTTTAACCAAAAGTATGGGGCGAAGTCAGGAATCATCAGGTACTACCGCATTTATGGCACCGGAATTATTTCAGGCAAAACGACAGCTTATAGCCGAATCAGATATATTTTCATTTGGTGTAATGCTCTATGAATTAATTACCGATGAGTTGCCTTTTGGCCAGATAGGTGGAGCCATGCTATTGAATGGAGCTGAAGTGCCGGATATATCAGACTCGTGTTCGAAAGAATTATCACAACTGCTGAGTAGTTGTTTGTCATTAAAACCAGAGGAAAGACCAACTGCAACATTAATAAAAGATTCTGGAGCTTTTTACTTACAAAACGGATATTGGAAAATTGATGTGAAAAAGGCAGAACAAAGCCAGCGAAAAACAGAACAATTTCAAGATAAAACAAAATTACAAGAACAGAAGTTGATTTTAATTCAAGAAAACAAAGAACTTGAAAATTTTCTGAATACCCATAAAAATGAACTGAGACAAAATGAATGGAGTGATTTTATTAAAACTCTTGAAATAAAATATGGTGAAATAAATTCTGAAAAATTATTAAATATATTGAAAAATATACTTAATGAAAGAAAAGAATCTGTTAATAAGTTAGATTTTGAAAACACATCTGGATTGGGTGTTAATTCCATAGTTCCTCCTGAAGTAAACAAATGGAACTGGGGTGCGTTTTTCTTAAACTGGATATGGGGTATTGGAAATCAGTCATATCTGGCTTTTCTGTGTTTTATACCTTTTTTCTCTTTTATATGGATTTTTATAGTAGGTGCAAAAGGTAATAAATGGGCTTGGCAAAATAAAAGATGGGAAAGTATTGAACATTTTAAAAGTGTTCAACGTAAATGGACTTACTGGGGTGTAGGAATCTTTTCTTTTTCAATTGTAGTTATTATTGTTTTTTCAATAGTAATTGTAGTTTCCGAAAATAACAGATATGATTACAATAATGATTATTCTAATATTACTTATGATTCAACAGCTGTTGTTGAAGGAACTGCATTAGAATCCGAAACAGTAGGTCAGGAAATTTCTAAAAATGAATTTTCTGTATTTATTCCAGATTATATGCAAGATAATTCAGTTCCGAATGAAGAATTCTCTTTTGAATATGGAAATGACAGTATATATATGTATATATCAGTTATAACCGAATCGATAAATAAAGTAGAATCATTAGGTTATAATTTTAAAAGTTATTGTGATCTTGTTATAACATATTACAAGAATATACGTACGGATTTTAATATAATCAGTGATAACTATACACTTGATAACTTTGAAATAAGTAAAGTTTACGAAACAGGAGGTAATTTAAATGGAAATTCTGTTTATTTTATGTTAGCATTAATAAAAAGTAAAAAAAAATATTATCAGGTAAATATATGGACATTAGCATCGCAGAAAGATACTTATAATAAAGATATGTGGAAAATATTGAAATCTTTTAAAGAAAATTAATTTAAATCATTTAATACCATTATAATGCCAACAATAAAGCAAAACACAACAAATGAATTTTTTCTGCTTCATAAAAAATCATCAGAAAAATACAAAGCAGGATATTTACAAAGATTAAATGGAAGTAATGTTACACTTGGTCGTTCATCGTCTTGTACGGTTAGTTTTGGAGAAACTTATAGTACTGTTAGTCGTGAGCATGCTTCAATTTCAAAGCAAGGAGAGAGCTGGGTTATAAAACATATTTCTCAAACCAATCCAACTTATGTAAATGGCAAAATTGTAAAAGATCAGTTTTTTCTATTCGATGGCGATATCATCAGGCTTTCTGATCAGGGTGCTGAAATGGTTTTTAAGTTAAATGAAACCATGGATAATAATATTGAAAGAGAAACCCGGAGAAAAAGCATGGTTTCTGAACCAAATATTCCTAAGGAAAAAATAAATTCTGGGAAAAATTGTCAGTTTTGTAATGAAACTATTCAAACCAATGCAATGGTATGTAAGCATTGCCAACGCGAACAATTAACACCAAAACAGATTGAAGATAAAGCACAAATAATAGCTGGTCGTTATTGGTGGATTGCATTAATCGTTTCAGTTTTTCTGGCTTCCATATTACCATGGTTGTTTATTGTTGGTATAGTAGCTAGTGCTATTGCTTTGCATTTTTATTCAACTTATATAAAGCAGAATTGGTCAATATTGCAAATTCATAATCAAGCAGGTGAAATAAAAGAGCGTAGTAGAAGAAGAGTACGAAATTTCTTTATTTTTATCGGGGTTTCTCTTTTGGTTCTTATAATAACTAATCCTGATGAAACCAAAATGAAAAGTTATATAAAAGCCGTTGACAACATTAATGCAGTAGATGTTGTAGATTCAGAATCTTATCTTGTTTTCTCAGCTTATAAAGTAAGAATAATTGACTTTAATGGCCAACGCGAAGAAATATATATTGGAGTATTGGGAAGGTTTTATAAAGCTGATAATTAAATATGTTTTAAATGTAAAAATTTGTAAAAATTGATATTATTATTATGATGATGTTTTTAGTATAATGGAAATATATAGTAAGATTAAGAATATTGTAATATAGATTTTTTTAGCCAAATAAATATAAAAATCAAAAAAATGGGAAAAATAAAAAAATTAAGATTTACTCTATCACTCAATTTTGTTATTATAATTAGTTTTATTTTTATACAATCATGTGGAGAAAATACGAGAAAATCGCATGAAGAGCAATATACAGAGATTGAGAAAGAGGAGGTTACACTTACTTATCTTGTTCAAGGTAATAAAATATATTATCATCGGACTGATGCAGTATTAGCTGGATTAGTTTCTAATCCTAAAATGAAGGTGTATTGTACTGTGACTAATACTAGTGATTACAATGGCACTTTTAAACTTAATGCTAAATTGTCATCACAAGGTAATACATTAAGTTTTGAGGATGAGGAATATCTTACAGCTGGTTCCACAAAGGAATTTTCACAGGAATTTGAGATAAATCCATTTAGCTTTGAAACAAATGTGGATATTGATAATTGGGGCATAACAGCACCAACTATTACAGTTGACAAAGAGGTTATTAAGTATCGCACTGTTTATGATAATTAATTTTTTTATTAACTTTGTTGTATTTAAAATAGGAAAATAATCTCATATTCAAAAATGGAACAAGACACAACTTCACAATATCACCAATGTCGCCCCAATTGCGGAGCTTGTTGTATAGCACCTTCCATCTCCTCTCCTATTCCTGGTATGCCCGAAGGAAAACCTGCCAATATAAGATGTATCCAGCTAAGCGATGATTTACTTTGCAAGTTATTTGGCAAGGCAAACCGCCCTAAAGTATGTGTGAATTTTAAATTTGACACACTTATTTGTGGCGAAAATCAGGAAACTGCAATGAGAATAATGAATGAACTTGAATAGTAAATTACGAATTAAAAATTACGAAATACGAATGCAAGCAATTTACAGTATCAAATCATCAAATCACCACATCATCACATACCAAAGTTGTTAAACACTCTTTGTTGATAATTAATTTTTACACCAAAAATAAATTGGACATAAAAGCGTAATTTTATTGTCCAAATTAATTATCACAATTATGCGTAAATTATTATTAATAATCACTTTACTCGTATTAATCAGTACGTGTTTACAAGCACAAAAGACAGCAGTTTACAAACAACCTTCAGCCACTTATCGCGATGCCATTGAGCTGTTTGAAAAAGAAAAATTCGGGGCTGCCCGTGAAATGTTTAGTGAAGTTATTGCTCAAATCAATGATAACAAATCGGTAATTACTGCAGATGCTACATATTATGCAGCAGTATGTGCCGCCGAGTTATTCAATAAAGATGCAGAATACGAACTCAGTAATTTTATTAATACTTATCCCGAAAACTCAAAAATAAATCTTGCATGGCTCCGCTTAGGAAGCTATCAATATGCAATTGCCAAGTACAAACCAGCCATTGAATCTTTTGATAAAGTTGATATATACGACCTCTCAGCTACTCAGCTTACTGAATATTATTTCAAAAAAGGATATGCTAATTTTGTGAATCAGAATTTTGAAAAAGCCAAGAAAAATCTTGCTGAAGTAAAAGATGGAAAAACGCATTATGCCGCACCAGCCACTTATTATTACGCTCATATTCTATATATTGAAAAGAATTATCAAACCGCTTTAATACATTTTGAAAAGCTAACGAAAGATGAAAATTTTGGAGTAGTGGTTCCCTATTATATCACACAAATCTATTATCTTCAAGGAAAATACGACGACTTACTAAAAGTTGCGCCCGAATTATTAAAAACATCCACTCCCAAAAGAGCACCCGAAATTGCTCGCTTAATCGGCGAATCTTATTATAAAACAAATCGTTTTGCAGAAGCCATCCCCTATTTACGTTTGTATCAGGAAAAAACTACAGTTCGCATCGAACGCCAGGATAATTACCAATTAGCTTATGCTTATTACAAAACAGCAAGCTATGATACAGCTATCGTTGAGTTTAAGAAAATGATGGATGAAGGTGATACACTTACACAAAACGCACAGTATCATATCGCAGATTGTTATGTAAAAACCAATCAAAAGAAATTTGCAAGAACTTCTTTTTTGGCAGCATACAAATTAGGCTTTGACAAAACCATAGCCGAAGACGCTTTATTTCAATATGCCAAATTGTGTTACGAATTATCCTTAAATCCATACAACGATGCCATTGAGTCGTTCAACAAATATATTAAAGATTATCCAAAATCATCAAGAATAGATGAAGCCAATACCTATTTGGTAAATATTTATCTTTCAACTAAAAATTACAAAGATGCTTTAATTTCTATTGAAAATATCACTAAAAAAGACAGCCGTTTATTGGAAGCTTATCAACGAATTGCTTTTAATCGTGCTGTAGAATTATTTAATGAAGGAAAAATTGAGGAATCGCAAATACTATTTAAAAAAGCTATTGATAATGATTACAACGATCCTTTGGTGGCATTAAGTTATAATTGGATAGGTGAAGCTTTTTACCGACTGAAAGACAACGAAAATGCAATGAAATCATACAAAAAATTTCAGGTTTCATCGGGAGCTTATAATTTGCCTGAATACAATACTTCCAACTACAACATTGGATATATTTATTTTCAGCAAAAGAATTATACAGAAGCTTTAACTTATTTTAAAAAATTTAATCTGAATGCAAAAGACGAAAAAATAACGGTAAAAAATGATGCTTTACTTCGTACTGCTGATTGTTATTTTATTACCAAAGAATACGCCAATGCCATTGAAAATTATGATAAAGCTATTGCTCTAAAACAACCCGATATCGATTACGCCTTATATCAAAAAGCTCTTTCTTTAGGAGCTCAAGGTAAATTTGAAGCCAAAACTACTACACTTGCTTTATTGGTAGACAATCATAAAAAATCTACTTATTTAGCTGCAGCTATTTATGAA
Source organism: Bacteroidales bacterium (assembly GCA_049315385.1). Classification (GTDB taxonomy): domain Bacteria; phylum Bacteroidota; class Bacteroidia; order Bacteroidales; family JACABE01; genus JACABE01. The sequence goes on from JBMOKG010000066.1 coordinate 24,347, forward strand.
CTTGCCGGCACTTATCTGATTCTTGAAAACAACGAAAAAGCTTTACAATATTATACAGAAATTACTACCAATTACCCTAATAGTTCTTATGCAAAAGAAGCATTGCTCAAGATTGGATTAATACAATACAACATGCATAATAATGAATTAGCAATTAAAACTTTAGATAAAGTTATCAAAAAATATCCCGGCACCACTACTGCAAAAGAAGCATTGATAACGATGCGTAATATTTATGTGGAAATGGATCAGGTAGATGAATTTATTAACATTGTTAAAACCTATCCAACAGCTAATATCAGTATCGAAGAGCAAGATTCTATTACATATATAGCTGCTGAAAACCGTTATATGGATGGTGATTGTC
>JBMOKG010000067.1:0-24671 GCA_049315385.1 Bacteroidales bacterium
AAACTTTATTTTCCTCGTAAAAGTTGCATTAATTACTTGAATTTAGGAAATAAAATAGGGTTGTCTGATTATGGCAGCCCTATTTTTTTTATATTTGCATTCAGTATATAACATACATAATAAAAATTGAGATCTGAAATAATGAGTAAAAAAATTTTATTTTTATTGGTTTTTGTGATGCCATTATTTTTTAGCTGTAAAACTAATTCTGCTTCGCATCGTCAAAACATGGTTGAAAAGCAACGAAATGAAAAAGACGAGCAAGCTAAAAGATTGTATGAAGAAGGTAAAGAGAGACATCTGAAGTTTCAGTCAAGAAAAACAGCTGATAGTATGAAAGCAAATAAAAATAAATCTGAAAAATCTAGTTATTACAAAAAACCTTGTTTCTTAAAACGATGGTTTACTCATAAACCAAATACTTGTCCAAAATCTTCTGAATAAATACATTTAAGTTTTAATAATAAAGGGATAAGGAAAATCAGGACAAACCATAAAAAACTATGTATGGTTTAAAATGAATAATTGAATAGAATTAATAATGAATATTTTAGTGGTAAATAACGTTTTTTATCCAGACTATAACTTATAAAACATTAGTGTCTACCAATCAATGCTTTTTAATTAAAAATAATAAATGAAAGTAACTATCAGATCAGCATTTTTTTTAGCTTTTATCTTAGGTTTTAATTCACTTTATTGTCAATTAAACACTAACATAAAATTTGAACGAATTTCGTCTGAAATGGTAAAACTCGACAAAGGATTATCTCAGAATTCAGTTCAAACTATCCTTCAAGATAAAAGCGGTTATATGTGGTTTGGCACATGGGATGGCCTAAACAGATTCGATGGATATGGATTCTATATTATCAGACCTGATTATTTTAATACAAGATCAGGAATTAGTAGCCCAAGTATCAGAGCTTTGTATCAGGACAAAAAAGGTTTTATATGGATTGGAACTGAATTGGGATTGAATAAATATGATCCCAAAACTCAGATCTTCACCCAATATAAAAACATTCCTTTAAATAATAGAAGTTTATCCAGTAATTATATTAATACAATTTGTGAAGACGATAAAGGATATTTGTGGATTGGGACCAATGATGGTTTAAATAAGATGAATCAAGTTACAGGAAATGTAAGTCGGTATTACTTAAACCCTAATAATGCGAATTCACTAAGTAACAATTCGATAAACAACTTACTGTTTGATCAAAGTGGTTTTTTATGGGTAGCTTCACAGAAAGGATTAAATCGTTTGAATTTGAAAACCAATATATTTTCTCATTATTATCACAATCCAATTGATAAAAAATCCATTAGTAGTGATATAATAAATTGCTTATTTATAGATAAAGAGCAAAATTTATGGGTTGGAACTAATTACGGATTAAATTTATATGATAAGCTAAACAAAACTTTTTACTCATTTACAAAACAACTACAAAACCCGTTTTCATTGAGTAATAATGATGTAAAAGCTATTATTCAGGATAAAAAAGGTGTTTTATGGATAGGGACAATGGGAGGTGGCGTAAATTATATGAATCCTTTAGATTATAATTTTTATTCTTATACTACAAGTTCAGCAGATAATTCAAGCATAAGTAATGATTATATTAATGCTATCTATGAAGATAAATCCGGAAATATTTGGGTAGGGACTGCTTGGGGTGGATTAAATAAAATTGATAAACAATCTAAAAAATTCAGACATTTTGTTCATTTAAATGGCAAGGATAATAATAGTATTAATAATAATTTAGTATGGTCAATTGCAAATGATAAAAAAGGGAATATTTGGATTGCAACTAATGAAGGAATAAATATTTATAATAAAAAAACAAAAAAATTCTCATTTATCAAACATCAGCCTGATAACAAGAATAGCCTTGGAAGTAATAGTGTTAGAATGATAGTCATTGATAACAAGCGACAGGATATTGTGTGGATTGCTACCTTGGATGCTGGATTAGACATGTATAATACTAAAACTAAAAAATTTAAACATTATATTCACAATCCACTCACTAAAAATAGTTTAACAACAAATCGATTAATGTCATTGTATGAAGATAAATATGGTGATATATGGGCAGGAACTGAATTTGGCGGACTTTGTATATTAAATCCCGAGCTAGAAAAATTTACAATTTTTCAAAATAATCCATCTGATCCTTATTCAATAAGCAGCAATACTGTATATCCTGTATATGAGGATAAAAACGGTATAGTTTGGGTAGGAACTTATCATGGATTAAACAGATATGATAGAAATAAGAAAAAATTTTACACTTATTTTCACGATTCTAACAATAAAAAAAGCATTAGTAGTGATATGATTTTTTCTATTTATCAAGATAATAATGGCTATTTTTGGCTGGGCACTATGGGAGGTGGTTTAAATAAATTTAATCCAATCACAAAAGAATCCAAGCATTTTACTGAAGCAAACGGATTACCCAATAATGTTGTATATGCTACGATTAAAGATAAAAATGGGGATTTCTGGTTAAGTACAAATTTTGGATTATCTAAGTTTGATCCTCAGAATGAAACATTTGTGAATTTTGATGTAAAAGATGGTGTTCAAAGTCATGAGTTTAATTTTGGAGCTTCATTAATTGATGAGGAAGGCGAATTGTATTTTGGTGGAATGAATGGGTTAAATGCTTTTTATCCAGAAGAAATTGTGATGAATAAAAATGTGCCAATTATAACAATTACTTCTTTTAAATTATTTAATCAGGAATTTCCAATCACATTAAAAGATGGAGATACATTAAAATTAAACTATGATGAAAATTTCTTTTCTTTTGAATTCGCAGCATTAGATTATGTAAATTCATTCAAGAATAAATATTCCTATATCCTTGAAAATTTCGATAAAAAATGGAATTATACCAATGCTTCAAGGCGATTTGCTGATTATACTGCAGTAAGTCCGGGAGAATATATTTTCAGAATAAAAGGCTCAAATAATGATGGCGTATGGAATGAGAAAGGCATTAGAATTTACATTCAGATTAAATCGCCCTGGTATAATACTATTCTTTTTTATTTGTTTTTACTTACATTTACTATTGCTACAATATGGAGTTTAATGATTTGGAGAATAAAAAGAATAAGAAAAAAACATGAAGTAGAACGAAAAATGTTGAGCATCCAAAAACAAGTTTTTGAGCTTGAACAAAAATCTTTACGATTACAAATGAATCCACATTTTCTTTTTAATTCATTAAATTCAATACAAAGTTTTGTTATAGAAAAGGATACAGATAAAGCAATTTATTATTTATCCCGGTTCTCGCAATTGATGCGTCTAATACTTAATAATTCACAGCAAACTTTCGTAGTAATTCAGGAAGAATTAAAAGTTATAAAGCTTTATCTTGATTTGGAAAGATTAAGGTATGATAATATTTTTAATTATCAGATTGATGTTGATACTGAAATTGAAGAGGAATTCTTAGCTATACCTCCTATGATTATTCAACCTTATATTGAAAATGCTATTATTCATGGATTGATACATAAAAAGCATGCAGGTGAATTACTTATTAAACTTAAGTTGGTTGACAATTATATTCTCTGTGTCATTCAGGACAATGGAATAGGTCGGGCAGCTGCAATAAAAATCAGAGAACAATCAGGGATAAGACATAAATCAAGTGGAATGTTAATTACGCAAGAACGATTGGATATATTAAATATGAAAAATAAAAATAAGCTTTCAGTAAATATTATTGATTTAATCAACGATGAGGGAGTTTCTCTCGGGACCCGGATTGAATTAATGATTGTTTATAAAGAAGTTTAAATTTTGATAAATAAAGATGAATAATTAAGTCTTTAAGTTTAATAAAATAACATGAACTTAAGATGTTTGATCTATATAAAATTTTAACTTTGCAAACTTAATAAATTGAGAAACAATGATAAAAGCAATAATAATTGACGATGAAAAAAAGTCAAGAGAAGCATTAATGGGTTTAATAGATCGATATTGTCCTGAAGTTTTTGTTCTTTCACAAGCAGATGGTTGCAAAGATGGGATCGAAAAAGTAAAAAGCTATAATCCTGATATAGTATTTCTTGATATTCAGATGCCAGATGGGAGTGGATTCAATTTTTTAGAAGCTTTTGAAGACTTCAAATTTGAAGTAATTTTCACAACAGCTCATGATCAATATGCTATTAAAGCAATAAAATACAGTGCTTTGGATTATTTGTTAAAACCTATTAATCCGGATGATTTAAAAGATGCTATTAGTAAATATCTTCAAAAACAGGACAAAGGTCAAATCAATAATAATATCAAAGTTTTACTTGATAACATGAAACTACCAAGTTCTGCTGCTAAAAAAATCATATTATCTACGTCTGAAGGCATACATATATTAAGTACTGATGAAATTGTAAGATGCGAATCGGATGATTATTATACAAAATTCTTTCTTACAAACAGAAATCCAATATTGATATCTAAAACTTTAAAACAAAATGAAGCGATGTTGAGTGATTTTAATTTTATAAGACCCCATAAATCACATTTAGTAAATATAAAATACATAAAAAGCTATTTAAAAGTGGATGGAGGTTATATTTTAATGACTGATGGAAGCCAGATCCCAGTTTCAAGAAGAAAACGCGAAGCTATAATAAGCATTTTGAGCCATTTATAAAATTCACGAAATAATTTTCAATTTTGTTTTTTATTACTACTTTTGCCCTTCAAAACTTCGATTCTTAATTGAGTGAGTAGATATTTAGTAGCTTTCAGATAAGAAAAAACCGTAAACTTATTAATAGATACCGTAAACTGATTTCTCTATTATTAATTTAAAGAAGAGTAGTATTTTTATAAAAAAAATTAAATAATCTTAAAAAAACATAAATACATTAATATGTATAATTTACAAGATTTAAATTAAAATAAAATACTGAAATTATTAGTCATTTTAAGATTATAATATAAAGTAATAGTTCACTGTTTACTATTGAAATTACAAATAAAAAACAGATATACAGATAATTGGAATAAAATTTATAGTTAAACTTAAATAAAAATAGGTGGGTATCGGTTTTTTTTATAATTTTACCCCCTTAAAAAAACGCACATTAATTCTAACATTAATTTACAGGTGTATGTTGAAAAAATTATTCTTTTCATTAGGAATCTTACTATCAGTCAATCTGATGGTGTTTTCGCAGTCGGGAGAACTTAAAGGTAAAATTACCGATAAGGATACCAAAGAACCCATTGCTTTTGCCAATATTATTATTGAGCAGGCAGGAAAACAATTTGGTGGGAGTACAACGGATTTTGATGGTAATTATACTATTAAGCCAATTCCAGCTGGTCGTTATGATGTAAAAGCAACTTATGTTGGTTACAAACCATTATTAATAAAAGGTGTAGTAATCAATGCTGACAAAATGACTTTTAATAACGTTGTAATGGAACCAACTGCTACTACGCTGGAAACTTTTACAGTAGTAGATTACAAAGTACCTTTGATTTCTAAAGATCAAACGCAATCAGGAGCCACATTAACTTCCGAAGATATTTCTAGAATGCCTGGTCGTTCTGCTGAATCTGTTGCTGCCACAATGGGTGGTGTTCAGTCTGTGGATGGTAGCATGGGTAGTGTCAGGGGAGCTCGTGATAATGATGGAAGTACTGTCACTTATGTAGATGGTGTGAGAGTAAGGGGAAATGTAAACTTACCTAAATCAGCCTTAGGTGAAGTTAGTATGATTTTAGGTGGTATTCCTGCAAAATATGGTGAAGCTACCGGTGGAGTTATGAACATCGTAACTACAGGTCCTTCACGTGAATTTGGCGGAGGTATTGAATTTGTTACTTCACAATTTCTTGATAATTTTGGTAGAAATTTGATGTCATTTAATTTAACAGGACCATTGTTGAAAAGCAAAAATGATAAAAAATCTTCTCTTTTAGGTTTCTTTCTTGCAGGAGAATTTGGCTACAATAAAGATACTAGGCCATTTACCGATGGAGATTATAAAGTCAATGATACAAAAAGATTATTTCTTGAACAAAATCCTCTACGTATCGTTAATGGAATCGTACAATACAATTCCGATTTTTTAAGAAAATCTGATTTGGAAAAAATATATACCAAAGAAAACGGTGCTGCTTATAGCATTAATTTCTCCGGTAAAGTGGATGTCCGTACAACTGCAACAACCAATCTTCAATTTGGAGGCAATTTTAGTTATGATAAAGGCAGAAGCTGGAGCCGTGGTAATGCTTTGCTAAACTCAACAAATAACGGAGAATATATTGTTAATAACTGGAGTGTTAATGGAAAATTCACACAACGTTTTCCATCAGATAAAGAAAGCAAATCATTGATAAAAAATGTTTTCTACCAGATTCAGGCTGACTATACTAAAACTACCCAAACTTTACAAGACAGAAACCATAAAGATAATTTATTTAATTATGGTTATGTTGGTAAGTTTACAACCACCAGACAACCTACTTTTGTTACAGGAGCTGATACTGTTGATGGAATAATTTATAGTAATGCATTATTAATGCAGAATGTAACTCCGGTAAAGGTTGATTTTGAACGCTCTGAGATTAATCCACTTTTAGCAAATTATACTTCTCAATTATATGATTTTTACAATCAGGGATTATTAAATAATGTAATTCCAGGCGGATTTAGAAATTTAGATTATATTCAAAATCTTTATGGAAGAAGAAATGGGGATGGCTATTTACCTGCCTCATCAAGTATATACAGTATGTTTTCTAGAACAGGTACTGTTTATAATGGATATAATTTATATGATAATTCTCAAATCGGAATTAGTGTGAATGGTTCTGCTGACATTGGAAATCATGCTTTTGAGTTTGGTATTCAATATGAACAAATCACTGAAAGAAATATTGGCTATGCTCCTGTAAGATTATGGGAAATGGCAAGACTATTAACTAATAGCCATATTGCTCAGATAAATTACAATGATCCTTATTTACATTTAGGCGGTTTACAAGATACAATTTATTACAATTATATTTATAATCAAAATGCACAATCAACATTTGATATTAATTTACGTAAAAAATTAGGAATGCCTGTTAACGGACATACAATTAATGATTGGATTGACATTGATAAATATGACCCATCCATGTATTCTATTGATATGTTTAATGCTGAGGAATTACTTGATAATGGAAACTCTCCAGCAGTAAGTTATTATGGATACAATTATAAAGGCGAAAAATTAAGCAGTAAACCTTCATTAAGTGATTTCTTTACAGCAAGAGATGAAAATGGAAAATACAAACGTGAAGTTGGCGCATTTGAACCACTTTATATGGCTGGTTATATTCAGGATAAATTTGCTTTTAATGATTTGATTTTTAATGTTGGTGTTCGTATTGACCGTTTTGATGCTAATCAAATGGTATTGAAAGATCCTTACTTATTTTATGACTCATGGAAAGCAAAAGATGTAGATGGTTCTCAGAACTCGATAAATGGTGGTGTTCATCCTTCAAATATTGGATCAGATTATGTAGTTTATGTTGATAATTATCAATCAAGTAAAAAAAATGTTAAAATTTTAGGATATAGAAATGGTGATGTTTGGTATAGTGCTACTGGTTCTGTTGTTGAAAATCCAACGTTGTTAACCGATGGAAACTCAAGTCCTTCTCCATACAGAATAAGTCTTAATCAAACTCAAATCAGTATAGATGCATTTAAAGACTACGAACCTCAAACTACTTTTATGCCTCGTATTTCTTTTTCATTTCCTATATCTGATGAAGCTTTGTTTTTTGCACATTATGATGTTATTACAAAAAGACCAACTGATGGTTTAAGATTAGATCCTGTTGCTTATTTTTATATTACTAATGCAGGTACCAGTACCGTAAATAATCCAAATTTACTTCCTGAACAAACAACAGATTATGAATTAGGATTCCAACAGAAAATCAGCAACTCATCTTCTCTAAAATTCTCCGCATTTTATCGTGAAATGAGAAATCAGGTTCAAACTAAACGTTTTGCAGGTGCTGATCCAAATCCTAATTATCTTTCATACACTAATATCGACTTTGGAACTGTTAAAGGTTTAACCGTTTCTTACGATTTAAGAAGAACAGGAAATGTAAGATTAACTGCCAACTACACTTTACAATTTGCAAATGGAACAGGTTCTAATTCTGAATCACAAAAAGCAATGGTTTCTTCGAATCAACCAAATTTAAGAACTATGACACCACTTACATTTGACCAACGTCATGCTGTTAAAGCATCTGTTGACTATCGTTTTGAAGGTGGGAAAAAATATAACGGACCTAAATATACGCACAAAATTAAAGGAACTGATAAAGTTAAAACTATACTTTGGTTAGAAAATACCGGGATTAATATTACTTTCAACGGTAGTTCTGGTACACCTTATACTAAACGTGATTTTAATGAAAATACTATTGTTGGCCAATTAAATGGTTCAAGATTGCCATGGCAGTTCTGGATAGATGCTCAGGTTAATAAAGCATTTATGCTGAAAGTTGGTAATAGAATGTTAGATTTGAATATATATCTTTCAGTTCTGAATGTATTAAACACTCAAAATATCAGAGCCGTATACGGACAAACAGGTAACCCAAATGATGACGGATATTTAACAAATCCAAAATATCAGGCACAGATAAATGCTTATGAAGATCCACAGTCTTATAGAGATTTACGTTCTGTATCAACAGACTCTCCATATAACTATTCTTTGCCAAGAAGAATACGTCTGGGATTAGAACTTAATTTTTAATAGAATAAATAGTATATCAATAATTTAATAAATATATACCAATGAAAAATATATATCGCTTACTATTTTTGACGCTTATAAGTGTTTTCTGCTGCAATATTGTTTTTGCAGAGAAATATAAAGGCGAAATTAAACAAACCAATAAGCAATCAAAAGCCGATAGGTGTGCCCCTGCATCCGGATCTTCTGATTTAAATATTAACAACGTCAGGGCACGTATCAACACCGGTGGTGATATGTGGTGGGATTTTACCTCATCTAAGTACGAAATTCCAAGAGGAAGCTCAAAAACTTCTATGTTTGCTGCAGCACTCTGGATTGGTGGACTTGATATTGATGGTAACTTAAAATTAGCCGCTCAGCGTTTCCGTTCAGGTGGACAAGATTATTGGACTGGTCCTTTAACTACAGATGGAACTGCTGATGTTAATGCAGAAACCTGTAAAGAATATGATAAGCATTTTAAGATTACTAAAAAAGAAGTTCAGGATTTTGTTTCTAATACTTCTCCTAATCTGACAGATTATCCTACAATCGTAAAATGGCCTGCACATGGAGACGTTTCAAAAGGGCAATCAAGATACCTTGCACCTTTTTTTGATAATAATAATGATTATGCATATCGTCCTGAAGACGGAGATTATCCTTATTATGATTTATCAAAAGAAAATGTACTTTGTAACAGCGGATCAAGAAATCCTACCTTTGAAAGTGATCCTGGTTCACCTGAAGGTATTACTGTTAAAGGAGGACTTATGGCTGATCAGGTGCTTAAAGGTGATATGACATTATGGTGGGTTTTCAACGATAAAGGGAATGATCATACCGAATCAAAAGGTGCTTCAATTGGTCTTGAAATTCGTGCTCAGGCATTTGGATTTACTACCAATGACGAAATTAATAATATGACATTTTATACTTATGAAATTATCAACCGCTCTACTTACGAACTTGCCAATACTTATTTTAGTCAATGGGTAGATCCTGATTTAGGATATGCTTTTGATGATTATGTCGGATGTGATGTAACCAGAGGTTTAGGTTATTGTTATAATGGCAGAGCTACTGATGGAGCTGGTCAGTATTATGCTTATGAAGGAAATCCTCCTGCAATTGGGGTTGATTTTTTCCAGGGTCCATATATGGATGCTGATACAATTTTAAGAACTTATTTAGATGCATCTGGTCACCCAACTATTGAAAGTGTAAACGGTGTTGGCTTTAAAGATTCAATAAAAAATAATGAACGTTTTGGGATGAGAAGGTTTGTATACTATAATAATAGTAGCAATTCTGTAAATGGTGAACCTGAAAAAGCTTGGGATTATTATAATTATTTAAGAGGCATCTGGAAAAACGGAAGCAAAATGACTTTTGGCGGAAACGGAACTACAGGAACTGTACCTTGCGACTTTATGTTTCCCGGTGATACAGATCCATTGTTTCTGGGAACTGCTGGAACAGTTGTTCCCGGAGCTCTATGGACAGAAGAAACTGCAGGTAATGCACCGGATGATAGACGTTTTATGCAATCAGCAGGACCATTTACTTTGAAATCAGGAGCAGTTAACTATATTACTGTTGGTATTCCATGGGCAAAAGCTGCAAACGGTGGTCCTTTTGCATCTGTAAAATTACTTAGAGAAGTTGACGATAAATGTCAGGCATTATTTGATAACTGTTTTAAAGTACTTGATGGACCTGATGCCCCAAATTTGGTTGTTAAAGAATTAGACAGAGAATTAATTCTTTTTATATCTAATGAAAAAGGCTCAAATAACATAAAAGAAACTTTCTCGGATAAAGATATTCGTATTAAAGAAACTTCAGTGCTTACAACTTATACAAAGGATACTACTTATTCTCATGGAGACACTATAATACATGTATCTGTTCCTAAGTATGATACTGTTCAAAATGACAGATATTACCGTTTTGAAGGTTATCAGATTTATCAATTAGCAGATGCTTCTGTTTCTATTGCTGATATCGAAAATGTAGCAAAAGCAAGATTGGTGAAACAATGTGATTTAAAAAACTTTGATAAAAATGGAAATCCTATTTCTCAACTTATTAATTATAGAAAAGACGATAATTTAGGTGGAACTTTAGTACCTGTCGAAAAAGTAAATGGAGCTAATGCTGGAATTTCACATACTTTCAGGATTTTAGAAGATCAGTTTGCTTCAGGTGATAAACGTCTGGTAAATCATAAAAAATACTATTTTATTGCATTAGCATATGCTTATAATCAGTATAAAAAGTTTGATCTTAGTGCTGATGGATTAGATGGGCAGAAAGAACCTTATTTAGCTGGTAGAAAATCAAATCAAGGCTCAGGTGAAATTCGTAAAATTACTGCAATTCCTCATATTACATCTCCAGAATCAAATGGTACTAAACTTAATTCAGTATATGGTTCTACTCCTAAAATTAAAAGAATCGAAGGTCAGGGAAATGGTAATCTGATTATTGATATGACTCAGGCAAGTATCGATGAATTAATATCAAAATCATCAGCACCATTTATCATTGAAAATCCAATTTATGAAAATAATAAAGGACCTATCAATGTTAAAGTTGTAGATCCATTAAATGTTAAACCTGGAAGTTATACTATTAAATTTTTCCCTGGTAGCAAATCTGACTTAACAGATGCAACCTGGAAGATTTATAATACTGTTAACGGAAGTTTATCATTGATAGATACTTCTGAAGTAAATATAAATATTGCAAATGAACAAATTTTCACAAATTTAGGTTTATCTGTTTCTATAGCTCAAACCAAAAAATTAGCCACTACTCCTGAAGATGTAGCTAATTTTACTGCTGCTGTTGAAAATATAGTTGCTGATGATGGTTTCTTAGAAGCAAGTCTTACTTATACTGATGCTACCAAAGAGTGGTTAACCGGTGTTCCTGATATGGATGCCAGTACTGTTGGTTTCAACTGGATCAGATGCGGATCTGTTGCAGCTGGTGCAAATTCAAGTCCTGCAGAAGTTGAAGCAGAAGATTATTATATAAAGGATGTACCGAGTCTTACAGAACCTGGTCGTAAACAAGATATTTTTCTAGATAAAAAAGAACAGTACGAAAATGTTATCGGAAGAACCTGGGCACCTTATCGATTGTCTTCATTTTGGGAAAATGGACCCGCTTATAATGACGATCAGAGTACTCCAAAAAAACAAATGCATCCTTCATTTTCTAAAAATCTGATAATGAATTTGAGTAGTGTAGATGTAGTTTTTACAGCTGATAAATCAAAATGGACAAGATGTCCTGTTATTGAAATGGGTGAAGATGCTGCTTTATCAATTGGTCACGCTAATAAATTTGAATTAAGAAAAAGTCCATCTGTTAACAAAGAAGGAGTCGCTGATCCTGGTTTTGATTATCCAACAGGTATGGGCTGGTTCCCGGGTTATGCAATTAATGTAGCTACAGGTGAAAGATTAAATATAATGTTCGGTGAAGATTCATGGCTAGGTGGTCATAATGGTAATGATATGAAATGGAATCCTACTTCTTCATATTTTGATGGTAATAAAGTAGTTTTTGGTGGAAAACATTATATTTATATTATGGGTCACAATGATAATTTTGAGACACCACCAGATCCTTATGAAAATTCTCCTGCTTATGATAAAGGTGTTTGGGCACATGAACATTTAAAAATGGGAATGGCAAGTACCAATTCAATGAGACCGGTATTTAATAATGTTATGTGGGTAAGTTTACCAATTTGTTTTCCTACTTTAACTGACCCATCAAAAATACCAACTGATGCTAAAGTAAGATTAAGAGTTGCAAAACCTTATGCTCGTAATTATTCTACATCAGATGCAGGCGCAACAACTGTTCAAAATAATAATTACCCAATGTATCAGTTTAATACAGATGATTTAGCTACCCAGAAAAATGTAACTGATGTTGCTCAGTCTGCATTAGATTTAATTGGTGTTGTTCCTAACCCTTATTATGCTTTTTCTAATTATGAAGTAAATCAAATTGATAATAGAGTTAGAATTATTAATTTACCACCAAAATGTACTGTAACAATTTATACTTTATCTGGAACATTAATCAGACAATTTAATGTTGACAAACAAGGTGTTGTTTCCGGAAATGGTGAAGCACTAACATCAATTGACTGGGATTTGAAGAACTTTGCTAATATTCCTATTTCAGGTGGTATTTACGTTATTCACATTAAATCTGATGGAATTGGAGAAAAAACAATTAAGTGGTTTGGTGCATTACGTCCGACTGATTTAAATTCTTTCTAAATCTATTTAAATTTATAATAATTATATAATAATATATAAACCAATGAGTATGAAAAAAATATATCGCTTATTAATTCCGGTGGTTTTAATAACTTTATCAATAGTTTCTTCGAAAGAAGCAAAAGCTGGTAACGAAGACCGTGTTGGACAAGCAGGCGCTCAGGAATTACTTATGAATCCATGGGCTAGAAGTTCTGGTTGGGGTGGTGTTAACACTGCCAGTTCACGTGGTCTGGAAGCAAGTTTCAATAATATTGCAGGCGTTGCTTTTACTCAAAAAACTGAAGTTATCTTCTCACAAACAATGTGGCTGAAAGGTTCTGATATTAATATTTCAACTTTTGGTTTTTCTCAAAAAGTGGGCGAAACTGGAGTTATCGGATTGAGTATTATGGCTCTTTCTGTTGGCGATATTCAAATAAGAACTGTAAATCAACCTGATGGTGGAATTGGTACTTTTAAACCTTCCTTTATCAATATCGGTCTTTCTTATTCTAAAACATTTTCTAATAGTATCTATGGAGGTATTAATTTGAAAATAATTTCAGAATCAATTTCAAATGTAAGTGCTCAGGGATTAGCTATTGATGCAGGTATTCAATATGTTACAGGCCCAACTGATAATATTAAATTTGGTATTTCATTAAAAAATGTTGGTCCAACTTTGGCTTTTTCAGGTGACGGTTTCTCTTTTAGTGGAACTCAAAACGCCTCAACTAATTCTCATACAGTTGAAGAACGCCAAGCTGATTTTGAACTTCCATCTCTTATTAATATTGGTGCTTCTTATGATTTTAATTTTAATGAAGAACACAGATTAACCGTAGCTGGAAATTTTACATCAAATTCATTTTCAAAAGATCAATATACTGTTGGTGCTGAATATGGATTTATGCAATATCTGATGTTAAGAGCTGGATTTACTTACGAAAAAGGTATTTTTGAGAAACTTACCCGTACTACAGCTTTAACAGGCCCATCTGCTGGTATCACTATTCAAGCTCCTTTAAATAAAGAAAAAGGATCAACATTTTCAATAGATTATTCATACAGAGCTACTGATGTATGGCAGGGTTGTCATACTATTGGAGCAAGATTTAATTTATAATACTTAATATTTAAGTATTTAGGTTTAAAATTTAGCGGTATTTTAAGAAGACCCTTTGTAAAAAGGGTCTTTTGTATTATTAATTATTTAGTAAAGTACAATATGTCAACAATATCTTATTATAATATAGAAGGACTTCAAAAACTGAAAGATGATCTGAATTACATGATTACAGTTGAAAGACCTGCAGTTTCAAAAATGATTGCTGAAGCTCGTGATAAAGGTGATTTGTCAGAGAATGCCGAATATGATGCAGCTAAAGAAGCTCAGGGTCTCCTGGAATTGAAAATATCAAAATTACAGGAGTTAATCAGTAATGCTCGTCTGATTGATGAATCTAAACTTGACATTTCCAAAGTTTTATTACTTTCAATGGTAACCATTAAGAATTTAAAAAATGGAGTGATAATGAAATATTCAATTGTTCCTGAAAGTGAAGCTGATTTAAAAAGCGCTAAAATCTCAGTAACATCTCCAATTGCTAAAGGATTACTTGGGAAAAAAGTTGGTGATAAAGTTGATGTAATGGTTCCTGCTGGCATTGTACCTTTCGAAATTGTTGAAATTTCAAGAATTGCTTAAATTTTTATTCATAAATAATAGTGAATTAGGACTTTTTCAATAGTTAAAATTGATTTTAACCTAGATATTTTTACTGTAGAGATTATTGATTTTGCAATGTGTTTTCATAATTACTTATGGTTAGTAAAATTAAGAAAGATAATAATTACTTAAAACAATAGATTTACAATGGCAAGTATTTTTACAAAAATAATAAATGGAGAAATACCATCTTATAAAATAGCTGAAGATGATAAATTTTATTCTTTTCTAGATATTTCCCCTTTAGCTAAAGGTCATACTTTAGTTATTCCTAAAAATGAAATTGATTATATTTTTGATATCGAAGACAGTGAGTATAAAGATTTGTTTTTATTTGCTAAAAAAGTAGCAAAATCAATTGAAAAGGTTATCCCATGTCAAAAGGTAGGTTTAACAGTAATAGGATTAGAAGTCAGACATGCACATATTCATTTGATTCCAATAAATTCAATTTATGATATGGATTTTAAACAACCAAAGCTAAAATTAACAAGTGAAGAGTTTAAACAAATAGCTGATGAAATTTCAAATGTTTTTAATTCTTTATAAGGTAAAAAAATTCAATTTATTTATTTTATAATTTTCCCTGGATTTTTTGTAACATAACTTTTCCAACCTGTAAAAGAAGTATCACCATCACCACCGATATCTCTTTGAAAAAAATGACAAACAGCTGCAGCTAACCCATCTGTAGCGTCTAAATGAGTTGGGATTTCTTTTAAACTGAGAAGTTTTAATAACATTGCAGCAACTTGTTCTTTAGACGCATTACCATTACCTGTAATTGATTGTTTGATTTTTTTAGGTGAATATTCAAAAATCGGAATTGAACGATATAAACCAGCAGCCATTGCAACTCCTTGAGCCCTTCCTAGTTTTAACATAGATTGGACGTTTTTTCCAAAGAAAGGTGCTTCAATTGCTAAAGCATCAGGATGATATTTTTCAATTAAATCTAAACAGGTTTCGAAAATTTTCTTTAGTTTTATAGGCTGATTCGAAAATTTATCTAATTTTAAAATATCCATTGTGATAAAGCTGATTTTGTTCCCGGATTGTTTAATAATTCCATAACCCATTATGGTTGTTCCCGGATCAATACCTAAAATTATTTTATCTGTTATCAATTTTTAAAGAGTATAATGATTAAAAGTACAAAGTTAAAAAAAACTTATAATTTTCTGCTAAAGTTAGTCTTAATAACTGCTTCTTTCGGTTATATTGCTTATCAGTTGTTTTTTAATGAGAATTATAAAAAGATATTTGATCTTTTTTCTTCTGCTTATAGTTTTCAAAAAACTTTATTCGTATTTTTAATTATTATTGTTTTAATGCTGGTTAATTGGAGCATAGAAGCAAATAAATGGAGATATTTAATAAACAAGATTGAAATTATTTCTTTCTCAAAAGCGTTAAAAGCTATTTTAACGGGATTAAGTGTTAGTACATTTACACCCAACCGGGTAGGTGAGTTTTTAGGTCGTGTTTTTGTTTTGCAAAAATCAAATCCCTGGAAAGCAATATTCATTTCTATATTATGTAGTATGAGTCAGTTGATGATAACACTATTGATGGGTTCTATAAGTTTGATAATATATATTCTTAACTTTTCAGATCAACAAAGTATTTTTCCATTATACATTCTTTATATTTTTATATTTTTATTGTTAGTCGCTGTTTTTTTTATTTTTTCAGTTTTCTTTAATGTAATATTTATTAGCAAATGGTTAAAAAAACTGATGAATCCTAAATGGCGAAAAATAAGAGGATATCTTAATGTTTTTTCCTTTTTTACTTTCAGAGAATTAAGAAATGTATTGATATTCAGCTTATCCAGATATATTGTTTTCTCATTTCAGTATTATTTATTATTACTTTTTTTTGGAGTACCATTAACAATTTATGAAGGCTTTTTCCTTATTTCTTTGGTTTATTTCGTACTTTCAGCAATTCCAAGTATTGCTCTTGCCGAAGTTGGTATTCGGGGATCTGTGGCTGTTGGCGTTTTTGCATATTATTTTAATACAACTTTAAAAATGAATGTTGATTATGATTTTGCCGTTATTGCAGCCTCTTCTGTTTTATGGTTAATAAATATAGCATTACCTGCTTTTATTGGTAATTTTTATGTAATGAAATTGAATTTTTTCAAAAATAATTAAGTTAGCAGATGATTGTATTTATTAGCAGTTTATTTATTATTACTTTATTATATATTTTTATAATTTTTTCTTATACATATTATATAAGACAATTAGAAATTAGTACAAATTTTCCTATAGATAATTTCCGGAAAGTAAGTATAATTATTCCGGCACGTAATGAATCATATTGTATTATAGAACTGTTGAGAGCTATTAAAAATCAGGATTATCCAGTTCAATTTTACGAAATAATTGTAATTGATGATGCATCAACAGATAATACAGCTCAATTGGTTCATTGTTTTGCTGATGGACATCCTGAAATCAATTGTAAAATAATAAAAATTGAAAATGATATTCTTCGCCCAACCTATAAAAAATTTGCCATTGGTAAAGGGATTCAAATAGCTACAGGAGAGTTAATAATAACTACAGACGCTGATTGTGTTGCAGGTCCTGGATGGATTTCCGGAATTGTTAACAAATATAATAAAACAAAAGCAAAAATGTTAGTTGGATTAGTTGCTTATCATGATGATGATACTAATTTTCAAAAAATTCAACATTTGGAATTTTTAAGTCTGATTGCTTCTAGTATAGCTGCTGTAAAATCAGGATACCCTATTATGTGTAATGGTGCAAATTTAACATATGAAAGAAAAGCATTTGATGAAGTAAATGGATTTGATTCCAATGATCAGTTTGCCTCAGGTGATGATGTTTTCTTGCTTTTGAAAATGAAAAAGCATTTCGGAAGGAAAAGTATAGTTGTGCTAGACGACAGGAATACAATTGTATATACTAAGGCTAAGAAAAATCTCTCAGAATTTATACATCAACGAATCAGATGGGCTTCAAAAACAAAAGGATATAAAGATCCAACCATCCTTTTAGTTGCTGGTATTGTTTTTGCTTTTAATGTCAGTATAATTCTGACATTTCTAAGCGGATTCGTATTGCATCAATTTCTAATTTTAAGCTTTTATTTATTTTCAATAAAATTAATTGTAGATTTCCCTATAATGGTTTTTGTTTGTAAATATTTGAATCGTAATGATTTGCTTAGATATTATGTGCCTCTACAATTGATTTATTTACCTTATGTGCTTTTAATAGGCATAATAAGTAATTTTGTAAGCTATCAGTGGAAAGGAAGAATAATTAAAAAATAGTAAGTTCTTAATCTGAAGTTTGATCGCATTTTTAAAAATAATGGATTCATTTATTTAAGCAAAGCTTTGGCGATTAATAAATCAGCAGCAAATGTGATTTTGATATTTTCCTTGTTTCCTTCAATAAGATTGATTTTTTTACCTGACTTTTCAAGTACAGAAGCATCGTCTGTGAAATTTTCATCAAATTCCTGTGCATATGCCTTTTTTAAGGTTCTAACTTCAAAACATTGAGGTGTTTGAATTAATTTTATAAGGTTTCTGTTTAATATTTTACTTCCAGAATTGTCAATAATTCTCAAAGAATCATTGACGGAAATTGCCGGAATAGCATTGCCTTTGAGTAAAGCGGTTTCAAATGCTCTTTCAATCGTATCTAAAGAAACTAAAGGCCGGACAGCATCATGTATAGCAACTATTCCTTTTTCAACCAAATCAAGCCCGTTTTTTACGGATTGAAAACGGGTTTCTCCGCCAAAAGCTATTTTTACCTTAATATTAAAATTATACTTTTCTACAAGTTTCTCCCATATTGAAATATGTTTTGAAGGCAGAACAAGAATGATTTGAATTCTGTCATCGTATAAATAAAATTTTTCGATGGTATGTATTAATATTGGCTTTCCTGAAACTTCAAGAAATTGCTTAGGGATTTCAGAATTCATCCTTTGTCCATTACCACCAGCAACAATAATCACTGTTTTTTGCATATTAATTAAAATAAAAAAGACTTAACCATTTATGGTTAAGTCTTTTTAGAAAATAAATATTTTTTATATGATTAACATTGCATCTCCATAAGTAAGAAACTTATATTTTTTATCAATAGCTTCTTTGTATGCTTTAATCACCAGATCGTAACCTCCAAAAGCAGCAACCATCATCATCATAGATGATAAAGGCTGATGAAAATTAGTAACCATTGAATTGGCAACGCTAAAATCGTAAGGAGGGAAAATAAATTTATTGGTCCATCCGTTGAAAGGCTTTACATTGCCTGAAATAGCAACTGAAGATTCAATTGCTTTCATTGTTGTGGTACCAACTGCACAAACATTTTTCTTGTTTTCCCTGGCAGTATTAATAATTAAGCTTGCTTTTTCTGAAATTATCATTTCTTCAGAATCGGTTTTGTGTTTTGTGAGATCTTCAACATCAATAGATCTGAAATTTCCTAAACCAGCATGTAATGTAATACTTGCAAAATTGACACCTTTTATTTCAAGGCGTTTCATTAATTCTCTGCTGAAATGGAAACCTGCAGTAGGTGCCACTACCGCGCCTTCATGTTTAGCATAAATTGTCTGATATCGTTCTTTGTCTTCCGGTTCAATATCTCTTAGTCTTTGTAATTCGTCTGGAAGAGGTGTGTGCCCCAGTTTTTTGATTGTTTGTTTAAACTCTTCATACGTTCCATCGAATAAGAAACGTAGGGTTCTTCCCCTGGAAGTTGTATTGTCAATGACTTCAGCAACTAATAAGTCATCATCTCCAAAATATAATTTGTTTCCGATTCTTATTTTTCTGGCTGGGTCAACCAATACATCCCATAATCGACTTTCTGCATTCAACTCTCTGAGAAGAAATACAGTAATCTTAGCTCCTGTTTTTTCTTTTTCGCCGTACAACAGTGCAGGAAATACCTTGGTGTTATTTAAGATAAAAACATCCCCATCATCAAAATATTCAAGGATATCCTTAAATATTCTGTGTTCTATGGTTTGTTTCTTGCGATTAAGAACCATTAGACGGGACTCGTCTCTTTGGTCTGAGGGGCGATCGGCTATTAATTCTTTTGGTAAACTGTACCTGAATTGAGATAACTTCATGCTTATATAGTTAGATTATTGATAAATTGATACGAAAAAGTGTGCAAAGATAATCAATATTGAGCCCAAAGTCAATAGTTTTTTTAACTATTTAATAAAGAGGCTCAAATAATTTATATAACGGAAGATGAATTGTTGTTATTGTGCTCTGTTATAATAGATTTGATAGTTTCAATTTCCAATGCATCTTTAAGATGAAATTCACCTATTCTGGTTCTGCATAAAGCAGAAAGATATGCACCGCATTGCATTGCATTCCCAAAATCACGTGCCAATGCTCTTATATAGGTGCCTTTACTACAAACAATTCTAAAATTAATTTCAGGTAAATGGATATCAGTGATTTCAAACTCACTGATTGTTATCGTTTTTGAAGATATTTTAACTTCTTCACTGTTTCTTGCAAATTCATAGGCTCTTTTACCTCCAATTTTTACAGCAGAGAAAACTGGTGGTATTTGTTCATAAGTTCCGGATAATATTTCAGCAGTTTGTAATATTAATTTCTCATCAACATGTGAGTAGTCATAAATATGATCTACTTCTTTTTCCATATCAAATGAAGGAGTTGTTTCTCCAATAATAAATGTACCTGTATATTCTTTTTCCTGAGCTTGAAATTCATCTATCTTTTTAGTTAGCTTTCCTGTGCAGAGTAATAATAATCCTGTAGCTAGAGGATCTAATGTGCCGGCATGCCCGATTTTTATTTTGGGCAAATCAAGGGTTTTTCTGATAAAATATCTGATATTGTTTACTACATCAAAAGAAGTCCAGTCATAAGGTTTATTGATAAGTAAAACTTCTCCTTCTGGAAAATTATATTCGTGCATATTATATGATTGATAAAGGAATGCCTAAAGCAATTAATATCAGAATAGCCGCTCCCAGAACAATTCTGTAATATCCGAAAACTTTGAATCCATATTTTGTAAGGAATGCAATAAAACTTTTAATTGCAATCATGGCAACAATAAAAGCAACTATATTTCCAATCAATAGAATATTAATATTATCTGCATTTATTGTTTTGTAAGTTTTAAGTAATTTATAAGCTGTAGCTGCAAACATAGTAGGAACAGCTAAGAAAAATGAAAATTCGGCAGCTGTTTTGCGATTTAATTTCTGAGTCATTCCGCCAATAATAGTAGCTGCGGAACGTGAAACACCGGGAATCATAGCAATACATTGAAACAATCCGATTTTGAATGCTGTTGGGAAACTAATTTCCTGATTATCTATGGGCTTATTGAACCATTTATCTACAAATAATAAAATAATACCACCGATGAGTAAAGTTATAGCTACAACTACAACGTTTTCAAGCATTGCGTCAATATAATCGCTGAATAAAAAGCCTAAAACCATTGCAGGAATAAAAGCTATAAAAAGCTTGTAATAAAAACCAAGTGTTTGAAAAAAACGTTTCCAATATAGGACAATTACAGAAAGAATAGCTCCAAATTGAATGTTTACGGTAAATACTTTTAGGAATTCTGTACTTTCCATTCCTAATATTTTTTCTGTAATAATCATGTGACCTGTTGAAGAAATAGGCAAAAACTCAGTTATGCCTTCAACGATGGCAATGATAATTGCTTGAAATGTAGTCATAATGTATTATTTGAAGAGGGAAATTAATCTTTTGGTTTTACCATAATAGCAAAAACCTCAATTACGAATCCTATTATTAATAAAATAGGAGCAAGGGTTAATCGTTGAAAATCAAAAATTTTATCGCTGAATACATTAGGATCTTCTGAGCCTCCACCTATCATCAGGATATAGCCAACTAACAAAAAACCTAAGCCAATGAGTAACAAACGATAATTTTCCTTTCCAAATGCAAATTCAAGGCCATGACCTTCAGGTGCACTCACTTTAGTTGCTTTTGTCTGGACTGTATTTTGTTTAATGGGTGTAACTATCTTTTTAATATTCTGTGCCATAATTTTTTTTTACAAAAATAAATAAATTAATAATATAAATCAAGGTAAATTTTTATTGCTTCAAGCCACTCAAAATTTTTCATAACTTTAAGTACTTAAGGCACTTTAAGTACTCTAAGTACTTAATAATATAAACGGTCTGTTTTCATATTCAGATATTTACGAACCGCTAAAAAGGTTGATATCCATGAAAATAAAATTCCTAATAATATAACAATCCCAAATACTGTCAAATATAAATCAATCTCCTGTATATTCACAAGATCAGGGAAGTTTTGTTGAGCTGCATATAAAACCCCTGACAAGAATAGTATGGCAATTAAAGCACCATAAATTCCACTGATAATTCCTTTAAACAGAAATGGTTTTCTAATAAAATGTTGAGTTGCACCAACCAATTGCATGGTTTTAATTAAAAAACGATTAGAATAAACAGATAATCTTATGGTGTTGTTAATTAGAGCTATAGCTATAATAAGTAAAA
This sequence comes from Bacteroidales bacterium, assembly GCA_049315385.1. Lineage (GTDB taxonomy): Bacteria > Bacteroidota > Bacteroidia > Bacteroidales > JACABE01 > JACABE01. Next base: position 22,414 of record JBMOKG010000067.1, read on the forward strand.
GCGAGCTAAATGATAAAAAAACAAGACTTATTTTTCTGATATTTTCATTCACTAATTGTACCAATGATTTTTGATAATATACTTCTTTAACAACTTCATTTTTAAGAATTTGTTTTTCAATCATGTTCAAACTATCGTTATTAGCATAATTTGCATTTAGCCTTACATCAATTTGAGCTGTTAATGGATTATTACCTAAAAAACTAACGAAATCTTCGCCCAATGTTTTCGATACTCTTTGAGCAGCTTGTTCTTTTGTGATATATTCAGTAGATTTTGAGAAAATACTTGCATCAAGTGATTTCTGGAATTGAATAATATCAGCTTCTTTAGCCGATTCTTTCATGAAAATTGAAAAACCTATGTTTTCCTTTACCTGATTAGATATTTTTTGAGCATGCATTATAATCAGACCCAATAAGCCCAACATAAATAATACGAGTGATATACTTACAACAGTTGTAATGTAAGAACTTTTAAGTCTGCGTTTATTGTATTTTTCTTCTTGTTTTGACATAAATATTTGAATCTCGCTGCTAAATTAATAAAAATTTATTTAATATTAAATCTAATGTAAGTTAGTATCTCAGATTTTTATGAATAATTAAAGTTATCTGACTTTTTTTGTTTTTAATTTAAAAAAATTATTGCCAGGGAATGAATATTTAATTGCTTTCCCTGAATTATTACAAACAGAATTTTATCTAAAAAATTGAATTAAAGCAAACTTTTTTTGTTGAACATTAATAATTGTTTCTTATAAAAAACTTTTATCTTTGTTGAAATATCAATAAACACTCATGAAATTACTAAATGATGAATAAATTTAAAAACATTATTTTAATTATTGCGATTGTATTACCTTCTGTTTTTTTAGCCAAGCTTATAATTAAATTATTGATGGATCCCAATATGCCATTATTTGGAATATCTGGGAACATTGTAGGTTTATCTCTTCCAATAATCTTGTTGTTTTTTGATATTAACTTTACAAAGAAAAGATTAATAATAACGAGTTTCTTATATCCGTTTATGATGTGCTTTATGGAATATTTTTTGCACAATTGTAATTAAATCAAATAAATAATCGTTATAGTTCGTTGTTGTATGTTGAAATAGTTCATTTAATCTCAAAATATAATATTCTCTTTTATTTGACTCTGACTATTTAAATATAAAGTCTGTTCTTAACGCAATTTTTCTCGAGAAATTAATATAAGTTTTTAAAACCTTTAGTAATAAAGTATGAAAAGGCAAATTCTTTTTTGGACAATCACTTTTTTTATCAATATAAATTCTTACGTTTTAAATGCACAGGAAAACTTAGTAAGAGATCCCGGTTTTGAAGAAAATAAGAAACTGCCAACATCCACCGGTCAGGGAGAGATTTGTCTGATATACTGGGCAAATCCGAATGCAGGAAACTTTGATTATTTTAATAAAAATAGTTTAAATAAGAGAACGACTGTACCTGATAATTATTTTGGGCATCAACAACCTCATTCAGGAGATGCCTATGCAGGAATCTGTATTATTAATCATTACAGAGAATTTGTGTACTCAAAATTAAAACAAACACTGGAGAAAAACCATGAATATTGCATCTCTCTATATATCAGCAGAGCTGAGAATTCTGAAAGTTATATCAATAGTTTTGGCGTAATGTTTGCAGCAGCACCCTGGAATTTTATTGATATACCTCAAATTATTTTTAAAGATACAAAGGGTTATTCTGACGATAAAAATTGGATATGTTTACATGCCAAATATAAAGCTAAAGGTGATGAGCGATTAATTGTTGCCGGATTTTTTGATACAAAAAACATTCCCAAATCTCATTATTACATTGATGATATTTCTGTAACTGAAATAACTAAGAATGAAGATTGCCAATGTTTAGATACTGATGAAAGTCAAACGGATGATATTAAAGTATTAGATGAAAAGGATGAAAATGTGGTAATTACCGATACAGTGCACAATGAAAACATCGAATATGATAGTTTACAGAAAGGTCAGTCAATAATTATCGAAAATATTTGTTTTGATGTTGATCGTGCTGAACTAAAAGAAGCATCCTTTATAGAATTGGATAAAGTTCTTGAATTTTTAAATTCAAATCCTTCCGTTTTTATAGAAATTTCGGGGCATACTGATAATTCTGGTGAAAATGCAAGGAATAAAAAGCTATCAGAAATGAGAGCAAAATCAGTTGCAGAATATTTGATTACCAATGGAATTGAAGATGAAAGAATTGA
>JBMOKG010000158.1:0-5641 GCA_049315385.1 Bacteroidales bacterium
TAACATTACAAAATGCTGATAAAGCAATCACATCCAAAATATTGCTTAATAAATAAGAAAACCAATATAAAGCAAATATTAAAAAGTATCCTTTAGAAAATTAAAGGATGCTTTTTGTTTTTTGAAACTTAAAAAAGAGATAGTATTATAAAAAAATCAATGCCAGTATTGGAACTATTAAACCTGCTAAAACAAACCAGATTCCACGTTTACTCAGGCTATTTTTGCTTTTTGCAATAATAAACAATCCACTTATCGCAATAATAATCATCCCCACACAAAACATATCTGAAAACCATAACCACCATTTACCTGGGTTGTAATGAAGAAAATTAACTTGAAAAAACAAAGGCCTTTTGGTTATTTTTTCAATATAGCCTTCCTTGGTTTTTATATTTAAGGTGATTGATCCATTATCAATAAAAATTTTTAACGTTTGGCTATCAGGGAAAAAGTATTTTTTATAATGATCTTCTTCATGATAGTTCTTTAAAAGAGCCATTACCCAATCCATATTTACTGATGTTTTATCTATACTTTCATTGATAATAAAATCTTTATAAATGATATTGTAATTTGGATTCCAGTCTTTTTTATGATTCAGCGCTATACCGGAAATGCAATAAATGATAGTAAGTCCGAAGAAGAAATAACCAATATCTCTATGCAGGATTCTATTCCATTTACGGAAAATCCTCAATTTGTTTGATGACATAATTCTAAAACGTTAATGTCGAAAATTTATTTTTGTATTACTTTCAAGGTTTTGCAATTAATTGCATAGATAGAAATATAGGTTTTGCCTGTTTCTTCCAGTTTCTTACGAAATTCTTTTACACTAGCATAAGGATCTTCCACTACAGCAGTATCCTTTGTTGAAGTTTTGTTGGTTTGTCCTGTAATAGCTTTGTTTTCCTCATTGCATACTTTTTGATCTTTATCTGCTATAGATGCCTTAATTTCAGCTTCCCATTCATTTAAATAGTTTGCATCAATTTTTTCGTCTTCAACAACAGTACCGGTAATTTCAACATCATCTCCTTCATATTTGATATCAAATGTTGACATATTATCACCAGCATTGATTTTTACAGTCATTTCGGGATTGGCACCAAAAAGGAAAAGTTTTTTACCACTGTGTTTGCAGATATGAGAAACAGTTCCTGCAATAACAATATCTTTGCCAGCCCATACTTCAGGTGTAAGCAAAAAACTATCAACGGTAATTGCTGTTTTGGTTGAATCTGTGGATTTGTCTCCATGGTTTTTACAGCCAATGTTACTTCCAATAATAAATGCAGCAATAATTAATAAAAAAAATATTTTTTTCATGATTTTAATAATTTAAGTGTTTTATACTCTGCAAAAATAGAAAATAATTATTACAAATTTAACAAAAACGTTGTTAATAATTTAAGTTATGGATTATCAATAACAAGAAGTGTTTTTAAAGAATACTATTCATAATTTTCCCAGAAGAAAGAATTTTATCAAGATATTTTTCAAATTGTGTTTCTTTTAGTCCATTCAAATAATTAGTATTGTGCATATCTGTTCCCAAAAAATCAATCATATTGGCATCCACTAATTTTTCAGCAACTTTCTTTACCATTTCACCATAATAACCACCCAATGAAATTGTATTTAATTGAAAAAACACACTTCTGTCTTTCAGTTCTTCATATTTATTAAAACTATTAAACCAATAGGAATAACGTTCAGGATGTGCTAAAATAACTTTATAACCATCTATTTGTAAATCAAAAATAAAATTAAAAAGATTAGGATGTGGACTAAAATAAGACATTTCAACCAAAATATACTTGCTGCCAAAGGTTAGTAAGTTTTTAGACTGAAACTTTTCTGCAAAACCATCATCTAATAAATATTCAGCTGCTGCCTCTAATTGAACATTAATACCTTCTGTCTTTATTGCTTTACGAACGTCTTCTAATCCTGCAAGAATAATTTCTGGTGTATTTTTATATACTTCTCCTTGAATATGAGGTGTAGTTATTATTTTGCTAAAGCCAAGATCATGCATTTCTCTAATCAATGCAATAGATTGATTCAATGTTGCAACTCCATCGTCAATACCTGGAATTAAATGCGAGTGCATATCAATCCCAATAGAAGCCAAATTAATAGGCTGGCTCAGCTTTTTAGAAGTAAATATATTTCCAAATATTGACATTTATTGATTTAAAAGTTTATAAAGTTAAAAGCTTCATACATTTTAATGATATTTATCTTTTAACATATTGCTTATCGTAGTATTTTTGGTAATCACCTGAAGTTACATTATTAAGCCAATCTTCATTCTTTAGATACCAATCTACGGTAATTTCCATGCCTTCTTCAAATTGCAAAGAAGGTTTCCAGCCCAATTCGTTTTGTAATTTTGTTGAGTCAATGGCATAACGCAAATCGTGACCAGCACGATCTTTTACATAAGTGATTAATTTTAAAGATGTTCCTGCTTCGCGATTAAGCTTCCTATCCATAATTTCGCATAATTTATGGATTAAATCTATATTTGTCCATTCGTTATTGCCACCAATGTTATAAGTATCACCAGTTTTGCCTTCATGATATATAAGGTCGATAGCACGTGCGTGATCTACTACATAGAGCCAGTCGCGGATGTTTTCGCCTTTTCCATAAATAGGGATAGGTTTATTGTGATTGATATTATTGATAGAAAGTGGTAATAATTTTTCAGGAAATTGAAATTGACCATAATTATTTGAGCAATTAGAAATCACAACAGGCATTTTGTAAGTATGAAAATATGCTCTTACCAAATGATCAGAACTAGCTTTAGAAGCAGAATATGGACTGCGTGGATCGTAAGCAGTTTCTTCGGTAAAAAAGCCTTCCTCACCCAATGAACCATAAACCTCATCGGTAGAAATATGATAAAAACGTTTACCATCCATATTGTCTTTCCATAAGTTTCTGGCCGCATTCAGAAGGTTAACAGTTCCAACAATGTTAGTCATAATAAATTCCATTGGGTTGGAAATAGATCGATCCACATGTGATTCTGCAGCTAAGTGAATTACACCATCAAATTTGTATTTTTCAAAAATTTCGTTTATTACCTGAGCATCCACAATATCGGCTTTTACAAACTCATAATTAAGTTTGTTTTCAATATCGGTCAAGTTTGCAAGATTTCCTGCATACGTTAATTTATCAAGATTAACAATTTTGTAATTAGGATATTTATTTACGAATAATCTAACAACATGGGAACCTATAAATCCAGCACCTCCAGTAATTAATATTGTTTTTTTCATGTGTCTCTATATTTAAGTTTTTTACTAATATAATATTCTAATTTTAGTTAATTTAATTCGTCTCAAAGATTATTCAACATAATAAACAAAATTCATCTCTTTTTGTCTCAAATTATCAAAATATTTCTTTCGAATTAAAAATAATATTTAAAGTATTATTATGCAAAAATAACAAAAAAATGTATAAGCTACCTTTTTAAGATATTAAATGGCAATTTATTATTTCACAGTATATTCATTTTTGCTTTTTTGTTTTAGCATAAATCATACATTCGTAATTTTTTCCCTAATAAAAGACTAAAGAGCTATCAATAATATAAGACAGCTCTTTGAGTATTTTAGTTAAATATTTAATACTGATTTCAAAAAGATTAAGAGAAGATAATTTATTAGTTACCCTCTCTTAATCTAATTAATTAGTTATTATCGTTCAAAAACGATTTTTCCTAATTTAGAATAATTCGTAGTGATACCGTTAACTTCTATTTGATACATATACACTCCTGAGAACAAATTCAAATCAGATGCACTTATAATAACCTTATAAATCCCTTCTGATTGTTCTTCGTCAACAATGGTGCGAATTGGTTGTCCAAGGATATTTGTAATAATAATCTTAACTTTACCTTGTTCAGGCAATGTATAAACTATATTTGTAATTTCCCTTGCTGGATTTGGATAGTTTTGTACATTAAATCCTTTTTCTTGATTTACAGTCTGAACGTCTGACATCTTTAAGTTAAAGTTATCTAATACTACTGCATTTGGATCTGCAAATTCGCTACTTACATCATAATTAAAAATCTGAGTTGGGTGCATAATAGCTTTTCTTGCTCTTATTTGAAGAGAGATAAGTGTTTCTCCAGAAGTAATAGTTTTAGCATTTAAATCTGCCCACGCAAGTGCTATTTGTCCATTTTCAATCTTATATTTCATTCCATCCAATGTATTATTTACATTTTCGATTTCAAATGAATTTTGATCATAATTCATGAACAATGTCATAGCGCCCAATTTAGCTGATGTATTAGCCTTAATAGTATAAGTAAAGGACTTGCTTTGTTGTATATCCACAACACCATCATTAGTGGATATTGCTTGTTTCAAGTATGTTGTATTGTAAGATTTATTGATATCACCTACACAAATTCCTTTAAAATTATATGTTGAATCTAAAGCACTAAACGTAAATGGAGCATTATTAAACTTCCAATCACCCGCAGCAAATTGATTTATCAAACTTACGATGCGAAGTTGTACTAATAATGCATCCGTAGCATTAACACCTGAAGCTAAATTAACATTTGCAGCCACTAATGGAAGATCAGTTAATGTTATTGAGCCAACAGAATGTAATTTTATTAATAATGCATCAGTAGCGGTAACACCACCCCATGGTTTAACAGAACTTACATTTAAAGAATAATTTCCATACGCGATATTATTAAATTCATAATATCCTGATACAGCATTACCCGATTGATTGATTGTGGTAACTGTTGTTGTTGTTGCAATAACTTCACCATCTTTAACCAATTGAATACTTACTCCATTTAATGGTGTGTTGTTCGTATTATCATAAGTTAATTTTCCTGTAAGTTTATATGCACCTGGTGCAGGAAGTTGTGTAATACTTATTGTTGTTGTTCCTGTACATCCAGTTGGAGCTGTTTCAGATACAGATATTGATCCTTGACATGCTTGGCATGGAGCCCAATCCCAAGAAACGTAAACTGAATCATTACCTTGACCACTTGTAATACTACCTCCTATAACTGACCATGAATACAAATGTCCAGGAATAGATGGAGTTACATAATAAAGTTCTCCTGTAGCGTTGGTATATACAGTCGTATTACCATTGATAGTTGGAGTTGGTAATGGATTTATGGTCACATTATGATAACCAGTAGTTGTTGCACATCCTGTATTTAGATTCGTTTTCGTGAGTCTTAACCAACCTGTTGTACAATTACAATTCCATTTAACTGTAACACAATTTGTATTTGCAACGGATTCAATAATACCACCTGAAATTGTCCATTGATATGAATAACTTCCTGTTGTATTATCTATATCACAATAAGTTTTACTTACGTTACAACAAACAACTGTGTCTCCATTAATAATAGGATTTGCAGATGGCTCAACTCTTATCGTAAAGCTTGAATCCGGTCCATTGCAGCTTACTCCTTCATTGGTAAATGTTGGGGTTACTACTATAGTTGCAGTTACTGGAACAGTGCCATTATTGATTGCTGTGAAGCCTAATATATTGCCTGTACCATTCGCTGCTAATCCTATACTCGTCTGATTATTCGTCCATGCATAAGTTGTGG
>JBMOKG010000015.1:0-74478 GCA_049315385.1 Bacteroidales bacterium
TTGAAGAGTGATACCAGATTGCATTAACCGAAGCACCGGCTCCTTCATTATAACCGGCATATATAACATAAACACCATCAACTATATTATCTCCGTCGTTATCAAAATTGGCATAATTTACATCTGGATTTGCAAGGGTAACAGCTTCAGTTACTAATTCATGAGTATGGGAATCATGATTAGCTCCGTCGGGTGCACCATAATAAGCCATAGTATTAGATGCTGTGTAAGGCCCAGCAACAGTAACTGTAAGATTAAACTGATTATAAGAAGTCTCTAAATAATAATCCTTTACACTACCGGTTGCCCCATTGGAAGTATAATTAATCTGATTGAAAAGATTATTAAAATCAGCCTGTGTTTTTGTAAATGCTAAATCAGTATATCCGATTAATATACAAACTAAATTTCGTGAACCTGTGGTTGGAAAAACATTTTGAGGCCCTGTTTGATTTACAATATCCCAGGCACTTAGCATCATCTGAATTTGTGAGTCGGAATAATGGAGTGATTTTGGAATATTGCTTAAAAAAAGTAAATCTTCAAAGCTTCTTTCTGAAGCGTTTTTAGCTAAAATACCTGAAGGTACCATGTTATGATTAGCATCAAGTACAGCATATTCGTAATCACCTTTACTATTGAACAAAATAGCATATTTATCAATAGTTTCAGCCCATCTTACCTTTTCGTCTCCTTTAAGTTGAATGGTAATAATATTACCATTCGGCTGTTTAAATTCAATGGGATAAGGATAAGCACTTCCGGCAATGGCATTGTTGAATGTTAAAAATAAATTGAAACATAAAAAAATAAATAAAATAAAAAATGTAATTTTTCTCATAATGTTATAAATTTAGAAGTAAAATACTATTGGAGATTATAAATATTTGATTTTTAACTTTTAAAATAAAACAAAAAGGTTCTCATTAATTCATTCAGAAAATAGAAGAACTGAAATCATCTATCTTTTTATGATAATTATATTAAGCAATTGAGTACTCTTTTATGTAAAAAAAAACAAAGATAATACAAAGTGCTTCCTATATCAAGTAAAAAAAATAAAATTAACAAAAAAAAATCTACAAATCTAACATACTGAATCTTATGAATCAAAAAATATGTTAATTTATATTATTTAGCGGGGGATTTAGTCCTTTTGTTAAGAATTACGATTCCAATGGGAATAAATCTTTATCTAAACAAAAAAGATAATCGATAGTATCCTGAATAATGATAGGAGGTAAAATTATGAAAATGAAAGTGTGACTTCCAGCCACACTTTCACTAAAAAGTTTATTATAAAATAACTTGTTTAACTACAAATACTTGTTTTTCATTATACATTTTAACTATATATGTACCATTAGCTACTTTTAAATTATAATTAAACATACCTTCATGAATCTCAATAGATTTGATAAGTTCACCGTTTATATCAAAAATCTGTAAATTGGTTTTACCTAACCATGGATTTGAAATACTCAAAATTTGATTTCCATAGTAAATATAAGGTGTTTTTTCAGGAATTTCAATCACATTAGTTGGATTAAAATGTAATAAAAAACGATTGGGATTATCATTTGCCAAAGCATTGAATGAATAGATATTATCCGATGACAAATTATGAAAAGAAACTGTGTAAAGGTCTTCAAGAATAATATTTCCCAATACCTGAACTCCTTCAGCTGAAATTTTGTATTCACCATCAACGCCTGCTTTAAAACCAAAAGGTATTATTTGATTATTAGCTATTGAAGTAAGATTATTGATACTCCATTTTTTACCTGATTTTAAAGAATAGATTCCAGGAGCTGTTGGATATAAGCTGAACATTTTTTCTGCACCACCTAAATCATCAGTAAAACCAAAACTAATTTTCAGTTCATCACTGTAATTGTTTTGATCAGATGTAACTTTAAGTTGAAGCGCATTATTATCAATTGTAGAAGATTTCAACCAAAATTGCGAAGAATGTTCACAGGCTGTTGTATTAACATTAAAATTTCCGGCTGTTATTGCTTTTACCCAAAATGCCTGCATGGAAGCTATAAAATTAGAAACGCCATTTGTTCCTGAAATTCCATTTGATATGAAGCATCCATAATTCCCTGTTAAAGGATTCCATACCCAGTAAGCATATTCATTTAAACCTGAATTCTCAAGCATATTTCTTGAAAAAGCGGAAGATGTATTCCAGTTTATTGCCGAAGGATATGGATTCCCAATAAGATTCCAACCTGAATAAATTCCGGGAGTTACAGTTAAATAAGAACTTATAGCAGTATTATTTAAATTTCCGGTAAAACTTTTAGTTGAAGAAGTTGCATAACTCACTGCATACCCCCTACCCAGTGCAAAATTATTGCTGCCATTTAAAGAAAAGAACCCTGCATCTTCAAATGGAATCCAATTACTATTGTTTTCATTCCATGCATAAAAACTTTCAATTACAGGACTGAATCCGGAAGCAATTGACTGATCTGCAACCGGTGAAGATAGTTGATGAAACTCATCTGATGTATTTATGGCAATATATTTCTGAACAATATTAGATACTGAACTTAGTGTTCCTTTATTCAATAAGGATGCTGTACCTGATGAATCAGACTGTAAAGTTAATATTCCATTTACAATTAAATCTTTAGATGAATTAATCGTTAATTTACCCAAGGGTGAAATTGTTAGATTATTACACTGCAAATTGTTTGAATTTACAACTGCTAATTTATTTGCCAGAATTACAGCATTTGTATTAGAAGCTGGTATTCCATGATCCCAGTTAGCTGTATTTTCCCATAGATTTGAAACTGCTGCATTAAAATTTGAATTCAAAGCAGAAGTTATTCCAAAACCTGACAAACCTGGAGTTTTATAACAGTAGGTTGTCGTATTAAATTCATATACTGTAAAATAATATGTTTTTTCAGGAAGTAAATCTGTAATATTTACTGATGTTCCATTTCCCCGGTATACAACATAATTTGCAGTTCCAATTTGCGAACCACTAGCAAATGAAGTATTTGCAGTATATATTATTCCATTTACAGGAAATGATTCTACAGCATTCATTTCTCTGCATACAACCAAAACTGCATTTCCATTACCACGCGACCATCCAACAGTCATTGCATTTGTATTTAAAGCTGAGGTAATAAAAGATGTAGCTTGTATTGTTGGAGGAATACAAGGTGCAGAAATAACATTAAGAGTATAATCTTCCACTTCTCCATTATCAGCATCACCACAAGAAGTTGCATTAGATCCAAAACTTGTATCATGTAATCTTATTCTCATCCGTGTAGAACCAATCGTTGCATTTGAAGGAGGTGCAAAACCTAGAGTTGTGTGTGGACTCACGAATGATGTATCATTTGAAGCATAAACATTTTCACCTACATCATCAAAATCTCCGTCTTTGTTCCAATCAACCCAGATTAAAAGTTGATCACCTGTATTAGAATTTTCCACATTTACTATAGCCGATGTATTAATTCCAATCTGCAATGTTGTGGATTGAGATGTAAAATCCTGATATCCTGCAGTACCTCTTCCTGAAGTTTGATTAATAGTTCCAATAGTAACATTTGAAATATATTCAAAATCTGTACCAGGAGAACCAGCTGCACAATAGGTTGATGTACCTGTTGTAGTTGCATTTCCATTCAAGGCCGGAGTTAAATAACATTCTGTTGTTGTATTATATTCATAAACTGCAAAATAATAATTAGTTCCTGCTAACAATGAAGTTATATTAACAGTTGTTCCAACTCCTTTATATATAACATAATTTCCAGTTCCTATTTGATTACCTGATCCAAAACTTGCATTAGCTGTATAAAAACTCCCATTAACAGGATCAGCATTAACAGGGCTTCCTTTTCTGGCTAAAACAATCACAGAATTCCCACTTCCACGAATCCATCCCAAAGTCATTAAATTAGTATTTATTAAAGAAGATTGAAAAGCTGTTGCCTGAATCACAGGAGGTGTACATTGAGCATTTACAATATTAATTGTATAATCTTCCACTTCACCATCAAATGAATTTTCACATAAAATTGGAGAAGTATTAAATTTAACAGCAACTCTCATTCTTGTTGTACCTGTAAGTGCAGTTGAAGGAATCGTTATACTTAAAGGAGATAGAGAAGTAATACCATTTAATACGTCTGTTGCACTTCCCAAATCATAAGCTTCTCCGGCATCCATAAAATCACAATCATGATTCCAGTCAATCCAGGCATAAGCAGCTACCGTATAACCACCTGCAGTATTAACATTTAAGTTAAGATTATAGGAAGCATTTTTATTTACAGTTGTCGAAATTGAGGTAAAATCTGAATATCCAGAAAGCTTTGCTGATGAATTATTAATTGTATTAAAATTAACTAAAGTAATACTGGTTTGATAGTTAATATTTCCTGAAGAAACACAATAACTACAAGGAGCAACTCCGGTTGTTGTCACATTTCCTGTCAATGAAGATAAGAAATAGCAATTACCTGTATACTCATAAATCGCGAAATAATAAGTTGTCCCTGAAAGTAAATTTGTCAGATTTACAGAAGTCGATGTTCCATTATAAACAACGTAATTTGCTATACCAATTTGAGTTCCGCTTCCAAAAATAGTATTCGCGGTATAGTTAGTCCCGTTTAATGGGTCTGCATTAACCGGACTTCCCTGCCTAGCTAACACCAATACATTATTTCCATTACCACGAATCCATCCTACTGATAATGAATTATTAGTAACTGTAGAAGATGTAAAAACACTTGGTTTCAAAGTTGGTGGAGTGCATGTAATAGATGTTACATTTAATGAATAATCTTCAACTTCACCATCAAAACCTGTTTCACAGGAAAAAGGTGCTGAATTGTATTTTGCTGAAATTCTCATTCTTGTAGTTCCACTAATTGCAGTAGCAGGAATAGTAATGCTTAATGGAGATAATGATGAAATTCCATTTATTGAATTTACTACGATTCCTAAATCGTAAGATTCACCTGCATCCAGAAAATCATAATCATGATTCCAGTCAATCCATGCATAGGCATGCATTGTATAATTACCATCTGTATTCAGTTTAACATTTAGATTATAATTTGAATTTTTATTTACTGTAGTAGAAATACTTGTATAATTATTATATGCAGCAGGTTTGGCTGTTACATTATTAATTGCATTAAAATTAACTGAAGTAATACTGGTATTATAATCCATATTACCCGAAGCATTACAATATGAAGAAGGTAAAATTCCTAATGTAGTTGCATTTCCATTTAATGCAGGAGTTAAATAACATTTTGAAATTGAATTATATTCATAAACGGAAAAGTAATAATTTGTTCCTGAAATTAATGCTGTAACATTTACAGAAGTTCCAGCTCCATTATAAATAACATAATTTCCAGTCCCTATTTGCATTCCACTTCCAAAAGCAGAATTAGCAGTATAATCAGATCCATTTACTGGATTTGAATTAACTGCACTTCCCTGACGGGCAATAACCAGCACCGAATTTCCGTTTCCACGAGTCCATGCAGTAGTCATTGAAGCACTGGTAATTGAAGAAGTTAAAAAAGCTGTTGCTTTTAAAGTTGGCGGTGTACAAATAAATGATGTTACATTTACAGAATAGTCTTCAACTTCGCCATAATCAGCATCTCCACAAGCTGTTGAATTTGAACCAATACTTGTAGCATCATGCAAACGTATTCTCATTCTGGTTATTCCGGTTAAGGCTCCAGATGGAGGTACAAAATCAGCAGTGGTATAGGGACTAATAAAATTAATCCCATTTGAAGTATAAACATTTTCAGCTGTATCATCAAAATCACCATCCTGATTCCAATCAATCCAAATCAGAATCTGATCACCGGGATTTGCATTCTCCACAATTATCAAAGCATTGGTTGATACTCCTATTTGTAAAGATGTAATCTGTGATGTAAAGTCCTGGTATCCATCTACTCCTCTTGATGATAATTGATTTATAGACCCTATTGCTACTTTTGAAATGTATTCAAAATCTGTCTGAGGAGAACCAGCAGGACAATAAGTTAAGGTCCCTGGAATTGCTAAATTAACTTCATTAACAGTTTTTTTTAAATAATCTGTTTTTATCGAAACATTATCAGGGATAATCGAAATATAGTGAATAAGTTCATTCTCAAACTTTACGTTTATATCTTTAACTTCATTTTTTTCAAATCGAAAAAGATTTGAGTACAAGTTTGCAGAAGCAGCAATATTATATGTTGATTGAAACTGATAACAAACAATAAATGATATTATTATGAGTATTTTTCTTTTCATAATTAGTATTTTTAAATTTTTAGCAAGTTCAATAATTCATTTTTTAATAAAACTTAAATCCGCATTATCGTGATTAACTCACTGATATTAAACCTAAAAGATCTTTGAGACCTGTTAGGTTTGTCCTTAAATTAATAGTGTTTTGAAACTATATCAGCGAATTCAAGGATATGCTTTAATATTCATAAAAAAATTATTTTGCTTGATTTGCAAAAAAGTAAAACAATTTTATATTTTCCTTTAGATTAATTTATGTTTTAAAAAGTGAAACAAAAGCTTAGGTTATACAAATCTTAATTTTTCGTATTTTCACGAAAGAAACTAAGCAGTAGAACTGAAAAACTAACAATATTATCGCCTGTTAATTAAAAAGATAAGAATATTTTCTAATTTTTAATATTCATATTATTCAACTACTATCTTTTTTGTCGTTTTAACTCCATTATTTTCAAGTGAAATAAAATACAATCCTGTTTTCAAATCCAAATCAAAAGTCGTTGATGAGTCTTTAATCATTATAAAATATAGCAATTTACCCAATGAGTTGTAAATCGACAATTTACAGTTTTCAGTATTGGTTTTATTTATTGTGATAATTCCATTTCCTGGATTTGGAAATAATTCAAATGAATCACGATTTAAAAAATCTTCAACAATATTTGCCGTTGAGGAACAATTTACCTTGAAAACAGCTTTTTCAGCACTAGTTGTTGGTAATGGACTCCCTATCATATTAATACCACTTGCTGTTTTACGTATTGATGGCTGTGATGCTGGAAGCCCAAACGTAGAGGCTTGAACAGAAAAGTTAGTACCATTTACATAAATTAATCTTGTTGCGTTAGATCCAATTCTTCCAGAAAAATAAAGGTCGTTATTACAATGTTCGGCACTACCACTTATAAGTGGGGAAAGGTTACTAATTTCAAATGTGGCAAGTGGACCGCCAACTATTTTTTTGGTACCAGCCAATGTTCCATCTGTAACCCATAATGCTTTATTTGAATTTACAGTTAACAATGTGTCATACGTTTCAAAATAAACTAAGGAATTAGTTGATCTAGAATTACCTCCAAATCCACCATTTCCATTTGGAAGAGAATTAGCAACCGTATTAAAATTCAGAGGTGTAGCAATACCAGCTGTAATCGAAACAAATTCCGCACCTGACCCAACAACATTATCGTTTCTAATTGCGATTACTCCATTAGGAGTTACCCCTACTATTCTTACAAAGTTTTTATTTGCAGAAGTTTCAGCATATAAAACAGTTTTTGTTCCGTTATCATTTACTTTATAAATTTTACTGTTTCCAACAGAGCCGTTTCCAAAAGGGGTACAATAATAATAGTCATTATTAAATACAGTTCCAAAATCATAACTACCGGATGCTGAAGAATCAATTTTAACAATAGCAGCTGTTGTTAAATCTATTCTTTTTAAACAAGCTGGTGCAGAAGATGAAGCAACTATATCTGAAAATATAATAGAATTAGATGTATGTTGCATTTCAATAGTTCCTCCTATATATTCAACTGTAGCAAGCACTTGAATACTAGCAACAGATGTATAATCGGTTTTAAATATTTTATTTGATGTTCTGAAAAAAGTAAAATTACCTTTATGAAAATAGTCTCCGGCAATGACTTTATCTGCAGTGTAACCAGCCATTGGTAATTGCCCACCGTTAATATCAATTTGGCTTGTTCCATCAAATAATTTAAATGGGGACCCATTAGCGACTGGAAATATTCCTTTTCCTTTATTAAAAATCATTGTTTGAAAAGGATCTACTGTTAATGTAGTTACTAATGTAGCTGTATTATTCCCATCAATTTTCATAAGTGTCAAGGCAGGGTAATTCACAACATAATAGCTCAATGAGTCTGATGTTACCTTGCCAAAATTAGTTGTATTTCCATTTGGTTGGTAAATATTTATAGCTTGAGCAAAAATGTTTGTTAACATAGATATATATAAAATCAAGGTAAAAAAATGTTTTTTCATAAGTCTGTTATTTAAGTTTAATTTTTGATTCAATTAAATTGCAAATAGCAATATTAAAAATGATTAAAAAAACTAAATTAACTATTTTAATTTGGATTAAAATTAAGGTTGAGCGTTGCATTATCTGCGTGATGAATACATCTAAAAATTGTTTAATTAGAAATACCTGCTTATCAAATTTCCATAAACTGTAATTGAGAAACAAATATGCTAAAACAATATTCATTATCAAAATGCGAATTACAGCAAATTTCAAAAAGGCAATATATAGTTTATTTTATTAACTTATTTTAGGTATTATTTAAATTTTTCACCCCTATCCCGACAGGATATCGAAACAGGGGTAAAAAATCTAAAATGAATTCTAAATATTTAATTTTTAACGAGTTTACCGGTTTGAATTAAACCAAAATTATCGTCGGTAAGTGTTACAAAATAGAGTCCGCTTCTTAAATTACGAATATCAACTTCTATTCCGCCAGCTACAAAGTTCAGTTTGAAATCAGTAACTTGTTTTCCATTTCCATCGAATAATTGAATTTTACCGTTTATCATACCTGATTTTGTAATTTCAATAATTACTTTTTCTTTAGCAGGATTTGGGAAAATATTCAGATAATTTTCATTGTCATCAATATGTTGAACACTTCCACTTTTGAAAACTTCGTAATTTGATTGAGGTTCAAAAATGTAATCACGGTAACCATTTGTATTATTCAATAATGAAATAGCAAAATTAGAATTGATGTTCTTTTTAGCCTCAATCAAACCCAATTCAATAATTTCATTGCCATTAACTGATTTCCAACCATTTTCTATTACATTCAGATCAGTCAATCTTAGGAATTTAAAATCTATTTCATCAGAATTTACAGGCATAAAATTATTTAAATATAATCTTGCATTTACATAATCTGCATGTGAATAATAAAAATTATATTTAAGTATAGATTTCTCATTATCAGTAAGAGAAGTCAATGCAAGTATTTCATTCAATAATGCTATATCTGTATTTTCAAGAGAAGCCAATACAGTAGCTGCATCCTGGAATTGAGAAGTAGAGGACTGTAACAATTCTCTATAATTTGCAACAAGAGAAAGACTACCAGCTGTTCCGGCCAAAGTACCAAATAAAACCGAATAATTATTACAGGTATATTTAATATTTAAATTACCTTGTGAAGGCATATTATAAATCTGGTGACCACAAGAAGCTGTTGAATGATAAGGTCTATTACTTACAATCTGAACAAATGGGAACGAAATATTAAACATACCAAAGTTATCAGCCACTTGAATATTTGTATTGCTGTTGATATCAATTGCAGAATTATAATTACTCCACAATGTATTTAAACCAGGATCAGCAGGAACAAGTGTTCCAATATTACCTGTATAACCAAAAGCATTGATACCAATAAAATTGTAATTGTAAAGATAATTATTTCTGATTATTGGCAATGAACCTCCAACAAATGAGCGAATGTCCATTGAAGTATAGCAATCAGTGATACAGTTACTTGAAACTTCGCTAAGCGCAGACAGATTTATTGTATATAATCCTCTGGTGTTACTATAGTTTCTCATTTTGATGGAATTACAGGTAATAAAATTCTTTTGTTTACCCGTACCATAAAAATAAATACCATTAATATCAGGATCAACAATTTCATTGCTACTAATTTGGAAAGTATTCACATTCGTCGCAATAATACCATATCTGAAACCATTTATTTTATTATTGACGATACTTACATTAGATGAATACCTTGCATAAATAGCAGAATTACTGTTGTATTTATTATAATTATTTGATAGTTCATTGTTATTAATTTCAATTATTGAACTATTAGCATTATCAATATAAATTGATGATGGAGGAGCCACAGCTGCAACATTTACTTCAATTTTGTTATTTTCAATATTTGAAGCATATAGTGGATTATTCAATAAAATTGAATAAGTTTGATCGGTAAATGTGTTGGTTGAGAACAAACCTCCGCCTTTAACCTGATAGATACCATAAGTTCTGGGCAAACTGGCAGCTTTTGAATTAACAAATCCATTCTGAGAAACTTGTTGTGTAAATCTTGATGAAGTTGTATAAATACCATAAGTACTGCTATTGTTTACAAAACTATAACAACTTTTGAATACAGGGAAGAATTGTTCTGTAACAAATTTGTTTCCGGACACCGGATGATTAAAATTATTGTTATTATCAACTCTTATTCCATAATTACAGTTTGAAAAGAGATTATTTGATACAACACCATCAGCCAGGTTCTGGAAATAAAGTGCTACTTCAGCATTTTTAAAAGTAGATTCATTGATGATATTATCAAATGTACTATTTCCAACAAATTTCAATCCACGCCAGCTACCATCAATATTACATGGTCTGAAAACAGAATTGCTAGCTCGTAAATGTCCGCCATTAACAAAATCAATTCCAGCACATTCACCAAAAACAACATCCATAGTAGTAATATCAAGTGTTGCACCTGAAACTGTTACAATTACATTGTCGTCGATATAATATTTACCATCCCACACAACATCAGAGGTATAAGTTATATTTGATGTAATTTTGTGGAACAAAGTATCTGTTTCAGCAAAACAACAGTTGTCCTTTTTAACTCCAATCTCAATAATATAAGTTTGAGAACAACTCCCTGAAGGACTTGAAACCGTTATTGTATAAATCCCAGGAGCAAGATTAGAAACAGTAAATGGAATACCTGGAGTAATTGTTGTTGGCATTGGTGGAACAAGAGGTGAAGATGTTATTGTAAATGGACCTCCAACAGAAGCAGGATCTAACGTTATTGTAAACCAACCATCTGAAGTTTCATGGCACATAGCATCACCAGTATGAATATCTTCCAATAAAATTGAACAGCAAACATCATTTTTAGCACAAAAAACACCTGCAGTATCCTTACATCCAAAACTATTGGTAACAACAACTGAAATCTGATGATTACCTGGACTGGATGGGAAAGCTAAATTCTGCCCGGTTCCGATAGGTGTTGCATAATTTCCATTGTCGTACCATTTTATCAATGGGTAAGCATTGGCATAAGTATTATTTGGGAATACAGCATTAAGTGGTAATGGAATATACAAATGTAAAGTATCAATACTGCATAAAGACCCACAACCTAATGGGAATAAACTTAAATCAGGTTTTGGATTAATGAAGCCTGCGTTTGCAGTAACTGAACATCCATTAGCTTTATCTGTGACAGTCAGACTATAGAAACCTGGTTTTGAAGCAATAATCACAGGCGTTTTAGCACCGTTATTCCATTGATAATAATATTTAGTTGTATTTACCGGAGATGGTGTTAAAGTAATACTGGATCCCTGACAAGCATTTAAATAGGGTACGCTTACAGATGGAGTTTCAAAGAAAGTAACACATATTGTATCACTTGCTACACATGTTGTAATATTATCGGATACATTCACTACAAACTGATAGGTAACAGGCAACACAGCAGGAAGCGTTAGTGTAGCAATCGTACTGTTAGTATTTGCAGGACTAAATACAGCACCCGCTGGAATACTACTCCAGCTATATGAATAATTTGCATCATAAATCGTTGTTAAAGGAACAGTTACAACACTGGATACTGAAGCACAATAACGTTTAGTTCCTGTAATTTTTGCTTTAGGAAGCGGATGCATATAGATATAAATTTTGTTGGAAATTTTTGAACATCCATTTCCATTGGTTACATCAACCCAGTACTCACCATGTTTATTGGCAATATAAGTACCGGTATTGGCTCCGCTTATAGCAACTCCATCTTTATACCATTGATAGCTACTCATACCTATACATGCAGACAAAGTAACAAAACTACCCGGACAAAAAACAGTATCAGAAGCTATAATCGTACAGTTAGGTAAAGGATTAACTGTAATTGGGTTAGTAGCTGTAGCAATACAGCCCATAGCATCTTGAATGGTAACTGTAGCATTATAAACAGGAGGACTTGCTATTGAATATGCATGAGACCTGATTGGTGAATTATTAGCATAAGAAAATGACCCATCACCAAAAGCCCATGAATAATTATAATAAGTAGGAGGGCTAAGTGGTGTTGCAGAGAATGTTACAATTGAATTTTGACAAACTGGTGAAGTATATGTAAAATTAGCAGTTGGCAATAAAACATTTATATTAGAAGTCCATGTACTTGTACAACCCGTTGAAGATGTAACCGTAAGGGTAATAGTATATGCTCCTGACAGCGTAACTAATAACGATGGAGTTGCTACATTTGCATTCGGCGAGAAAATACCTACACCAGGGCCAGTAATAGACCATGAATAGTTTGTAATCGTAGCTGGAGCTATAGCAGATGAAAGGTTTAACAGCGTTATATTTCCACAAACAACATACGTTTTAAAGAAAGAAAGTACATCACATGATCCGGGAAGTGGTCCACCACCATTTGTTCCTGGTGTACAATCATCAATTCTCACAATAATAAGATTAGAAGTTGAAGAACAACCGTTCAATGTAACTACAACATTAAACTGATATGTTCCAATTGCCAATGGAGCAATACTAATGTTTAGAGTTGGACTATTGGTAAAAGGAATAGGAATACCATTCTTATACCATTGATAAGAATAACCTACACCTGGAGGAGTTGATAAAACAAGTGTCTGACTAACACCTCGGCAGAAAATAGGTAAAATATTATAAGATGCAACAGCTGTAGGTGGAGCATTCACAATTACTGGATAAGAATCACTTCCTGCACAACTTGAAACTGAAAGCATTGCAGTATTCGCAGGACCATGCCATAAAATACTTACTGAATTCGTACCTTGTCCACTTTGAATAGTTCCCTGACTTGAAGGAGTTATCGTCCATTGATAACCACCGGGAGGATTGGAACCACCTGCAGAATAGGTTCCGGATCCATCAGCACATAATACGCCTGGTCCTGAAATACTTGGTGTTAAATAAGATTCAACAATAATTGATTTTATCAAAGATGGACAGAATACACCTGGACTAATTTCCAAATCCTGATATACACTTAATACCCAAGGACCAACGCCTGAAAATTCAGCAACGATTGAATCATTATCTGCACCCATTTGTGAGTTAATTGTTCCAATTCCGCCACTAATTGACCACACAAAAGAGCTTCCTGAGATATTAGAAGAAATACTGTAAGTAAGTTTTTTGCCGGTACAGACACTGTCAGCACCTATAATATTCCCTAAAATTGGTTTTGCAATGGCTTCAACTTTTAGAACAGCATTGGGATTACAGAATGCAGCAATATTGATTGGAGTTGCTGTAACAGTGTAATTACCAGGGGCAAAACTTGCAATTATTGATGATGTACCATTTCCGAAAAGAATAGTTCCTCCTGCTGGTGTAATAGTCCAGTTAGCAGCACCATTGGCAGTATATGTCTTTGGAGTTCCTTCACAGACTTTTTCATCACCCATAATATAAAATACCGGCAGAACATTAACTAAAACAGAATCAGCACCACTGCAACCTTTCAAAGGATTATTATATTCGCATTTCACCCAAAAAGGACCTGGTGTATTAAAAGTAATATTTACTGTTGTCGTATTTCTATTTGTTTTATTAAATGAATAGAGTCCTCCGCTAACAGTCCATTTATAATAAGTGCCGGGTAACCATGGTAAAGAGTAAGATCCTGATGCTCCGACGCACATAACTGATGGCCCGCTTATTGGTAGGTTTGGATATAAAACCGGTACATTTAATGTAGTAAAACCGGCACAAGCAGAAGAAGGACAGCTTTGTAAAGTAATTGTAGTCGGAACACTATAAGTTGAAAACCATTTAACTTTAACACAGCTTGTTCCTAAACCTGAAATAATAGTTCCTCCGGTTACACTCCAGTTATATGTACCACATACCATTGTAGTACAAAAAGAAGAGGTATCGCCTGCACAAACAGTTCCGAAACAACAATCATAATTTATAACTGGTCCATCACCACTAAGCACAACAATTTTCTTGGAAATTGTATCACGACATCCACAAGGAGCAATTTGAGGTTCACCCTGAGTATTTGGAATCAATTGTCCAGAACCCATATCAATCGCAGTAAGTAAAACGGTATAAGTTCCGGGAACTGTATAGGAATGATCAGGAGGATTTGCCAGATCTGAAGAAGTACCATCACCGAAATCCCAATGATATACACTTCCTCCGAGAGAAGTGTTTGTAAAATGAACAGGTGTATTCTTACAAACTGTATCCTTAGATTTTGTAAAATTAGCTTTAGGGCCATCAATCAAACAAAGTTCACGAATAATAGAATCAACACAACTACCACCAACAGCAATATTACTTGTTACAACTTTGATAGTTCCGGCTGTTCCTGAACCCCAAACAATAGTTATTGGATTACCGGTAAAACTTGTTGGTGTTCCTCCTGTAATCGTCCAGGTATAAGTAAAACTAGGATCATTAGGATAAACAGTATAAGTATGAGCTAGATTTTTACATGCAGCTGCGATAGAATGATTTCCAGGTGAATTCCCTCCAGTACCCGGATCTGATTTAATATGATTACATGCACCCTCAGGAGGACATATCTCGACAGCATCTTTTAAAACAAATTCAGGACAACAAGCTTTTGTAGTCATAAAATTTAAAAGAGATTTGTCAAAAACAGAACTTATATTTTTACCGTTATTAGAATTTGTTTCAAATGGGAAAATAATATAATCTGCAGAATTAACTATTTTATAATCAGTAGTTTTTACAATACTAATCTTATGATTACCATTATTTGAATGGTCATCCCTGAGTAATGAGGTTTTATCAAAAACACCTCCAAAAACATTGGAAAACATGAATATTATTCCAATTAAAAATGTAAAAATTGATTTCATTATTTCTAAATTTAAGTTACTAATTATTTTCAACTACAAATTAGTTGTATTTAGGTACTTTAATGCGTAAAAATACAATCAAACAATTCTAATTCAATATTTTTTTGTGTTAAATTTTGTTATTATTTATAAATAAAGTTTTATATATTATCAAAACAAACTCAATTTCACACAAATAAGAAAAAGATGTAAATTATATTCAATACAAATTAATAAACAAACTATTTATATAAAAGTTTTTATTGAGGCTAAGTATCAGCAAATAAAAGGAAAGAATAAAAACTTCACTAAAAAAGGATAAATGAAACAAACTTTTTTAAAATAAATAGTTATTTCAATATTATTTAATGACATCTCGTTCAATTTATAGCTTTTATGAGTAAAATAATCAAATATCATTATTATTATTTTATTTTTGCAAAACATTATTCAACAAATCAAATATTTAACAAATAGCCAATAATCTAATATGAAAAAGCAATTCATTTTTTTAATTATTATTTGTCTTTTTACAAATATTACACAAGCACAACTTAATGGAATAAAAAACATCCCTGGTAATTATGCGAGTATTTCAACTGCAATTGACAGTCTAAATATGTTTGGAGTTGGAAATGGAGGCGTAATTTTTAATATTGCTGCCGGATATACAGAAATTGCACCTAGCTGTGGATTTGTTATAACAGCTAACGGAACTATAGCAAATACAATTGCTTTTAAAAAAACCGGGACAGGTAATAATCCATTATTAACAGCAGCATTACTTACAACTTCTACAACTTATGATGGTGTTATTAAGATAGCCGGTGGTGATTATATTACATTTGATGGTATTGACATTGTTGAAAATGCTTCTAACACAATTTATCAGACTGATTGGGGCTTTGCACTATTAAAAGGAAATGCAACTGCACCGTTTAATGGTTGTCAGTTTATCACAATTAAAAACTGTAATATTAGTTTAAACAAAACAAATACGTCTTCTGTTGGTATTTATGCAGGAAATCACAC
Source organism: Bacteroidales bacterium (assembly GCA_049315385.1). GTDB lineage: Bacteria > Bacteroidota > Bacteroidia > Bacteroidales > JACABE01 > JACABE01. Next base: position 16,249 of record JBMOKG010000015.1, read on the forward strand.
AGGAACCTCCAATGCTAATCTTCCAATAACTGCGACAACGGATGCAATGAATTTCGCTAAATTTTATAATAATATTATTTCAAATGTTTATATTGGAATTTCAATTTCAGGTTATTCAGCAATAAGTCCATACACTTTATATGATTCAAACAATGAGATTGGTGTTGACGGACTCAATACAATTACTAATTTTGGAAGTGCTAATATTAGTGTGAGAGGCATTTATGCAACTAACCAAAAAGATCTAAAAATTGCTAACAACATAATAAATTCATCATTAAACGGTTTATCCAGTTCAGCATATGGAATTTTTACGCAAACAGGAATTTCATCAAATGTTGACATTTACAACAATAACATATCATTATCATTTACTTCCGGCAGTTTAACGCAAAATATATATGCAATTTATAATGCAATGGGAAATACTGCAGCTTCAAATACAGTAAATATTTTTAACAACAATATTTCAAACTGTAACTTATCTTCTGCTTCTTCCGGAGGTTTGCAAGGGATAACCAATACAGCTACTGCATCAATAGTAAATATTTTCGGTAACAACATAAATGACAATTCATTAGCCGGCAGTGGTAATTTTATCGGAATTTTCAACAATGCTAATCTTGCTACTAACCCGTTGAATATATATTCAAATAACATTTTCAACAATGCAAAAACAGGATCAAGTGGAAATATGTTTTGCAGTCAGGCACTAACAGCAACTGTGAATTTTCATAATAACAGTATTCATAATAATTCGGCTAACGGTTCCTCTGCCTTTTATGCTTATTATAATAGTGGTGCTCCGGTTTCTGAAGCTTATTATAACAACACTATATATAATCTTACACATAATGGTTTCGGAGTACTTAATGCATTCCATTTAGTTTCGACAGCTTCAGGAACAAAAAATATTTATAAAAATAATATTTACGCATTAAATACAGGTGGTAGTGTAAATGGATTGTATTGTACAAGCGGAAACCCGGCAAATATTTATAAAAATAATATTTACAACCTAAGTAGCAGTGGTACAAATAATCAGGCAATTGCTATCAATTATTCAGGAACAACCGGAAATATTTATAACAACTATATTTCTGAAATTAAAGCAACAGCAACAAATCACACAATTGGAGTCATTGGTATAAATCTGGGTGGAAGCAATCAGAATCTTTATTACAATACAATCTATCTGGATGCAATAAGTTCATCAATTACAACATTTGGCAGTGCAGGTATTTACAAATCAGCCACATCAATAGGAGAATTCAGAAACAACATAATAGTAAACAATTCAACTGCGGGGCCTGTTGGAGCAAGTTATACAGTTGCTTTCAGGATATCGGGTGAATACAATTCAAATTACTATACAGGAACTTCTAACAATAACTGTTTTTATGCAGGTATTCCTTCTGCTTCAAATTTAATTTTCTTTGATGGTATTAATCCGGAACAAACGATGTCAGATTTTCAGACTAAAGTTGCACCAGCTGAAATTGCTTCTTTTTCAGAAAATCCACCTTTTACAAATACAATTTCATCTCCTTACAACTTACATTTACAGACAAATTTATCTACAGGATGCGAAAGTGGTGGACTTAAAATCACGATCCCTTCAATTACGGATGATTTTGACGAAAATATACGATGGGGAGAAGCAGGTTATACAGGAACAGCATCTGCAACTGATATCGGAGCTGACGAATTTGAAGGAATCCCAAATTTTAACTGTACATTACCTACTCCTGGAAATACAATTGCTTCAGATACATTGATATGTTCAGGAAATTCAACATTGCTTTCATTACAAAATATTATACTTCAAACAGGAATTGCATACCAATGGAAAAGTTCAGTTGATGGAATAAATTATACTGATATTTCAGGAGCTTCATCCTCTAATTATTCAGCATCACCTTTAATGACTACTTATTATCAATGTAATGTAATTTGTAAAAACGGACCTGTTTCGATTTCTTCTACTCCTATTCTTATTTCAATTAAATCATTACCATCTAATGCAGGAATTATTACAGGAACTGATACATTATGCCCCGGGCAAATGAATATTGTATATTCAGTTCCTCAAATTTCTAATGCAGATTCTTATATATGGGAATATTCAGGAAACGGAGCAAGTATAAACGCAACTAATAATAGCATTTCAGTTAGTTTCTCACAGACAGCAACTGACGGAAATTTAACTGTAAAAGGACATAACCTTTGCGGAGATGGTATAATTTCAACTTTCTTTCCTGTACATTTTTTACCTTTACCTGATTCTGCAGGTTTAATTACAGGGACAGCTTATATTTGTCAGGGAGAATCTAATATTAGTTTTTCTGTTCCTGCAATTACAAATACCACTTCTTATTCATGGAATTATTCAGGAACAGGTGCAAGTATAACCGGAAATGGAAACAATATAAGCATCAGTTTTTCAACAACAGCCACTTCTGGGAATTTAACAGTACAAGGAAATAATGTATGTGGGAATGGTCCGGTTTCAGAAAATTTTCCAATTACAATCAGATTGTTACCAGGATTAGCAGGGAACATAACAGGTGCATCTACTCTATGTCAGGGAGAAAATGGAATTAACTATTCGGTTCCATCGATAACTGATGCAACTTCTTATATTTGGAGTTATTCAGGAACAGGTGCAAGCATAAACGGCGCAAACAATTATATTACAATAAATTTTTCTGCAACTGCAACTTCAGGTAATTTAACTGTAAAAGGTCTGAATAATTGTGGAGAAGGTTCTATTTCCAACAATTTTGCAATAACAGTAAACCCTCTTCCATCGTCAGCACCTATTATCTCCGGACCTTCATCAGTTTGTCAGGGACAATCAGGTGTTCAGTTTACGATTTCTCCAATTTCCAACGCATCAGCATATCATTGGTCGTATTTAGGATTAGGTGCAAGTATTTCCGTCAATTCAAATACAATAAGTGTCAATTTTGCACCAAATGCAACTTCAGGAAATATAATAGTTAATGGAAATAATGCTTGTGGCAATGGAAATATTACTTCAAAATACATCGCAGTTTTTCCTGTTGTAGAAAATGCCGGAACTATAACAGGAATTACAAATATTTGTCAGGGACAGAATTCGATTAGTTATAGTGTACCACAAATTCCAAATGCAACTTCTTACCTATGGACATTTCCTACAGGGGTTATTGGTTCTAGTTCAACAAATAATATAACTCTTAATTACACAGATTCAGCTTTAAGTGGTCTTATAACAGTGAAAGGTGTTAATTCATGCAGTGAAGGCTTATCTTCTTCTTTAGCAATCACCGTCAACCCATTACCTATTGCGGCTTCAGCTATTTCGGGAGCAACTACAATTTGTCAGGGAGTAAATTCGATAATCTATTCTATTCCTTCCATTACGAATGCGACTTCCTATTCATGGACTTTACCATCAGGAGCAAGTGGAACAAGCTTAACAAATACTATAACTGTTAATTATGGATTAACTTCTGTATCAGGAAATATCACTGTAAAAGGAAATAACATTTGTGGAATAGGAGGCAGCAATTCACTTGCAATAAATGTTAATCCATTACCTTTAGCTGCCGGAGTAATTAGCGGTCCCACAAGTATATGCCATGGGCAAAATGCTATAACTTATAGTATTCCAACCGTTGGTAATGCAACTAACTACTATTGGACATTGCCTTCCGGAGTAAATGGAAGCAGCAGCACCAATAGTATTACTGTTGATTATGACACTGCCTCTGTATCTGGAAATATTACGGTAAAAGGAAATAATACATGTGGAAATGGGATACTCTCTTCATTGGCAATAAATGTAAATCCATTAACAGCAGCAGCAGGTTCAATATCAGGAATGACAACTGTTTGTCAGGGTCAAAATCAGGTTATCTATACTGTTCCTGATATTGCTAATGCAACATCATATTTATGGACATTATCTTCAGGAGCCACTGCTTCAGGCAATTCAAGAAGTATAAGTGTAAATTATGGAACTTCAGCATTAAGTGGTAATATAAGTGTTAAAGGAAGAAATTTATGTGGAGACGGAAGTAGTTCAACTATAGCGGTTATTGTGAATCCTCTCCCTTCAGCAGCAGGGATTATTAACGGTTCTCCTCTAGTGTTTCAAGAGCAAAATTCTGTAATTTATACTATTGCTCCAATACAAAATGCTTTATCTTATGAATGGACACTCCCATCAGGAGCTAGCGGATCAAGTACAACCGACAGCATTATAATTAATTATGGGCCAACTGCTGTTTCAGGAAATATCACTGTAAAAGGAATCAACAATTGTGGTAATGGGATTTCTGCCAGTTTACCTATCATAGTTGATCCTACTCATAATACAATCCGGTTAACTGTAAATGGTAATAACACTGTTTTTACAGATGAAGTTATTGTGGGTTATGGTTTTACAAGCGATCTGGGCGGAGCAGAAAAAATGTTTAGTATATATCCAACAGCTCCAAATTTGTATACAACAAAATTTAACAAAAAATGGAGTATCAATTTTCTGACAAACATAACTCAATATTCTTCAGTTAATATGGATTTTAAAGCAGGTGTTAATGGAAACTACACAATAACAGCTTCAGTTATAAATAGTTTTTCACCCCAAACTTTTATATATTTGAAAGATAAATTTACAAATACAATTACCTATTTAAATCAGAATCCGGCATATACTTTTACAGCTTCTGTCAATGATAGTTCCAATCGTTTTCAAATACTATTTTCATCACTCCCGGTAAGATGGTTAGGTAATACCTCAGGAAACTGGAATACAGCATCAAACTGGACAAATAACATTCTTCCTTCAAGTAACGAAAACATAATCATTCCATCATGGGCAGCCAATCAGCCACATATTTCTTCAAATTCAACTTCAGCTGCAGTTTGTTTAAACCTTACAATTAATGATGGTGCCAGCTTAACAATAGATGCTGGCAAAGCTCTAACAATAAATGGCTTACTAACTAATAATGCTGGTGAAACAGGATTAATCCTGAAATCTGATTCAACAGGAACTGCATCTATCTTGAATAACACCTCTAATGTAATAGCAACTGTCGAACGCTATATTCCTCATACAACTTCTGATGAATTCCACATGTTATCATCACCAGTATCAAATCAGGCAATTGCTCCTTCTTTTAATGAACAGAATGGTTTCTTTTTGTGGAGCGAACCAAATATGCTTTGGATAGAATTTGCAGATTCTATAAATTTTACTTCAGCCAATGCTGGAAATAATTTTATACAAGGGAAAGGATATGCGGTTTCTTATCCAAATACAATAACCAAATATTTTAAAGGAATACTTAATCAGGGAAGTGTAAATATTCCACTTACACTTTCATCAGGAATGTATAGCGGATGGAATTTTATCGCCAACCCCTACCCTTCTTCAATCAACTGGAATTCGAATACAGGTTGGACAAGAAATATTTTAGCTGATGCAGGCAATGGTGAAAAAGCAATGTGGGTATGGAATGCAACTAATGGCAATTATGGCGCTTATATTTCAAATACAGGTAGTTTCGGAACAAATGGGGTAAATTCAAGTATTGCTCTGTCACAGGGATTCTGGGTAAAAACAACAAATACTGGAATACTAAGTATGGATAATTCAATCAGAATTCATTCGTCTCATTCTTTTTTAAAAAATCAATCAACTAATTCCGAACTAATTCGCATAAGCGTTTCAGGATCAGTCAATAATTTCAAGGATGAACTAATTCTTAGCTTGGGCAATCTTACTAATATTGGTGGTGCCGAGAAAATGTTCAGTGTAGAAGCATCCGCCCCTTCAATTTATTCAACAAAAATGAATAAAAACTGGAGTATTAATATGCTTACTTCTATAATTGACAACTCAACAATTTCGATTGGTTTTAAAGCAGGTGTAAATGGAATTTATACAATTTCTGCAACTGGATTTGAGGGATCTGAAAATATTGAACTCGAAGATCTTCAGACCGGAATCAAGCATAATCTATCTGCTAATGCAAACTATTCGTTCAATGCATTAACAACAGATTTTCCAGATCGCTTCTTATTGCATTTTAGTACGCTTGGTATTAATGAAAATACGATTAAAACACCTGAAATTAATTACAGCAATTCTACAATTATAGTTAACAATCCTTGGCTTGGGAAATCCACTTTATTTATCTATAATATTAATGGCAGATTACTACAATTATTTGATAGCAAAAAAGGTATTAATCAATTCCAGTTTAAGCCTATACCTGGACTTTATATTTTCAAACTAATCAATCAAAAACAGTTATTTGTAAAAAAAGTGGTTGTTTTTTAGTCTTATATAAATCATCTTTATTAAGAATTAATTAATTTTTTAAGCCTGACAGAAATTGCTAAATCTGTCAGGCTTAAAAAAAATTATATAATGAAGAATGAGTAATTTATCATGTTTTTGAATTTCGATTTAATTAATTGGAACTTAATAACTGAAACTTTTTGGGTCTTACTATTGATTAATTTGAATTTTAAAACTATATCTAAATATCAAAATGATAATTACAATTTGGATATTTTTAACTTACTGATGTCAATTAAAAAAAACTAAAAAATTAACACTAAATATTTTTTAAAAACTTCTTTTTGAATTTATTTTTTTATCTTTGTGTTATCAATTAAAGAAAACTAATAAATAATGCAATTATATATCTGTTTATTAGATTTTTACAATTACTCATCCATTAAATAAACAAAATTATGAAAAGAAAATTACTATTTATGTTAACTGCTTTATTAAGCCTGAATTTTTTTATTGCAAATGCAACTATCAGAACGGTTAGCAATCGTGCTGACAAACCGGCACAATACACTTTAATTCAAAATGCAATTAATGCCTCAGCAATGGGTGACACCATCCTTATTGCAGGTTCTGCAACTGTTTACGCTGCAGCTCTGACGATTGACAGAAGGTTAATCTTCTTTGGCGAAGGCATGAACAATCCTGATGGGCAAAGCACAACCATAGATGGTAATGTAAACTTAAATAATGTAAACAATGCTTTTGGTGCCAGTGGTTCAAAATTTTTTGGAATTTCATTCACCAATCCTGTTTTAATAAATGGAAATTTCACTGGACAACTTGTTGGTCAGAATAAAATAGAAAATGTAGATTTTGATCGTTGCTCTTTTACTTATTATATTAATATGAGTGGACAAATCTATAACAATATAACTCTTAGAAATTGTTTATTCAACGGAGCTTATATACATTTAAACTCATCAATATATACTAATTTTTTAATTACTAATTCTGTTTTTTCAACTAATAACACTGTAATTATATCCACTAATAATGTAAATGGACAAGTTTTTGTGCGTAATTGTAATTTCATGAATAGAACAGGAGACGTATTAAGTGCAACAGGTTTGGTTGTAGAAAACTGTATTTTTTATCAAGCCCAACCCACCGGTGCTTTTTTAAGCACCTTTAATAACAACCTTACTTATTTTAACAACTCCAATAGCTTACCTTATGGCAACAATGCTGGAGGTGGAAATATTGCTGGAGCCAATCCGCTATTTACTAATTTCCCTGCTTTGGGTGGCACCTTTTCATGGACACAGGATTTTGCTTTATTGCCTGGTTCTCCTGCAATAGGTACAGGAACCAATAATACTAATATAGGAATTACCGGAGGCAATTCACCTTGTCTTCACAATTTACCCGGCAATTCAAAACTACCTGTTGTTACTCAACTTACAGTACCTGTTTCTTCTGTGCCTGTGGGTGGAACACTTCAGATTAATTTAAAAGCAAAAACACGCAAATAAGCATTTATACTGAAATTTTATGAAAAATATAAACCTTAAAGTCATACCCTGGCTTTTGCGGTTTTGTGTTATTTTGCAACTTCAGTTTGCTTATGGACAAAACATAACAAAAGCAGAGTATTTCTACGATACCGAACCCGGTATCGGAATGGGCATCCCTATACAAGGATTTGTCGCAGATACCACAAACGGTTTTACTTTCACTGCAAATGTTTCTGGTCTTGATGCTGGTTATCATAACCTTAATGTCAGAGTATTGGATAGTCTCAATACCTGGAGTGTCGTTTCCAGTCAGTTTTTTCTTATTAACCCTCTTGAAACACAACAAATTACAAACAATATTAGCTTCCAGCTTTCCAAAGCAGAATATTTTATTGATACCGATCCTAGTGTTGGAAATGGAATTTCTGTATTTATGTTGTCGGGTGATACTTTAATCCAGTCTTTCACAATTAATATCGCTCAGCTGGCATTAGGAAATCATATCATTGGAGTTCGTGTAAAAGATATTACAGGAAACTGGAGTGTAGCTGAAACAAAAACATTTAACATTAAAAGTACAGCCTGTTCGTCACCCAATGCTTTTTTTACTTCAGATACAGTGAATGCAGGCAATTTAACTCATTTTACCAATTTATCTACGAATATAAATCAAGGAACATCATATTTGTGGAAAATTAACAAACTTAATGATACTATTTCAGGATCTGCGAAAGACTTTTCCTATACATTCGCCATGCCGGGTTATTATGATGTGATATTAAAAGTTAGTAATACTGATACTTGCACTTCATTCTGGCAGCAAAAAGTTATAGTAGGGCCAGTATTGTCGAAATTAATAACAATAACCGGAAGCGTTACGTTTTGTAATGGTGACAGCGTGATATTGCTTGCTCCTAATGGTTCAAATTATCAATGGAGCAATGGAAGTACTACTCAGCAAATAACAGTTAAAACTTCAGGGTCTTATCAGGTGAACTATATGGATACATATGGTTATGGAACTGTTTCAAATCAAGTTAATGTAAAGGTTAATCCTGTTTTAGATTTAACAGTTGATGTAAGCCCTGCAAATAATTCATTACCAAATGGTAGCGCAATGGCTATTATAAATGGAGGAAGTAGTTATATATACAATTACAACTGGTCTACTGGAGAACATACGATGATGTGCAATGGACTTGCTCCGGGGAATTATTCTATAACAGTAAGTGACGGTGTTTGTCCTGTTACAAAAAATTATACAGTTTCTAATCTTTCCGGCAATCCTCATGGTATAGTTAAAGCAGAATATTATATTGATAATATCAATTTACCACCGCAAAGTTTAGCAATTAGTTTTAATGATACAATCAATAGTTTTTGCAATATTCCTTTAAATGGAATTAGCGCAGGATATCATTATTTATACGTTAGAGTTCTTGATTCAGTAGGGTTATGGAGTATTATTAATGGTATTCTCTTTAATATTGATTCAATCATTCCTCCACCTATAGATACGGGGTTTAATCTGGTAAAAGCTGAGTTTTTTTATGATGATGTTGATCCGGGCATATATAAAGCTACATCAATAGCTATTCAAGCAAATAATCTGGATGTACTGGATCAGAATATTCAGATTGTAGTTCCTGACTCACTTACTCAAGGATTTCATTATTTAAATCTGCGTACTTATGATAAAAGATATGGATGGGGAGTTATTAGCAGGACTTTGTTTTATACTAACCCTCCTACAGATATTTTTCCTCCACTACAGCAAGCTAATTTCAATTTTGTAAGTGCAGAGTATTTTTACGACAACGATCCTGGAATTGGGAACGGGAAAACTCTTTTTGTTATACCGGCCGATACTATTAACATGATGTATACAACTGATTTAACAGGTCTTTCTTCCGGAATCCATAAAATATATGTAAGAGTTAAAGATCTTTCAAACAAATGGAGTATCGTTAGTTTTGCATCTTTTACAATAGTTACTCCGGTAGCTTGTACTCCACCTATCCCCGAATTTACTTATACTTCTGCTCTGCCCGGACAAGCTGTAATTTCCACAAACACCAGCACTCAAATTAATGCCTCTTCTTCTTATAGATGGGATTTAAATAATGATACAATAGCAGATTATACAACCCTCAATTGTTCTCATTCTTTTCCTATTGCAGGTATTTATCCAGTAAAACTCACTATTAATAATGGAGGAAATTGTATTAACTCTGTTATTCACTACATTACTGTAGGTAATCAATTATCAAACCTTATCACACCTAATGGAGCTATTGAGTTTTGCGACGGAGGCAGCGTAACATTAACAGCTCCTTCAGGTAGCAATTTTCAATGGACAAGTGGAGAAACATCACAAAATATTATTGTTGAAACATCAGGAATTTACCAGCTTACCTATACTGATTTAAATGGCATAGCCCGTGTATCAGATATGTTAGAGGTAAAAGTAAATCCTTTGATGAATATTACAATAGATGTGGATGATGCAACTAACGGACTTTCAAATGGAAGTGCCAGTGCTAATGTTAGTGGTGGTAATAGCTGGTCTTATCAATACCAATATTCAACAGGTGAAACTTTACAAACTGCGGTAAATTTGGCTCCTGGAGGATATAGTGTTTTCATTAACGATGGGAAATGCCCTGAAGCAAAAGCATTTACTGTCCATAATATTGCCAATGTAAACAACGGTATAATGTATGGTGAATATTATATAGATACGATACCAGAATCGGGAGTTGCTCATTACTTTACACTTGGTCAGGGTGATACAATAAATAGTAATTTTCATGTTCCAGTTTCTGGATTGTCAATCGGAATCCATTTTTTAAATATCCGTATAAAAGAATCAACAGGCTTATGGAGTATTCCTATCAATCTCACATTCTTTGTAACTGATTCTATTTCTCCTCCTGACACTACAAACCAGAAAATTACTACTATAGAATATTTCTTTGACAATAATGACCCGGGTCCTGGAAATGGAATTCAAATTCCTATACCAATCCCGGCAACAGTTATTGATTATAACTTCAATATAAACACTTTAGGCTTAAGCTCTGGTTTTCATTATGTTTCGGCAAGAGTAAAAGACGATAAAAACTATTGGAGCATTATATTAAATAAAATAATTTATATAAGACCTGATACTATTTATCCACAGTTACAGAACATAGAAACACCTATTGTTTATGCAGAATATTTTATCGATCAAGACCCGGGACAAGGAAATGGAATAACGATTCCAATAACTCCCGGATTTACAATAGATCAGAATTTTTCCGTTAATACTTCTGCTTTAGATACAGGTAATCACATTATCGGCATAAGAGTTAAAGATATGAATAATATCTGGAGTGTAATAAATTCCAAGATTATTCATATTATTCCACAAATTGGTTGTCTGACTCCATACGTTGACTTTACTTTTAATCAAGCTAATGCAGGAGATTTAGTTAACTTTACTAACTTATCATTGAATACAAATCCAAATACAGAATTCAACTGGTATATAAGCAATAATATTAATGCAGATTTCAACACTATAAATGCAAGTTATACTTTTTTAACATCAGGTATTTATAATGTAAGATTAATGGCAAACAATGGAAGTAATTGCCAATCTACTGTTATTAAGCAAATTAATATTGGTCCGCTATTATCGAATTCTATTACTGCAAATGGAAATCTTGAATTTTGTGAGGGTGATTCTGTATCGCTTACTGCACCTTCAGGCAGCAACTATTTCTGGCCTAATGGTGATACAACCAATAGTATAACAGTTACTACATCCGGAATTTATCAAGTTGTATATACTGATTTATATGGTACTGTTAAAGTTTCAGATGTACTGGAAGTTATTGTACATTCCGGCATGAACATTACAGCTTCTGTTGGTTTTGCTAATACAGGATTAGCAAATGGAAGTGCAAGTGTCTCAGTATCGGGAGGTAATAGTTATATTTATTCATATCTGTGGTCAACTGGCTCTACACTTTCTTCAATTACAGGGGTATATTCAGGTGCATATACTGTAAATATCAGCGATGGAGTTTGTATTAATTCAACTACTATAAATATTCCGGAACTCTCAGAAAATTTATCAGAAATAATTGCAGCAGAATACTTTTTTGATAACGATCCTGGTCCCGGATTAGGAACTTCTGTCCCGGTAAGCATGGGGGAAAGTATTAATGTTTCTGTTAATGCAAATACGAACGGTTTAAATGCAGGTCTTCATGTCTTACTTTTACGTGTAAAAGAATCAACCGGATTATGGAGTATTATTGGTAATCAACAGGTTTATGTTTATTCTCCCGAAATTTTCCCAGTTCCTGATACTTTACCATATATAATTGCAGCTGAGTATTTTCTTAATTCAGACCCGGGTATTGGAAATGGAACGCCTATTACGATTAACAATCCATCAGCAAATATAGATTTCAACCCGATTATTTCTATACAGGGAGCTAATTTTGGTAGCAATATAGTAGGTTTAAGGGTTAAGGATAATTTAAAGAAATGGAGTGATATTAATTCATGCAGCTTTATGATGTGTAATCCTCCTTCAAATCCTGTAGCTGCTAATGACACTATTGTTTGTCAGGGATCTACTCTCACATTAAAAGCAAGCAATGTAAACGGTGCTACTTATGAATGGACAGGTCCAAACGGATTTACTTCAGTGGCTCAAAATCCCGTATTGGTAGCTGATACCGGAAAGAGTGGTTATTATAAAGTTTATGCTTTAAATGGAGGAAACTGTTACAGTAAACCTGACAGCATGAAAGTAGATGTAAAAATTACACCTGCTAAGCCAGGTTTTATTACTGGTCCTGTGGATGCATGTTTAAGTGATACCGTAGTATTTTTTGTACCAATACTAACAGGTGCAACTTCTTATTTATGGGATTTTCCTGTACCGCATACTATTTTAGCAGGATTTAATACCAATACAATTGCAGTCAGGTTTGATACTGTAATTGCTTCTATCCCAATCAGAGTAAGAGGTATTAGTAGTTGTGGATCTGGTCCATATTCTGAAACATTTAATCTGATAATAAATTCGCAATTACCACAGTCAGCCGCTGCAATTTCAGGAAGTTCTTCTGTATGCCAAGGTGCTGATACAGTACTTTATACAACACCGATAATAAACAATGCCACTTCATACATCTGGAGTTTACCATCCGGTGCTATAATAGTTTCAGGAAATGGAACTAATGCTATTCGTGTGCACTTTACAATGAATGCTGTTTCTGGTAACATTCAGGTTTTTGGTAGAAATTCTTGTAGTGATGGATTAGCTTCTAACTTTCATGTTACTATAAATACTACACCTTATGTTTCTCTGGGAAGTTATTCAAATATTTGTGCAAATGGATCTCCACTTGTTTTAAATAACGGAATTCCTACCGGAGGAATATTTAGTGGAAATGGTATTCAAAATGGAACTTTCAATCCAATTGTTGCAGGAATAGGTACTCATACTGTTTTATATACATATACGAATGCATTCAATTGTACAAACACTTCAACTTCTTCAATAAAAGTAGTTCCTGTAATTTCTCAAAGCGGAGTAATATCCGGTCCTTCAACTGTATGTCAGAATAGTGTTGGAAATGCTTATTCAGTTGATCCAATTACAGATGCGACTTCTTACATCTGGACATTACCAAATGGATTTTCAGGTCAAAGCAATACAAATACTATTTTTGCTAATATAAACACTATAGCAGCTAATGGACAGATAAAAGTTAAAGGCAATAATTTTTGTGGAAATGGTCCTGAATCAACATTTGAAATAATTGTTAACACTGCTCCTTCAATTACTCAACAGGCATTATCTCAAACCAGATGTGGAAATGGTTCTTTAAGTTTTAATGCAATTTCATCTGCAGGTTCTGTTTTACAATGGTCACTGGATAATTTTATGAATATTGCCGGAACAGGAAATTTATTTACGATTCCGAATGTTCAGATTGCAAATCCGCTGGTTGTTTATTACAAAGCCGTAAATTCATTAAGTGGATGTGAAAGTGTAGTTTACACAACTTCTGGTACTGCTTTCCAAATACCTCATATTTCAAATTTTACAGCTGATACTATTTGTGGAGCTGGAAATGTACAACTCTCTGCAATTGCTTCAGTTGGTAATATTAACTGGTATAATCAAGCCAGTGGAGGCAATTTACTTTCTTCATCTGCAACATATACTACTTCTATTCAAGCTACAACAACTTATTATGCAGAAGCAGTTAACAATTCATGTATATCATCTCCAAGAAGTGCAGTAACTGCTATTGTAAAAAGCGCTCCAAGTATTCAAGCAAGCATTTTAACATACCCGGCAATTACAAACAATTCTATTACAATAGCCTGGACACGTGGAAATGGAGATTCTGTTCTTGTTATTGCAAAGCAGGGAAGTTCAGTTAGTCAATTTCCAATAAGTTATGCTATTTATACTGCAAATGCTTATTTTGGAAATGGTACTGCATTAGGAAATGGGAATTTTATTGTTTACAAGGGAACTGGCACCTCAGCCATTATTACAGGATTGTTAGCTGAAAATACTTACCATTTTGCAATATATGAATACAACTCAATTTCATCATGTTATAAAACACCTGGATTATTGGGTTCTGCAACTACAGTTGCGAACTATTCAACTTTTTCAGCTACAGTATCCAATGCCTGGGAAAATGCTGCCAACTGGAATCATGGCGTTCCTACTGCCTCAACTATTGCTACAATTGCTACCGCAAAATTAGCAATAGTAAATTCGATTAATTTACAATGTAAAAAATTAATCATTGAACCAAGGGCAAAGTTAACGATTAATACTGATAAAAGCCTAAGTGTCATCGATACTTTAATTCTACAATCAGATGCATCAGGAACGGCTTCATTAATTGACAATGGCAGCTTATTAACTACAACAAATCTGGTGGAACGCTATATACCTCATACCAACACCGATGAATTTCACATGCTGTCTTCACCGTTGACAACTCAACCTATTAGTCCTGTATTTAACGAAACAGATGGCTTTTATGTTTGGAATGAAGCAACTGCAAACTGGATTGAATTTGGTAATACTGCTGCATTTACAACTACCAATGGAGGTAGTAATTTTGTTCCTGGCAAAGGCTATGCAATTTCATATCCTGCGAATGTTACTAAAACATTTTCAGGTGCAAATCTGAATACCGGAAATGTAAATATTCCTCTTAGTGTTACGGCAGGTTTATATAGCGGATGGAATTTTGTAGCCAACCCCTACCCTTCGGCTATCAACTGGAATGCAACAAGTGGCTGGACAAGAAATATGTTGTCAGATGCTGGCAGTGGTGAAAAAGCGATCTGGGTTTGGAATGCAGCCACAGCTAACTACGGAGCTTATATTTCCAATGCTGCAATAGGCACCAATAGTGTGAGCAGACTTATTCCTTCGGCACAGGGATTCTGGGTAAAAGCTTCATCTGCAGGCACTTTAAGCATGAACAATTCAATCAGAGAACATGCTGATCAGGCTTTTCTGAAATCTACAACTACAATTCCAGATTTGCTTCGACTTTCAGTAAATGGAAGCACAAATACCTATAGTGATGAACTCATTATTCAGTTTGGCAATACAAATGATTTGGGTGGAGCTGAAAAAATGTTTAGTATGGATGCAGCAGCACCGGGAATTTACTCAACAAAATCAGGTAAGAACTGGAGTATCAGCATGCTTACCTCAATAGTTGATCATTCTACTATTCCTGTTGGGTTTAAAGCAGGTGTAAATGGTAATTATACAATAACAGTAAGTGATTTAAACAGTTTTACTTCACCCTGCTATTCCTATTTAAAAGATCTGGCTACCAATACTATCACTGATTTGAATCATAATACTACTTATACATTTACAGCTTCGACCAGTGATAATACGAATCGTTTCCAACTACTATTTGCTGCTTCACCTTTGAACATTACTAATTATAACACTCAGAATACCAGCATTTATGCATACAATAACAGTATTTATATAAATTCTAAGGAAGCAATTCTACAAATATGCATATATAATACAGTGGGGCAATTACTCAAAACTGTTGAAAAAGCAAATAATAATACTGTAATCAGCATGAAGGAATATACTGCAGCTTATTATATTGTAAAAGTGATGACAGCAAAAAATATGTATATTGAAAAAGTATTGATAAAATAATCACACCCTAACTTCCAATACATCGGAACAAGCTCTCTCCAAAGGAGAGGGCGAAAAAAAAAAGAGCAAACAGATGATTAAGAATCAAATGTTTGCTCTTTTTTATAAAAAAAATAATCATAAGATATATGAAAATAAGGTTTTACTGAAATCTATAAATTCAATTCCTGATTTGCTTCGATTTCAGTAAATGGAACCTCCAATAACTATAGTGATGAACTCATGATTCAATTTGGTAATACAAACGATTTGGGTGGTGCCGAAAAAATGTTCAGTATGTATGCAAGAGCACCGGGAATTTACTAAACAATATCAGGTAAAAACTGGAGTATCAGCAAGCTTACCTCTATAGCTGATCATCCAATAATTCCGCTTGGTTTCAAAGCAGGTGTGGCAGGTGATTATATGATTTCAGTGATGGGTATTCAGGGATTGAACAATGTGATGCTGGAAGATTTAAAAGCAGGAACACAGCAGAATCTATCATTAAATAGCAATTATTCATTCAATGCACAAACCAACGATAACCCCAATCGATTTCTATTGCACTTTAATTCAACTGGAATAAATGAAGAAGTTGGCAAAACACCGAATATTTATTATGGGAATCATAGTTTAACTATAGATAATCCAAGGAAAGGCAAAACCATCCTTAATGTTTATGAAATAAGCGGGAAATTAATTCAATCTTTAGAAGCCAGCGAAGGAAATTCATCTTATCCTTTTAAGCCTGCATCAGGAGTGTATTTATTTAAATTAGTGAATGAATACAATGTGTTTATGAAAAAGGAAGTAGTTTATTAAAAGATGTTTTAATTTATAGAGAGTAGCTATTTTTGATTAATTGCTCTCTTTTTTATTAACTTTTTCGTTATTATCATGTTAATATAGTTTTGATTGGGTTTAATTTTTATATAAGTTTGCATATAAAGGAATCAAAATCATATTTGAAATAATTATATATTCAGAATGATGATAAAGAATTGGCTTTTTGTATTGCGAGTTAGCACATTTTTAGTCTTATTTTTCTTATCCTATTATTCTTTAGCTGAAAATGCAATTAATACGGATAGCCTAAAAAGAGTAGTTTCAGTTACAAATGATTATAAAAAGAAAATTGATATTTTAAATAAAATATCAGACAGTTATATTAACACAAATTCAACACTTTTTGATTTATACAACCGTCAAAGTATAGCTTTGGCAGAACAATTCCATTATGATAAAGGCAAAGCTGATGCCATTTATTTAAATTTCAAAACATTTAAAATAAAGGATGATATTTCGAATGCACTAATATTTCTATATAAAGCAAAGGCAATATATTATAAATGTAAAGATTTAAACTCTTATGCCGATTGCCTGGTTGACGAAGGTAGTTTATTTATCAAAAAGCAGGAATTAAAAAAAGCCACGCTGGTATTATTCGAAGCAAAGAAAATATACGAATCAACAGGCAACAAAGGACAACTCGCTCTCTTGTATAGCACACTAGGTTCGCTCAATTATATACAAAACAAAACCAGAGAAGCCCTCTTATATCACGAAAAATCATTAGCCCTTAATATAGAGAGAGGATTTGATGTTGGAATTGCCGTTAATTATGTTAATATTAGTAATGTTTATAAAGCTCAGAAAAATTATTTGAAAGCTTATGATTATGTTCTGAAAGCACTCGAAATAAAAGAAAAGCTTAAAGACAAAGCAGGTATTCAGAAATGTTATAATAATTTGGGCGTAATTCTAATGAATATGGGCGAACCTGCAAAAGCTATTGCTTTTCACCTTAAAGCCCTCGATTTAGCTATAGAATTAAAAAAGGAAAATGATATTGCCATTTGCTATATCAATCTTGGATATGATTATTTAAAAGCATTAAACTATACAAAAGCAATCGAATTTACATTAAAAGGATTAGAAATTGTAGATAAAAGCAAAGATATTTTCATGATAAAAGAAGCCGGTCGCGTACTGTCCGAATCTTACGCCGGTTTGGGTAATTATGCCGGAGCTTATAAATATCAAAAGCTTTACAAACAATATAACGACAGTCTGATTAAGCGAAATTACGATAAGGAACTAAACGAGATACAAGTCAGATACGAAACATCACAAAAAGACAACCAGATAAATGCACTTGAGATAAAATCGGCATCACAACAAGTCCGTTTGCAACGTACCAGAGTATACGTGCTTTTATTTATCGGATTGTTTGTAATAGTAACAATTATAGTTGTACTTCTTTATAAACAATCGAAGAACAACAAGAAAATACAAGTCAAATTAAAAGAGATTAACGATATAAAGTCTGCCTTTTTTGCCAATCTTTCTCATGAGTTTCGCACACCATTAACACTTATGCTCGGACCATTAGAAAAATTACTCGACAAAGCAAATAATGAAGATAAAATATTTCTGCAGCTAATCCATCGAAATGCCAGTCGTTTGCTTGCTCTCGACGAACAATTGCTGGAATTTACACGTATTGATAGTGGTAATCAGAGACTAAAACTTGCCAAAGGTGACATTAGTTCATTGATATCAGCAATTGCTGAATCTTTTATACTTCATGCAAAAACTAAAAATATTCAATTCAATCAATATTATCCTGAGGAAAGAACTGAAGCAATTTTTGACCCTGATATTGTTGAGAAAGTCGTTGGAAATCTTGTATCAAATGCTATAAAATACACTAAAAGAGATGGAAAAGTAGAAATTACAGTTTCCTTTATCGAAAATGAATTCAAAGTTCAAAACAAATCTATGTCAAATTTCAAAACAATCAGAATTGATGTTTCTGATAATGGACAAGGTATTCCTGTTGAGAAACAAAATGAGATATTTGAGAGATTTTATCAACTTAATAATTATACCAGTGGAATATACGATGGCTATGGTATAGGATTAGCACTTGTAAAAGAGCTTATACATCTGCACAAAGGACAAATTTTGCTAAAAAGCACTGAAGGCGAAGGTAGTTTGTTTACCGTATTACTTCCAATAGAAACTGATGCTTACAGTTCATATGAAATAAATAATGTCATTGCTTTAAAGACCTTCGATTATAAATCAGTAGAAATTAAAACTAATAATCAGGAATTATTAAGCACTGAAACACTTGTTGAGGATGAAAAATTTGAAAATATAAGTATTGATAAATTATCATTACTGGTGGTTGACGACAATCCTGATATGAGAACATATTTGAATGAAATCTTAAAAGACGATTATCATATTTCACTGGCTTCCGATGGTAATGAAGGATTACTGGCTGCAATAAATATCAAACCCGATTTGGTTATAACTGATGTAATGATGTTAAAAATGGATGGTATTGAATTTTGTCAGAAATTAAAATCAAACTCCAAAACCAATCATATACCGGTAATAATGCTAACTGCTCTTACTACTTTAGAAGACAAAATATACGGTCTCAAAAACGGAGCTGACGAATATATGGAAAAGCCATTCAGAACCAAAGAACTTATTGCAAGAATTAACAATCTGATTTCTCAACGAAAATTTCTTAAAGATTTATTTACAAAGGAATTAAAACTTGAACCAAAAGCCATAGCAATATCTTCATCCGATGCAACTTTTGTTCAGAAGTTAATAAATATTATCGAAAATAATATTGACAATCCCGATCTTGATGTAGAAGTTCTGGCAAGTGAAGCAGCTTTGAGCCGAAGTCAATTGCACCGCAAAATAACTACAATATCCGGTCAGTCAGCAAGCAATTTTATCAGAATTATTCGTATAAAGAGAGCGGCACAAATGATTCAGCTGAAGTCGGGAAATATTTCCGAAATCATGTATTCAGTAGGCTTCAATAATCTTTCATATTTCTCCAAAAGTTTCAAAGAAGTCTATCAGATGACACCAAGTGAATACATGACTATACAGCATGAAACACAACTCACCTGATTAACCTTTTTCCTTAAAATACACAATAGCAATATAATAGATATTAAATGACATAATGTTGCGACAACAATTGCAACATTATTATTAGTATTTGCAACATTAGTGTTTACCTTTCAGCTAACATAGAAATATCTTTGTAAAAAGAAAATAATTTATTTAATACACTTAATCGGAAAGTTTATGAAAGTATTTCACATAACAGTAATTTTATTTCTAATTACCTTCGGCTCATATGCCCAACCCTTAACAGGGACAAAAAATATACCCGGTGATTATTCAACAATACAACAGGCAATAGCAGCGTTAAATTTATATGGAACTGCTTCACCGGGAGTTACTTTTAATATTGCATCAGGATATGGTGAAAATGAAAATACGAGTAATTTGCAATTTATAATTAATACCAATACAGGAAGTGCATCAGCACCTATTGTATTTCAAAAAACTCCGGGAGGAACGGTTAATCCCAAAATAAATGTATCCGGAGGCGGTTGGGGAGTCAGCACTGATGCCGGAATTGTTATTGCAGGTACTGATTATATAACATTTGACGGAATCGATATTTTTGCTACAGATAATAGTA
Organism: Bacteroidales bacterium; assembly: GCA_049315385.1. Lineage (GTDB taxonomy): Bacteria > Bacteroidota > Bacteroidia > Bacteroidales > JACABE01 > JACABE01. Next base: position 36,807 of record JBMOKG010000015.1, read on the forward strand.
TTGAATGGGGATATGGCTTAGTAAAGAGGAATAACACAGCTCCTTATGATGGTGCTCAGCATGTAATAATAAGAAACAGTAAGATCACATTAAACAAAACCAATCCATCAGCAACTTCTGGTATTTATACTGGTAATCACATTGCAACTAACTTAAACCAACTTACGATAACTTCGTCGTCAGATGCAAACAGTTTTTGTCAATTTTATAATGATACAATTTCAAATGTTAATTATGGGTTTTATTTAAATGGGTATAATGCTTCAAGCCCCTACTCATTATACGATCAAAATAATGAAATAGGACTTAGTGGTCAAAATGTAATTAAAGATTTTGGTAATAGCACAAACCCTTCGGGTATTAATATAAGTTATCAGAATAATATTAATATTTCAAACAATAGTATAACCTCAGCAGTAGCGGCAATTTCTACTTTTAATATTTATGGAATAAATATGGGAACAGCTGCTCAATCCAGTGCAACAGTTAGTAACAATACAATAAGTATAAACTCTTCAGGTGGTGGACAGGGAATATATGGAATTTATTCAGCTTATGGTGGAACTGGGATAACAAATACTTTAAATATTGCCAATAATACCATTCAAAGCTTAAATTGTACTGCTTCTACTAACGCAAACTGTTACGGAATTTACAATAGTCTAACAATTAACGGACCTGGTACAATTAATATTAATAATAACAGTATCCATGATATTAATATTCCAGGCACAGGAAATTTATATGGTATGGATGCAGGATCAGCTCTTTATATAAATATTTTTAATGATACTTTATACAACCTTACTAAAAGTGGCAATTCAAATTTATATACATTGCAAGCAAGAACAGGAACGCTTAGTATTCATAACAACAAACTGCATGATATAAATATTACAACTGGTAGTGGAACTTTATATGGAATTATTGATGTTTCTAGTCCAACCAATGAAACTTATTACTCAAATACAATCTCTGATTTTAATCATCTGGGAAACGGAGATGTTTATGGTATGCACTTATATACAACTGGAGGAACAAGAAGTACATTTTTAAATATTATTCACTCTCTTACCTCAGCAGGTGGTTCTGTTACCGGTATGTATCATGATTTAAGCACACCAAATATATATAAGAATAATATTTATGATCTGACTTCAACTACGACAACTGGAATGGTAAATGGTGTTACTATAAATGGTGGAAATAATATTTATTTGTATAATAATTTCATTTCTGATTTAAAGACTCCACAGGCAACTGGTACAAATGCTATTAAAGGAATAAATAAAGCATCGTCGGGAAACATATTTTATTGTTATAATAATAGTATATACATAAATGCTAGTAGTAATTCTACAACAACTTTTGGAACTTCCGGAATATTTGCCGATACTTATTACAATACTGAACTTAAGAATAATATTGTCATTAATAATTCTACACCGGTATTTATAACTGCTCCTGCATATACAGTAGCATATCGAAGAAGCTCTTCCACAATATCCACTTATTCATCAGCTTCCAATAATAATTGTTTTTATGCAGGCACTCCCGGACCTAATAATCTGATTTACTTCGATGGAAGCAATGGAGACCAAACCGTTACTATGATGAAAGTTAGAGTAACTCCACGCGAAACCAATTCCTTTACAGAAATACCTGCATTTGTTAATGCAGCAGGACACGATTTACATATTTCTGCATCAACTCCAACTGCAATTGAAAGTAGTGGATTAAGAATAACTACACCAATTGCCATTTTAAATGATTATGATGGGGATATACGTTTTGCCGAAATTGGATATACAGGAAGTGGCACAGCACCAGATGTAGGAGCAGATGAAGGTAATTTTACTGCTTTATCAAATATGACTTATCAATCTTCAACAATAGTTCAGCAATCGAATTATGCATTTTCGGGGAATACTAATCAGTCTGTGATTCAAATCAAAGTTTCATTGAGTGGAAATAGTTCGCCCTTGTCAGTAAGTCAGTTTAATTTAAATAGTAATGGAACAACAGATATAACAGATATAAATATTACTCCTGCCAAAATATACTTTACCGGAAATTCGGCTGTATATGGTCCCGGAATATTATTTGGAACAGCCACACTAACAATCTCTAATTTTACAATATCCGGTTCCCAATCTTTAATAAATGGTGATAATTATTTCTGGTTGGTTTATGATATCAAACAAACAGCTCCAACTGGACATTTTATTGATGGTGAATGTACAAGTATAACTATTGGTGGTGTACCGAAAATACCTTCTGTAACTGCACCAGCTGGTAACCGCATAATTTACGGACCAATGAGTGGAACTTATTTGGTTGGGGCAGGTAATACTTACCCTAATTTTGCAACTTTAACTGAAGCGGCATTAAATATTAATAATCGCGGACTAAATGCCCCTGTAGTTTTTAGTCTTACCAATAACTCTTCTATACCTTACAATGTTGCAAATGGAGAAATTTTTCCTATAACTTTTACTGAAATCCCACTTGCATCTTTAAGCAATAATATAACTATTAAGCCAGCTAATAGTACAAGTCCGATTATTACTAGCAATAGTACAACCTCTACATTAATGTTAAATGGGACTGATTATTTTACAATAAATGGATCAAATAGCAATGCTGCTTCCAGAAATCTTACAATAGAAAATTCCAACACTGCCAATGGTACTGCTGCACTTCAGATTTCTACAGGACCTTTATATTTGGGTGCAAACCACAATACGATTAAAAATTGTGTAATATGGGGAGGCGAAACCTATACGAGTGTTAATGCAAATTACGCTTTATCAGTTGGTTATAACATTGGATCAACGGGAGAGGATAATGATTATCTTACTATTGATAACAATGAAATCAGCAAGGCTTTTATTGGTTTATATATAGGTGGAACTACAACTTTTGTAACAGATAATTTATCTGTTACAAATAATACTATTGGTTCTGCAGATTCAAATTATTTCATTCATTATTGCGGAGCTATTTTTTACAATACTTCCGGTACTGTTTCAGGAAATGAAATAAAAGGTGTGCAAACAAATGTTTATACAGGTAATTATTGTACTTTAGGTGTACATTTGGGTGCCGGGGTTAAAAATATGCTATTTGTAAAAAACAGTATTCATGGAGTTGGAAATCCATCTTACATTAATCCTGGTAGCGGAATTAATATAGATCTTGCAAGTCCCGGAAATAATGTCACCATTGCGAATAACATTATTTATGATATTAGCGGATTGGGTTCGGGAAATATTGGTTCCTACGGTATGGCCGGAATTAAAATAAACGGAATATCAACCAATGTTAAGATATATTACAATTCGATAAATTTGAGTGGATATATTAATTCCCCAACTGCTACTTCTGATATCAGTGCTGCAATTTTTATAGGCAATATGGTTTCTCAAATTGATATAAGAAATAATATCTTTAATAACGCTATTGAAAACACAACAGGAATATCTAAAGCCTATGCAATTTATTCGGCTTCATCGTCGTCAGGATTTACTAACCTTGATTACAATGATTATTATGTATCTGGTAATGAAGGTGTGCTCGGATATTTCGGAAGTGATAAACTAACACTTGCCGACTGGAAAACTGCATCAGGTAAAGATGTTAATTCCAAATCAGTATCACCTGATTTTAACAGTTCAACAAATCTCAACCCTTATGCTGCATCTCCTGTTTTAGATGTTTGCAATGTATTATCAATTACTGATGATTATCTAGGCACTTCGAGAACACCTCTTACGTCCATGGGAGCTTATGAAATTGGCTCCGATAAAACGGCTCCGATAATCAACTATCAACCTTTATATAATACTCATTTATTGGGTTCAAGAACTCTTATTGCTTATATTCATGATTATCATGGTTCTGTTCCAACATACGGATTAGGGCTACCGCGTCTATATTGGAGAATTAACAATAATCCTTATTCTATAGTTAGCGGTTCATGGGTAAGCGATAGTACTTTCCAATTTTCATTTGGTTCTGGTGTGGTCTTAGGTAATACGGTAAGCTATTTTATTGTAGCCCAGGATACACTGAGTTCTTCAAATGTCGGATCATATCCTTCTTTAAATTCAGGTGGATTTGGGTCATTCCCGCCTTCTTGTTCTATTCCTCCTACTTTTGTTTCGACATACAAAATTGTTGCAGGGATTTCCGGCACCAAAAATATACCCGGTGATTACAGCAGCATTACAGGTGCAGCGGGTTTGTTTGCTGATTTAAACAATAAAGTATTAACCGGAAATTTATTTATTAGAATAAATGACAATTTAACTGAGGATGGATTAAATGCCCTTAATGAAATTAATGTTGAAGACAGCTCTTTTCATTTATATATATCAAATTATGATACTATAGTTCCTCATACTGTATCTGGAAGTTATCAGGGCACACTTATCAGATTGAATGGAGCAGATGGCGTAACTATCAGAGGCTATAACAAACTAAAGTTTGTGAATACTAACTCAAATACAGGAAATACCCTTAGTCTCTCCAATGGTTGTGACAATAATGTAATTGATGGCTGTATTTTTAATACTTCAACACCAACAAATTTTTCGGCAATTACCATTTCTGGGTATAGTAAAAATAATATTATAAAGAATAATACCATTTTTAAATGTGCAATAGGTATAAATCTCGATGGAATATACTGGAACCAAAGTTCGGGTAATGTTATATCTAATAATATATTGGGTACTTCTGCAACAAATCAATATATTTACAATATTGCTATCAATGCTTATTATCAAGACGATCTTTTAATAAAAGGAAATGAAATTGCATATATGATTACCAACAGCATTAACCTTCATGCTATTTATTTAGAAGCAGTTACTAATTCAATTGTTGAAAAAAATAATATTCATGATAATTACTATGCAGGAAGCAGCTATAATGGTGCCAGTGGAATTACATTTAAATCATTTAGTGCAAATCCTAATATAATTATCAGAAACAATGTTATCCGTCATGTTGCAGGATTAGGTTCAAGCCCGAATGCAGGGGATTATAATACTATTCCTGCAGGTATCAAATTGTTTGGAAATGCAACTACAGGAATTTATATTTACAACAATTCGATAAACATGAATAAAGATACTGTTAATGGTATTTTTTACAATAACGAATGGTTTACAGCACTTGAAGTTGGTGCAGGTATTTCAGGTGTCACTTTACTGAACAATATTTTACAAAACAGTGTTGGTGAACGTGCTTCTTCAACAATAAGCTGGGGTTATGCTATATATTGTAAATCGGCTACATCGCCTTTTGCTAACATTAATAACAATATTTATTTTGTTTCTAACTACGATAATAATTATGTTGCATTGGTTGGTACAGTTTCACCACCAGTAAATAATATGAATCTTGCTCAATGGAGAGCTTTTACAGGACAGGATTTACAGTCACTTAATACTGATCCTTTGTTTACTTCTGTGACAAATCTTATTCCTAAATCAAATTCACCAGCTATTGGTGCCGGGCAAGCATTACCGGGAATTGTTGATGATGATTTTATTGCATATCAACGTGGTATACCAACTACCATTGGTGCGTATGAAGTTCTTTCAATTCTTACTACTTGTATTCCTCCGTCAACTCAGGCCAGTTCTTTTACTGTTTCTATAGTAAGTAATACTTCTATTTCAGCAGAATGGTCTAGAGGAAATGGGAATGCTGTTTTGGTTGTTTCCAGACAAGGAAGTGCTGTAAACAGCGATCCTATGAATGGCACTATTTATTCAGCAAATTCTGATTTTGGAAGTGGATCTGAGATTGGAAACGGTAATTTTGTTGTTTACAATGGTACAGGAAATAATGTAAATATTACGGCTCTTACTCAGGAAACTACTTATCATTTTGCTGTTTATGAATACAATACTTTAAATACTTGTTATAAAGTTGCAGGAGCAACTACATTTGGTATAACTTCAGCACCTAATTCAACCTTTACAGCAGCTATTTCTAATGCATGGGAAAATGCTGCCAACTGGAATCATGGCGTTCCAAGTGCTACAACTACTGCTACTATTGCAGCAACAAAATTAGCAATTGTAAACTCAATGAATTTACAATGTAAAAAATTAATCATTCAACCAAATGCAAAATTAACAATCAATACTGATAAAAACCTAAGGGTCATTGATACTTTAATTTTACAATCAGATGCATCGGGAACGGCTTCATTAATTGACAATGGTAGCTTATTAACAACAACAAATCTGGTGGAACGTTATATTCCTCATACATTTAATGATGAATTCCACATGTTGTCTTCTCCAGTAGCTAATCAACCTATAAGTCCTTTTTTTAATGAGCCTTATGGATTTTTTGCATGGGACGAACCTACAGGAAATTGGGTTGATTTTGCTGATGCAGCAAATTTTGCAGCTGCCAATGGTGGAACAAATTTTGTTCCTGGAAGAGGCTATGCTGTTTCTTATCCTGCTGAAACAACTAAAAGCTTTACTGGCAATCTGAATACCGGAAATTTAAACATTCCACTTAGTGTTACTAATGGTTTATATAGCGGATGGAATTTTGTAGCCAACCCCTACCCTTCGGCTATTAACTGGAATGCAACAAGTGGATGGACAAGAAATATGTTGTCAGATGCTGGCAGTGGAGAAAAAGCAATCTGGGTTTGGAATGCAACCACAGCCAACTACGGAGCTTATATTTCCAATGCAGCATTAGGCACAAATAGTGTGAGCAGACTTATTCCTTCGGCACAGGGATTCTGGGTAAAAGCATCAACTGCAGGCACTTTAAGCATGAGTAATTCTATCAGAGAACATGCTGATCAGGCATTTTTGAAATCTACCACATCAATTTCTGATATGCTTCGTCTTTCAGTTACTGGAACTACGAATACCTATAGTGATGAACTCATCATTCAGTTTGGTAATACAAATGATTTGGGTGGTGCCGAAAAAATGTTCAGTCTGGATGCAGCAGCACCGGGAATTTACTCAACAAAATCAGGTAAGAACTGGAGTATCAGCATGCTTACCTCAATAGTTGATCATTCTACTATTCCTGTTGGGTTTAAAGCAGGTGTAAATGGTAATTATACAATAACAGTAAGTGATTTAAACAGTTTTACTTCACCCTGCTATTCCTATTTAAAAGATCTGGCTACCAATACTATCACTGATTTGAATCATAATACTACTTATACATTTACAGCTTCGACCAGTGATAATACGAATCGTTTCCAACTACTATTTGCTGCTTCACCTTTGAACATTACTAATTATAACACTCAGAATACCAGCATTTATGCATACAATAACAGTATTTATATAAATTCTAAGGAAGCAATTCTACAAATATGCATATATAATACAGTGGGGCAATTACTCAAAACTGTTGAAAAAGCAAATAATAATACTGTAATCAGCATGAAGGAATTTGCTGCTGCTTATTATATTGTAAAAGTAGTGACTGCTAAGAATGTATATGCTGAAAAAGTATTGGTGAAATAACCACTCCATAGCTTCCTATACATGGGAACAGGCTCTCCACGATGGGAAAGTCATAAGGAATACTTGTAAACAAAAATATTAATTTGAAACTAAGAGCGGATGAATGAAATCATCCGCTCTTTTTTCTTTCAAACTAATAAAAAAACCTTCAAGATGATCTAAAGCAATAAACTCAAAATATTGGTTCAGGCCTATGTAACATTTTGCAGGATTTATCTTACAGTAAAATCAGTTTTATCTTACATTAAATTACTTTTATTTAGAGTATTTTTGATAATCTTATGATAATATACTATTATGCCTTGATAAAAAAACAAATACATTTAACTAATTAATCCTTAATATATTAAAATTCTCCCGTTTAAAATAATTTTACTTAACAAGCTAAAGATAATTTACATTTAGAAAATACTTGAACTACTTTTGTAAAAAAATCTAAAAAATAATACCAGAAACAACTGAAAAATCTGTTTTTTAAAGAATAAGATTAAAAGCATACAAAATACAAATTATAAAGTACTTGAAAGAGAACTTAAATGAAAGTTTCAAAATAACTTCCTCAATTATTTGAATAGAAATTATTCGTTAAATTAGATTATTCAGATAATAATATATGCATAAATTATAGTAAGAAATAAATAATCATGGAGCTAATCTAATTATACAATTTATAAAAGTTTCATCTTAAATTTAAAAAATTAACGCTTTGAAAAGTGGAAGTTATTTAGAAAGCATATCTTAGTTTAAAAAAAAATGTCATGAAAAATGATTTAATGTGAAAAGTGCTAACTAAATCGTTAGCAATATTATTTTTATTAAAAATCCATACATACTCAAATAAATTATAAGTTTATGAAAAAATCAATTACCAATTTTAAGATAATGGAAATTATTAAATCTTTAATTTTCATTTTCTTCTTTTTTTCAATTAGGATGACAGTGATTGGACAATCTGCACCAATCTTTGATGCAAATATAGCTACAATACATTCTACTGTAAAAAACTGCGGGTCCTTGACTCCAAATATTACTGGAAATGTAGTATCTATTACAAATGCTACCTATCCGGTAAATCCAACAACTAGCGTTAATGGCTGTGGTCCTGTTGTTTACAAATGGCAATATTCAGATTTAGGCACTTATGGATCCTGGACAGATATAAATTCATTTAGCAGTTCAAACATAGACTTTCCAAATAACATCACTTATACAAACAATGGAAGTTCTGATCGTGTTTTTTACATTCGTCGTGCTGTTTATGATTCATGTAGTATACCCACATGGAGTCAAACAGAAGCCTGGACTTCACCCATAAAATACACTATTTACCCACCTTTCACATCTTCAATTACAGCACAAACAAATGTAAATTGCTTTAATAGTTCAACAGGAGCAGCAACAGTAACTGTTGTCGGATCTACACCTAATTATACTTACAGATGGTATTCAGGGACTAACCGAATAGATTCAACATTATCAACTCCTTCCTTTTCTAATTCCATAAACAATTTAAATGCCGGTACTTATGATGTAACCATTAACAGTACTACTGGTTGTTCTACTTCAACATCCGTAACGATTAATCAAGCTACACAATTATCAGCGATAATCAGTTCTTATACTGAACCAAGTTGTATCGCAAATAATGGCAGTATTGATCTTTATGTTAGTGGTGGAACACCACCCTATTCTTATGCATGGACTAAAAATTCATCAGCCTTTGCAAACACTGAAGATTTAACTTCTTTGTCAACAGGAACTTATGCTGTTACAATTACAGACAGTCAAGGATGTCAGGCTTCTACAACAATTAATTTAAATACAAGTTCAGCACCATCGCCTAATCCAATTTCCGGCTCTGCAACTCTTTGTGAAGGAACACTTAATTCAGCATATTCTGTTGTATTGCATACTTATGGACAGCCTTTACCTCCCGCAGCAGGACATGGAACACCTGGTGATAATCCAGATGGCTCAGTAAACAATTATGCTTGGTCTTACAGTGGAACAGCTATAATTAATGCTACATCCAGCGTTAATGCAATTACTATGAATTTTGGAGCTGGCACTACAAGTGGTATATTAACAGTTATAGAAACAATTCCAAACACAGGCTGCTCTTATACAAACACTCTGTCTATAACTGTTATTCCTCTCCCAGCTAATGCAGGAACAATTTCAGGAGCAAATACTGTATGTCAGAATCAGACATTAGTTACATATACAGTTCCTGCTATTACAAATGCAACTTCTTATATATGGACATTGCCTACAGGTGCAACTGGTACCAGTACAACAAATTCAATAACAGTAAATTATAGCACCACAGCCATATCAGGAAATATTACAGTTAAAGGGCATAACAGTTGTGGAGATGGTATAATTTCAAGTTTGAGCGTCACTGTAAATCCATTGCCTGTTACTGCAGGAGAAATTTCAGGTTTATCAACAGTTTGTCAGGGACAATCATCTGTAAATTATACAGTTCCAGCTATTACAAACGCTACATCTTATGTTTGGATGTTACCCTCAGGTGCAAGCGGTACAAGCACAACAAATAGCATTACAGTAAATTATTCACCTACAGCTGTATCAGGAAATATTACTGTTAAAGGGCATAATTCCTGCGGTGATGGGATTGTATCAAATTTAGCAATTCTTGTAAATTCGCTACCTTATGGAGCTGGAGCAATCAGCGGCACAACAACTGTATGCCAGGGACAATTATCTGTAACTTATTCAATATCTGCAATTTTAAATGCTACAACTTATATATGGACATTGCCAACAGGTACAACAGGAACAAGCTCTACTAACTCAATTACAGTAAATTATGAATCATCTGCAATTTCAGGAAATATAACAGTAAGAGGAAATAATGCATGTGGTATCGGAGATATCTCAACACTTGCAATTACAGTAAATCCATTACCTGTTACAGCTGGAACAATCTCAGGTAGTTCAACCGTATGTCAGAACCAAAATAGTGTAACGTATACAGTACCATCAATTACAAATGCGACTACCTATTCCTGGACATTGCCCACAGGTGCAAGTGGTACTAGTACAACTAATAGTATTACAGTAAATTATTCCACTTCTGCAGTTTCAGGAAATATTACAGTAAAAGGACATAATTCATGTGGTGATGGAAATTTATCTACAATGGTTATTACTGTAAATCCATTACCAATTGCTGCGGCTACGATTTCAGGAAACTCTTTTGTATGCCAGGGTCAAAACAATATAACTTATACCGTTCCAACTATAACTAACGCAACATCCTATATCTGGACATTGCCAACAGGAGCATCCGGAACTAGTTCTACAAACTCAATAACTGTAAATTACGGAACCAATGCAGTTTCAGGAAATATTACTGTTAAAGGGCATAATGATTGCGGTGATGGGGCGATTTCTACATTAACAATTACAATAAACCTTATACCAGTAAATGCCGGAATAATTTCTGGAACAACAAATGTTTGTCAGGGTCAAACTAACTTTACCTATTCAGTCCCAACAATAACCAATGCTTCAACCTATATATGGACGTTACCAACTGGAGCTTCCGGAACAAGTTCTACTAACTCAATTACAGTAAATTATGGAACATCTGTTATTTCAGGAAATATTACAGTAAAAGGAAATAATTCCTGTGGAGATGGAATTTCTTCCAGTATAGCAATTACAGTTAATCCATTACCATTCGCTGCCGGAACAATTACAGGTGCAACAAACGTTTGTCAGAGTCAATCTTCTGTAACTTATTCGCTACCAACAATTACAAATGCAACTTCCTATATCTGTTCATTACCAACAGGTACAACAGGCTCTAGCACCTCCAATAGCATTATAGTAAATTACAGTACTACTGCAGTATCAGGAAATATCACAGTTAAAGGAAACAACTCATGTGGAGATGGAAATATTTCAACATTGGCTATTATAGTAAATCCATTACCAATAGCAGCCGGAACTATTACAGGAAGTAACAGCGTTTGTCAGGGACAATCAGCTGTAAATTACACAGTTCCTACAATTACCAATGCTTCATCCTATACATGGACCTTACCAACAGCTGCAAGTGGTTCAAGTTCAACAAACAACATTACAGTAAATTATTCCACTTCAGCAGTTTCAGGAAACATTATGGTAACTGGACATAACTCTTGTGGTGATGGAAATATTTCAACAATGGCAATCACAGTAAATCCATTACCATTATCAGCCGGAACAATTTCTGGAACAACTACTGTCTGTCAGGGACAAAGTAATATAATTTATACAGTTCCTGCAATTTTAAATGCTTCTTCTTATATTTGGACATTACCAACAGGAGCTTTAGGAACAAGTTCTACTAATTCAATTACAGTAAATTATGGAACATCGGCCGTATCAGGAAATATTACTGTAAAAGGTCATAATAATTGTGGCGATGGTTTAATTTCAACATTACCAATTACAGTTACGCCATTACCAACTGCCAATATTTCTTATGCTGGCAATCCTTACTGTATTTCGTTAACAGCACAACAGCCTGTGACGTTAACAGGAACAACAGGAGGTATTTATAGCTCTACCAGCGGTTTGCAAATAAGCCAATCAACCGGAGCTATTTTACCAGTTACCAGTACAGCAGGAACATATATTGTTTCTTATACAATTGCATCAGCTGGCGGATGTGCTGCAGTTATTGCAACAACTACAGTAACTATAAATACGTTGCCTGTTATTATTGCAAATACAAGTGCAACTTCAGTTTGTTTTGGTGGAAGTATTATATTATATGGAAGTGGAGCACTTTCATACATCTGGGATAATAGTGTTATTGATTCAATTCAATTTTTCCCAACAACTACTAAAACATATACTGTAACAGGTACTGATATAAATGGATGCAAAAATACGGCCAATGTAAGTGTTGTAGTTAAACCAATACCATCAGTAGTTACAACCACACCTGGCTCACGTTGTGGAAATGGTATTGTAACTTTAGGCGCTACTGCATCTGCAGGTAGTATTAATTGGTATACTAGCCTTACTGGCGGAACTTCAATTTATTCAGGAACATTTTACGATCCTTCTCTTTCCACAACCACGACTTATTATGTTGATGCAACTTCAAATGGATGTACAAGTAGACCAAGAACAGCTGTTGTAGCAACTGTTAATACAATACCATTAGTAAGTTTCACAGGATTAAATTCAGCCTATTGTTTAAATGCAAACGCTATTACACTGGTAGGTTCACCATTAGGTGGTACTTTTAGTGGTACTGGCATTAACGGAAATACTTTTACTCCATTATCTACAACTGCAGGAATACATACTATTACCTATACTTATACCGATGGCAATAACTGCACTAACAGCGCAACACAAAATGTAACAGTAAATGCACTAACAGTTGTAAGTTTCACAGGATTAAATTCATCTTATTGCATAAATGCAGCAGCAGCTACATTGGTTGGATCCCCTTTAGGCGGAACTTTTAGTGGAGCAGGTATTAGCGAAAATACATTTATACCAACTATTGCAACCACTGGATTACATACAATTACCTATACTTATACCGATGGCAATAACTGTACTAACAGTGCAACACAAAATGTAACTATAAATGCATTACCAACTGTAAATTTCACAGGATTAAATTCAGCTTATTGTCTGGATGCAGCAGCAGCTAACTTAGTTGGATCACCTTTAGGCGGAACATTCAGTGGTGCAGGAATTAGTGGATTAACATTCACAGCATCAATTGCAACTGAGGGATTTCATGTAATTTCTTATACTTATACTGATGGCAATGCATGTACAAATAACATTACTCAAAATGTAACTGTAAATACTTTACCAAGTGTAAATGCAGATAGTTATCCAACTGTTTGTTCTAATTCAACACCTTTAGCTTTAGGAGGCTTTCCAACAGGTGGAATATGGAGCGGAATTGGTGTAAGTGCTAATATGTTTTCTCCATCTTACGGTACACAAATCTTAACTTATACCTATACAGATCCTAACACTTGTGTGAATTCAGCTACCGCTTTAATTAATGTTACTACTTTACCTTCAGCCAGTATTTCTTATTCTTTAGCTTCTTACTGTAAATCCGTTTCAACGCCTCAAGCAGTAGTTTTAACAGGAGCATCAGGAGGAATATTTAGTTCAGCACCGGGTTTAGATTTAAATTCAATAACTGGTGCAATTATACCTAGTACAAGCATTGCCGGAATCTATACAGTTTCTTATACTATTCCGGCAGCTTCCGGATGCCCTGAAGTTATTTCAACAACTTCTGTTACCATAAATGCTTTACCTACAGTTATTGCAAATTCGAGTGCTATATCAGCTGTATGTGCAGGAACAGCTGTTACTTTGACCGGTAGTGGAACAACTGGTGTATCCTATACATGGGATCAAAGTGTAATTAATGGAGTTCCGTTTACGTCCACAATTACTAAAATATATTTATTAACAGGAACAGATAGTAATGGTTGTCAGAAGTCTGCAAGTATTGAAATAAGTGTAAATCCAGGTCCACCTAACAATCCAATTACAGGAGCTGCAATTCTCTGTGCAGCGACACTTAACTCACCCTATTCTGTCATTCTACATTCTTCCGATCAACCATTACCTCCGGGAAGCGGACATGGATCTCCCGGTGATTTTCCAAATGGTTCAGTAAATAATTATACCTGGTCTTATAGTGGTAATGCCTCAATAATTGCCGGCAGCAATGTCAATGTTATTACAATTAATTTTGGAACAGATACAACAAGCGGAATTTTAACTGTTGTTGAAACCGATCCTATCTCAGGTTGTTCATTTACCAATACAAAAACAATTACTGTAAATCCATTACCAATTGTTAATGCCGGCACTTACGCAGCTGTTTGTATCGATGCAGCTGACATTACGCTGGCTGGTTCTCCAACTGCCGGTGTTTGGAGTGGAATTGGTGTCAATGGGAATTTATTTGATCCATCAGCCGGAACTCAAACATTAAACTATACATTTACAGATTCTCAATCTCCAGCTTGTAGCAATTCTAATCAAACAACTATCATTGTTAATTCTTTACCAATCGTAACAGCAAATTCTACAGACTCATCTGTTTGTGCAGGAAGTAATTTAACACTAACAGGAAGTGGTGCTTTTACATATGTTTGGGATAATAGCATAATTAACGCAACTCCATTTATACCGAATTTTACTAAAACATATACAGTTATTGGTACTGATGTTAATGGTTGTAAAAATACAGCAAATACTACTGTTACTATTAAATCAATTCCTACAGTAATTTCAACTACAGCCGGTTCACGTTGTGGAAGTGGAAGTGTAACTTTAAGTGCTACTCCTTCTGCAGGCAGTATAAATTGGTATACTGGTTTAACTGGCGGTACATCGGTTTATACAGGAACATCCTACTCTCCAAATCTTTCGACAACCACAACTTATTATGCTGATGCAACTGCCAATGGATGTACAAGTTCGCCAAGAACAGCTATTGTAGCAACAATTAAAGTTATCCCTGTTATTAGCGGAACTACTTCTGATACCCGTTGTGGAACAGGTGTAGTAAATTTAAGTGCAACAGCCTCATCAGGTACAATAAACTGGTATGAAGATTTAACTGGTGGTTCATCTATAAATACTGGTGCTTCCTATTCCCCGTCCGTTTCTACAACAACTTCTTATTTTGTTGATGCTAATTTCAATGAATGTACCTCAATAACAAGAACAGCTGTTTTAGCAACCGTAAATACAATTCCAACTGTAAGCGGAACTAATCCGGCTATTCGTTGCGGAGCAGGTATTGTAAATTTGGGCGCTACAGCATCTTCCGGCATAATCAACTGGTACACATCAATAACCGGAGATACTTCAATATATACCGGGACTAATTATTCACCTTTTGTTTCTACAACTACCATTTATTATGTGGATGCTACTGCTATTGGATGTACCAGTTCTGCAAGAACTGCTATTTCAGCTACTGTTCTTACTATTCCTGATATTGTTTCATCAACAGCAGATACTATTTGTGGATCAGGTTTTGTAACGTTAGATGCAACAGCTACTTCTGGCATTATTAATTGGTATTCTAACATAAGTGGTGGATTATCAATAAATACAGGAAACTCTTATTCTCCAAGCATTTCAGCAACTACTACTTATTATGTGGATGCTACTGAAAATGGATGTACTACTAGCCCAAGAATCGCTGTTACCGGAATTGTCAAAGTTATTCCCATGATTACATCAGTAACTCCGGGTTCTATTTGTGGGCAGGGCACAGTAACACTTGGCGCTACCTCATCTTCAGGTAGTATTGATTGGTATACTGATCCATATACAACTTCTTCTGTTGCAAATGGAAATTCTTTTTCTCCATCAATTTCATCAACTACAAATTATTATATTGATGCAACCGACAACGGATGTACAAGTTCACCCAGAACATTAATTGTAGCGACCTATAAAATACAACCAACTGTGACTGCTAATTCAACCGCGAGTATAATATGTTCAGGAGCAGCTGTTACACTTACTGCCAGTGGATCAACAGGAGCAACTTATGCATGGGATAACGGAGTAATTAATGGAGTTTCTTTTAATCCGGTTATTACAAATACTTATACGGTAACAGCAACAAATAGCAATGGTTGTCAGAAAACCGCATCTGTAATTGTAAATGTAAATACTTCGCCTTTGAATAATCCAATAAATGGAACTACTATCTTATGTGAAGGAACATTAAATGCTTCATATTCTGTTGTTTTACGTTCAAATGGAGAGCCATTACCACCAAATACCGGACATGGATTACCAGGTGATTTACCAGATGGTTCATCAAATAATTATGTGTGGTCTTATAGTGGAATTGCTACTATTAATGCAACTTCAAATGTAAATGCTGTTAGTATTAATTTTTCGCCGGGTTCAACCAGTGGAATATTGACTGTTGTTGAAAGTGTACCTTCAACAGGCTGTTCATTCACCAACACATTAGCAATTACAGTCCATCCGCTTCCTGTTAATGCAGGATCAATTTCAGGATCAAATACGGTTTGTCAGGGACAATCATCTGTTAATTATACAGTTCCGGCAATTACAAATGCGACATCCTATATCTGGACTTTACCAATAGGAGCTACAGGAACAAGCACTAACAATTCAATAACTGTAAATTATAACACAACTGCTGTTTCAGGAAATATTACGGTAAAAGGAAGTAATAACTGTGGATATGGTATACCATCAGAACTGACTATAACTGTAAATCCTTTGCCTGCTTCTGCCGGAATCATTACGGGTAGTTCAACAGTTTGCCAGGGAGAATATAGTGCAACATATAATGTTCCTATCATAATAAATGCAACTTCGTATATATGGACTTTGCCTGTTGGTGTAACAGGAGCAAGTTCGAGTAATAGTATAATTGCAAACTACAGTCCTTCTGCAGTTTCAGGAAACATTACTGTAAAAGGCAACAATAACTGTGGATTTGGAAATAGCTCAACATTGGCAATTAATGTCACATCGCCACCAGCAATTTCAACTTTTACCGCAGCAGTTTCAAATGCATGGGAAGTTTGTGCTAACTGGGATTATGGTATTCCTGGCCCATTAACCAATGCTTATATTGCTGCTAATAAATTAGCAATTGTTAATTCTACGAATTATCAATGTAATAATTTAACAATTGCTCCACTAGGAAAATTGACGATTAATTCCAGTAAAAGTTTTAAAGTAAACGGAACATTAACGATGCAATCAGATGCTTCAGGAACCGCTTCATTAATTGATTATGGCAATTTACAAACAATTGGAAATATTGTGGAACGTTATATTCCTCATACCAATACAGATGAATTCCACATGCTTGCTTCTCCTGTTTCAAATCAATCTATAAATCCTAATTTCAATCAATTGGATGGTTTTTATTTATGGAACGAACCTACTGCCAATTGGATTGAATTTGCTAATACTGGAAATTTTTTAACAGCCAATGGCGGATATAATTTTGTTCCCGGCAGAGGTTATGCAGTTTCATACCCAACTGTAGTTAAGAAAATTTTTACAGGAAATTTAAATACAGGAACACTGACCCTTCCTATTGCTTATACAACAGGTTTATATAGTGGATGGAATTTTATAGCTAACCCCTACCCTTCAGCTATTAACTGGAATGCAACAAGTGGTTGGACAAGGAATGTACTGGCTGATGCAGGCAGCGGCGAAAAAGCGATCTGGGTTTGGAATGCATCTACAGCCAACTACGGAGCTTATATTTCCAATGCAGCATTAGGAACCAATAGCGTGAGCAGACTTATTCCTTCGGCACAGGGATTCTGGGTAAAAGCATCAACTGCAGGTACTTTAAGCATGAGTAATTCTATCAGAGAACATGCTAATCTGACTTTCCTTAAATCTACAACAACAATTCCTGATTTGCTTAGACTTTCAGTAAATGGAAGCACCAATTCCTATAGTGATGAACTCATTATTCAGTTTGGCAATACAAACGATTTGGGTGGAGCTGAAAAAATGTTTAGTATGGATGCAACTGCACCGGGAATTTACTCAATAAAATCAGGTAAAAACTGGAGTATCAGCATGCTTACCTCAATAGCTGATCATCCTGTTATTCCGCTTGGGTTTAAAGCAGGTATAAATGGAAGTTATACAATTACTGCCAGCGATGTAAATAGTTTTACTTCACCCTGCTATTCCTATTTAAAAGATCTGGCTACCAATACTATCACTGATTTGAATCAAAATACTACCTATACATTTACAGCTTCGACCACTGATAATACGAATCGTTTCCAACTACTATTTGCTGCTTTACCGCTGGGAATAACTAATAATTCCACTCAGAATACCTGTATTTATGCTTACAATAACAGAATCTGTGTAAATTCTAATGAAGAAGTTCAACAAATATGCATATATAATACAGTGGGCCAATTGCTAAAAACTATTGAAAAAACAAATAGTAATACTGTAATCAGCATGAAGGAATTTGCTGCTGCTTATTATATTGTAAAAGTGATTACTGCTAAGAATGTATATGCTGAAAAAGTATTGGTGAAATAAAATACTTCTTCCCCAATTCCCTCATTAAAAGTGGAGGGAATTTGGGAAGAATAACACTTTCAACGTTATCATTTTGGGAAAAATACAAATCTGATCTTTCCTTCTCATTATCATACAATTGTATATTTTATTTCTGTTGAGTTTACAAATAATCATTCAAAATCCGGCAGAAACAGCCTGAATGATTGATATTTTTATTAATTTCATGCCCAAATTTTATTTTTCCATTTTGATTGATTACTAGAAAGTAATACAATATATTTTTTATAATCAATCATATATAGAATTATCATGGAAATTTAAAATTTTAAAAATATCAATATTAATTTTAAAAAGAATTTTACAATGGCAAGAAAAACCACATTTCTGGTAATTGCTTTATTACTGGCAATTTATACAGCTAATGCAGCTAGTATTACTATCACTTCTCCTAATGGTGGGGAAGTATGGGCAGGTTGTACACAAAAATCAATTACATGGACTGCCAGTGGAACTTCTAATAATTATACCATCGACTATACTACCGATGGCGGGGTAAGCTGGATTTCTGTAACAAGCAGTTTGTATATTACCAGTGGGTCCTTTAGCTGGACTGTTCCCAATATAAACTCTACAAACTGCAAAATCAGAATTGTTGATTCTAATACTCCATCATGCAGTGATATGAGTGATTATACTTTTTCTATTACTGCACCTTTATTACTTATCTCACCCAACGGTGGTGAAAGCTGGCAGGCTGGAAGTTATAAAAACATTAATTGGGTTGCTAATGGAACAACTAATTACTATGATATCTATTATTCAACCAACGCCGGAACATCCTGGACCAATATTGTGAATAACCAATATATATCAGGGCAAACCTATAATTGGTTGCTTCCCAATTCACCATCAGAACAATGTCTGATAAAAATACAGGATCATAGCAATACCAGTTGTATGGTTGATATCAGTAATAATCTGTTTACGATTACACCGCCTACTCCTTCTATAACAGTAAGTTCACCCAATGGAGGAAATACGCTTTATGCAGGCAATTCTTATACAATTTCCTGGTACAGTGCTTATGTTACTTCGAATTTAGTTAAAATAGAATATTCTACCGATAATGCAAACAACTGGATACCTATTACTACATCAACTTCCAATTCGGGCAGCTACAGCTGGACAGTGCCTTATACATTTTCAACTAATTGCCTGGTTAAAATAACTGATCTTTCCAATCCTGCAACCTATGACCAAAGCAACAGTGTTTTCAGTATACAACCTCCTTTTATCAGCCTTGTTTCTCCCAATGGTGGAGAAAACTGGCAAGGATGCTCCACACAAACCATCAGCTGGACTTCAGGGGGAACTTCAGGAAGTTACGGCATTTATTATTCAACCAATAATGCAGCCAGCTGGAATTTACTGACAACATCTTCATCTTCCTACTATACATGGACTCCTGTCCCGAATTTATCATCTTCTGCTTGTCTGGTAAAAGTTATGGATTACAATAACGCTGGCATTAAAGATTCCAGTGATGCCGTTTTTAATATATCTCAAAATACTGATATCATCATAACAACACCCAATGGAGGCGAACAATGGGAGGCAGGAACTTACAAAAATATTGAATGGGTTTCAGCACCAGCAGTAACAAATTTTTCAGTTTTTTATTCAATTAACAGTGGAAGCAGCTGGACAAGTATAATTTCTAATACCTATTCAAAAACATTGAACTGGTCGGTACCTAATTCACCTACAGCCAATGCTCTTATTAAAGTTGTTGATTATAGTAACAGTTGTAAATTTGATGTCAGCAATGCAAATTTTACCATTACTAATCCAACACCAATTATCACACTAAATTACCCAAATTCAAATATTACCACTTATGCCAATAATTCCATCAACATACAATGGAGTACATCCTATGTTACAGATAATTATGTTAAAATAGAAATTACTTCCGACAATGGAAACAGTTGGACAACTGTAATAAATCCTACAGAAAATGACGGAAGTTATACCTGGACATTGCCAAACATCAATTCCCAGAATTGCAGATTCAGGGTTAGTGCTTTTTCCAACAACCTGATTAAAGATGAGAGTGATGTTAATTTCAAAGTAATACCTCCTTTTATTACTGTAACATCACCCAATGGAGGCGAACAATGGAAAGGATGTTCTTCAAAAAGTATCAGCTGGACTTCAGGTGGATGCTCAGGGAGTTATAGTATTTATTATTCAAGTAATAATGGTAATACATGGAATTATATTTCAAATACTTCAAGCAGTTACTATACATGGTCGCAGGTAGTTGACATTCCTACTTCCAATAATTGTCTGATTAAAGTTCAGGACTATAACAACTCAAACATAAAAGATTCCAGTGATGATGTTTTTACATTGATAAAAAACAATGATATTATTATTACAACGCCTAATGGTGATGAGAGCTGGGAAGTTGGTACCACAAAAACCATCAGCTGGGTTTCTGAACCAACTTCTAACCGCTATTACACTTATTATTCCATCAATAATGGCAGCAGCTGGAATTCAATTGGCAGCTATACTTACTCCAATTCAGTTTCATGGACGATACCCAATTCTCCTAATACGACAAGTCTAATTAAAGTTTCAGATTACGACAACAGCTGTATTCAGGATGTAAGCAATGCCATTTTTACAATAACCCCTCCCCAACCCTATATTACGGTTACTAATCCTAATTCAAATATGACAACATATGCCAATAATTCCATTAACATTCAATGGATCAGTGCTTATCTGAGTTCAAGTTTTGTTAAAATTGAATTTACTTATGATAATGGAGTCATTTGGACAACTGTGGTTACACCTACTGAAAACGATGGAAGCTATACTTGGACTTTGCCCAATATCAATTCACTGAACTGTAAATTCCGTATCAGCGAATACAATAATCCGGCAATTAATGATATAAGTGATGTTAATTTTAAAGTTATTCCGCCCTTTATTACGGTTACATCACCCAATGGAGGCGAACAATGGAAAGGATGTTCTTCAAAAAGTATCAGCTGGACTTCAGGTGGATGCTCAGGGAGTTATAGTATTTATTATTCAAGTAATAATGGTAATACATGGAATTATATTTCAAATACTTCAAGCAGTTACTATACATGGTCGCAGGTAGTTGACATTCCTACTTCCAATAATTGTCTGATTAAAGTTCAGGACTATAACAACTCAAACATAAAAGATTCCAGTGATGATGTTTTTACATTGATAAAAAACAATGATATTATTATTACAACGCCTAATGGTGATGAGAGCTGGGAAGTTGGTACCACAAAAACCATCAGCTGGGTTTCTGAACCAACTTCTAACCGCTATTACACTTATTATTCCATCAATAATGGCAGCAGCTGGAATTCAATTGGCAGCTATACTTACTCCAATTCAGTTTCATGGACGATACCCAATTCTCCTAATACGACAAGTCTAATTAAAGTTTCAGATTACGACAACAGCTGTATTCAGGATGTAAGCAATGCCATTTTTACAATAACCCCTCCCCAACCCTATATTACGGTTACTAATCCTAATTCAAATATGACAACATATGCCAATAATTCCATTAACATTCAATGGATCAGTGCTTATCTGAGTTCAAGTTTTGTTAAAATTGAATTTACTTATGATAATGGAGTCATTTGGACAACTGTGGTTACACCTACTGAAAACGATGGAAGCTATACTTGGACTTTGCCCAATATCAATTCACTGAACTGTAAATTCCGTATCAGCGAATACAATAATCCGGCAATTAATGATATAAGTGATGTTAATTTTAAAGTTATTCCGCCCTTTATTACGGTTACATCACCCAATGGAGGCGAACAATGGAAAGGATGTTCTTCAAAAAGTATCAGCTGGACTTCAGGTGGATGCTCAGGGAGTTATAGTATTTATTATTCAAGTAATAATGGTAATACATGGAATTATATTTCAAATACTTCAAGCAGTTACTATACATGGTCGCAGGTAGTTGACATTCCTACTTCCAATAATTGTCTGATTAAAGTTCAGGACTATAACAACTCAAACATAAAAGATTCAAGTGATGCTGTTTTTACATTGATAAAAAACAATGATATTATTATTACAACGCCTAATGGCGGCGAAAGCTGGGAAGTTGGAACCACAAAAACCATCAGCTGGGTTTCTGAACCAACTTCTAACCGTTTTTACCCCTATTATTCCATCAATAATGGAAGCAGCTGGAATTCAATTGGCAGCTATACTTATTCCACTTCAATTTCATGGACAATACCAAATTCTCCTAACACTTCAAGTTTAATAAAAATTATAGATTATGACAACAGCTGTATTCAGGATGTAAGCAATACTATATTTACCATTGCCCCTCCCCAACCTTATATTACTGTTACTTATCCCAATTCAAATGTAACAACTTATGCCAATAATTCAATTAATATTCAATGGATCAGTGCTTATCTGAGTTCAAGTTTTGTGAAAATAGAATTTACTTTTGACAATGGTTCTAATTGGACGACAGTCGTTACACCCACTGAGAACGATGGAAGTTATACATGGATTTTGCCCAATATCAATTCACTGAACTGTAAATTTCGTATCAGCGAATACAATAATCCATCCATATTTGACGAAAGTGATGTTGTTTTTAAAATAATACCAGCATTTATTTCAGTTACATCTCCAAATGGTGGTGAAAACTGGGAAGGTTGTACATCAAAAACAATCAGTTGGACTTCCGGAGGTACTTCCGGAACTTTTAATTTATATTATTCTACAAACAATGGGGCAAGCTGGAATTACATTAACAATACAACTTCAAGTTCATATACATGGTCACAGGTAGCTGATGTTACAACCTCCAACACTTGTTTAATCAAAGTTCAGGATTATAGCAATACTGCCGTTAATGATTCCAGTGATGCTGTATTTACATTGAAGCAAAATGATGACATTATTATTAATTCTCCAAATGGAAGTGAACAATGGCTGGCTGGCAGTTATCAAAATATCAACTGGGTTTCAGCGGCAACATCAAACCGTTTTTATGTCTATTATTCAACAAATAATGGAGCTAACTGGAATTCAATTTCTAGCTATACTTATAGTCAGAATATTAATTGGACAGTTCCTAATACACCTTCAACCAATTGTTTTGTTAAAGTAGTTGATTATGATAACACCTGTATTAAAGACATCAGCAATACAAATTTTTCTATAATCCCAGGGACTCCTTTATTAACATATCCTAATGGTGGAGAATCATTGTATTACGGTTCGACCTATAATATCAGTTGGACCAGCGAGTATTTCTATTCTAGCTACGTGAGTTTAAACTATTCAGCAGACAGTGGAGCAAGCTGGCTCCCGATAGCTTCTGTTGCAAATAATAATGGTAGTTATTCATGGAATGTGCCAAATAATTTTTCTAATAAATGCCTTTTAAAAGTAAATGAATACAACAATCCTTTAAATTTTGACATTAGTAATGCTATTTTTAGTATCAAACCCGGATTAGTAATAACTTCTCCTAATGGAGATAATGGATTGGAAGACTGGAGGGTATGTACTCAAACTACAATAAAATGGAATACAGGAGGTGGTTCAGGTAATTATAAAATTGAATATTCAATTGATAATGGATTAAACTGGACGAATATTATCAGCAGTTATTCATCATCCGGTTCAAATAATACTTATGACTGGAGTATACCAAATACTCCTTCGACGCATTGTTTAATAAGAATAACTGATAACAGTTATGCTATAAAAACTGATATTAGTGATGCTAGTTTCACGATTACACCAGCTATTGTAATCAATACTCCAAACGGAGGTGAAAGTCTGCAACCAGGAGCCACTCAAAATATCAGCTGGACCGCTATAGGATCCTCAAGCTATTATAGTATTGATTACTCAATAAATGGAGGTAGTACATGGACAAATATAGTTTATAATCAGAATATACCAGGCAACAGTTATACATGGTTGATTCCTGCAGCTTCTTCGTCCAATTGCCTTATAAAAGTGACTGATTTTATCAATAATTGTAAATTGGATAAAAGCGACAATGCATTTGCCATCGGATTACCTTCACCAACCATAACGATTACAAGCCCTAATGGTGGTGAAAATCTAAGTGGTTGTGTCAATCAGAATATCACCTGGTCATCAACCGGAACTTCAGGGAATTACATAATAGAATATACTTCAGACAGTAGTTTAAGCTGGAATACGATTATCAGTAATTACAGTACTTTGAGCGGTACTTTCTCATGGAATATTCCTAATATCAATTCAAGCAAATGTAAAATCAGAATAAAAGATTTCAATAACGGGAGTACCATTGATGTAAGTAATAATTTTTTTACAATTAGCCAAAGTGTTACTGCTGTCATATCAGCAAATGGACCAACTACATTTTGTAGCGGAGGAAATGTTGTATTAAGTTCTTCAAGCCTTTCAGGCAATATCTGGTATCCTGGAGGACAGACAACTCAATCCATTACAGTTACTTCTGGAGGCCTCTATTATGTAACTGTAACTAACGCAGGATGTACAGCAGTTTCAAACAATATAGGAGTTACAGCCAATTCATTACCTGCTGCACCTATCGCTTCAAGCAATTCACCTGTAGCTTTGAACGGAACCCTGCAATTAACAGCTAGTACAATTCCTAATGCCAGTTATACCTGGTCAGGCCCTAATAGTTTCTCATCCGTTCAGCAGAATCCTACGATCTTTAATGCTTCTTCAGTTCTAAACGGAGTATATTCAGTAAGAGCAATCGTTAATAGCTGTCAGAGTCCGGTCGCAACCATTAATGTTACAGTATCCGGAACCTCCAATATTGTAAATATTTCTGGCAATGTTCATGTAGAACAAGGATATTTAATGAATAATGTAAAAATGAAATTAAGTGGTTCAGGCAGCAATGATTCCATTAACACTTCAAGTAACGGTATATACAGCTTTAATGTGTTACAGGGAAATTCATATTCGATCACACCTTCTAAAGTAAATGATATACCGGCATTGAGTGGCTTATCCACTCTCGATTTGATATTAATACAACGTCATATTTTAAATATTCAATCTTTAAACTCAGCTTATAAAATAATTGCAGCTGATGTAAATCAATCAGGGAATGTTTCAACGATGGATATATTGCTAATCAAATCATTAATTTTGCAAACTGCTTCAAATTTCCCAAATAATGAAATCTGGAAATTTGTAAATTCCGATTATTCTTTTCCAAATCCACAACAAGCATTTCCTTTTGAAAATACACGTTCGTACAGCTATGCAAATAACCTGAACGATCAGAACTTTATTGCCATTAAACTTGGAGATGTTAATAATAGCTGGAATCCTAACATCACAAAATCAAGCAATGTTGGTAATTTGAATTTTGAAATGAATGGTCAAAATGCTAATCTGGGCGATATTATTACTATCCCTGTTAAGGTTAGTAATTTCAACAATATAAGTGGTTATCAATTTACTATGGAATGGAGTCCCAATGATTTTGAATTTGTAAGCGTTGATAATGCTTATTTAACAGGATATTATGGGATTAACCATGCTAATTCAGGAAGAATCACTGCATTGTGGAGTACAGAAAATCCGAATGGGTTTTCACTAACTGATGGTACAATTGTCTTTGAACTAAAATTAAAGGTAATCAATCAAAATCAAACAAATGCAATTGTTCAGATTAATGCTTCGCTAACACAAAGTGAAGCATATAATAACAATTTAGAACAACTCAGCATTCTTGCAAATCCTGCAAGTATCTCAATAAATAATAGTATTTCGGTAAAAGAAAATGAAGAGAAAGGATATAAATTTTTACAAAACATTCCAAATCCTTTTAATGACAAAACCGAAATAATTTTCGAACTACCACATAACGAACATGTTATTTTTGAAATTTATAATACTTTGGGTGAGGTTGTAAATACGATTTCCGGTGATTTTTATGCAGGAGTCAACAGAATTACATGGGATGGAAGAAATAGGAAGATGAAAGCTTTATGTAACGGAAGTTATTATTTGCAAATGAGAGCCGGTAAATTTACAGGATTCAGAAAATTGATAATATTGCGATAATTAATTGCAAATCCAGATGAAAAAATTAATGAAAATAACTTTAAATTTCATATTTTTAATACTATTTCTTGGATTGTTGAATATAAATGCCAACTGTCAAAGCAATTCGGTAATAGTTAAAATAGATAGTGTTACTGCGAGTAACGGAGCTCAGGTAATCGTTCCGGTTCGTGTAAATAACTTTCATAATATGATTTCCGCTCAGGGTACGATTAACTTTAATCCTTCTGTTGCAACTTTTGCTTCAATATCACAATTCGGACTTCCTGCTATGAATATGGGTAATTTTGGAATTACTCAGATTAGTTCAGGCAAACTGGTTTTTTCGTGGAGTGATGCAAATCTCGCAGGTGTAAATCTCGCTGATTCTACTATTATTTTCTCTATAAAATTTAATATTATCGGAACTTCCGGTCAGCAAACTTTAATTTCTCTGACGAATACTCCTACTCTTATTGAATTTGTAAATTCATCATTTAATACAGTTACTGTTAACTCAATTTCCGGAAAAATAACGATTCCGTCAGTTATTCCTCAAATAAACCTGACTTTATTAGCTGATTCGCTTGAAGGATTAAGCGGATCTCAAATTATTATGCCGATCAGGGTAAAACAATTTACACAAATGCTTACTGCTCAGGGAAGCATAAGCTTTAATCAAAACATAGTCAACTTTGTAAGCATTGAACAAATCGGTATTCCGGGCATGCTTGCCTCTGATTTCGGGACTTCACAAATTGCATCTGGAAAGCTGATGTTTTCATGGTCTGATGCTACTTTAAACGGACAAACCCTCCCCGACTCAGCCATTATTTTTGCCATTAAGTTTACAATTATTGGTAATGCAGGTCAGCAGACATCTATCAATTTTGTTAACACTCCAACCAGTACCGAATTTGTTAATGCTGCGCTTAACACAGTTGCTGTAAATACAAAACCTGGTTTAATAAATATAACCTCAACTCCAATACCTTCAAATTTAACATTAAAAATTGACAGCCTCATTGGTGTAAATGGAGGTCAAATTATTGTTCCTTTAAAAGTTAAAGATTTTATCAATATTCTTTCAATACAGGGAACAATTTCATTTGATCAATCAGTTGCAGAATTTGTAAGCGTTCAGCAGTTTGGTTTAAATGGTATGGATAACAATAGTTTTGGTATTACAATGACATCAATTGGAAAACTTACATTTTCATGGTATGATATTTCTTTACTTGGGCAAACTCTACCAGATTCTACAGTTATTTTTTCAATAAAATTTAATCTTATTGGTGGTCAGGGAAGTCAGACCAGTATAAGCTTCAGCAATAATCCTTTAAACTTCGAATCAATTAACAGCAATCTGAATAATATTTCTGCAAATTTAATCAATGGGAATATCTATGTATATAGTAGCATAAATTTAAATACAATTAGTCTGATTTCTAATTCGTTTTGCACAGGAGAATCAATTTCAATACCTTATACTGTTTCAGGTGTTTTGGCAAATGGAAATTTTTTTACTGCACAATTATCGGATGTATCCGGTAATTTTACCAATTCAGTTAATATAGGAACATTAGCAAATACAGGTTCTGGAATAATTAATTCAGTAATCCCTCTTAACACCCAAATTGGAAATTCATACAGAATTAGAGTTATTAGTTCAAATCCGGGTATAACCGGTTCTGATAATGGCAGCAATATTACTATTAACAGCCTGCCAATAAAACCGGATTTACCAATTGGATTAAACCAGATCTGCATAAACAATGTCAATACGTATTATTCTATTCCTGCAATCAATAATACAACATCTTACACATGGCAGTTAATTCCTTCCAATGCAGGTTCGATTACAGGAGATACAACTACAGCGATTGTTGATTGGACATCAACATTTACAGGTACGGCAAAATTAATTGTTAAAGCAAATAATATCTGTGGTTATGGAATTTCATCAGACACACTGATAATTACCGTTAGTCCCTTGCCGACAAAACCAGCAATACCTTCTGGAAGTATTTCGATTTGCGAAAATGCAGCAAATACAAATTATACAAGCAGTGGAAGCAGCAATGCAACTTCTTACCAATGGAGTATTTTTCCTTCATCAGCTGGTAATATTTCAGGAACAACTTTAAATGCTGTTGTGGATTGGTCAAATACTTTCACAGGAATAGCAAAAATCAGTGTAATTGGTATTAATAGTTGCGGAAACAGTGTAACTTCAGATTCATTGACAATCACAATAAATCCATTACCCGCAAAACCTGCTCAGCCAACCGGACTAACAATACTTTGCGAAAATAACATCAATACAGCTTATTCAACAACTGTGAGTACAAATGCTACTTCTTATTCTTGGAGTGTTTTTCCATCTTCCGCAGGAACAATCTCAGGAACAACCACAAGTATGACAATTGACTGGAATAATACTTTCATAGGTATAGCAAAAATATCAGTTAATGGAAACAATGCATGCGGAAGTGGTGTTACTTCAGATACTTTGTTGGTTACTGTAAATCCAATGCCAATAAAACCGGCTACTCCTGCAGGCATCACTTCATTATGTCAGCCAGCAGCAACTGTAAATTATACAACCACAGGAAGTGCAAATGCAATTTCTTATTTATGGAGTATTTACCCTGCATCAGCTGGAAGTATCACTGGAACAACAACTTCTTCAACAGTAACTTGGAATGCAAGTTTTTCGGGAACTGCAAAAATATCTGTAAAAGGAGTAAATATATGTGGCAACAGTATTTCTTCGGATTCACTCATTATAATCATAAATCCTTTGCCAGCAAAACCAGCAATACCTTCTGGAAGTATCTCGATTTGCGAAAATGCGACAAATACAAATTATACAAGCAGTGGAAGCAGCAATGCAACTTCTTACCAATGGAGTATTTTTCCTTCATCAGCTGGTAATATTTCAGGAACAACTTTAAATGCTGTTGTGGATTGGTCAAATACTTTCACAGGAATAGCAAAAATCAGTGTAATTGGTATTAATAGTTGCGGAAACAGTGTATCTTCAGATTCATTGACAATCACAATAAATCCTTTACCCACAAAACCTGCTCAGCCAACCGGAATAATAATACTTTGCGAAAATAACATCAATATAAGCTATACAACTACAGGAAGTACCAATGCATTATCTTATGCATGGAGTGTTTTTCCAAGTACAGCAGGAACAATCACAGGCACATCAACCTCAATGACGATAGATTGGAACAATACCTATAATGGTATAGCCAAAATATCAGTACTAGGTGTAAATACTTGTGGAAATGGAGTAGCCTCAGATAGTTTAACAATTACATTAAATCCATTACCTTTAAAACCGGCTACACCCACAGGAACAACCTATCAATGTCAAGCTAGTTCTGCTGCTAACTATACCACAGCAGGAAGCACCAATGCAATTTCTTATTTATGGAGTATTTATCCAAGTACAGCAGGAAGTATAGCAGGAACAACTACTTCATCAACAGTAACATGGAATGCAAGTTTTTCAGGAACTGCAAAAATATCTGTAAAAGGAGTAAATACATGTGGCAATAGTGTAGCTTCAGATAGTTTGACGGTTACTATAAATCCGTTTCCATCAAAACCTGGAACACCAACCGGTACCGTAACACTTTGTGAAAATGCGGCAAATACAAATTATACTAGCAGTGGAAGCAGCAATGCAACTTCTTACCAATGGAGTATTTTTCCTTCATCAGCTGGTAATATTGCAGGAACAACACTAAATGCTGTTGTTGATTGGTCAAATACTTTCACAGGAATAGCAAAAATCAGAGCAATTGGTATTAATAGTTGCGGAAACAGTGTAACTTCAGATTCACTTACAATCACAATAAATCCTTTACCCGCAAAACCTGCTCAGCCAACCGGATTAATAATACTTTGCGAAAACAACATCAATACAAACTATACAACTACAGGAAG
Organism: Bacteroidales bacterium; assembly: GCA_049315385.1. GTDB lineage: Bacteria > Bacteroidota > Bacteroidia > Bacteroidales > JACABE01 > JACABE01. Next base: position 67,526 of record JBMOKG010000015.1, read on the forward strand.
TACCAATGCATTATCTTATGCATGGAGTGTTTTTCCAAGTACAGCAGGAACAATCACAGGCACATCAACCTCAATGACGATAGATTGGAACAATACCTATAATGGTATAGCCAAAATATCAGTACTAGGTGTAAATACTTGTGGAAATGGAGTAGCCTCAGATAGTTTAACAATTACATTAAATCCATTACCTTTAAAACCGGCTACACCCACAGGAACAACCTATCAATGTCAAGCTAGTTCTGCTGCTAACTATACCACAGCAGGAAGCACCAATGCAATTTCTTATTTATGGAGTATTTATCCAAGTACAGCAGGAAGTATAGCAGGAACAACTACTTCATCAACAGTAACTTGGAATGCAAGTTTTTCAGGAACTGCAAAAATATCAGTAAAAGGAGTAAATACATGTGGCAATAGTGTAGCTTCAGATAGTTTGACGATAAGCATTAATCCATTACCCACAAAACCATTAACACCATCCGGTACCACAACACTTTGTGAAAATGCTGCAAATTCAAATTTTACAACCACCGGAAGTACCAATGCTATTTCTTACATTTGGAGTATTTATCCAAGCACAGCAGGCCTTATAACAGGAACTACAACCGCTGCAGTAGTAGATTGGACAAATACCTATATTGGCGTAGCAAAAATAAGTGTAATAGGAGTAAATGCGTGTGGTAACAGTGTAACATCAGATAGTTTGACAGTAACAATTAATTCATTACCAACAAAGCCAGGAACTCCGACTGGGCCGACTTCGTTAAGTCAAAATAGCCCAAACTCTAATTATATAACCACTGGTAGTCTAACTGCTGTTTCTTATCAATGGAGCATTACACCATCAGCAGCAGCAAGTATAAGTGGAACAAGCACAACTACAATTGTTGACTGGACTAATACATTTACCGGAACTGCTAAAATAAGTGTAAAAAGTATCAATTCATGCGGAAGCAGTATCTCTTCAGATTCAATAACGGTAAATATTACAGCATTACCAACTGCTGATTTTCAACTAACAGATGATTCTATTTGTCCGGGTGGCAGCGATACACTTATTATACATCTTTCAGGTACAGCTCCATGGTCAATATCTTTCAATAATGGTACTTCAAATCAAAACATCAGCAATATTACAGTTTCACCCTATCAGTTAATAGTATCTCCTATCGTAAATACAATTTATAAATTACTTACAGTTGCTGATGCCAACTGGAGTAATACTGTAAATGACAGTATTAAAGTTTTTATCAGATTGCTTCCGGTAGCTTATTTTACAAAAACTATCAATGTATTGAATATAAATTTCACAAATCAATCAATAGCTGCAACTTCATATTCCTGGGATTTTGGAGACAACAGTCCCCTATCCTCACAGATAAACCCTTCGCATACATATACTGATTTCGGAAATTATCTTGTTGAATTGACAGCAATAAACAGTTGTGGATCTCATACTTATCAGGATAGTTTAAAATTAATAAACATAGGGATTCAAGAAAATAATGTTTCTGCTCAGCTAACAATATGGCCGAATCCAAACAAAGGATTATTTGAAATAAGAATTAACAATATCATTACTGATTTACAGCTATCGTTATATAATGAAACTGGACGACTTTTGCTAAATGAAAACTACAACTTTAATGGTTTAAATATGTTTAGTAAAGTGTTTGATTTGAGTGAATTTCCAAAGGGATTTTATTTATTAAATTTCAAATCAGCTGAAGAAATAATCTCAAGAAAAATTGTAATACAATAAATTATGAATATTATTATCAAAACCCTTATCTTTTGTTTTTTCATTTTTGCTTCATTTTTGGGATTTTCTCAGGAAAAAACAGTTGAAAAAAATATGCAAGTATTAAATGGTGTTGAATTCAGGTATCAATGGAAATCAGGGAATTGTTTCCTGAAAAAAATGCCTCTCCAACTTAGACTTGAAGTTGAAAATACCAACACCTATTCTATTGCAGTAAAATTTCAGTTAAACTATTACCAATCGGGTATACTCAAGGAACAAAGTGATACTATAAGTTTGTGTATTAATCCAATGCAAATAAAAAAAGGAAGTAAAAACGGTTTGAATTTTTCAGCAGGAAATTTCTCAGAAGAAGATATAAACAGTCCCTCTTTTACCTATGAAGTAAATCCGATACAAATAATCAAAATGCGCAGTTGTCAGGAAAATAAATAATCACGATGCAAACATTAATCCAACTTTTTGAAGAAAGCGTTAAAAAACACGCAAATAATCCATTGTTAAGAGAGAAAATATCAGGTAAATATGGAATGATTACTTATCAGCAGACTCTTGACCAGGTATATCGTTTTGCTGCTGGCTTAATGAGTATAGGCGTTGAAAAAGATGATAAGATTTCATTGATATCAGAAGGTCGAAATGATTGGCTCATTAGTGAACTGGCTATTTTGTATTGTGGTGCTGTAAATGTTCCACTTTCAGTGAAATTGATTGATGCTTCAGAAATTAAGTTTCGGATTAATCATTCTGAAAGTAAATATATAATCGTTTCTCAGGGACAAGCAAAAAAAATCAGGGAAATACATTCAGAATGCCCTTTGATAGAAAAAATAATTTACCTTGACATTCAGGATCATTATAATGAAGACGAGATATTCAAAGATAGTATCTATGAAATGGGTGATGCGTTTCTTGCTACGCGTGGTAGCGATTTTGAAAAACGAAAAGAAAGCGTAAAACCTAACGATCATGCAAATATCTGTTATACTTCGGGAACCACAGCCGACCCAAAAGGAATCGTTCTTTCTCATCGTAATTATACTGCTAATGTTGAGCAGGCATGCACCTTAATGACCATTCCGCAAGACTATTGCAATCTTTTGATTTTACCCTGGGACCATTCATTTGCACATACAGCAGGATTATATAGTTTTATTTATAAAGGTGCCAGTATTGCTTCTGTTCAATCTGGAACATCTGCACTTGACACCATTAAAAATATTCCTGTTAATATTAAAGAAGTTCAACCCAATTTGATACTTAGTGTACCTGCACTTGCAAAAAATTTCAAGAAGAATATTGAAAAAAATATTATTAATAAAGGGAAAACTGCTGAATTAATGCTGAATACTGGACTTAAAATAGCTTATTTATACAATGCTGAGGGCTGGAATAAAGGCAAAGGATTACGTTTTCTCCTTAAACCCCTGGTAAATATTTTCGATAAAATACTTTTCTCAAAAATACGTGAAGGTTTTGGAGGTAAACTTGATTTTTTTATCGGTGGAGGTGCATTACTCGATATAGATTTACAAAGATTCTTTTATGCTATCGGTATACCTATGATGCAGGGTTATGGCTTATCCGAAGCATCTCCTGTAATTTCATCCAATGCATTACATAAACATAAATTAGGTTCTTCGGGTAGTCTTGTTTCACCTTTGAAAATTAAAATATTAGACAGTAATGATAACGAACTTCCTCAAGGTGAAAAAGGAGAAATTGTTATTAAAGGTGAAAATGTTATGCTGTCCTACTGGAGAAATGAAAATGCTACTCAGGATACTATTAAAAACGGATGGTTGCATACCGGCGATATGGGGTATTTGGATAAAGACAGTTATCTGCATGTAGTTGGCCGATTTAAAAGTTTATTGATTGGAAATGATGGCGAAAAATATAGCCCCGAAGGAATTGAAGAGCAACTTACAGAACATCTTCCTTTTATAGATCAGATTATGTTGTATAATAACCAAAATGCTTATACTATTGGATTATTTGTATTAAACAAAGATGCAGTAAAGAATTGGATAAATCATAATAAACACCATCTGTCAAATACTTTAGATGAAAAAGCTTTACATTTTCTGCTGCATTTACGTAACGAAATTTTACATATTAATAAATCAGGGAAACACAAAGTAATTTTCCCTGAAAGGTGGTTACCGGCATCATTTATTATTTTAGAGGAAGGTTTTACAGAACAAAACCATATGCTCAATTCAACCATGAAAATGGTAAGAGGCAAAATTACCGAACATTACCAAAAAGAAATAGCCTATCTATACACTTCAGAAGGAAAATCTGCTGGCAATGAAAAAAATCTGGCTATCATTCGAAAAATGATAGAGAAATAAATCAAATATCTGCAAAAAAGCTCATTTAACAAAGATGTTGTCAATATTACTCTCAATTTAAATGAAACTATCCTAATACTTAAACCCAAATAATTAAATATAATAGCTTTTTTGGGTTTAAATGAAAACAAAAAGCAGGTTTCAATCACATTCATGCTTTAAAAGTAAACAGAAATATTTTTAAATTTCAGAGATTCGCTTTAGGAAAAACATAATTTTTAAAGTCAAAAAAATAATGCTGAAAAATAAAAAAAATCTAAATATTTTAGCGTTTTAGGTATAAAATTATTTATACCTTTGTTTCGGAATTAGCTATAATAAAATATCATAATAACCAATTAATTACCATTAATATGAAAAAACATAATTTTAATGCCGGACCTTGTATTTTACCAAAATCAGCCATCGAAAACACAGCCAAAGCTGTATTAGAATTAGATGGAATTGGAATGTCTTTAATCGAAATTTCTCACAGAAGTAAAGAATTTCAAGCTATTATGGACGAAACGGTTGCTTTATTTAAAGAACAACTGAATATTCCCGAAAATTATCATGTATTATTTCTGGGTGGTGGTGCAAGTTTGCAATTTTGCATGATACCTTTCAACTTACTAAACAAAAAAGCAGCTTATCTGGAAACTGGTGTTTGGGCAAAAAAAGCAAACAAGGAAGCTAAATTATTTGGTGAAGTAAATATCGTAGCATCATCTGCAGATAAAAACTTCAGCTATGTACCAAAAAAATATACAATACCTGCTGATGCGGATTATTTCCATATTACAACAAATAATACAATTTATGGCACTGAACTTCATACAGATATTGACAGTCCGGTAACGCTGATAGCAGATATGTCATCTGATATATTAAGCCGTCCTGTAGATGTTTCAAAATATGCTATGATTTATGGCGGAGCTCAGAAAAATCTTGGACCAGCCGGTGTAACTTTTGTTATTATCCGTGAAGATATCCTGGGAAAAGTTGAAAGAGCAATTCCTACAATGCTCGATTACAGAACTCATATCAAAGAAGGTTCTATGTTCAACACACCTCCTTGTTTTGCTATCTTCACCGTTAGAGAAACTTTAAGATGGATTAAATCTCTGGGTGGTGTTGATAAAATTTATGAAATGAATAAAGCTAAAGCAAATTTATTATATGATGAAATCGACAGAAATTCAATGTTCAAAGGAACTGCTGAAAAGGAAGACCGTTCAATCATGAATATTTGTTTTGTTATGAACGAAAAATATATAGATAAAGAAGATGCTTTTATGGAATTGGCAAAAGCAAATGGTATGGTTGGGATTAAAGGTCATCGTTCTGTTGGAGGCTTCCGTGCTTCAACTTATAATGCATTACCTATCGAAAGCGTTCAGGCTTTAGTAGATTGTATGAAAGAATTTGAAAAAACAAACGCTTAATTATCATTATTTATTAAAAAGCATGAAAAGTATCTTATTGCTTTTCATGCTTTTATCATTAATAACATAAAAATATTTGAATATGACAAAAGTATTAATAGCTACTGACAAACCTTTTGCTAAAGTTGCAGTAGATGGTATCCGAAAAATTGTTGAAGGTGCCGGTTTTGAACTCGAATTATTGGAAAAATACACTGCTCAGTCAGATTTCGTAAATGCAGTGGCCGACGTGGATGCGGTAATTATCCGTAGTGATATAGCCGATAAGGAAGTAATTGAAGCTGGAAAAAATCTTAAAATCATTATTCGTGCTGGTGCTGGTTACGATAACATTGATCTTGCAGCCTGTACTGCAAATAATGTAGTAGCAATGAATACACCTGGCCAAAACTCAAATGCAGTTGCAGAGCTTGCTTTTGGTATGATGCTGATGGCTGCCCGCAATAATTTCGATGGTTCATCAGGAACAGAATTAAGAGGGAAAAAACTTGGTATTCATGCCTATGGCAATGTTGGTAAATATGTTGCCCTTATCGCCAAAGGATTTGGCATGGATATTTATGCCTACGATCCTTTTGTAGCTAAAGCTGACATGGAAAAAGACGGTGTAAAATGCCTGGCTTCGGTTGAAGAACTTTACGCTAGTTGTCAGTATGTATCCCTTCACATTCCGGCCAACGATAAAACCAAGAAATCGGTAAACTTTGAGCTTTTGTCGAAAATGCCTAAAAATGCCTGCCTGGTAAATACTGCCCGCAAAGAAGTGATAGATGAAGAAGGATTGCTGAAAACATTTGCCGAAAGAGCCGACTTTAAATATGTATCGGATATTGAACCCGCATGCAAAGCCGAAATTGCAGGAAATTATGCAAACCGCTTTTTCTTTACTCCCAAGAAAATGGGTGCCCAGACTTCAGAAGCCAATGTAAATGCAGGCTTGGCAGCGGCACAGCAAATTGTTGATTTTATCAAAAAAGGCGACAAAACCTATCAGGTAAATAAATAGAAAATATAGCAGGATTGCTGCTTTTGAAAAGCAATGCACTATGCAATTGCTTTGAAATTTTAATGAGACAACCCGGCAGTGAGGTTGTCTCATTTGCAAATAAATTACTTTTGTTCAGGTGAGTGTATCAATTATTATATTATTTTTACATCATAAGTAATTATTATTAAAAGCTAAGGTTAGCTACCTATATTTTGGAGACTTTCCTTTCTTTTAGTTAGGTTATAATAAAACTGTGATTTTATAAAACCGAAACAAAATGACAAAGATGGAAGAAATATGGATAATTAAAGGTTATGAAACTTTTGCATTTTTTGGAGAGAACGGATTAAAAGTTGAGCAACTAGCAAAAAGCGTAGGAATAAGCAAATCTTCTTTTTACCATCACTTTGCTGACTTAG
>JBMOKG010000068.1:0-23943 GCA_049315385.1 Bacteroidales bacterium
TTGACATTTTTCTAGAGCTTACGGTGGGTGTGCTCTGCTCATGCAGGGCGCACACCCAAAAGTGTGTGTGTCTTGAAAAAAAAAAATAGATTTTTGTATAAACAAAAAGTCAGAAATTTCTTTCTGACTTTTTTAAATTTATATTAGTACTGATGTTTTAATTACCACTGCTTAAGTCCTCTCCTTTGGAGAGAGCCTGTTCCGATTTATCGGAAATGTAGGTGAGGTGTTATCTTACCAATACTTTTTCGGAATATACATTTTTAGTAGTAACAACTCTTACAATGTAATATGCCATCGCATTTTCGCCCATTTCAATACTGATCGTTCCACTGGTATTAGCTACTGTTTTTATGAGCTGACCCAATGTATTATAGATAGCAATCTCTTTGATGCTTTCATTGCTATTGATATAAATTGTAGTATTGTTTGAATATATACTCGTATTAAGTATTGTATTATTTGATACACTCAATGGTGATAATGCAAATAACAATTGGAAACGGTTTGCATTATCATTAGTACTTGCCGTAAAAGTATAATTTGAATTCTGATTCAAATCAGTAATCGTATTACTTGCCAAGTCTTTCAAATAAACATATGTAGGTGTTGCAAAACTATTCAAATCACTTGCTTTTATAGTATAATCTCCGCTTACTCCTGCTTTAAATCCTACTGGAACAACCGAATGTTGTGCAACGTTTGTCAGATAATTTATACTCCAGTTTTTATTCAATTTTGTTGAATATAAACTTGGGGCAGAACTTTCGATACTGAACAATTTAGGCGCACCTCCAAGATCGTTTGCATTGCCAAATTTTACAATGATCTCATCACTATATGTATTAGCTGTTCCTGTTACGGTTAAACGAACTCTGTCTGATGTTGAGGAAGATTTCAGGAATGTCTGTGAACTATGTGATCTAACATCATTGCTCATTCCCAATATTCCGGTATTTGCTGCTTTTACCCAGAATCCCTGAGCCAATGGAATATCTGCTGTTACATCATTGGTTCCGGTTCCTAATCCTGCATTGGAAATATAGGTTCCATAGTTTGCTGTTGTTGCGTTCCATATCCACATTGCACTTTCGCTGCCGCCTGCATCTTCAAGATCTCCTCTTAACCATCCGCTTGCTGCATCCCAGTTTACTGATGATGGATAAGGATTCGCTGTAAAATTCCAACCCTGATAGGTTCCTGTTGTAAATGACAAAGGAATATTCATTACACCCTGATTTAATGAACCAGTAAAGGTTTTTGTGGTGACTGCAGGATAAGATACTGCATATCCCTTTCCGGGAACAAAATTAGTTCCGCCATTGGCTGCAGCAAAGTTAACTGCATCTGCATATTCAATCCAGGCTGATGTTAATTCACTCCATGTATAGAAACCATCGAGTTGATTAAAATCAGGCGCAATTGCCTGAGCTGCTACAGGTGAAGCCAACATGTGGAATTCTTCAACATTTGCATGAGGAATATAACGTTCAACTTTTGCATTTACAGCAGATGTTGTATGGATTAATGAAGCGGTTCCGCTTGCATCTGATTTCATTTGTAATCCGTTTACACCTGCATTATTTGTGATTAATCCACTTACGGTCAGTGCTTTTCCTGCATCTATCGTTAACACTGCACCAGACTGTATCGTTAAATTATTACATAAAGCCGGAGTAGTTAATGCTGAAGTTATATGTGGCTGGTTTAACGGAGCTGATGGAATTACAACATCTACTAAAGAAGTTGGAACTGTTAAATCACTCCAGTTGCCTGCTACTAACCAATTTGTATTTACAGCTCCTGTCCATAGACCGGGAACTGGAATTGCATCAGTTGTAAATGAAGCTGTTGATGACCATGTTCCGTTTCCAATTGCACAATTTCCTCTTACTCTATATTGATAAGTAGTTGCCTGATTTAAGCCTGTAATTGTATAGGAGGTTAATGCTATGCCTGTTTTAGTGGGAGTTCCTGTAAATGTATAAGGTGAAACACCATATTCCATATCGTAATCTGCTGCTGCAAATCCGGGAGTCCATTCAACTTTTGCATTATCTATTCCTACACTTACTGTTGTCAGGGCTGTGGGTGCAGGTTTTATCGTTATTTCTGATACTGATGAATAGGCATCTGTACAGCTTCCACTTTGTACCATTGCTCTTATATAAGTATTGGCTGATATTAAACCTATTTCTGCTCCTGTAAGGGTTGTTGTTGTATTGCTGATATCAATAGGTGATGTAAAAGATATGTCTGATGATTTCTGCCATTTAATTACATTACCAACATTTCCACTTAGAGAAATATCTGATGGAATACTATTATAACAAGCTGTTTGAGTACCATTGGTTGTTCCACCTACTGTTGGTGGGAAGATAGAAGCAATTACTGGAGTACGTACTGATGCACAACCTCCACCAAATACCTGTATTTCTCTGAAACTTGGATTTGAACCTGCAACAGTGTTAAAACGAAGTTTAGTAGTTGTAACTGATGGGAAAATTACACTGTCCTGAACACTGGAATTGCTGTAAGAATAGAAATTAACATAAGCAGTTCCATCCCAGTATTGGAAAGTACAACTTGACATGGGGCGAGTATCTTTGTAAAAAACTACTTTATTGAATGTAACCGGACTTGGCCAGGTATATTCTATCCATCCATTTCCTGTAACCCATCCCCAAATTCCAGTACCGGTAGTTCCATAAGCAGGAATTACACCATTGTTATAAATTTCCGGTCCATAACTTGGTGAAGCTCCGCCACCTGAATGGGTTGATGTAGCAAGAAGTCCGATATTATCACCACTTCCGCTTATGCCTGTAGTTGCTTCAACCCAATAAGTAGTAGTGTTGCTCAATGTAGAGGTGGTAAAACTTGTCCCTGTACCCAATGATGAACCACCAGTTGAAGCTGTGTACCATTTAAGGGATGCACCTGATGAAGCTGTTGCGGCCAGATCTACAGTTCCACTTCCACAGCGCTCACCTGCTGTTGTACCGGTAACTTCCGGAATATCAACAACTACTCCTATACTGCTTTCAGAACAAACCATAGTATCAAGCTTAACTTGTAATCTGTAATAGGTTTTATTGTTGATGGTTGGTGTTGTATAATTTAAAGCAGTAGCAGCAGGAATATCGGCAAAAACACTACTGTCAGAAGAAGTCTTCCATTGAAAAGAGGCAGTACTGTAGCCAGTGGCCGGTAATGATGTAATAACAGAAGTACCACTCATACATAATGAAGAAGGAGATGCAGATAAACTTGGAACAGCTATTACAATCACATCTGAAGTTTTGAAATTTCCACATTGCGTAATTGTTTCAAGTGCTGTACAAGTATATGTTTTGGTTCCTGAAGTGGCCGATTTAACATAAACAGTAGTTTCACTACTGCCGGTATAAGGAATAGTGCACAAAGAATCTGTATATAAGTCATTTTGAGGACTCCATATGTAATTATTAAAATTACTCAATACTGAGGTAACACTTAATTTTCCAACTGAATTCCTGCATATAGTCTGTGTTGAACTTATTGTTAAATCTGCAGCAGGTGTAACTGTAGCTGTAACCATCGTACGATTTGAAGCGCATCCTGATGAAATTTGCCAATCATAGAAATAATAATAATACTGAGGATAACCGCTAAAACTATTACCTGTTATTGAGACTATGCCGGGAAGCGTATAAGGATAAACGGCACCGGCAGTATTTCTGTATAAACTAACACCACCAACAGTAGAATTGTATCCGATACGGTAAGCTGTACCATAAGGAATATCAAATCCAACAGGGATATAGGTTTTAACACCAATATCACCTGAAGTAACCGGATAAGTAAATGATTGTAAGACTGTACCACTACTGTTTGCGATATAGAATTTTACATCACCGGCAGCACCGGGGTAAACATACATTCCTGTAAGATGCATCGTAGGTGCTAACACATCGAAATAAAGATTGTAAGTTAAAGCTGTTGCTCCTCCAGCTCCTATTGAATTATTAAGTGCACCAACCGAACCATTACCACCGCCGCCATTTTCAGCACTTACATAATAATTTGTTGTTGTTGTTAAAATAGATGTAGTATAATTAGAGCCCGTTCCAATTGAAGATCCTCCAGTAGCATCTGTATACCATTTTAATGTTGAACCAGGGCTGGAAGTAGCTCCCAGACTTAATGTTCCGCTGCCGCAACGGGTAGCTGGTGTAATAGTAAGCACTTGTGGATTGTTTACTACCACTGTAGCATTGCTTTCATTACAAATAGAGGTCCCTAGTTTTACCAGAAGTTTATAATAAGTAGTAGCTGTAATATTAGGAGTAGTAAATGTCAATGTATTGGCACCCGGTATATCGGTAAATAAAGTATCATTTAAGGATTCCTGCCATTGGAAAGTAGCTGCACTGTAACCTGTTGATGGAATTGGTGTTAAAACGGACGAACCACTTAAACATAACTCTGCAGGAGTAGATGTTAAATTCGGGGTAGGTAAAATAGTAACTGTTGACGTTGCATAATTTCCGCAATCACTCACTGAATTGTGAGCTGTACAGTTATAAATGATGGTTGAGCCAGTTATAGCCGTTGTATAAAGGGTAGTAGCACTTCCTCCTGTATAAGGCAAAGTACAAGAAGCATCTGTATATAAATTAGTTGTCGGGCTCCACATATAAGAATCATAATCACTTAAATTAGAAGTTACAGCCAGTGTTCCCAAAGAGTTTGAGCATAATGTCTGATCAGCACTGATTGTAAATGCAGGTGCAGGTGTTACTGTTGCAGTTACTAAAGAACGTAAACTTTCGCATCCTGTAGATACTTTCCAATTATAGAAGAAATAATAGTAAGGAGCGAGGGAAGTACCGGTTATACTCACTACTCCAGGTAAGGTATAAGGATATGTACCTGTTGCGTCCCTGTATAAATTGGTAACACCTCCGGTCCATGCATTAACACCCAAACGGTAACTTGCACCTCCGGTTACAGGAAAATTCAAATCTACTGTCTGAGCCGGACTTGAAGTTGTAAAAGGTCCCCCTGTAACATTAACCACTTTTGACATAATCGGAGTACCTGTTGAAGTACGTAATTCAATGGTAACAGTGCCTGCACCGCTTCCATAAGGGAATATGTCAACTGCCTGAAGTGTAAAATCAGAAATAGCTGTAAAATTAACATAAGTAGTTAGTCCTCCACCATTTGATGCATTTGATTCAATACCAACTTTACCCACATAAGCCGATCCACCACCTGAACCTGCACTTACATAATAATCAGTAGTATCACTAATGATTGGTGTAGTAAAATTAGTTCCTGTAGCTACAGGAGTACCTCCACTGGCTGCAGTGTACCAATTTAAAGCTGAACCCGGTGTGGTAGTTGCACCTAAAGTTACAGTTCCCGTTCCACAGCGTGTAGCTGGTGTAGTAGAAAGCAGTATCGGATTATTTACTGCTACAGTATCTGTACTTTCTGAGCAAACAGTAGTTCCAATTTTTACCTGTAACTTATAAAAAGTTGTGGCTGTAATTGTCGGAGTAGTATAATTAATTGAAGTTGCTCCGGGAATATCCGTAAAAGCAATATTATCAGGAGAATTCTGCCATTGGAAGGTAGATGTACCATAGCCTGTGGAAGGAGAAGTAGTAATTGAAGTACTTCCACTCAGACATTGCTGTCCTGATGTTGCAGTAACGACAGGACTAACGGGTAATACAGTAACTGATGTTGTTAAAAGCCCGGAACATAAAGAAATATTATTTGAATTACAACTATAGGTTTTTACACCGGCTGTATCTCTTTTAAGATATACTGTAGATAAATTCTGTCCAGTATAAGGAATGCTGGCAGCTGCATCGGTAAATAAATTTGTTGCCGGAGACCATACATAGGTATCATAATTGCTTAATGTTGATGTAACTTCCAGTGTTGTAACAGCATTATTACAAACTGTAAGCGAAGGAGTAATAGAAAATGCCGGTGCAGGTGTAACTGTAGCAATTACTTCAACAGGAGGACCATAACAAGCTGTTTGTGCGTTAAAAACAAATTTAGGACGTACAGAATAAGTTAATTTATTTGTTGTGGTATCTCCGCAGATAGTAGAAGCAGAAGTTGCTGCGCTTACCTGTGCTTTAATTGAAGAAACATAAGGTGTATTATCGGCTTTAACAGTACGACTCATAGTCGCAGTTGAAGCAGCATTACCATGACAGAATTCCAGCACAATGTTTGAAACTCCATCCCAGTTAAACGGACTGGTAAAAGTTAATACATTTAAACCAACTATTGGCAATAGTGAAGCATTGGTATATACGGTTGAAAATCCCGAATTATTAGCAAAAAATGACATGTTTGAAGCCATCGTGGTACCTATTTTAACAGATAAATCAATCATAGGTAATGTACCGGCACTGGTAACATCAAGGGCCACAGAATTAATATTCCCGGGTGAAATTCCTGCATTTATTAATTCAGCAGCTGTAATTAAATGTTGAGTATGAGTATTGCTCCAGGCTGAATAAAATGGATTGGAATAAGTGGCAGAAGTAGTGGCACCTGCTCCTACACTCGCATTACCGGCAGCAATAATCGTACTGCTTGCGTAATAAGAAGTGGTTGAATTGATAACTGGTGTTGTAAAAGGAGAGCCCGATCCAACAAAAGCAGAGGCAGCTGTAAACCAACTAATAGATGTTCCTGTACCACTTGCAGACAGATTTACTGTTCCTGTACCGCATCGGCTTGCAGCTGTAGTAGATGTTATATTACTCATAAAATCTATCTGTATCGGATTGGAAGTAGCTGATACAGGTCCGTTCTGACAACTTACTATACATCTATAAAAAACAGATGCAACGGGGGCAACAGTATAGAAACTATTAATGGCTCCCGAAATATTTGTAAAGCTGGATCCATTAGCCGAACTTTGCCATTGATAAGTAACACCTGTCCCTATTGTAGGATTCTCTACTGTTAAAGTTATAGTTTGTCCTAAACATAAACTATTTGCTGAACTTAAGGTATTACCGGGATCAGGATTATTACAGGTAAATGAAGGAAGACCTGCAAACTCGTCAGCACCCACATCAGGAGAAGAAGCCGGTGCACTTACATCTTCAGGATAGCCTGAATTAGGATATCTGGGATCACCATCGTAATCGCTGATAATATTAGGGGTTGTAATAACACTACCACCACTTTCGCATTTGGTATTAACACCTGACTGTATATGAAGATTATAAGGAGTTGTAGCTACACTAACAAATGGTGGAAGTGCAGAAAAAGATGCAGCCTCTCTTGGAGTAACAAAAGCCTGATAATCAGCAATAGTTTGTTTTTTGTTCGTACCATCGAAGAATACCAATCTGTTGGTATCAGGATTTCCTGCATAAAAACAATTATTATTGGATAAGGCAGCAAAATTGGCTATGGTTGTATTATTACGCTGATAAGCAATAGCTTTTGCCGTTGATGATGGTATAGGGAAAGTTGAATTATTTACAAAAATATTATTCCTTACATCAATGCTGGTTGGTGTACTTGTGGCATACAAAGCCGCAGTTATTGATTTTGTACTGTCTGAAGCATTATCCAGATAAACTGTATTATTATAAAGATTAATGGTAGTTCCTGTACTTAGATATATACCGGCAGCAGCAACGGTTGCATTGATTCCCCTAGCATTATATATTTCCTGAATATAGTTATTATAAATATTATACGGATTGGCACTCAGGGTGTATAAACCATAAGCTGCACCCGTTGTACCGGTAGATGAGGATGTAACTTTGGAAATTTTATTATTATAAAAATCAACACCTACAACTCCTGCACCCAGATAACATCCATATATTGTTCCGGTTGCTCCATTTGTCTTAACATTATGAATGGTATTCCCATAAATAATCGGTTTATAAGTCGGTGATACTGTTGCCGTTGGATACATTACGTAAAACGTTGTAGATGCAGTTGTTACATTTGATATCGTATTATTGTAGATGGTCGATCCTGATGTAGTAGTTCCATCACCCAGATAACTCATATACATCATATAAGCGGTTCCTGTGGTATTATAGAAAATATTTGAAAACGTATTGTTAAAGAATGTTTTCTTAGGATATGGAGTTGGTGAACCATCAGAGGTATAAATACCATAGAATGTTCCCGTACCGGTGGTATCGGACGTAATATTTGAGAAATTATTGTACGAAAATGTCTGTGTACTGGTTCCCAAGGATGATGAACCGGAATAATAGATATAAAATGTACCGGAAGCTCCCATTCTCTTATATCCGGTTACTATACTATTGTAATTAACATTCAATGCCACCTGGGTAATGGTAGAATTATACATCATATATTGAGTACCACTGTGTTTTAAAATCAGATTGGTCCAGGTATTGTATTCAATTCGATTTGTAGAAGAACCATTTGTATTGTATACAAAATAGATGACACCAGTTCCAGTTGTGGTAAATGAATAATTTGAAAAGTTATTATTGCTGATAACCAAATTGGTAGCTGTAGTACCACTACCGTTATAAACACTGTATATTGTACCTGTATAAGCAGCTGTGTTTATATGTGAAAATGAAAGATTATTATTACAGATACTGTCTTTACCGGGTACTGCACCACTGTTATAAATAAGGTAAGTGGCTCCTGAAGTAGCTTTGGTTGTATTATTACTAAAAGTATTATTCATAATTGATAAATTGGTAGGAGCTCCGGTATTATAAATTCCATACCAGATACTGGTAGTAGCTAAATCATTGGTACAATTGGTAATCAGATTATTGAAAATACGTATGGTATTGGAAGCAGCAGTACTCCCTGCCTGCTGATAAATACAGGTCACTTCATTAGTAGTAGCTCCTGATTTTAAAGTAACAGTATTATTACTAATTGTTCCATTGGCACCCAGACCACCGGAAGAAACATTTATAGCTCTTAAGGGAGCAGTAGGATTGGTCCAGCTTCCGGTATTATTATTGATGGTATTATAGGATATATTGTAATCCCATTGGTCTCTCATAAAAATACCAACAACAGCATTTGCATTGGTCCCGTTGGACAATCCTCCGATATTTATTATTGAATTACCAGTAGTAAGAGATGTGCCTCCTATATCATTGCCTCTATCACAACCCAAAGAAGATGATGATGCAGCAATATAGCCTGAAATTCCAATTCCAACCCATGCACCCTGTATCGTATTGGTATAAAATGTATTATAGGAGTTAGTACCGGAAACGGCAATTATATTCAATGCTGTGGTAGATTTATAGGAAACATTATACATGGCAATACCACATGATCCTTGCATTATACCTGTAGCACCTATCGTATCATTAATATTACTTAATGTAACGTTACAATTTTTAATTGTATTGTACTGACATCCGTTGGTAGAATCTGATTTAAAAAAGCCATAACCATATTCCATGGCTCTGATTCTTAATGTACGTGTTGAATTGGTATCCAATAAATCAATTCCATTAAAAGTAACATAGTCAGAGCCAATCAATTGAACGATACCATCTAAAGAGTCAGCTGATTTTGCCCATTTATTTCCAGAAAATCCGGTTTTAATCATGGGGTTAACACCGAAATCAGATTTCATAAAAATAATAGGATTGGCAGCAGTACCAGTTGCTGTTATTCTTATTTTTTGGGAAATAGTTTCGATGTAACCTGGTTCTATACCAAAAGTAACACCACCTGCACCTACACCCTGAGCATTCAAATCTGCTACTGCAGCTGCAATACTGGGATAAGAGTTAACACCGGTAGGAATGGTTTTGTAACCGGTAAGCGGTTGTGCCCAAGAGCTGAAAGCTATCGAGAACAGCATAACTAAAAAAAGTAATAATTTTCTCATAATCATAAAATTTAATTTAAAAATTTAACAAAAATATTAATTGCAATAAAACACAAATTGCACATAATCAAGCTAATTTAATTTAGCTTTTATCTTAAAAATATTTAGTAAATATAATATATAAAAAATCAAAAAGCTAAATATATTAATTTTACTGAAATATCATTTCTTCATTTTAACAATATATCTCTAGTTGTCTAGCATAATAAAACACAGGAAAAATAAAAATAAACTTTAATAAAATATAAATAATAATAATTCATAAAAAAGGTATTATGTTAAGACTTATAACTAAATGTTTTAGTTAAAGCTTACTAAACAATAAGTAAGCCTTAACTAAAAAACAAATTATCATTTATTTACAACCATTTTCTTCAGTAATCGTTTTTCTTTAAATTCGATGGTATAATAATAAATACCTGTTGAAAAATCCTTAACATTTAACTCAATCAAATGCTTGCCCATCTCAGATTTTTCTTTCATTGAATAAACAACCTGACCCAAAAGATTCATTATATTAAACTTAACTTCACCGGCAGTTGGCAGTGTATATTCAATGTTTGTCAATCCTGTCGTTGGATTTGGTATATTCTGACCTAAAGAGAAACCATTTTCATCAATATCCGAAATACCGGTACCAAGACCAGTAATACTTTTTGTAGAAGCTGTACCTGAACAAACAGCACTTACACCATTTACAGAAAGCACCCCATTTGTTGCATTAGCTCCAAAGTCGATAGTTACTGAAGCACCAGTTCCATTAATGGTTACACCGGTTGATGGAGTATAAACCCAGTTATAAGAAGTTGCGTTGGCTATAGCAGGAACAGAATAAGCAACAGCTGTAGCACCGGGGCTCACTGTAGCGGGTCCTGTTATATTACCGGCAGTAGCAACATTGCAAATGGAAACAGATTTACATAGTGTATCATTGAATACATAAGCATCATTGGCTAATCTGGTAAAAACACATAATCCAAAAGAAGTACCTGAAGGTACATTCATTGGTGTTGGGAATGTATACTGAATCGTATCACCTGCAGCTAAACTACCCGTCCATATAGCATCCACAGGAGTTATAGCATTTCGTTGGTAAGACAAAGGGATTGATGTTTGTGTAGTTGATCCAAAGTTTTTAATGACTACTTTAATAGGTGTAGTTCCAATACTTGCCGAAGCTGCTGGTTTGATTATTTCAGTAATACCCGCATCGATAGGAGCCGGATTAACTATCACATTCTTACAGGTTTTATCATTTTGTGTGTAAAAATCGCCTGATATAGTTGTATATGCACAAATCGGGAAATTTACATTAGTCACATGGTAAGCCTGAGGGAATGTATATGTAGCTGCTGCTCCCGGTACTAATGGACCTGCATATATTCCGGTTTGAACGCTTCCGCTTCCAACCTGATAATTCATGGGTATATTCGTTAATACATCTGTTCCAAAATTCTTTAAGTTTACAGTAACTGTAGCAAAATCGCCGACTAATACAGAAGCTGCTGGTGAAGTAACAGCTATAACTCCGGCATCTTTAGGTATCGGAGCCAAGGTTATTTCAAAATCGTCTATCGCCCAACCATTGTAATTTGTAGCAGCATCTGAAGTAAATACAAATCTGAATTGAATTGTATTACCTAAAGTTGAAACTTTTGAAATTGCATACTTAGCTTGTTGCCATCCAGTATTTAATCCAGTCCAGTAAGGCAGTGTTGCACCATTGTACCAGTTTACAGAATTGGTATCTGTAGAAGCCAATCCACCTAAAATATTCCAGTTAACACCTCCATCATTCGTAAACTCTATTCTTCCACCGTCTTTATTAGCTTCTGCATTCATCCAAAACCAGAATTTCAAGGTATCTACTTTGAATATCCAGTTGTCAAAAACTGGTGTATATAAATAACTCAATGATGCATTGGCATAATTACCATTTAATACAGTTGCCCAAACATTAGGAGAACTATGCGCAGTATTTATAACCGAAGCATTAGGAATTCCATGTTCCCATTGCATAGCGCCACCTGTTTGAAACCATTCTTCAGTAGTACCGTCAAAATTTTCGCTATAAGGAATCGTTTTTAACGGTACACCAAAGTAATTCATCTTTACAGTATCATTATTGTGATTTATATCATTGGCATAACTGGTATATGCACTGATTTCCAAAGGTCCGGCTACAACAGAATAGTGAACAGCAAACGTTATTGTATCTGCTTTATTTGATAACAAATATCCAGTATATGGCTGACTGACTGCTGTTGCATTTCCAACTTTATAAACCACCTGAAAATTACTTACACTATCAGCTCCTAAGTTCTTAATTCTCACTTTCACTGTAATATTACTTCCAACCTGTGAATAATTATTGACAGGAGATAATATTGTAGTTACACCAATATCTATCGGAAGCGGTGCATATTCATCAGCACCAATATCCGGTGTTGTAGCACTTCTGGGCTGACCGTCAATATCATCCGCTACTTCTGTAACTGCAATGCCAACATTATTAAGCGTTGGTGTATAAACATGTAAATTAGTTGTCGAAAAATAATCAGGATTACCAGAAATAGACATAACATCCTGATTACTTGCAGTTTTCCATGCGGTTAAATTTGCACAGGCAGCACCCCAATAACCCAGATTTGCACCAGTTACAAAGAGGTTATTATAGTTACTTGTACTAATAGAGGTTGTGGAAGCTGCATAAATGGCATAGCCATTTCCGGTATTTACTAAACTGTTATTTCGTAGCGAAATAGTGGATCCTCCGGTTAAATACATACTATAACCGGCAGCATTACCAGCAGTTACATTTACAGAGTTGTAATAATATTTTATATTCGTTGAATAATAATTATAAATACCATAAACTGTTCCGGTACTTACTGACTGGCTAACAAAATTATTAGCAACCAGGCCATTACCACCGGAATTGTTATTATAATATAAATACAAACAATAAGTTGTCCCTGAATTATTCAAATGAATATTATTTTTTCTGTATGAAATATTATCACTGTAATAAGAATACAAACCATAAGCAATTGCCGAGTTGCTTCCGTTACGAATTGTATTTCCAATTACTTTTATACTATCCTGATAATAAAGATATAAGCCATAGTAATAAAAGTCTTTTATAATATTATTTGTAATGGTATTCCCAATTTCCTTTGACCCATTAGCAGAAGCAATACCAGATAAATAAATACCATAATAACCTCCTGTTATCAGGTTATTTGAGAATACATTCCGTTCATCTTTTGCAGCATTGTTCGAATAAATACCAGCAGTAGTATTTACTGTAGAAATAACAGTTTGAATTACATTATTAGATAATTCATTGTTGCTGGCTGCATTTGCCAGTTCAACAACATTACCAAAGTTTAATTGGGTATTGTTAACTAAAGACAAATATTTGAATTTGATGTATTTTGCAGCATCTAATTTCAAAATATAATTATTACTTACAGAAGCAACATTATAAGATATAACAACACTGCTGCTATCATTACTGGCAGATTTAAAAGTAATCGTATTAATGAGTGAAGCACCGGTAATTGCTGGAATTCGGATTTGTTCATTATAAGTACCGGGATTAATATTAAATGTTACAGCAGCATTTACACCACAATATATTAAAGATTGAACTGCCTGATTAATTGTCAAAAAATTAGCTGATGAGCCACCAATCGTATAATTACCTGATAAAGGACCTGTACAAATTGTAATAGTAGTTGACAAAGTATCGTTCATATTAAGTTGGTCAGCAGTTCCATTTGGCATTGAAGTCCAAAATCTCATATCAGCATAATTTCCTGTAAAATTATAGCTTCCTAAGTTTACAGTAGCTGTAGCAGCGGATATTAAATTTCCTGTCCATGGGAAACTTGTTTGTAAAATACCATTCACTGACCAATTAATAATGGCTGAAGTGATGTTATATACACCATAGTTTTTAATTACAACATTAACAGTTTGTGTTCCGGCAGTTACAGGGTTTGTAGGCTGAGCCAAAGCTGAGATTCCTGCATCATTATTTGGAAGTACAAATTCATCAGCACCCATATCAGGGATAGTTGTGTTTCTGGTATCACCATCAATATCATCAGGGACAGCAGTAAGTGGAGTGCCTTTTCCATCAATGTTAAAGTTTATCATGTGTAAATTGCTTGGAGAAAAGAAATTTGGATTCACAGAAAGTGAATTCTGGTCTTTACCACTGGCAGTTTTTAAGGATGCTAAAGTAGTATGTGCAGAAGTCCAATAAGCCAGATTAATTCCAGTTCCATAAAAATCATTGTAATTACTTGTATTGATCCCAACTGGAGTTGCTATATAATAAGCATATCCACCTCCTGTATTACTGAATATATTATTTACAACATTATTACTGGCCCCATTTGTAGAATAAAATGAATATGCTGCTGTTGATCCTCCGCTTATATTCACTGAATTATTATAGTAATTAATATTATTTGAATAGTAATTATAAATGCCATAAACACCGGCAGTTCCAACAGATTGCGAAACAAAATTGTTTGCAACAAGACTATATCCAGTTGTATTGTTATTGTATGAAAAATACATACAATATGCAGTTGAACTTCCGGTAATATTCATATTATTTTTAGTAAAAATGCTGTTATTGTTATAATAAGCATACAATCCATAAACTATACCAGCGTTGCTGGCATTTGTAATTGTGTTTCGGCTTACAGTAACACTATCGTTATAATATAAATACAAACCGTAATAATAAAAATTACTGATAGTATTATTAATAAAACTTGAAGCTTTTTTAGGCAACGTTGCACTACCATACCAATAGACACCATAATAACCACCTGAAATACTATTGTTTATGAACTGATTATAATTATCAGAAGCTACGCTTGTACTATTAATTACACGATTTGCAGCTGCAGTTGAGCCTGGTATTTCAATGATATTACCATCAAAGATATTATTTGTAGCACCACCTGATAATTCGACCCCTGCAGTAATTGTACCGGTTCCTTTAATATATATTTTCTCAAACCTGATATAGTCTGCACCATTTAATTTAATAACTGCAGCTCCAGTGGCTGCGGTTAAAATCACAGAAGTATTGATTCCGGTTATAGAGCGGAATGTAATCGTTGAATTTTGACCAACATTTGGGATCTGACTAATCGTTAGTACTTCATTATAAGTACCTGGTAATACATCAAAAATCACATTACCACATATCCCGGCTAATAAAAGAGTATTCAATGCAGTATTAAATGTTGGGAAAGTACCACCTGCTCCAATTGTAAAGTTTCCTGTAAAACAGCCCAAAACATTTTTTGTAATTGTATCATTTACCGGGAACATATCAACTAAACCATTAGGACTATTTGTCCATGCTTTAATTACGCCAGGTCCTCCGGTGAATATAGCATCACCTAAAGCAATTGGGACTGAAGCCTGGCCATTTGTTAATAAACCTGTCCATGGTACATCAGCTTGCGCTATTCCGTTTACTGACCATTTAATAGTTGCAGAAGTAATCGGTGTTGTACCATAATTTGTAATAATAACTTTTACAGGGGTGGGTGCACCTGTTGTAACTGCAATTGATGGTTCTGTAATTTGAGTAGCAGCAATATCAATTGCCGGACTTGACGTTACACTTATTGTTACAGGAATTCTTGGACTTGAGCAACCACCACCGGGAGAAAATACCTGAATTTCTCTGAAATTTGGATTTGCAGCTGTTCCTGAGATATTGTTAAATCTGAGCTTTGTTGTTGTGATATTTGGAAATGTAAGACTATCATCAGCATTTGTATTACTATATGAAAGAAAATCTACATAAGAGGATCCGTTCCAGTACTGGAAAGTACAGCTTGACATTGGACGGTTGTCTTTATAAAAAACAACTTTATTAAAGGTTGCAGGATTTGTCCAGGTATATTCAATCCAGCCGGCTGTGGTAACCCATCCCCAAATTCCTGTACCGGTAGTTCCATAAGCAGGAATTACACCATCATTATAAATCTCAGGACCATAGTTTGGTGAAGCTCCGCCACCAGATTGAGTTGAAATTGCAGTAAGCCCTACATTATTGCTGCTGCTGCTACCTCCAATACTACCACCTGTGGTTACTTGCCAATGATAAAAGAAATAATAATACGGTGAAAGAGAAGTTCCATCTATACTTAACACGCCCGGTAAAACATAAGGATAAGTCCCTGTTAAGTCCCTGTATAAATTTGTTACGCCACCTGTCCATGAATTAACACCCAAACGATAGGAAGTCCCTGCAGAAAGAGGAAAATCTAAAGTAACTGTCTGTGCAGGACTCAACGGAGATGAAGTACCTGTTACATTGAAGGTTTGAGACATAATCGGAGTACCTGTTGAAGTTCGTAATTCAAGGGTAATAGTACCTGCACCTGTTCCATAAGGAAAAATATCAACCGTTTTAAGTGTAGAATTTGAAATTGCAGTAAAATTCACATAAGTAGTTAAACCACCTCCTGTACCTGCAGTTGACAAAGGAGCAATCTCTCCGACATAAGCTGCACTTTCTGAGACCTGACCTGCTGATACGTAATAAGTTGTAGTATCATATAACGAAGGTGTAGTAAAATGATTACCGGATGCCATTGGAAGCATATCATTTACATTGTAATACCAATATATTGAATCAGTTGACACAATGTTAAATGTAGCTGTACTTCCATAAGGAATGGTAACATTTGAAAGAACCGGAGTTATTGGTGTTTTCTTTGATTTTACAACTTTATTTGTTGTATCATTATGAATGTTTAAATCATTAATTAGTTTTACCCATGAAATAATTGTATGAATGGAATCGGCAGTGTTTGCTGCTAAAGTCAAAGGAGTACTGAATGAAAAAACAGTTGAATCAAAAGCTGAAATAGAATTACTTACTGTTTCTGAAACTACATTAGTTATGGTATTGTTCACTTTCAAACCATAATATGCAGTTAATACATTCTGACTCCCGTTTATTGCAAGGTTTCCTTTATTTTTAATTCTGATTTCAACAATTTGATTGCTCAAACCACAACCTGTATTAGGTGATAATATTTCTGTAACACTCGCATCACTTCCGGGAGCAACATTCACTACTAATGGAGTTTTAGGACTCTGACAACCTGTAACAGTTATTCCATTGTAACCTTTAAATACTTCCCAATTATAGGCATTATAATAATAAGCAGGATATCCTACATATGAAGTTCCGGTTATTGAAACAACATTAGGAATAGTATAGGGGAATAAAGCACCGGTAGTATTTCTGAAGAAATTTGGACCGGAAGTAAAGCCTAAAGTATATCCTGTTCCAAAAGGAATTTGAAAATTAACATTTACAGTCTGAGCAGTACCTGTAGTGGTTGTAATTCCATTATACGTCTGAATAACAGCACCTGAAATATTTTTAACTACCATAGCAAAGGGACTTCCTGCAGTAGACGGGTATATATCAAAATTTTTAATCGTAATTCCACCAGGGTTTAATACATCAAAAATCAAATTATAAGAAGTTGCAGCTACGCTTCCACCTGAACCAATAGAGGTATTTAACGGTCCAACAAACTGAGTGTTAGATGTAATTGAATTATTAGAAGCAGAAACCCAATACGTTTTAGTGCCAAACAAAGCCGGAGTTGTATAATGTAAACCTGAAGCAAACGGAATAGTATCATTTAAATTTGTATACCAGTAAACGCTATCATTTGAAATTGCATTTAATAAAGCGATACCTCCAAAGTTGATATTCACTGGTGTTGTAATTGTAGGAATAGGTGGAATATATTTCGACAAAACTGTTTTAGTCAATGTATCATTGAAATGTAAAAGGTCATTTGTTAAATCTACCCAACAATATAAATTAAAGTTAACATCAGCATTTGTAACAGCCAAATTAACAGGAACTGAAAAACTAAAAGTTATTGATTGTGATGGAAGAATAGTATCTGCAACGTGTTGAGAAATGATATTAATTAAATTTCCATTACTCATTAAGCCATAATGAGCTGTCAAGACATTTTGTCCTCCATATATTGGATCTAAACCACTATTAATAATTTTAATTTTCACTGTTTCGCTGGCTAGTCCGCATCCGGAAACAGGAGTAAGCACCTGAGTAACTGATGCATCCTTGTAAGCCGGTAATCCAAGATTCGCTTCTATCATAAATCGTCCAAGCTGTGTTGTTTCTATCAATGAATTAGCAGTCAATGATGAAGCATAATAAAATACGCCACGACGACAATGATTTTCCGTCTGGCTTCCTAAAGGATAATATCCTCCATTTCCTATTGTCTGAGCTATTCCAACATAGAAATCACTATTAATAGTTGTGGTAGCTGATTGATTTGGAAAGTTAAAACTTACCCAGCTGTTGGCATCTGTAGCAGTAATAGTTTTATGGGCAGAAGTATCTACAATCACACCATTCTGATTTAGTATTACACCATAAATAACCTGACCAACTGTATTGGAATTACCAATAAATGCCCTCACTGATTTTATAACCTTTGAACCATTCAGATGGTATTTTGATAAAAGTAATCCTGAAGCTGTATTAAAACCTATATAATTAGTAACTGCAGATGTATCATCAGCATATCCAAAAACGCTATCTGTAACAATTTGCTTATAGTTAATATAATTATTCGCAATCACATCATCTGATGGAACTGATACTTTTACATTATTCGCACCATAAGCACTTGGTGTAAAAGCATTAAAACTAATCGTATCTTCAACGCCCGAAGCTATTGAGTCAATAGTTTTTATGTTTGTAAAACTATTATTTCCACTAATACTTAATGTAACAGCTAAATTATACAGTTTATTGGAACCCATATTCTTAACTATTGTTTTCACTACATGAGGTGAGCCTGATTGTATGGGTAATTTACCTAAAGTATATAAAGCTTTTACTCTGGCATCATTAGGCATAACTATATATTCGTCGGCACCGATACAAGGTATTGAAGCTCTTGTTTGACCATCCATATCATCTGTTACTGAAGAAACGGAAAGTCCTTTGGCATACAAAGCTGAAATATCTGTATGTAAATCTGTTGTACTGTAATAAACCGGATTGATTGAAATTGAATTCTGATCTTTACTACTGGCTGTTTTTAAAGCAGCTAAATTTGCTTTTGCACTCGTCCAAAAAGCTAAGGAAGCTCCGGTTGTATAAATATTATTATAATTTGAAGTATTTATTGCTGTCACAGTTGCCACATAATATGCATAACCTCCACCGGTATTTACAAAATTATTATTTAATAAATTGCAGTTAGCTCCGCCGGTAATATAAAATGCATAAGCTGTTGAAGTACTTCCTTTTGTAATATTTACACTGTTATAATAATAATTCATATTCGATGAATTATAACTATATAAACCATACACATTTACAGCACCAACTGATTGGCTTATCGTATTATTGGCAACCAAACTAAAGCCGGTAGGACTATTGTTATAATATAAATACATACAATAAGCTGTTGAACTACCTGATACCTGTACATTGTTTTTTAAATACTGTGCATTATCTGTATAGCCGGAATATAAACTATAAACGGTTCCTGAACTTGCATGATTTTGAAGGGTATTTCCTATTATTTTCAAACTATCCTGATAATAAGCATACATTCCATAGTAATAAAAATCTTTAATAAGATTATTCTGAATAACATTGCCTACTTCTTTTGAACCGGAAGCACTTCCTATTCCATACCAATAAATACCGTAATAACCACCTAGAATTTTATTATTCTTGATAATGTTAAATTCATCTTTAGACGTTGTTGAATAAATTACTGTAGCAAGTGTATTAGTTGTACCAATATTTGATAACAATACAGAATTAGAAACTTCACAATATTTTGAATTACCGGCAAATTCTACTACCCTACCACTGACAATTTCATTTTTCAAGGTAACGTTACTAAACTTTACATATTGAGCACTGTCAAATTTCAACACATAATTATTCCCAACATTATTTGTAATATCAAAAACCACACTGCTACTATCGTTATTTGCAGATTTAAAAGTTACTGTATTTGAAGCAGAAACACCTGGTATTTTTGTAATTACAAATTGTTCATTGTAAATTCCGGGATTTATATTGAACACAGTTGGTCCTGAAACTCCACAGCTTTTTAATGCTAAAACTGCAGAATTAACTGTAGGATAATCAGCTCCGTTACCTCCAATTGAATAAATACCACTTAAAGATCCTGAACAGGCATATATATTCATTGACAAAGTATCGTTATAATTAAACATATCCTGAAAACCATTAGGCATTTCTGAATATACATTTAATGTATTTTGTCCGGGATTGAAAATATAATTACCTAAATCTAAAGAATCAATGGAATTGTTATTTAAATTACCTATCCAACTGAAAGCTGGTTGTGATATACCATTAACTGACCATTTTATTGTTGCAGATGTTAGTGGTAATAAACCTGAGTTTTTTAATTTTATTTTAACTGGTTGACTTAGTGTCGTAATTATTGAAGTTGGACTGCTAATCTGAACAATTCCAGCATCATTTTGCTGTAATATAAATTCATCTGCACCAATACATGGAGGATTAGGTCTTACATCACCATCAACATCATCGGTAACAGATAATATTGTTGTTCCTGCTGCAAATAATGAGAAATTGGTAACATGCAAATCAGATATACTAATATATCCCGGATTCTGGTTTAAAGAATTTACATCTTTTCCACTTGAGGCCTGTAAATCAGCCAGAGTGGTTTTAACTCCTGTCCAGTAAGCTAAATTACTTCCTGTAACATAAAGATTATTGTAATTAGAATTAACGATTGCTGTAATTGTATTGATATAAAATGCATAACCACCTCCTGAATTTACAAAACAATTATTATATAAATTTAAATTTGAACCTCCGTTTACATAAAAAGCATAAGCAGTACTTGAAACAGAAGTAATATTTGCTGAATTATAATAGTAATTCTGATAAGTGGAAGTATTGCTGTATAATCCATAACTATCACCTGTAGTACCAGATTGTGAACAGAAATTATTGGCAATGCTACCTGGCTGGGTTGCTGTATTATCGCAATTGAAAACATAAATTGCATAATTAGCATTTGTTCCAGAACTGTGAACATAAACTTTATTTTTACTGATGCTTATAATATTATCATTATAATTTGCATAAATACCATATACTGCTGCTGCATTTGAACTGTTTTCAACAATATTTTTATTTATCGTAACAGAATCCTGATAGAAAGAATAAATACCAGTATTATAAAATCCTGTAATGGTATTGCCATCAATTACATTCCCTTTTTCAAGAACAGTTGCACTTGTCCCATAATTATAAATACCATAATAACCATTTAAGATAGTATTATTTCTGAAAGTATTGTATTGTTCTATTGTATTTGCAGTATAAATACCTGCATAATTTGCAGAATTAGTAATTGGCATTTCCAATTTACAGCCTTCAATGGTATTATAACTTGATTGATTCGCAAGTTCCATTATACGTCCATAAGTAGCACCCAGGGCTTTAAAACTCATGTTTTTAACCTTGACATATTTGGCAGCATCTAATTTCAACACAAAATTATCAGCGGTTCCAACTGAACTATACTGAAAAATTACATCATTCATATTTCCTGTTGCCGATTCAAAAGTAACAGTATTGGAAGCTGAAACATTATTAATCAAAGGAATAATCAATTGTTGATTATATGTACCTGATGCAATTTTAAAACTAACGGCACCATTTAATCCGCAATTATTCAATGCAGTGAACATATCATTAAATGTAGGAAAATTTGAAGTTGGTGTTCCTACAGTATAGCTTCCGTTTAAAACCTGGCAGGCAAAAACTGTAAATATCGTTGTATCATTTGCAGGCATTTGGTCTATACTGTCATTAGGTAATGCGGTCCATGCTTTGAGTACATGCGGCCCTACTGTTAAGTTAACACTTCCCAATGTAAGTGGTAAACTGACAAAATCCTGTGATAAACTTGAAGAATAATTTACTACACCCTGATATACTCCATCTACCATCCAATGAACTTTTGTTTTTGTAAGTGTTGCTGAACCCAGATTCTTAACTCTTGCAGTTACAGGAACATTTACTCCAGCGGTCATAGATTGGGTAGGTGATGCAAAATTCAATACTGTAGCATCATAATTTACGTTACTTGATTGAAAATTAATTTTAATATTTGCACGTTGTCCTGTAGTATTAATAGTTGTTGGGGTTGAACTTCCACCATAAAAAATACTTGATTTGCTGGTTGCCAGATTATAATTCCAGTTTACTGCAGCTGTTGCATTTCCGGGACGATACCATTCAACAAAAATCATTAAATTTTCATTTCCGTTGTGTGAAAACAAACTACCTGTATTACAAACAAAAGTTTGCCAGCCTATATTTGTATTAAGATTTTGAGAATTACTTTCATAAACTTTTATTGCTCCGTTTTTTTCTAACTGATAATTAGGATAGGTAAGAGGAACAGCAGTTGCAGATACACCTTTCATATAAATCCTTAGTGTTGCATTTCCAAGTGTATAACCCTGGGCATCAGCCTTACTGAATGCAAGTGATTCAATAGTTCCACCTGAAAGAATTTCAGATTTATCAATAAGTAATACATTGTAACTGTATAAATTAGCATCAGTTGAACCTGCAATATATAACGGACTCATCAATCCGGCAGTTATTGTATTCCCAACCTGTATACTTGATAGTCCTTTTTTAATCAAAAAAGTTTGGTATCCGCTTGGTAAAGAAGATGAATTATTATAGATATCTGAGGCTTGAATTTTATAACTGATTAAAGTATTATATGAGAAAGATGGAATATCAGCCACATACGTAGAATCACCCAAATAAGTCATAGAAACTATTGAATCACCGCCTCCATTAACATTGTATAAGAGATTAACAGAAGCTACTGCGGATGAATCTTTCACATAAGCTTTCACTGTAAAAGGACCTGTTACATAAAGCGTATCTTTTAAAACAGGTGTTTTAAATGTGATTATGGGTGCTGATATTTCATTATTTCCGGCTATCACTTTTATATCGTCTAACAACCAACCGTATCTTCCGGCAGCTAAAGGATTTCCACTTCCAAAAAATTTAAACCTGACTTTCACATCTGCCTGATTAGCCGCAATAGATGAAAGATTAAAAGTTTCTGTTTTCCACCACGTATTGTTGGGTTTAGTCGTAATATCTCCTGGTAACCAATCGGTGTATGCACTTTCTGAAAATTTAGATATGCCACCAGTAGTAACAAGATTACCACTTCCCGTATATTGAGATAGTCCCAATGAAGTCCAGGTAGTACCATCATCAACAGAAACTTCAATCTGACCTCCATCCGAAAAATACAATTTGCATATTTGAGCAAACTGAAGTGAAACTTTTGAATAGCCAATAGTTGAAAACGAATTAGTTGTTAAATATACCGTATAACCAACCTGAACTGCATTTGAGTCGGATCTCAAACCTGAACTCTTTAACTGTGTAGTTATAGACCATGGATCACCTCCAACTGGATCTGTAGAACTATTTAAACTATCACCTAAACTCGGCAGTTCAAAATTTTCATGAAATACTACTATGTTTTGTGCTGGTAAATGTAGCGCAAAAAACAGTATAATAATTGGTATTACTAATTTTTTCATAATTTTAAATATTTAATATTATAAATTTTTTACAATTTACTTATCTTTTTAATATTACCTTAAATCCGTACAAATGCGATTAACTAACTGAGATTAAACCTAACAGGTTTTAAAAACCTGTTAGGTTTGTCACTTAATTATCAGTATTTTTGAAACTTCATTTACCGTTTTAAAGTTTAATTTATTCGTAACTACTAATTCTAATTTTATTTGCTATAATTTCATTTATTATCTTAAAATTTGCAAACTGATTTTGTATTCAACATCTTTTATGATTCCCTTTGCTTTTATTGTAACATAATATACTCCATCGGCTAAACCTTCAC
>JBMOKG010000159.1:0-5528 GCA_049315385.1 Bacteroidales bacterium
TGTGATCCAACTTATTATAAATGGACACAATGGACATTTATTCAGTTATTTAATCATTGGTATAATAAGAACACTGACAAAGCCGAAAGCATAGCTGATATTGTAAAAATATTTGTAAAAGAAGGTAATAAGAATATTAATGCATACTGTAGTGAAACACCAGTTTTTTCTGCTGAAGAATGGAATTCTAATACAGAAAAACAACAACAGGAAATTTTGTTGAATTACCGTATATCGTATCTTTCTGATACGATGGTGAATTGGTGTCCGCAATTAGGAACTGTTTTGGCAAACGATGAAGTTGTAGGTGGCTTCTCAGTAAGAGGCGGTTATGCTGTTGAACGCAAATCTATGCGTCAATGGTCATTAAGGATTTCTGCCTATGCTGAGCGATTATTGCAGGGTCTTGAAAATCTGGACTGGAGCGATTCAATCAAAGAAATTCAAAAAAACTGGATTGGCAAATCGATAGGTGCTGAAGTTAATTTTCACCTCACCCCGGCCCTCTCCAAAGGAGAGGGAAACCTCACCCCAACTTCCGATAAATCGGAACAGGCTCTCTCCAAAGGAGAGGGAGTAACTCCACGATTTTATACAACGAATCCTCTGGATTGGGCCGCATTGAAAGATAATGCCAAAAGAATGCGTAAAGAACCAACAGCAACTGAAAATATTCTTTGGCAATGTTTAAGAGGAAATCAACTTGGTTATAAAATCAGAAGACAACAGGTTGTTAGCAATTATATCGCAGATTTTGTTTGTTTATCAAAGAAATTAATCATTGAAATAGATGGTGAAATTCATGAACAACAAAAGGAACAGGATGCTGAACGCACACTGGAACTTAATAAAATTGGATTTGAAGTCATCCGTTTCACCAATAACGAGGTAATACATAATATTGATCAAGTTATTGAAACCATAAAATTTAAGCTCAAATCCAAAGTCCTCTCCTTTGGAGAGGATTTAGGTGAGGTAACAAAAGTCCTCTCCTTTGGAGAGGATTTAAGTGAGGTAACAAAAGTCCTCTCCCTTGGAGAGGATTTAGGTGAGGTGATTCGTATATTCACAACCCGTCCCGATACAATTTTTGGTGTTAGTTTTATGGTTTTGTGTCCTGAACACGAAATGATTGAGCAAATTACTACATCAGAACAAAAACAAGCAGTTGCAGACTATCTTCAATGGACCAAAAATCGCTCGGAACGCGAACGTCAGACTGAAGTAAATGTTGTAACCGGTGTATTCACCGGTGCTTATGCAGTTAACCCACTCACAAATCAGGAAATTCCCATCTGGATTTCTGATTATGTATTGGCGGGTTATGGAACCGGTGCCATCATGGCTGTTCCGGCTCACGATAGCCGCGATTTTGCTTTTGCCCGTCATTTTAATTTACCGATACCTCAGGTAATTCTTCCTTATGATGAAGAAGCTGAAGATACAGCCAACTGGAAGGAATCCAAAGATTCAAAAGAAGGGATTTGTATCAATTCAGGTTTTATAACAGGAATGAATGTGAAAGATGGCATTAAAGCTGTAATTGATTATCTCGAAGAAAAAGGAATTGGAAAGCGAATGGTAAATTACCGTTTACGTGATGCCATTTTCAGCCGTCAGCGTTATTGGGGTGAACCTTTTCCTGTTTATTACAAAGAGGGTATGCCTTATATGCTGGATGAAAGTAAACTACCACTTGAATTGCCTGCTGTTGATAAATATTTACCAACCGAAAGCGGAGAACCACCTTTGGCCCGTGCCGAAAACTGGCATACCGAAGAAGGTTATCCGTTGGAATGCAATACAATGCCGGGTTTTGCAGGTAGTAGTGCCTATTATCTGAGATATATGGATGCTCACAATGAGAAAGAAATTTTCTCCAAAGAAGCCAATGCTTACTGGCAGAATGTGGATTTATATATCGGAGGAGCTGAACATGCTACCGGTCATTTGATATATGCCCGTTTCTGGAATAAATTCCTATATGATCTGGGTTTTTGTGTAAAAGACGAACCTTTCCAAAAGCTGATTAATCAGGGAATGATACAGGGCCGGTCTAATTTTGTGTATAGAATTAAAGGGACTAATCAGTTTGTTTCTTCAGGATTAAAAGATAATTATGAAACCCAGGCAATACATGTGGATGTAAATATTGTAGATAACGATATTTTGGATACTGAAAAGTTTCGTCATAGTTTACCTGATTATGCAAATGCTGAATTCGTATTGGAAAATGGGAAATATCATTGTGACTGGAGTGTAGAGAAAATGTCAAAATCATTGTACAATGTACAAAATCCTGATGATTTGGTTATACGCTATGGTGCCGATACCTTGCGTATGTACGAAATGTTTCTGGGTCCACTCGAACAATCCAAACCATGGGATACCAAAGGAATTGAAGGCGTTTTTCGTTTTATACGTAAATTCTGGAAATTATATCATAACGAAAACAATGATTTCTGTGTATGCGATGAAAAAGCAACACCTCAGGAATTAAAAATACTGCATCGTACAATTAAAAAAATACAGGATGACATTGAACGTTTTTCATTCAATACTGCTGTAAGTAGCTTTATGATTTCAACCAATGAGCTTACAGAATTGAAATGCCACAAAAAAGAGATTCTGCAACCACTTGCTGTTTTGATTTCACCTTATGCTCCTCATCTTGCTGAAGAGTTGTGGCAATTATCAGGAAACAGCGATAGCATTTGCTTTGCAGCTTTCCCTGAGCTGAACGAGGCATTTTTAGTTGAAAATACGTTTAATTACCCTATTTCATTTAATGGGAAAACCCGT
Source organism: Bacteroidales bacterium (assembly GCA_049315385.1). GTDB lineage: Bacteria > Bacteroidota > Bacteroidia > Bacteroidales > JACABE01 > JACABE01. Next base: position 2,803 of record JBMOKG010000159.1, read on the forward strand.
TTCCAGATGGAGTTTGCAACAGATATTTCTGTTGCAGAAATTGAAAAAACGGTATTGGCGCATCCTGATGCTCAAAAATGGCTGGAAGGTAAAGCGCCTAAGAAGGTGATAATAGTTCCTAAGAAGATTGTGAATATAGTAATTTAATTTGGCAAGCCGTCGGGAACTACTTGTCCGACGGGTATAAATAGTCTTTATGCTGTTAGTTTCATTCTTTATTAATTCGGAAAGGTTTTGTAAATCAAAAATGTTAGCTTTTAAAAGATGTTAGCAGGATAATTTGTAAATGAAATAGTAATTAGTTAATAAACACTAAAGTATAAATTTATAATTATTTACTCACGGGATTTGAAGGTATTTTAAAATTTCTTCGGAGCCTTATTCTGATGGATTTATGGAACAGTTTGTTGAACAATAGCAAACAAGAAAAAATCAAATAATTAGGAATATATTAATAGACTATATAACTCAAAGGACTTCTTTGAGTTATAGGGTATGAATTTGTTAATAAAACTATTGGCCTTATTATACTCGTATTTATCTGTTGGATAATAATTCAACCAGGAATTTATTACAAACTATAAAAGATTGAACGATCAAAGTTCAAATTAATTTATAAAATGCTAATTTGCAGTTTCTAATTCTTTTTTTGAAAGATACCAATAAGCTATAAACAAAGCAGCTGGTATAGATAAAACTAGAAATAAGAATAATATATCTGGTCTAAAAAAAGCAGCAATTAAAACTCCAAATATTGATATTATTCCTCCAATAGCATCCCATTTCCATGAAATTACCAATCCAATAAAATACATCAAAGGATAAAAAATTACCATAATTGATTCTTTTGTTGATAATTTTAAATTATCCTGAAATCCATGTTCAGGAAATATAAGCTGAACACCTATAAACAGTATTAATGGAACACTAATAATTCTTGCCACCCAACGTAGAATTTTTAAATTTTTGTTTATTGTTTTCATTTGTTTCAAGTTTTTATTATTAGAATACTTTTAAATCCGCATAAATACATTTAACAGATATTGAAAGTATGATGCTTCTAAAATTTCATTGGTTTGTCGATTGGTTCTTGGTTTTTGAAACTATATTTGCAAATTAAAGGAAATTTGATTTTAGACTAATTTTTTAAATAATATTTCAAAGATAACTAATATTATATTGATATAAGAAAATAATTTTGTTTTAAAAAGATTAAACTTAGCGTTATATACTTATTTTCAACTTCTTTGAATCAAATCTCAATAACAAATTGTTTGTTAGCTGAATAAAAGACATTTTGAAATTTTTGAAAAAAATCACGAATCAGCATTTTGTAAAACCATATATTTGCAAATATTTTTACGGTTTAATCAATATTTCAAAAAAAACTAATTTAAAAGGATTTAGATTTAATTTATTTATCATGACGAAAAAAAAATTTCTTGTTATTGTATTTGCCTTTTTCATTTCAATTAGCATTTCTGCTCAAAATAATTCGAAAACAATTGATTACACAAAATTTGTGAATCCTTTTATTGGCACAGGTTCCATAGATAGTTTAAGCTTGTCGGGAAGCAATTTTCCCGGTGCTTGTCTGCCATTTGGTTTGGTACAATTGAGCCCCGATACCAGAGAATATCCTGATGATCCCTGCAGTGGATATGATTATAAAGATCCAAGCATTCTCGGCTTTAGCCATACTCATCTAAATGGAACGGGTTGTCCTGATTTATATGATTTCCTTTTTATGCCTTTTGGTGGGGATATAAAATGGAAAGCAGGCAGCGATGATGGTAAAATACCGGGTTTTCGTTCGAAATACAGGCATTTAAATGAAAAAGCCAGTCCCGGATATTACAGCGTTGTTTTAGACGCGTATAATATTAAAGCTGAATTAACTGCAACTGAACATTGTGGGATGCACAAATATACTTTTGCTGATAAAAAACCCTATCATCTGATCGTTGATCTGGATCATTCACTGGTGAGAAACAGTCCCTATCGTTTTGTGAAAATTTTATCTTCTCAGGTTAGAGTTATTGATAACAAAACCATTGAGGGATACAGAATCATATCAGGTTGGGCTAAGTTGAGGAAAGTGTATTTCAGGGCTGAGTTTTCACGTCCTTTTGATTCGCATATATTCAAAGCCGGTCAGTATGAGATATCTGATGCAACTATTGCAAATCATGCAGAATTAAAAATTATAATGAATTTCGATAAAGATAATGAAAAGCCATTGTATGTTAAAGTCGGTATTTCATCAGTTTCAGCTGAGGGTGCTAAAGAAAATCTTGATGCCGAAATGATAGATTTTAATTTTGATAAAATCCATACACTGGCAAATAAAGCCTGGAATAAGGAATTATCCTGTATTGATATTGAAGGTACTGAAAGACAGAAAAATATCTTTTATACAGGCTTATACCATTTATTTATTCAGCCGAATAATATAGCTGATGTATCTGGTAATTATCTGAGTACAGATAATAGCATTAAGAATGCGCCGGATAAAAAACATTACAGTACATTTTCACTTTGGGATACTTATCGTGCTGCTCATCCGCTTTATACTTTGATTCAGCATGACAGAACAGCCGGTTTTATCAATTCAATGCTTCGGCAATATAAAACGTATGGTTATCTACCTATCTGGCAATTATGGGGAACTGATACCTATTGTATGATTGGTAATCATGCTATTCCGGTTATTGTAGATGCTTTTA
>JBMOKG010000069.1:0-23791 GCA_049315385.1 Bacteroidales bacterium
AGGTTTCCAAATTAAATCCTCCTCTGGGTGGAAAATTAGATTGTGTAAGCCTGACATTAAGCAGATGATATTTCTCAAACCAACTATTTACTGAAAACTTATTAAGTAATAATTCTTTTTCCCTTTCTGAACAATCAGATATTTCTGATTTAAAAGCAAATCAGCGGTAATCATAGTTGCCTCGCTTACTTTTTCTTTATTTACAGATACTCCATTGTCTTTCAACATTCTACGGGCTTCGCCTTTGGATGGAAAAATTCCGGTTTTTTCACTTACAAAATCAACAATATTAATTCCGTTTTCAATATCAGTTTTTGAAACTTCACATTGCGGTACACCTTCAAATACAGATAGTAATGTGTCTTCTGACATACGTTTTAATGTATCAGTTGTACCTTTTCCAAACAAAATTTCTGAGGCTTCAATAGCTGCATTATAATCTTCTTCCGAATGTACACGAATACTAAGATCTTTTGCCAAAGCTTTTTGTAAAACCCTTAAATGAGGAGCTTCATTGTGCTGTATTTCAAGGGCTTCTATTTCCTCTTTACTAAACATAGAGAAAATACGGATATATTTGGATGAATCTGCATCAGAACAATTTAACCAGAACTGGTAGAATTTATAGGGTGATGTTTTTTCAGGATCAAGCCAGATATTTCCGGTTTCGGTTTTGCCAAATTTGCCACCATCTGCTTTGGTAATCAATGGGCAAGTCAATGCAAAAGCCTCTCCCCCATTCTTACGGCGAATCAATTCTGTTCCGGTGGTAATATTTCCCCATTGATCGGAACCTCCCATTTGCAATTTACAATTTTTATGCTCATTCAACCACAAAAAATCATATCCCTGAACCAATTGATACGTAAATTCAGTAAATGAAAGTCCAGTTTCCAAACGTTTTTTAACCGAATCTTTTGCCATCATATAATTAACTGTCAAATGTTTGCCAACAACTCGCAAAAAGTCAAGAAAAGAAAATTCTTTCATCCAATCGTAGTTATTTACAATTTCGGCATTGTTAGGTTTTGAGTTGTCAAAATCCAAAAATTTAAGCAACTGTTTTTTTATACACTCCTGATTATGATGTAAAATATTTTCATCTAATAAATTACGCTCCTCAGATTTACCTGAAGGATCACCTATCATTCCAGTAGCACCACCCACCAAAGCAAGTGGCTTATGTCCGGCTTTTTGAAAGTGTTTGAGCATCATGATTGAAACCAGATGTCCAATATGTAAAGAATCTGCCGTTGGATCTATCCCAACATATGCAGTCGTCATTTCTTTTGTTAGTTGTTCTTCAGTACCTGGCATCATATCGTGTATCATGCCTCTCCATTTGAGTTCTTCTATAAAATTCATTTCAGTATTTTTTTGCAAAGATAAAGAAATTCAGTAAATAGTAAATGTATCTACATTTTTATGCGATTTGTTTTACAAGTCTTTTAAGTAATTTTATTGTAGAAAATGGAATTTTCCACTTTTATGTTTTTGATTGCAAACAAATGATTATTTTTGTAAAAAAATAGATAATTATGTTAGATTTTACGAATCATATCACCATTGACGAGATCGTTGTAGCAAATGAGGTAAAAAAAATTCTAGAAAAAGGCTTAGGAAAATTTACAGAAAAAAAAGCGCTAAGCATTTTATTGAATTGTATTGATTTAACAACCTTAGAAGGTGCTGATACCAAAGAAAAAGTAAATGCTTTGTGCGAAAAAGGTTTAAGTTACAACCAAAAAGGCAAAAATATTCCCAATGTGGCTGCAATATGTATTTATCCTCCTTTTGCCAAACAAGTTTTGGATAAATTAAAAGGAAGTGGCATCAAAACTGCTTGTGTTGCTGGTGCTTTTCCTGCAGGGCAATCTCCACTTTTTGTTAAACTGATTGAAGTAAAATATGCAGTAGATGAAGGTGCTGAGGAGATTGATATGGTTATTTCACGTGGAACATTTTTGGAAGGAAATTATCAGACAATTTTTGATGAAATTTCTTCAATTAAACAGTTTTGCGGAAATGCTCATCTAAAGGTAATTTTGGAAACTGGAGAACTACAAACACTAACAAATGTTCGTATTGCCAGCGATATTTCTATTGCTGCTGGTGCCGATTTTATAAAAACTTCTACCGGAAAAATTAATCCAGCAGCTACCGAAGAAGCTTTTTATGTGATGATGCAGTCCATTAAATCTCATTACGAAAAAACCGGAAAAATGATAGGCATAAAACCTGCCGGCGGAATCTCTGAACCTCATCAGGCATTGAATTATTTTATGTTGGTAAATGAAGTTTTAGGAGAAAAATGGCTAAATAATAAATATTTCAGGATGGGAGCCAGCCGTTTGGCTGATAAAATTCTAGAGAAGATTATATAAGAAAGAAATAGAACTTATCAAAGTCCAAAGAATATAGTTTTCCTGAATGGAAGAAAGAAAGCATTCAGCAAAATTGTTTTTCATAAACGTATTAGTTTAATAAAAAGACATTTAAAACTATTAAAAGATAAATGTTGTCTTTAGATTTATAACTTCAAACTTCCGCTTTCTGTCTTTTTAAGTTTTTTTAATTTAAATCATTAGAGAATAATATGTAAATTTGCAGGTTTATATAGAACTATGTTACTAGTTTAATAGAATAAAATTTATGAGAATTTTACAAGAAAAATTAGCAAAGTACGATTTACCTCAGCAAATACAAAGACTGGGTGTATATCCATATTTTAGAAAAATAGAATCGGATCAAGATACTGAAGTTGTTATCAATGGCAAAAAAGTATTGATGTTTGGATCAAACAGTTATCTAGGTTTAACCAATCATCCTAAAATAAAGGAAGCATCCATAGAAGCCATCAGAAAATATGGGTCAGGTTGTGCTGGTTCCCGTTTTTTGAACGGAACTCTTGATATCCATATAGAATTGGAAGAAAAATTAGCTAAATATGTAGGCAAAGAAGAGGCTTTGGTTTATTCTACAGGTTTTCAGGTTAATATCGGTGTTATTTCTGCTGTTACAGGACGTGATGATTATATTATTCTTGATGAATTAGACCATGCTTCTATTATCGAAGGTAGAAGATTATCGTTTTCAAATGCACTGAAATATAGACATAACGACATGGCTTCGCTTGAAAAAGCATTAAAATCATGCAAACACGATAAAATTAAATTAATTGTAGTTGATGGAATATTCAGCATGGAAGGTGATATCGTTGATTTACCTGGTATAGTTAACCTTGCAGATAAATACGGAGCATCTATTTACTTAGATGAAGCGCATTCATTAGGTGTTATTGGGGATAATGGAGCTGGTTCCGCTTCACACTTCGGTTTAACCGATCAAGTAGACTTAATTATGGGAACTTTCAGTAAATCATTGGCTTCTATCGGTGGATTTATTGCTTCTGATAAAGATACCATTAATTTCTTGAAACATAACTCACGATCTTATATTTTTAGTGCAAGTATTACCCCTGCAGCAACTGCAAGTGTTTTAGCTGCTTTGGAAATTATAATAAGCGAACCCGAACGTATTGAAAAATTATGGGCAAATACCAATTATGCTTTGGACAATCTGAGAGTTATGGGATTTGATATAGGTCATACACAATCACCTATTATTCCTCTATATGTTAGAGATAATCTGAAAACATTTAAAATTACTAAAATGTTATTCGATGATGGTATTTTTGTGAATCCTGTTGTTTCTCCAGCAGTTAGTTCCGACTCCTCATTAATTAGATTTTCTTTGATGGCTACTCATACATTTGAACAAATTGACTATGCATTAGATAAAATTTCTAAAAACGCTAAGAAACTTCAAATTATACCTTAATCATTTTTTATTAAATTAGTTTTTAATTCATACAAATAAAAAATAAAGGAGGAAAAATGGCTATTCAAATAAAGGAAGTTGCTAACAAACAAGAGCTTAAAGCTTTTGTGTTATTTCCATTAAAATTATACAAAGATTGTAAATATTTCGTTCCACAATTGATTTCTCAAGAAATGAAAACTCTTGATAGAGATATCAATCCTTCTTTTGAAGTTTGCGAAACAAAACTCTGGCTTGCTTACATCAACGATAAAATCGTAGGTAGAATTGCCGGTATTATTCACAAACCTTTCATTGAAAAATGGGGAAACCGTTATGCACGTTTTGGCTGGTTCGATTTTATTGACAGCGAAGAAGTTGCCAATGCACTTTTGCAAACTGTTGAAAATTGGGCTGGAGATAACGGAATGGAAGCTATTCATGGCCCATTGGGATTTACCGATTTTGACCCTGAAGGTATTTTGATTGAAGGTTTCAGCGAGCTTTCAACTATTGTTGAGCGTTACAACTACCCTTATTACGCCTGTTATCTTGAAAAATATGGATACTACAAAGATGCTGATTGGGTAGAATATGAAGTAGAAATTCCTTCTAAATTACCCGAAAAATTCCTTAAAGTTTCTGATTTTGTTCAACGAAAACAAAATCTTAAAATTGCAAAACTTAATAGCTTACATGACGTTATGCCGTATGTAGATGAAATTTTTGCAATTATCAACAATATATATGGCTTAATGTATGGTTTTACACCTGTTGACGAAAAACAAACCGAATTTTACCTTAAACAATACTTCAAATTAGTTAATCCTGAATTTGTTTCTGTGGTTTTAGACAAAAATAACAAAGTCGTTGCTTTTGGTGTTACCATGCCTTCCTATTCAAAAGCTATGCAAAAAGCAAAAGGCAAACTGTATCCGTTTGGTTTTTATCATTTGAACAAAGCTTCAAAAAAGAACGACACTATAGATATGTATTTTATAGGTATTCGTCCCGATTTTCAGAACAAAGGTGTACTGGCAGTTATGTTTTGCGATTTGGCAAATAAATTAATTGCCAAAGGCTTTAAAAAAGCAGAGACCAATGTAGAATTTGAAAGCAACGAAAAAATGCAGAATCTATGGAGCTATTTTGAACGTCGTCAACACAAACGCCGAAGAAGTTATTTTAAATACCTGGTTAGCAAGCCAAGAGGCGAAGATGCTACAATGATATAAACTTTTATTGTTTTACAAATTTCTGTACTGTTTTATTAACACTATCCGAAATCTGTAATAAGTAAATACCCTTTTCTAAATTCTGAATATTTAATTTTATCATTTCAGTATTAATATTTATTTCTGAAATAATATTTTTCCCTGTTACATCAAAAACAGAAATTTCGTAATTCCCATTATTTCTAAAGTAAAATTGAAGATAATCGGAACAAGGGTTTGGAAAAACTACGAAACTCACAGCTTGTGTGTCTGCAATTAATTTAACGCTACCATTACCATTTATAACCCAATTGTTGGGATCAATTTCCAAACCTTTGACTTGATTTTGCATCGGAATTTTAAAAGTTTCATTATTTGCTTTATGATATAGCTTAATTATAGTATCGCCTGTTAAAAACCTTATTTTATATTCCATGTTCATCTTATATAATGGCGTGATAGCAGCAGAAGTTGACTGATTCACGTTCATAACAAGCGTATCGTTTTGTTGAGAATAAACAACATCCAGAGTAGGAAATCCTTCACCAAAATACCATTGATTAAAGAAGTCCGTGAAATTTTTTCCCAAAAGCTCTTCTGCAACCACTTTAAAATCCAATCCGGTTATTGTGCTATCTTTGAAACGAATTTGAACCGTTTTAAAAATTTGGAAGAAAATGGAATCGTTATTAACTTCAAATCTTAGGTTATGTATAATTGCGGCTCCTTTATCGTAGGAAAGCCTTCCATCAAAAATTCTATTTTCATCAACAGCTAAATAAGGAGGAATATAAACACTTCCATCCGGATGAGACATTATATTATTATGTTTCTGCAAGATATGTTGTTGCGCTTCCTGCTGACTCCACAAATTCTGAGCTGCAAGATATTCACAATACGAAGCAAAACCTTCGTTAATCCATATATCACTCCAAGTGGCGCAAGTAACATTATCACCCCACCACTGATGTGATAATTCGTGGCAAGTCAGATAAAAATTAAAATCACCCAAAGTTGTCATAGTTTGATGCTCCATTCCTCCGCCTAAAGGAGCCATGCAATGTCCATATTTTTCTTTAAAAAATGGATAAACACCAAATAAAACAGAATACAGCTCAATAAAACCTGATGTTCTATCTATTTCTGTTATAAAATTAGGCAAAGTTAAAGGATTATCATAAATATAGTTTTGAATAAGTATAGAATCCTGTATGCCATTTGGATGTGCATAAAATGAATAATCAACATACTTACCCACAGCTATTGAAATCAAATAGTAATCAATAGGATAAAATGTTTTCCATTCATATCTTACTTTATTATTTGGTAACGGAATGGTTGCAGTAAGCAAACCATTTGAGCCTGCTTTATTGTCATTATTGGTTGTAACAAAAATAAATGCTGAATCTGCCTTATCAGTTAAAGATTGTTTTACAGGAAACCACTCTTTAGCAGCAAAAGGTTCAGACAAAGTCCAAGTAACTCGATTTCCCCAAATTTCATCGGTTTGACTTGAAATACCGCTAAAAAAATCACCTGTATTAGGAGCTATTCCCTTATAAAAAATTTGAGCAGATACTACCGAACCATAAGACAATTGAGTAATTCCAGTAATCACGTCATCACCCACTCTGCTAAAAGTCCGTTTTTGATTATTAATCAATATTGAATCAATGACAAAATAATCTTTCAATTCAAATACAAATGTATCCAACTGAGAAGCAATCACGTTTGCCTTAATCGTAACATTTCCTTCAATATAAACAGAAGTTCGTTCTACATTAATATCTAATTTATAGAATTTTACATCATATTTATCCATCATTGGCAATTGTTTAGATGCTGTTCTTCTAATTCTTGATGAATTAGATCTTACACTTTTATAAGAATTTTGGTATTGAGCAAATAAAAACTGCTGTATAATAACGAAAAGTATAAAAGTTACTATTTTCTTCATAAAATTATTATATAACCTGAATTCACAAAAGTATAAAATATCTTTAGTTAAACTTGTCAAATATATATTTTATCCATTAAAAACTTAGCTTTATCAAATAAATTGCACTTTAACATATTATTTAAAAAACTAATTACATAAAGTTTTAATTTTGTAGTAATTAAAAGTACAATGTTTTACCTAATAATTATTAAAAATGAAAATGAATTTATTAAAATTTAGTTTGCTTTTTTTATGTTTTCTTTTTGTCGCAACAATTTTGAATGCACAGGATGAAAAAGACAAAAAAATAGAAGGATACAAATTTACTATTGAAAAACAAATTAAAGCTACTTCTGTTAAAAATCAAAGTAAATCAGGTACATGTTGGAGTTTTTCAACTTTTTCTTTTATTGAATCTGAATTAATCAGAATGGGAAAAGGTGATTACGATATTTCAGATATGTTTACCGTAAGACATGCCTATGCTGATAAAGCTGAAAAATTTGTACGTATGCATGGTACAATAAACTTTGGCAGTGGTGGAGCTGCTCATGACGTTACCAATATGATACGTAAATACGGAATGGTTCCTGAGGAAATTTATACTGGATTAAATTACGGAGAAACCAAACATGATCATGGTGAAATTGATGCTGTTCTTAAAGCTTATATTAAAGCTATAGCAGATGATAATAATAAAAAAATAAGTACAGCATGGTTAGCTGGATTTAACGGAATTTTAGATGCATATTTTGGCAAATTACCTGAAAGTTTTAATTACAAAGGGAAAACATATACTCCACAATCTTATGCTAAGGAATCTGGTATTAATCCAGATGATTATATTGAATTTTCTTCTTTCACTCATCATCCTTTTTATTCAAAATTTATCATAGAAGTTCCTGATAATTGGGCTTGGGATGCGGTACATAATGTTCCTTTGAACGAAATGATGTCAATCATTGATAATGCAATTAACAATGGGTATTCAGTTGCTTGGGGTGCTGATGTTAGCGAAAAAGGATTTTCATGGAAAAATGGAGTTGCAGTTGTCCCTGATGAAGACAAACCAGATTTACAGGGTACAGAAAGAGATAAATGGGAAAAATTAACCGAAAGAGAAAAAGCAGCTCAGCTTTATACTTTTGATAAACCCATTAAAGAAAAAGTTATTACACAGGAAATGCGTCAATTAGCATTTGACAATTATCAAACAACTGATGATCATGGAATGGTAATTTGTGGCATCGCTAAAGATCAAAATGGTAATAAATATTATCTCGTTAAAAACTCTTGGAGTGCAGAAGGAAAATACGAAGGCTATTTTTATGCTTCAGAAGCTTTTGTTAAATACAAAACTATGGATATTATGATTCATAAAGAAGCCATACCAAAAGATATTTTGAAAAAAATTAAATTGTAATTGCAATAAACTAATTCTTAAAAAGAGGTACTAATTTAAATAGCACCTCTTTTTTTATGTTTAAACACACCAAACTATGCTTATTCGCATCCAAAAGCAAAAAAAGCTCATCCTTTAAAGAATAGATCCGTTAAGAAACTTTGTAAAAATAGAGAAAAGCAGTTAATATCCCTTAAGAAAATACTTGCCTTTAACTTTATCAAACCTACCGACAACTGATAATTTACTACCGACAACTGATAGTCTCTTTACTTCGCCTTTCAATTGTTGTAAATTTATCGAAAAAACATTAACTAAAAATTTAAAAACTATGAAAAAAATTTTATGCTGCCTGATTTTAGTAAGCACAATGCTATCGGGCACTTTTGGACAAATTGGTAGTATCAGGGGTAAAGTTATAGATTCTATCACAAACGAAACCTTACCAGGTGCAAATGCTTATATTGAAATTGGAAAAGTATTAATTGGCGCTTCTACTGACGCTTATGGCTATTTTCATATTAAAGGATTAAATCCAGGCGTTTACAATGTTAATATCTCTTACATTGGTTATAACAAAAAAATAATCACAACAGTAAGAGTTAATTATAACGAAATGACATCACTTGAAGATATTTATCTTACAACTAAAAACGATTTAAACCCAATTGAAATAGTTGAATATACTGATAAATTAATAGGTGCAAAGCCATTAGAAGTAATTAGATCTAAGGATATTAAAAACATCCCAAATTCTAAAAATTTAACTTATCTGTTAAACGCAATAACTCCTGGTGTCCTTGTTAGTGATGACGGAAGAGAAGTTTATTTTAGAGGAGCAAGAAATGGAGGTGTAGTATATTATGTTGATGGTGTAAAACAACGTGATGGTGAATATAAAATTCCTAGCACAGCCGTTGCCAGTATTATGGTTTACATGGGAGATGTTCCTGCTAAATATGGGGATTTTGACGGTGGAGTTGTTGTTGTTGAAACCAAAAGTTATTTCGATCTTGAAGCAGAAAGAATGGCTGCAAAAAAAAGGTAAAACTCCGTATTTTAATATTATAAAATAATATCTAAATACCTATTGAAATGAAAAAAATCCTGAACATAAGCTTACTGTTACTCATCGTAACTAATTGTTTTTCACAAAAAACAATAATCAAAGGTTACGTGAAAGATATTAATACTCTTTCCCCTATAAAAGATGTTAATATTCAAATAGAAGGATTTCCAAGAGGAACTACCTCAAATGATTCAGGTTTTTTTTCATTTTCTTCCAATAGCAATAATATCAAACTAATCATCACACATATCAGCTATAAAAAACAAATTTATACATCTATCAGAAAAAATAAAGAAATTGAAATACTATTAACTCCACAGATAAATGAATTAAAAGAATTTACAATTAACGCTAATCCAATACAAAGTATAACAAAAAAATTACCCATTTATGTAATTGACTATTTATTAATTGATAACAAAATATTACTCTTGGCTTATAATCGAAAAAAAATAACCGACACTAGATTATTATTAATTGATTATGATGCAAATATATTACTCGAAAAGAAAATAGAAAAAGCTGAAGAATTATACAGAGATTGCTTTGAAGATATCTATTATCTGAATAAAAAAGAAGCCGTTAAAATTGAAATAAAACCAACTGAAATTGCGATTATTCAAACAATTGCGATAAATGATTTTTATGCTTACAATAAAGCTATTGATTTTAAAATTAATGACAATATTTATTATCATACATTTCATTATCAAAACTTTATAATGAAATTACATTGTATCAATTTATATGATGAAGAAAATGAAAGACGTACAATACTTACATTGACCGATAGTAGTAAAATTGATATTTTTGAAAGTGAATTTAATTTCTTTTATTATGCAAAAAGAGCCCAACAATATGGATTATCCGTTACCTCTGTTTACAAAAATTTGGATGTATTACGCAATTATCAATCCCTCGACTGGGAAGACATTCATGGTAGGTTTTCACCTTTAAAAGCGACAGTTATAAATATAATGGATAAAATCTGTTTGTTTAATACAATTACAAATACAATTGAAACTTATAATGCTGAAGGAAAAATCATAAACAAATCAGAAGCTAAATTTATTAACGATAAAAAATATACAGGTAAAATTATTAAAGATGAAAACGGAAAAGCTTTATACGCAGTATATAAAGAAGGTTCAAGCATATCTTTAAAAGAAGTTGACGTAATAAGTGGAAACTTAAAACCATCAATAAATATTCCTGATTTTCCGTTTATTGAAAACATAAAAGTAGCAAGTAATAAAGTGTATTTTTTGTATAAGAAAACAATAAATGAAGAATTAAAACAATTATATACATTACAAATTTAGATTTGATTTTAGTTGAAATCATGTTTTTTAAAATATTTTGTTAAAATATGTCATTTAAAAATATTAAGGGCAAAACCTAAAATGAAATTAGGAAGTTGATTTCGGAAATGCTGAAGCTAAATTTCTACATAAATTTCAACTTCTCCCTTAATTTTGACCTTTCCTGTTGTCAAAAAAAACTGTGAAAACACAAAAGCCTGCTTTTAGTAAAAAAACTACATTTATTTTATTAAAATAATATGCATGGCTAAAAATGCTTATATTTGTAATGAAAATTAATAATAAAGGTTTTGGATGAACAGAATTTAACTGAATAAAGCATACTAAATTTATAGCTTATGTCGAACCACGATACAATTCATATTTTAATTCTTGACGATCAGGAAACCTACCGAAATGGCTTGGGGATTTTCATCAATAAAATTCCAGGTTTGCAAACGCAGCTTGCTTCAAAACCATCAGAAGCCTATGAAATCACAAAAAATCAGCACATCGATATTGCCATTGTAGATATTGATTTACCTCAGGAGTCTGGCATTGAGGTTATGAAAAAGATTAAACAGGTAAACAGCGAAACAGAGGTAATTATTATTTCGGGGCATAGCGATATCGAAACCGTAGTTGAATGTTTGCGTCAGGGTGCTTTCGATTATTTTAAGAAACCTTTCGATATGGTTGCCATTAAAAACGCCATCGAAAAAACAAAAAAGTTTATTGAAATAAAAGATAAATTAAGTTCGGCCAAAGAAAGAATCAGAAATCTCGAAAACATTGTTCAGCGTCAGCAGAGCAACCTGCTTTACGGAAGCAGTCCGGAAATCAACCGTGTAAAAGATCTTATTATTAATGTTGCCCATTCCAACGATACAGCTGTATTTATTTCGGGCGAAACGGGCACCGGAAAGGAGTTAGTAGCCAAACAAATTCATGCGCTTAGCAATCGCAATATGCAGGTATTAAGTGTTTACAATTGTTCGGCCATTCCCGAGCATTTGTTTGAAAGCGAATTTTTCGGCTACAGCAAAGGTGCATTTACCGATGCTAAAACTGATAAAAAAGGATGGTTCGAAATTGCCGACAAAGGAACCCTCTTTTTGGACGAAATTGGAGATATGCCCATGTTTTTGCAATCGAAACTATTGCGCATACTCGAAGAAAAAAAGGTTACCCGTCTGGGTGCTGTTAAAGCAATTGATATCGACGTAAGGGTTATTTCTGCAACCAATAAAAACATTTCCGATTTAATCAGAGAAGGTAAATTCAGAGAAGATCTTTATTACAGACTCAATACTTTTGAAATAGCATTACCTCCTTTAAGAAACAGAAAAGAAGATATTGCAGAATTAAGCTATTTGTTTTTAAAAGAATTTGCTGACAAACTCAAAAAAAACATTCATCATATTGATGAAGCTGCCATTTCTCAGTTATTATCTTTCCAGTATCCCGGCAATGTAAGGCAGCTGAAAAACTTTATCGAAAGGGCTGTCATCTTATGCAAAGGTGATACGATTAATAAGGAACATCTTATCAATAATATTTTTGATTTCTCATCCAATCAAAATACTATTGTTACACCCAACGATAATAACCTCGATTTAGCTAAAAACGAATTACATCTTATCGAAAGGGCATTAAAACAAGCCGATAATAACAAAACCAACGCAGCAAAATTATTAAACATTACCCTTCAGTCGTTAATACGTCGAATGCAGAAATATAATCTGTAAACTTTAATCTTTAAAATACTACTTAAAAACTTACGATTTCGTAAGATGAGTTACCGTTTCGTAATTACTTTAAAATGAAAGTTTCTCGTCTTTTATTTTGAAAAAGGCATTAAATTTAGTATATTTGTAATGTGTTACGAAATCGTAAGTTTAAGATGAATTGCTATATTGGTATAGCTTTGGTTATGTGAGCATTAAACTGTTGGCACGATAATTGACTATTGGAATGCATAATGATAAAAAACAAAAGCATATTATTCAATTAAAAATATAAACTCATGAAAAAAATAATTCTCTTACTGTTTTCTATTTCAATTTTAATTTCATGTAGAAAAGAAACAGATAGCACACCTACAACACCTGTTGTTACCACTATGGAAAATATGGTTGTAAGTCCAAGTTTTAATTATAAAACATCTCAGGATGTAAGCATTGAGCTAAAAGCACAGGATAATTCAGGAATTCCATTAAAACAAATTCGTTTTAATGTTTTATCTGATTTAAAAGTAAGTAAAGGCAGCAATATTGTTTCGGGTGCCACCGACAACATTGGTGAACTTAGATTAAATATTCCTATACCTAGTTATTGCGATTCAGTTGTAGTAACAACAGATTATATTGGTCTGATTAACGAAATTAAACTTCCGATTATCGGAGGTAAAGCTAGTTATACTTTCGGAGGAATAAACAATAATAAATCATCTTATGAAGTTATAAATCCAAAATCTACCACTTTTATCAAATATTTAGGAAGCTATAATACTCAAGGAAAACCACAATATTTAGAAATTAAAGACCATATTGATAAAACTTTGTTGGATGATATTAATTCATGGTTACCGGAATATAAGTCTGTTCCAACCAATAATCCTCAATATTTAGCTTCATCCAACGAAACTAATGTGGTAATTAATCAACTGGCTGATGTTTATGTAACTTTTGTTCATGAAGGTGCAGGTTATATGAATGTATTGGGATTTTATACCTATAATAAAAACAATCCTCCTAGCAGTGCAAGTCAGATAGATTCTATTACCATTATATTGCCAAATGCTTCTTTAGCCGGTAGCGGAGGTGCATTATCTTCAGGAGATAGAGTTAAAATAGGGACTTTCCCTGCCAATACTGGCATAGGATGGGTGTTGTTTGCAAATGGATGGAATGGCAGCAGCGTAAATGCAAATGTAACAAAATATTATTCTGATCCAAGTTTTAATCCTGAATCTAGTGCAACTTATAAGCAACATACAGTTCTGCTTCATGATGCTACAAGAGGATTGTTCCTTTGTGGTTTTGAAGATATGAACCGTAATCCAAACGTAGGTGCTGACAATGACTTTAATGATCTTATTTTTTATGTGAAATCAAATCCTGTGCAGGCAATTTCTCAGAACAATGTTTACCAGGCAAATCAAATTTCAGATGATTCGGATGGTGATGGTATTTCTAACTCCCTTGATGACTATCCTTCAGATGCTACAAAATCATTTAATAATTACTACCCATCACAATCGCAGTTTGGAACTTTGGCATTCGAAGATTTATGGCCATCAAAAGGTGATTATGATTTTAATGATGTTGTTGTTGATTATCGCTATAATTATGTAACAAATGCATCCAATTATGTGGTAAGTATTCAAGCTACTTTTATAGTAAAAGCAACCGGAGCAGGGTTTTTAGATGGATTTGGTTTTCAGATACCAGATCTTTTGCCTTCGGCTGTTAAAAGTGTTACAGGAACTCATTTAACAGAAACGGGGTTTATTTCAACTATGTCAAATGGCTTGGAAGCAAATCAGTCTAAAGCAACAGTAATCGTTTTTGATAATGCATGGAAAAACTTTACCAATATTACTGGAGTTAATCCTGATGGATATTCTGGTATCAATTCGGTACTTAACGGACGTAGAGGAACTCCTGATACTTTAAATATAAATATAATATTGAATCAGCCAATTCAAACGAATTTGTTGGGCGCTCCACCTTATAATCCATTTATTATTGCTAATAAGAAAAGAGGAAAAGAAATTCATCTTGCTGACCAAGCACCTACCGATCTTGCAGATATTACATTATTCGGAACTTCAAACGATAACAGTATTCCTTTAGCAGGAAGATATTATAAAACAGCCAATAATTTACCTTGGGGGCTTAATATTGTTGAAAAGTTTAATTATCCAACAGAAAAATCAAAAATCATCCAAGGTTATTTAAAATTTGCAAACTGGGCACAAAGCAGCGGATCACAATATAAAGATTGGTATAAATCAACGAATGGTTATAGAAATTCAAGTTTAATTTATCCAAATTAATACAACATTTTAATGTGAATTGAAGGTTTTCTTTAACTTAAACTGCCAATGGTAGTAAACAAAAGTAAATATGCCAAAAAGAAAGAAGCTGTAAAATTTACAGCTTCTTTCTTTATTATGGTGGTTGCGTTTTTTCTGTCAGATTAAAAATAAAATTAGAATATAAATCAGCTATAGCTATGCTTGGAATTACTAAAGCTGAGTTCACATAACATGTAGTTAATCCCTCTGCTCCGAGTCCATGGGTTTCGACATATGTTTTAAGCCTGTCAGATTTTTCTGATGACCCTCCTACACGTGTAGAGATGCAGTTGGAATATTAGGAGGGCATTGCTACATGCGTAAATAGTACAAACCATTATTTTTGTATATCAATTTATTGTTTTCTGATACATCTTACTCTATTATAACCATTTATATCATTATTATATGTAACTGGTGTTCTTAAACAAAGATAACAAGTTTCGCCCATAATAGTAGGATAAGTTCCTCCTGATTTATTTCTGATATAACTTTTGGTATCTAATTTGCTATAATTATATTCTAAATAATTATAACTATTCACTGATTCATCACTATTTGAAATATAAGTTCTAATTGCATTATAATAAGAATACTCCGTTGAACTTAAATAAACAGAATTATCTGAAAATGAGGATATATCATTGGCATGATTAAGAACAATTTCTTTTAATTCGACGATTGAAGGAAGGTACCAATCGTCATAACCACCTACCGCCAAATCATAACAAACCTTCGCAGCGTATGGGATTCCATTATTATTACCTAAAGCACTTACAATTAAATTGGTATTATTTAATCCATTCGTATCTGATGATGCTCCAATAATGGAATCACCACCCCAAACAATCGATTCTGCATTATCTGCATAAGGATAAACATAATATGTATTCCCGTTGTATTGAACAGCTGAAGTTAATGGACCTGTAGTTATATTTACATTAGAAGATGTTGTTTTACAGAGTCCTGAAATGGTCCATGATAAAACATATTGCCTGTTGTGCACAACATTAAACAATGTGTTTGGATTATGAATATCATTTAAACTTCCTGAAATACCCTTCTGAATTGACCAGGTCCCTGTTTCATTTGCACTAGGCATATTTCCAGAAAGTGTAACTGCAAAAACAAAAAGTGAGGTTACTGAAACATCGGAACCGGCATTTGCGATTGTTTGACCTGCAAATGATATTGATACACTGTCATATGCAGTGATGCAACTATTACTAATTGTCCATTTGAGTTTGTAAATGGTCTCTTTTAGTCCTTTAAATTTGATAACTGGATTATGTAAAACTGATTCGCTCGAATCAATAAAAGTTATTTGACTAAAATTAAATAGACCAGGAAGGATTATTAGTGAGTCATGAGATTGAAACAAACTGCCACCACTGCCACTTATAATTGACCATGTGCCTGTATATCCATTGGGAACTGAACTAGCATTAAGCTGAATTTCATCTGCACAACTATTTAACAATGTATTACCTGCATCTACAGTAAGACTTGCAGGTTTCAAAACTTTAATTGTTGCTGCATTATTACTGCAGCTTGTTGAAACAGTCCATTTAAGTGTATATTCTACACCCTGACTTCCAGTAAAAGAAGATTGAGGGTTTAAGCTATCAGCTATTACACCTCCCAAACCACTTTCAATAGTCCATTTCCCTGTACCAACAGCCGGAGAAGTCGCATTTAATGTTATCGGATAATTGCAAACCGTCTGATTATTCCCTGCAATTGCTGGGGATGGACTTGGAATGCAGCCTCCCATTGTTAGTTCTCTCCATTGCGAACCTGTGTATATGAGATAAACCTTTGAAGTATTATTAAACACAATCAGACCGGTATCGGGTGCAGAAATAGCAATTATCTGTTCCTGTGTTAAGCGAGGCAGCAGAACACCTTTGGAAGTAGAACTTACCTCAAAAACTGCAGAGCCATGAGGAGTTAACGTATTAATACTTACATTTTTTGTCGAAAAATCCCCCGAAATCAAAGGAGTTAAACTTTGTGAATTGTTTATTATCAGTTTGTTTGACCCAGTTTCGTTATAACCTGCTTGATTTCCAATAAAAACATTCCCACTTCCTGTTGCATTTAAAAAACCGGCATTATAACCCAATGCTGTATTGTTAACACCTGTAGTATTACTTTTTAATGCTAATGTACCATTCGCAGTATTATTACTTCCTGACGTATTTAAATTTAAAGCAAAGAATCCTGTTGCGGTATTATCATTTCCTGAAATATTGCTCCGTAAAGCATAATCACCAACTGCAGTATTATCAATTCCAACTGTATTTGAATACAATGATTGATAACCTAAAGCCGTATTGGCATAACCGGTATTGGTATTCAGCATGGATTGGTAACCTATGGCTGTATTTTCAAAACCACTTGTATTGCCATTCAATGAACGATAGCCCAGGGCTGTATTATAACTTCCTGTGCTATTGCTATACATTGACCAATAACCTATGGCGGTATTTTGTATGCCACTGGTATTACTCCTTAATGCATTGTTTCCTACAGCTGTTAGCGCATTTCCTGATGTATTACTATACAAAGAATAAGCTCCTAAAGCAGTATTGTTATTACCGGTAGCAGTAAGATTTCCTGAGTTTACACCTATAAAAACATTATCCGTTCCTTTGTTGTGAATAAACAAATTGGCATCTTTATAAATATTGCCCACAGTTGCTGTTGATACAGGCAATCTGAAATTCTGGGTAATTTCTAATTGTTGGTTGGGAGCAGCAATCCCAATTCCAATTCTGCTATCAGTATTATATAACAAAGTACTTGTCACCCATGTGTTTCCGTTATTTCTTAAAGTGGCATTTGAACTGCCAGTTGGCATTGTTGTATTATTATCAACATCGGGCACCCAACTGAGTCCGTTCCATTTCAATACTTGTCCGCTTGTTGGACTGGTATTTGAGACATCTCTTCCCTGCAATTTAACCACTGTAAGGGCGCTCGACCCGACGGCATCACCGGTATGGTTAAGATTTGGCAGTGTATTGTGCAAAGTATCACCACTTAAAGAAATACCATTCCCGGCTATATAAGGATTGGGTTTGCCTGTAATATCTGTCCAAGCAGGCACCCAACTTAACGGGCGGTATAAACCACTGTGGTTACCCCAACTGTAAGCTGTATTCCAGTTGGTGGTATTGCTTAATGTAATTCCACTTGCAACAGAGGCATTAAAAACAGGGTCAGTTTCAGTTGCAATACCTCCTCCAACAACAATCCAACTTGAGCCATTGAAATAATAAAAACCGACTGAATTATCAGTCTGATATATCATCAATCCTGTTGCAGGTACTACAATTGAGTTTCGCTCAGCTTGGGTCATGCGTGGAATCAGTAGTCCTTTGCTGCTGCTTTTTAGTTCGAGTATGGCACTTGAATCGATTACTGTTGGGTTGTCCCCAATTTTTACCTGAGCATTCAATTGTATAATACTAAAGAAGGCTAAAATCAATAAAGTAATTTTTGTTTTCATAGGTTATTGGTTTTGTTCTTAACTATATTTTTAATTAATGCTATTAAATTTCGTCTATCTTAGACCTATGTTATTTTCAAATTCTTTTAAATCTTAATATTTACTGACCATACATTAAACTATATATAATTATAGTGAGTGGATGACTTAAAGTCATCTGCTCACTCAGCTAAAATCTTTATTATATTCAACTATTTCAAAATCAAATGATATATTCCTGTAAACAGCAAATTATTAATGCAATACTTTTTTTGAATTTACAATCGTTTATGTGGTATTTGTTATTAGTTTAATAGATAAATAGTTAAAAAGACCTAACAGCACGCACATTGTAAGGGACGAATCTGCTGCTGGTACTCTGTCCTCCATTAAAGAAATATTCATACCATGCATAATTTGCACTAAACTCTGTAGAACTCCAGTAATTATTGTTTGCAAATCCTCCTATTAAGTCTTTGTTTAAGAATAGTTTATTCAATTCATCAAGACTAGGTAAATACCAATCGCTATATCCATTTAAAACCAGATCGCTACATACTTTTGCTGCAATTCCGACTTCAGTGCATCCATTCGTTATATCATTTGTATTTTGAATGCCAGTTCCTAACAAATTACCATCAGCACCAGATAATGCTGTACCCTGACAACCCCATTCAGCCAAACTACCCTGATCGCTTGATGCTGCTATTAATCCGTGTATTTCACCTGCAATATATCCGGGATCTCCCGGTTGTAATACATAAGCAATAATACCACCCTGATAGATCTGACCTATAGCAAGTGAAGCTGGACTTGTAGTAAAACTCAGCTCATTTCCATATGCTGTACCTGCAGTATTTGAAGCATAAGCTCTAATTTTAAACAAAGTTGCTGATGAAAGTCCTGTCAGATTGCTTGTAAACAGACCGCTTCCTGTACCATCTGATGTATGAAAATCTAATACTGTGGGATTTGATGAAGTATTCCAGCAAACGCCTCTGGCTGTAATAATTGCTCCGCCATCAGATGATATATTTCCACCACTACTGGCTGTAGTTTGTATAATATTTGAAACCGTTGTTGTAGAAATAACAGGAAGTATAGTTGAAAATGAACGAACAGCACGAACATAACCGGGTCCACCGGGGTTGCCAAAAACAATACTGCCACTACCAAAGTTTTGAACCCATGTATCAACACTGTTGTAAGCTGAGGAACTCCAATAATTGGTAGCAACAAAACCACCAACAATATCCTTTTGAAGATATAATAGATTAAGTTCATCTTTTGAAGGCAAAAACCAGTCAGTATATCCGTTTACAACAAGGTCATTACAAATACGAGCCGCTATATCAGTTGTGCCTAATGCAGTTACAATCGCGGTTGTATTCACTTGTCCTGTGCCTATGGCTGTTGAAGTCCCAGGAATATAATATCCGTAATTACCCCATGTATAACTACCTTGGTCACTGGGAGCAGCAACTAATCCATTTAATCCTGTATTATCTATATAGAAGATGGTTCCACCACCATATTGCTGTCCAATCGTGAACAATGGAGTTGAAGTTGTAAAGTTTTCTTCATTTCCATAAGCTGTACCAGCACTATTAGTGGCATAAGCTCTTACATAATATAGTGTAGAAGCTGTTAAACCCGAAAGCTCACTCACAAAAACACCGTTTCCACTTCCATCCGATGAATGATTTCCGGAAATAACCGGATTATGTGAAATACTCCAGCAAATTCCTTTTGAAGTTACTGCTGCTCCACCATCGGAAGTTATATTCCCCCCGCTCCTTGCTGTAGAATTGGTAATGTTTGTAATGCTTGAGGTAGTGAGTGTTGGCTGGACGATACAAGCAGAGGTTGTTTGAGTTAAGGTAAGTGCTGTTGAACTCCCACAATTACCATAAACCCAGACATATCTTGTATATGATGTGTTACAGGTAAGACCTGTTTCTGTTTTTGATGTGGAAGTCCCCATATTTGTTGCGGTTGAGGAATCATTAATGGTATTCCATTTATAAAACAAAGCACCTGAGACTGCATTCCAGTTCCAGATGACCTGAGTAGCTGAAGGAGTATGAACAGCTGCAGAGGGAACTGCAGGAGGATTTAATGAGGTAGTTTGTGTAAGCATAAGTGCTGCTGAATTCCCGCAATTTCCATAAGCCCATACATATCTTGTATAGGATGTATTACACGAAAGACCTGTTTCTGTTATTGATGTAGAAGTCCCCATATTTGTTGCGGTTGAGGAATCATTAATGGTATTCCATTTATAAAACAAAGCACCTGAGATTGCATTCCAGCTCCAGATGATCTGAGTAGCTGAAGGAGTATGAACAGCTGCAGAGGGAGCTGCAGGAGGATTTAATGAGGTAGTTTGTGTAAGCATAACAGGAATGGAGTTAACGGATGCATTGAATGCCCATACATATCTTATATATGTAGTATTACAACTGAGCCCGGTTTCAGTTTTGGAAGTAGCACTTTGCATATCAATCGCTGAATTAAAATCATTAGTAGTATTCCACTTGTAAGCTGTAGCACCTGCTACAGAATTCCAGTTCCAGATGATCTGAGTAGCAGAAGGCAGATGTGTTCCAGAGGTAGGTGGTAATAATGGATTGAGCGTTATAAAACTTAATTCATTACCATATGCTGTTCCTATAGAATTTGTAGCATATGCCCTTAAAAAATAAGTTATTCCGGAAGCTAAGCCATTAATATTACTTGTAAATGTTCCAGTTCCAGTTCCATCAGTAGTTTTGGTACTTAATCCTATTGTTGGATTTGCTGATATATTCCAGCATACTCCTTTTTGAGTAATAGATGCACCACCATCATCCAATACATTCCCACCGCTTACAGCAGATGTTTCAGTAACTGAAGAGATAATTGCTGTAGTTAGACTTGGGATAGCTTCTGAAGCTAAACCTCCACATGTGTTTGTCCAATCTGTTCCATTAAAAATCTGTAACTCACCATTAACACCACAGTTACTGCACCAGATCATCAGGGCTGCAGCAGGATTTGAAATTAAATTCCGCTCTGCCTGTGTTAATCTGGGAATCAATAATCCTTTGCTTGAACTTTGAAGTTCTAAGATTGCACTGGGATCAATTATTGTAGGATTATCACCTATCTTTACCTGAGCATTCAATTGTATGAAACTAAAGAAGGCTAAAATCATTAAAGTAATTTTTATTTTCATAACTTTTAGTTTATGTTATTATTATCTTTTTGAACTTACCATTTAACTATTTTTGTTGTAAAATCTTTATTTTCATTGCTGAGTTTGATAATATATACTGCAGGAGGATATTCAAAATTGTAATCTGCTATTCCGTATTTGGCTTTAAAAGTGTTTATCATTCTACCATTGATATCAAAAACTTGTATTGTAGTTGGTGCTGTAAATGGATTAAAAATATTTATTTTCTGATCGGTATAATATATTTGTGGATTTAATGTAGTTGTTTCAGCTATTGAAGTTGCATCTTTAAATCGCAATAAGAAACGATTGGCATTATCTGAAGTTTGAGCTGTAAATTGATATACATTGTTCGCTTTTAAATTCTTCTTTACACCTGTTTTTAAATCTTCCAGTATTACTTGCGTAAAATTATCAACACCGGTAAAAGTTACTATATAATTAGCATCAGCACCTGCTTTAAAACCCAGTGGAACTATAGCGTGTTCGTCAGTATTGGTTAAATAGTTGATGCACCAGTTTTCATTGTGTTTTATTGAATACAAATTTGGAACATTCGTATTGGGACTCATTAGTTTTTCGGCTCCACCCTGATCACTTGTTTTGCCAAATGTAATTATCAGCTCATCGTTATAATTATTTGTTTCGCAAACAATAGTTGCAAAGAGTGTGTTGGGGCTGTTATTATTAGACTTTAAATAGGCTTGATTGGCATGTTGTCGGACATTGTTTGTCATAGTAAAACTACCGCCAGTTGCAGCTTTTACCCAAAATCCTTGTCCGATGGCTATGTTTTTTGTAACATTATGTAAGGTAGTATTTGAATTATTAATATATACTCCGTATTGTTGAGCTACATCATTCCAAACCCACATTGCAGCTTCATTAGTAACTGCATTTTCGAGGGCATTTCGTGTATATCCTGTAGCGTCCCAATTTATAGCCGAAGGGTATGGGTTGCCCACATAATTCCATGTTTTATTTATTCCGGTAGGTGATACTGATAAGGGTATGCTTACAGTTCCCTGATTCAAATCGCCTGTAAAGGTTTTTGTAACTTCTGCAGGATAGGATACTGCATAACCTCTGCCCGGCACAAAGTTGTTAGTGCCTCCATTTGCAAATGTAAAATTTTCATTCGCAAATTCTATCCATTCACTTGTAGGTTCATTCCATAAATAAAAGCCATCTGAAATATTAAAATCGGGTGATATGGCTTGTGCAGTAACTGGAGATGACAACATGTGAAATTCATTTTCTCCATTTGTATTGGGGATGTATCGTTTTACGGTAGCTTGCACTCCTGCTGTACTATGTAGCAGAGATGCCGTACCCAAAGCAGAAGATTCAAGTATTAAACTATTGCTACTTCCATTATTGAGAAGTGTGCCATTTACTGTTAATCTTTTGTTTGGACTTATGGTTAAATTTGCTCCAATAGTTAAATCTTTTACATTCATATTAAAATTGGAAACGGTCTGACTTACTCCGTTTGTAAACGCTACGCCTCCTGCTAAATTAATATCTCCTGAAGTAACTGTAATGGGTGCTAAAAAATAAACCTTGGATGTAGCATCCATTGTTAATTTAGAAGCATCTTGCAGCATAATACTTGAACCAGAAAAAGCAATATTTGCACCTGGTCCAATATGAAAACCATAGCCGCTGCTAATATTTACCTGTGCTATTGAAGCAAAAGATAATAATAATATGCCTGTCAACAAAGCAATTGATAATTTTTTTGTTTTCATTCCTTTTTATATTAAGATTTGTAATTTTTTATTTTAAGTATAATGATGTTATTGTTCAGACGATTAATAAATATATATGATATTCTTCCTCAAAATTACATCATTTACTGACTTATATCAACAAATATTTTGTTTTTTTTATAATAACAATAATTAAATGCCTGACTTTAATAAGTTTAACTTTTTCTTATAAACAACACTATTCGTATCTATTTTGTTTACAAATTAGTATTAGGCATTATCAGTAACTTTTGACTTAGAATAAAACATCAGATATTGTTATTTTTTGGCATTTTTGGTTTTAAAAATTAATATAAAAGCATCATTGATTGCTGACATACATACCAAAATAATATTCAAGATTTTTTTACAATTTTTAGTTACAAGATTTCTGATTTTTATATCTTGTTTCTTCGGATGTTTTTTTAGCTTATAAAAAGAATTTAAGATAAGTAAATAGGAATTACTATAAACAAAAAAACCCCATCTATAGATGAGGTTTTTT